>JBGSYT010000062.1:0-3406 GCA_041750855.1 Pyrinomonadaceae bacterium | reverse complement strand
GGCCGCAATAGATATTGAACCGGCCGTCGCGGAGACAACCGATCAAGGTCATGCCGAATTCCTTTGCACGCTCGACCGCCAGGCTCGACGGAGCACCTACCGCCGCAAGTATCGGAATACCTGCCATCAGGGCTTTCTGTACCAGTTCGAAGCTCGCTCGTCCGCTAACCAAGAGCACCTGATCGCTGAGCGGCGTTTTACCATCGAGAACCTTCCTCCCGATCACCTTATCGAGAGCGTTGTGGCGGCCGACATCCTCACGAACCAGGTCGAGTGATCCATCGTTACGGAATAATGCCGATGCATGAAGCCCGCCCGTCCGATCGAATGTCGTCTGGGCCGCTCGAAGGGTTTCGTGCAGGCCATGAATTAGATTATGACTGACGATGAAGGCGTTCGACGGCAATTTTTGAACGCCCGTATGCAGTGCCTCAATTGCCGTTTTCCCGCACACGCCGCAACTTGAAGTAGTGTAGAAATGACGTTCGAGTTTCTTGAGATCGACCTCAACACCGTCGGCGAGATCGACACGGATGGTGTTGGCGGAAGCACGACCGTTAGGGAGTGTGTCTCCGGAGACGGCTAAAACTGCCTGCGGGACGGCACCCTCGCTACGGCTCGGGTTTCTGCCCAAACCGCAGTGGCGGATCTGCTTTATCTGATCGCAGTTTGCGATGATGCCTTCCGTAAAGAGAAAACCCGCGGCTAGCTCGGCATCGTCGCCGGGCGTTCGCATCGTGATCGAAACTGCCTTGTGCGTTCCGTCAGCGAATCCGAGTCGAATCTCAAGCGGTTCCTCGACAGCAAGCACGTCGTCGAACTCCCGCCCGTCGGACGCTCTAACGGTGACCTCAGCCTGCGAAACTACCTGTGCTGCTTTCACTCATAAATCTTACCAAAAGAATGGAAACAGGATACACAGGATAAACAAGATAAGAAAATCCTGCACATCCTGTCTATCCTGTTTGAACTTACTCTGCTGGCAGGATTCGCCCGCGGCATTCGCCAAAGCCGATGCGACGGAATCCTTCGCGTTCGCAGTAGCCTTTCATGATGATCTCATCGCCGTCTTCGATAAAGCGGCGGGTCTCGCCGGAGGGCAGTTCGATCGGTTCTGTACCGCGCCAGCTTAGTTCGAGCACCGATCCGCGTTCGCTCTTTTCCTTGCCGCTGATGGTGCCCGTCGCCATCAAGTCGCCTGTCTGCAGGTTGCAGCCGTTCGAAGCGTGATGGGTCAGCATCTGGCCGATCGTCCAGTAGAGGTCCTTCATGTTGGAACGCGAGAGCAGATGCGGGTCGATGTTTCGCCCGCGCATCTTCTCGGTTTGGATAAAGACCTCGAGGTTGACGTCAAAGCCGCCGAACTTTTCGTTGTTCTCATTTGCGAGATAACCAAGAGGCTGCGGATCATCCGGATCGCGTTCAAAGGCTTTTGTTCTAAAAGGTGCCAAGGCCTCCATTGTCACAACAAACGGCGAGATAGTGGTCGCAAAGCTCTTAGCCAGAAAAGGCCCGAGCGGCTGGTATTCCCAAGCCTGTATGTCGCGTGCCGACCAATCGTTGACCAGGCACAGGCCAAAGATATGTTTTTCGGCCTCAGCGATCGGGATCGACGTCCCGAGTTCATTTCCCTGCCCTACAAAGAAACCCACCTCCATCTCGTAATCGAGACTCTTGCAAGGTATATAGACCGGCGGCGCCTCGGCATCGCTACGGTTCTGCCCATGCGGCCGCTTTATATCCGTCCCGCTCACCACAATGCTAGATGCCCGCCCGTGATACCCGATCGGCACATACTTATAATTCGGCAGCAAAGGATTGTCCGGCCGAAACATCGATCCAACGTTGGTTGCATGATATATCGAGCAGTAGAAGTCGGTGTAGTCGCCGATTGCAAACGGAACACAAAAACCAACTTTCGAAGCAGGAATTAAGTTTTCACGTACCGTCTTCCGAATTTCCTCAACTGCAGATTCTTCAAGAATCCCCGTTATTCGTTTTCGGAGTGTCTTCCCATCAGAGGCGTTAAACCCTTTCACGCCGGGATTCAATGAGTAAACCTGATAGAAGCCGAGAAGATCCTCCCATTCCTTAGATTGTTTCTTACCGAAAACGCCAGAATCCAAACAGGCCTCGAAATCTAGAACCTGATCGCCAATTATGATGCCCGTTCGTCCATACTGCTCGGAATCGTCCAGCTCGTAAAAAAAACAAAACGGCAAATTCTGTATCGGAAAATCCGTATTCGGATCATTAGCAGACTCGACCCAGCTTTTGAGGTTCGGGTCGTGGGTTTCATTAATTTCGTAGATCATATCTCAATAGTAGTGTCCCGAAGGCAGAAATACGACCGGTAGGGAGTGTTCTTCAGTCGTCATAATCACGTTAAGTCTAGCTTACCGAGGGCCCCCTCGCTATATATCACGTTTCTGCCCTAGTACTTTTCCATTTAGGACCACCTTGCCGGAGATTCTTCTCGCGGAGAGAACGGGTCGCGTTAGATTTGCTATCAATTCGGGTTTTGGTGACGGGTACGGCTAATCGAGTCAAATAAGAGGATGTCTGAAAAGTCTTTTTCCGCAACGGAGTCCCAGGGTTCGGCACGCTGCCCGTGATAGAGAACTCTTTAATTTGTGTTATTAGTGTGTTTCGTGTTGTGTTTTCACACCCACGAAACACACTAACCGCAGAAACAAAGGGAAAGCCGAAAAATCGATCTCTTCAGATCGCCGCTTTTTCATGCGTTCATGTCATTACTTCCCATTGGTGTTCGGTCTGGAATTAGTGTTCGTGTTCACGTTCATGTTTGTGTTTGTGTTCGCACCCGGGTCGGGGCTTGGTGCCGGGCACTGGTCCGGAGGCCTGCATTCGCCGCCGACGCACGGCACATTCGGATCCTCGCAACCGACCCACCATTCGAAAAAGGCTTCGGTGGTCCGCGGAGCTGCCGTCGTGCTCAGGGGTAGAGTGCCGTCGGTGGCGAAGAATACTTTTTCAACACACGTTTTTTTGAGCACCTTTTTTACAACGGCCGCGAGATCACCCAGCGTGTCCGGGTCGCCGAGTTTGCCGGTGAAATACAAATGAAGCGAGCCGGGACTCGATCCCGGATAAACGCCAAATTTGAACCAGCGGTGCTCAAACTGACGCCTTAGTTTCGCCTTGCCCATAATTCCGTCCGTGATCTGTTTCGTCACGTTGCCGGGCTTATTGCCAGGCTGGGTACATGCGTCACCCGCCATTCCGGGGTCGTCCGTGTCGGCGTTTATCGGGGTCGCATTATCGATGCGAGCTACATTGGCATTGTTTTGCGGGGGTGGTGCGCAGCTCAGTCCTAATAGCATGGTGAACAATGCGAGCATCGCAACCGTCATTATCATTAGTTGTTTTTTCATTTTTTTCCTCC
>JBGSYT010000061.1:0-1524 GCA_041750855.1 Pyrinomonadaceae bacterium | reverse complement strand
TCGATATCTGGTTTGTGCCTGGTTTCGTTTGCGGGTTCCGAACGTTGCTGAAGTGTTGGCGTTTTAAATAAGGTAGTGTCGCACGCGAAACGTATCGATATCGATTCGCGTGCGACCACTATTTCTTCGCAAATGTGCTCCACGATCAGCCGCTTATTGACGTCTGACAATAAGGCCCATCGTTCACCTAAACAATGCCCCCCAAAGGTAAAGGACTCGATTTGTGAGGCAAAGATGTATTCAAGATCCTCCTGAGGGATTTTAAAGCGGCACATTGAGCAGACATATTTATTTGACTTCGAAGGAATGTTCATAGCCCCGCCGCATGAGCAGCGCGTGCGCCCAGCAAAAGTATTGGCCGCCTGCTTTCCCTCACGCACGCTAAGCAGGCAGTTGGCTCGCTCCCAGATGTCGACGCTGACGATCGGATCGACAGGCACTTGTATGCCAACCTCGTTACGGAATCCCTTCGCTATCGTATCTCTTAGAAGCCGATCGATGGCCATATCCGAGAAATCCGCTCCCCTTCGAGTTCTATAGCCCAGATCGTTTAACATCTTAGCCACGGTTCGCTTTCTGCGGTGCTTCAAGAAAAGGTCAAAGATGAGACGGCGTACTGGAGCCTCTTTCTCATCAACCTCGAGGCGACCATCCCGCCATCGATACCCGAACGGTGCAATCCCGCCCCGCGATCGAACTGGTTCATTCTCGGTCACTTTGAACCTCCGACCCAAGAACCTCGACAATAGTTTCCTTAATCAGTTCAGCTGCGGAAGGCGTTGCATCCGCGTAAGAGGTGTGGATCCTATACCCCTTGACCTTAGCATCACCAGACACGTCAGGATTATCCGAACAAAGGCGTTCGAGATATAAATGAAAATCATCAGGCTTAAGAAATGTCACAGCCCCAATTTGATCGGCACCGATAAACGAGGCCGCCAACCCCTTGATTTGGTCAAGGTGCTGTTCGTTGACCGACAGAACGATAACCCGGTCGTATCCAGAGCTCAAACACTTCTGTATGCTCTGAACCTCGTACTCGACCGTGTTTGTGACTGCGACTTCGCAGGCGACTTTTATTACACCGTTCTCAAGGGCGACGTCGATGCGGCCGATACCACCGAAAACCTGCTTTTCAACCGTCGCTATAAAGCCGTATTTCTCAGCGATCCGCTTTACGATCTTTTGCAAGTACTGATGTTCGTTTGCGTTTCCGTCGTTCGGTTCGAGCGAGTTGCCCTTTGATGACCGGGAAGAAGTCGTCAAAGGCCCAGGCGTTGGCACTGCTGGCTTCATTGTACTTGCCGGCTTTCGCATCCGCGAGGATTCCTCTTCTGCCGCATTCCGAGGGATTGCGCAGCGCGCGCGCGACAGGTCCAATAGTTTGGATCGTTTCGCTTCAAGCCGAGCGTCGTCCATCTTTCCTGGATCCCCGGTCTTCAAATTAAAATCATTGTCCGCTCTTTCAACGCGGGCAATCGCTTCGCCGATGCCGAGATTTTGCAGGTCGGCGGCATCGAAATA
>JBGSYT010000060.1:0-21776 GCA_041750855.1 Pyrinomonadaceae bacterium | reverse complement strand
CGAGTTGGGAAAAGGTGATGGCGAAAAGAAAGGAGCGATAACCACTATTTTACAGACGAGTCATGTTCCAATGATTTCAAGACCACAGGAAGTGGCGGAGCTAATCCGGGCTGCTTAGTGTTTCGCTTTTTGGCAGACTCGTACCTTCGATCCAATAGCTAAATATCCTTCGTTAGGTGATACTATTGCATTATCAATTGCCGATCCCAGCTCGTTCTTGGCCTAGGAAGTCAGAATTAAATTATCGTATGATTATCGTAAGTACACCGTATGATAGAGTGATCCCGGTTGAACGGTATTTTCGCGAAAGTCAATGAATCTCGGCGTGTGACAACAGGTGGCAATAGGTAAAATACCGGTAATACGAACTGCAAAACCTTTATTCATCGGTTCGATTCCGATCGCCGCCTCCAATAGAATCACCCGTCATAAGCTTCCGATTGCGGATCGACCGGTGCCCCGGGCAAACCTCGGTAGAAAATCGAAGGTTTGTACGGGCGGCATTGTCATCGTTCTCTCAACCGGCCATAAGTCTCGGTCAGCTCGCGTAATCGGGTTGCGATAGAGTTCGTCAGGACGCCGTCGTCAAAACGCCAACTCCAGTTCCCTTCTCCCGTCGCTGGCAGATTCATTCGCGCTTCGCTCCTGAGGCCGAGAACATCCTGCAGCGGTGTAATAGCGACATCGGCGACCGATGCCCAGACCGCGCGTATGAAGTTCCAATGTATCTCACGCCCGTCCGTTGCAAGATATCTCTTGCAGTGCTCGCGTACGGGCGACGAAACTTCACGGCCTCGTTTCCCACCTCCGCCGAGTGAACGCCACCAACCGAGGACCGTATCGTTGTCATGAGTGCCGGTATATGCAACGCAATTGCGGACGTAATTGTGCGGAAGATCCTGGTTCTGGGCGTCACCGCCGAATGCGAACTGAAGGATCTTCATTCCAGGAAGTCCGTACGCATCGCGAAGCGCTATCACATCCGGCGTGATCACGCCGAGGTCTTCAGCTATCAGCGGCAGCTCGCCTAGGCTTCCCTTTAGCGTTCGAAAAAGATCGTGCCCGGGGACTTCGACCCAGCTTCCATTCTCTGCGGTCGTGTCCTCGCCGGGAACTTCCCACGCCGCGCAAAAACCGCGAAAATGGTCAACCCGGGCCGCATCGACCATACGAAGCGTAAACGCGATCCGTGCCGCCCACCAGCGAAATCCATCGGCTCGCATTGCCTCCCAATCGTAAATCGGGTTTCCCCAAAGCTGGCCTGTTTTCGAGAAATAGTCCGGCGGCACCCCCGCGACTACCGTCGGGCTTCCGTCGGGGTTCAGTTTGAACATGTTCTGGTTGCACCAGACATCGGCCGAATCGTGGGCGACAAAGATAGGAACGTCGCCGATGATCTTAACGCCCTGCTTGTTCGCGTGATCTTTTAACCGGATCCACTGGCGAAAAAACAAGAACTGGTAGAACTTTTCCTGCTCGATCTGTTCGGCAAGGACTCTCCGGTTTGCCTTGAGCGCTTCGGGATCGCGATGCTTTAGCGGTTCGGGCCAATCGTTCCAGGGCTTGTCGTCCTGAGCCGCTTTTAACACTCGGTAAACGGCATAGTCTTCCAGCCACCAAGCGTTGTCCCGATGAAAATCCGCGAACTGAGAGGCGAGATCGCTATTGGCTGTTTTTTTGAAGGTGTGAAACGCATGCGGCAAGAGGCGTGCTTTCCAGGCATAAGCGGAACCGAAATCCACCTTTCCGCTCGGGAATTCCGGCGTGTTTCCGATCTGTTCGCTGGAAACAAGGCCGTCCTCGATCAACTGCTCTGGCGAGATAAGAAGCGTGTTACCGGCAAACGCGGAGAAGCACTGATAGGGCGAGTTTCCGTGGCCGGTCGGCCCAAGCGGCAAGATCTGCCAATAGGACTGCCCGGCTTCTAAAAGGAAATCGACCAACGAATGAGCCTCCGGCCCGAAATCGCCTATGCCGAAAGGGCCGGGCAGGCTGGTCGGATGGAGTAGTATGCCGGACGCTCGCGAGAATTTCATATCTTATGACGCCTATCTCCATTAATCGTATCACTGCCGAGGCCTTAATCCGCACAGTACAGCGGCGGGGCGTTTCGACCGAATGATCGAATGGGCATAGACCGTCTATTCTTGACGCGCGTTGATGGTTCGAACTAGAATCACTTCGTTCCTCAGACCGTTTTCATACCTGCAGAATTAGGAAGGACCAAAATGACCTTTTCACGTCGAGATTTCATAAAGACCGCCGGTGTCGCCCTCGGAGCCGCGGCTCTGCCGGCGTCGGCTTATGGTATCGGCAGCCTTTCGCCGCCGTTTGAAAAGATAAACAAAGACGCGCTGGCCGATGCGGCGCTAGCGTCGGCGAAGAAACTTGGGGCTTCGTATGCCGACATAAGGATAAACCGTTATCGCATCGAGGCCGTGAATACACGAGAGCGTCAGGTGCTGAATGCGTCGAGTTCGCAGAATTTCGGCTTTGGTGTTCGTGTCCTTGTGAACGGAACATGGGGATTCGCCGCGAGCCCGATCGTTACCGTCGAGGAGGTGAACCGGGTAACGGCTGAGGCCGTCTCGATCGCAAAGGCGAACTCGGTCATTACCCGCCGCCGCGTCGAGCTTGTACCGACGCCGAAGGTCACGGCCACTTGGAAAAGCCCGTTTCAGCGCGACCCGTTCGATGTGCCCGCCGAGGAAAAGGTCGCAATGCTGCTGAAGATCAACGAGGCCGCTCTCAGTGTCAAGGGTGTCAATTTCGTAAATTCATCAATAGCAACGGTCAACGAACAAAAATATCTTGCCACTTCGGACGGTTCGAGGATCGAGCAATATCTGATCCGCACGAACCCCAGTTTTGGCGTTACTGCGGTCGGTGCGGGCGACTTCCAGCAGGTCAACTCGTTACGCGAGGCACAGCAGATCGGTTACGAATATCTGACAAAGCATGATTGGGTCGCGGAAGCGAAAACGGCTGCCGAGCACGCTGTGATGAAATTGAAAGCAAAAAGCGTTCAGCCCGGTAAGTATGACCTTGTGCTGCACCCGTCGCATCTGTTCCTCACAATTCATGAGTCGGTCGGCCATTCGACCGAACTCGACCGCGCGATGCTGTGGGAAGCGAATTATGCAGGAACGAGTTTTCTCACGCCGGACAAAACAGGCAAGCTGCAATTCGGTGCGAAGATAGTGAACTTTGTTGCCGACCGCACACAGCCTCTTGGCCTCGCGACCGTCGGTTACGACGACGAGGGCGTGCCCGGACAGGAATGGCACATCGTGAAGGACGGCGTCTTCGTCGACTGGCAAACTACCAGAGATACCGCGAAACTGATCGGCCGCGATAAATCGTATGGCTGCCTTCACGCGGATAGCTGGGGAAGCGTCCCGTTTCCGCGGATGCCGAATCTCTCGCTTTCTCCCTCTAAGGAAAATGTCAGCCAGGACGATCTGATCAGCGGCGTGGACAACGGCATCCTGATCAACGGACGCGGCAGCTATTCGATCGACCAGCAGAGGTACAACTTTCAGTTCGGCGGCCAGACGTTTTGGGAGATCAAAGGCGGCAAGGTCGTCGGAATGCTCCGTGATGTAGCTTACCAATCGCGCACTACGGACTTCTGGGCAGCTTGCGACGGGATCGGCGGCCAAGCCAGCTACGAAGTACCGGGCACGTTCAATGACGGTAAAGGCGAGCCAGGCCAGTCGAATTCAGTCTCGCACGGGTGCCCGCCGGCGCGATTCAGGCAGATCAATGTTTTGAACACGGCTTCCGGAACGAACGCCGGTGAATTGGAGGACCACGAATAATGCTGCTGACAGAACAGGACGTAAAACGATTGACGGCAAGGATTCTCGAAATGGTCAAGGGGGACGACGCGACGGCCTCGGTGAGCAGCAATAAGCAGTCGCACCTCCGATTTGCTGCGAACAATGTGCTCACAAGCGGAAGCAGGATCGGGCTTAATGCCAATGTTACGGTCTGGATCGGCGGAAAACGCGGATCGGCCTCGACGAACGATCTCGACGATGCCAGCCTTCGATTGATGGTGGACGAGGCGGAAAAGATCGCACGGAATGCACCGCCCGACCGTGAGTATGTTCCAACGCTAGGCAAACAGGAGTATCGGCCGACGAACCGATTCTTTCAGGCGACGTCGGATCTTTCGCTCTCGGACCGTGCAAAACAAGTGGCGGCGATATTGACCGAATGTGAAAAGGCCAAGGTGATCGGTGCCGGTTTTCATTCGGCCAGTTCGCAGGCGGGCGGTTCGGCGACGAAGAACGGAAATTTCGATTATGAAAGGACGACCGGAGTGGGACTTTCGGTGACTGCCCGTACGCCCGACGGCACAAGCTCAGGTTATTTCCAAAGAAGTCATAACGATATTTCAAAGCTCGACACGATGCGGATCGCTCGTGAGTCGATCAGAAAAGCTAACGACGGGCGAAATGCACGTGCGATGGAACCCGGTATTTACACGGTGATCTTTGAGCCGCAGGCAGTGGCCGACCTCATCGGAGGCTTCGGGCAGATATTCAACGCACGAACCGCGGGCGAGGGCCGCGGGGTCTTTTCTGCACCGGATGGCAAGACGAGGCTTGGGGAAAAGGTCTTTGACGAGAAGTTAACGGTCCGCAGCGATCCATGGCATCCTGACCTTCCCGGGTCTCAGTCGGCACAGGGCGGCATTCCGGCTCAACGTATCACATTGATCAACAAGGGAGTTCTTGAGAATCTCACCTTTAATCGATTCTGGGCCAAACAAAAGGATGTGCAGCCGACGCCGGGACCTGTGAACACGATCATGGAACCAAGCGGTTCGGCGACGACCCTCGAAGAGATGATCCGTTCGACCGAGCGCGGAATATTGGTCAGCAGATTCTGGTACATTCGGGCTACCGATCCGCGTACGGCCAGTTCGACCGGGCTGACACGCGACGGGGTCTGGTGGATCGAGAAAGGCAAGATCGCCTATCCGCTAAAGAACTTTCGCTTCAATCAGTCAACGGTTAGGACGCTCGGCCCGGGAAATGTATTGGCAGTTGGAAGGCCGGAGCGCGTTGGCGGTTCCGAGGGCGGCGGCGGCCTGCTATTGCCCGCTCTGAAGATCAAAGAGTTCAACTTTACGTCGCAGTCAGAAGCGGTTTGATCTAAGGAAACCATTTCCATTCGGCGCCAACAGGCACTATCATGCATGGAAGGATGTCGACCGGCATCCTTTCTACTTTAATTAACTCGCGTTAAGAATGACTCGATGATCAGTCAAAACACTATCTCATCGTTCGAATCACTTACCGGATTGCCCGATGTCGCCGGTGTGCTTCTCGCGTTTGGGTTCGGGGCTGTGGTCGGAAGTTTTCTGAACGTCGTCATTCACCGTGTTCCGAACGAACTTTCGATCGTTTTCCCGAACTCGGCCTGCCCAAAGTGTCAGGCGTCGATCAAACCGTACGACAACATCCCGATCATTAGCTGGATAATTCTTGGTGGAAAATGCAGAAGTTGCAAGGCACCGATCTCAGCACGGTATCCGGCGGTCGAGGGCCTTACCGGTTTAGTGTTCGCGGCAGTTTTCTGGCAAATCGGGTTGACGGCATTCCTTCCCGTCGCATTGATCTTTTCGGCAGTGATGATCGCGCTGATCTTTATCGATGCGGGACATATGATCCTGCCGAATGTCCTCACCTATCCGCTCTTCGTTTTCGCGATGCTTGTAAGGCTGGTCTATCCGATAATATTCGGGACGGAGTACTTCAGCGACATGCAATTTGCCCCGGCCACCTGGATGCAGGGCTATCCGACATGGGCGATCTCGTTGATTTGCGCGTTGGCGGGTGCGGCGGCGGGCGGCGGGTCGCTTTGGTTGGTCGGCGAACTGTGGAAGAGGCTTCGCGGAGTTGAGGCAATGGGCCTCGGCGATGTTAAAATGATGCTTGGTGTGGGTGCCTTGCTCGGCTGGCGGCTCGCTCTTTTATCGATCTTCCTTGGTGCATTCACGGGAGCGCTGGCCGGCATCATTGTGATCGCAAAGCAAAAGGACAAGAACATGCAGGCGCAGATACCGTTCGGGATCTTCCTCGGAGCGGGCTCGATCCTCGCTCTCCTGTTCGGTGAGCGATTGATAGGCTGGTACAGTTCGAATTTCCTTTCTTAGGCCGATCGATCATGTCGGCGAGATCGCCCATTCATATTCGTTCACGAGATCACATTGCAGCGGATCCTGTCTTTACACACTCTTTTGAACAATAAAACGATTTCTTTCCCAATTTGATCGCGGAGCTTTCGGGAACCCACGAACCGCACTTGGAGCAATTTACAAGGTCTCGCCGGTCGGGCGGAACTTCTTCGGCGGGTTGTCCGGGCGGCCGCAGGTTCTTTCTTGCCGCATTCAACGATCTCCACATTTGGATCCCGAAAAAGATCTGCTTGCGATAACGGAATGCCGTCAGGCCGAGGAGCGCCACCACAAAAAGAAGTACAAAAAGAGCTTCCTTCATTGGCCGGATGTCGGGCTTTGGCCGATCAGCGTCGCGAATTCTGCGATAGTCGGGTTTGCAGGATTGACAGTTCGCAGGCGTTCAAGCGTTTCGGCTGCCTTCTCCGATTTGTTTGCCTTCAGGTAGGTCTGCGTCAGGAACTGCAGCGAACGTTCATGCCTTGGGTTAAAACCGAGACCTTTTTCAAACTCAGCAATGGCCGTATCGTAATCGGGCGGGTCGTTCAGAAAGTATGTGAGTGCGAGGTCGCAGCGAACATCTACATCTGAAGTAACGCGTTCCAGTGCCTTGCGGTAGAAACCACGGGCACGTTCAAAGCTCACGTTGTCCTTGTTGAAGTATCCCAGATCAAAATGGGCGTTTCCAAGACCGATCTGGAGATCTCGGTCAGCGGGGTCAAGGTCAAGCGCACGCTGCATTATCCGGATCGTCTCCGGCAGGATCGCAGAATCTTGCTTGAGAGACGCGTACCGATATAGCGAAAGCCCGAGGCCTTTCTGGAAAGTGAAATCGCGAGGATTCTGGTCTGCTGCTTCGATGCGCGAACGGATCTCTTCCGGAGTCAAGGTCGCAGACGATCGGGTTGCATCCTGGTCGGGACTATTGACTGTCGGTACATCCGACGAGGCCGTTAGAGCTGCACCGCTCCGATTAAGCGAATTTGCAAGCATAAAGCCGCCTACGAAACCAATAAAGCACGCGGCGACTGCTATCCAAACTGTTCTCGAGTCCATTGGATAAAATCTTAGCAAATACCAAAAGATAAAGAAAAAACGCCGCCGGGGCCAGCCCGGTCAGCGTCAGATCTCACTAATATAGAAGTCCTTACTTCTTTTTGCCGCCCGGTGCGACATAGGGCAGGTCTTCGGACCTGCGGCGCGGAACCGGATCGGTCGAACGGCGCCGCGGGATCGCGGTCATATTTCGCCGATCGACGCTTCCGACAGGCAGCCCGCGGCCGTGAACCGCCTCGACCAGTATACGAGTGATCTCTTGTGAAAGCGTTCTGTGTTCGGTGGCGGCCCGACGCTTTAGCGATTCCTTAAGTTCATTTGGCACGTAAGCGCCGATGAAAACACCCTTGCGGTTTGCCATACAATTTGGGACTTTCTCCTTTTGGGGATATCTAGAACGCCTATTATCGGAGCAGATCTGTAAGCCGAATTCTGTGCTCGCTTTCGCAGGCGGCAATCATTCATCTAGGCTGCCTGTTGCCAGACAGCTCGAGCGACCTACCCGGAAACACTGTCGGCCGAAGCCGACGCTCGGACGGGCCGCCCGATCCGCATTTCCCTATTTGGTCTTGCACCGCGAGGAGTTTACCTGGCCGCGAATGTCACCACCCGCGCCGGTGAGCTCTTACCTCACCATTTCACCCATCACCACCGTATTAAGCGGCGGCTGGTTTGCTTTCTGTTGCACTTGTCGTCATCCGGTCACCCGAATGCCCGGACGTTATCCGGCTCGCTGCCCTATGGTGTTCGGACTTTCCTCTTAACCTTTTCAGGACAAGCGACTGCCCGATCTGCTCCGATTTAAGGCGAGTCAATTATAGCAAAAAATGTTGAACAAGAAAATGCCGTGTGTGCCAATCGCACAATGGGTGGATGAGCCTCTCACTTGAGGAATCCCGCCGGGAAAAGGTGAAGCCAGTTTGAGCGGACAAGTTCAGCCAGCTTAGACTCAATTTCCTCGACGGTCTCGAATCGAAGGATCTCGGCGACAAGGGCCCGAGCCTCTTCAAGTGCGATACCCGAAACTACGTTTCTAACCGCAAGGATCGAGCTGCGATTCATACTAAGGGCCGTTGCTCCCATTCCGACAAGCACCGGCACGTAATATGGCGAGCCCGCCATCTCGCCGCAAACGATTGCGGGTTTTCCGGCTTTCGAGGCCGCGCCAAGCACTTTGCCGATGGCGCGAAGAACTCCAGGATGAAGTGTTCGGTACCATCCGGCCACGCTTTCATTATCGCGGTCAGCGGCCAATAAGTACTGGATAAGGTCGTTCGTGCCAAGGCAGACGAAATCGGCCTCGGC
Organism: Pyrinomonadaceae bacterium; assembly: GCA_041750855.1. Classification (GTDB taxonomy): domain Bacteria; phylum Acidobacteriota; class Blastocatellia; order Pyrinomonadales; family Pyrinomonadaceae; genus OLB17. The sequence goes on along the minus strand of JBGSYT010000060.1, from coordinate 13,225 downwards.
AAGTATCTCGTCGATCATGAAAACTGCCGACGGGATCTCGATCATAGATCCGAGGTTTGGCTTCCCTGTTTCTCTTCCTTTTACTTTTAACGAATCGGCTTCCGATTCCAGGATCGAGCGAACCGATCTCAACTCCGAAACACCCGAGATCATCGGGACAACGACATCGACCTTTCGGCCGGCAGAAGCAAGCAGGATTGCGCGTAATTGGTCGCGCAGCAGTTTCGGCTTTGTTAAGCCGAGTCGCACAGCCCTTAGTCCCAGTGCCGGGTTCCTTTCCCGTGCCGAGCGCTCATCGATCAGACGCTCGACCTCAAGATCGAATGTGCGAATCTTGACCCCGTCATCGCCTGCAGCTGCGGCGATCGCCGAATATGCTGCGACCTGGCTCGAAACGCCGGGAACCTTCTGGCTTCGTCCCAGAAGAAATTCCGACCTATACAAGCCGATGCCTTCTGCTCCAAGATCCTTCGCCTTCAGGTAAGCCGCCGGAGAATCCGCATTGGCATAGATAATTATCCGTTGGCCGTCGAGAGTTTTGGTGGGTGGATGATCGGCCGCTATAGGTTTTTCGGCCGCTTTTGGCGGAAGGCGAGCCTTGGAATAGGCGGCTAGGGTGGCGTCCGAAGGATTTACGATCACATCTCCGCTAAATCCGTCAACGACCACCTTGTCGCCCGTCTTTATCTTCCGAAACAATTTCCCAACGCCGGTTACGCCGGGTAAATTCATTTCCCGCGCCAAAATAAACGTATGTGAGGTCCATCCGCCGTTTTCGGTAATGATCCCGATCACTCCCTGAGCGGAAAGTTCCAGCAGGGTCGAGGGCCGCAGTTCCTTGGCGGCGACGATCGCATCTCTGGCGAACGGAAGCGGGGCAACGCTGCTGCCCTTCAGCGCGTCGATTATCCGCTCCGAAACGTCGTAGATATCAATATACCGGTCGCGCAAACGTTCGTCCTCGATCGCTTTGAACTTCGCGGCGTAGCGGTCGGCGATCTGCTTGATAGCCCACTCCGAATTGGTCTGACGGCCGTGAATTTCTTCCTCGATCTGAGTAAGGAACGCCGGGTCTTCGATCATCAGCTTTTGAGATTCGAATATCGGCGGGGTTGACGCCGTGAATGAACTTACTTTCCTTGCCGCGAGCTTCGACAATTGCCGCCTTGCCGTTTCGAAAGCATAATGGAGCCGCTCGATCTCTCGATCAACGCCGCCCGGTACGATCTCGACCCGGTAAAACTGCCGGTTGTCTCCGTAAAGGCAAACGACCCTGCCGATCGCGACGCCGCGCGACACGGCGCGTTCGGATAACCGAAGCTCGCCGGCCGGGCCCGTAGGTTCGGAATGTTCGCTATGATTCTCGTCGCCGGTCATTTGGGAAAAGCTCCGATAGTTCGCCGCGAGAAAATCGGCTGAGGTTCGTGACAGGCCTAATTGCCGAGGCTGAATCCGCCGCCGCCGCCCTGCGTTGGGAAGAACGGTTTGAGAAGCCCGGCAAATGCCGCAAGATTGCGGGTTTGGATAAGAATCTCGCCCGGGCCGACGAATTCGGAAACGATACCTTCCCCGCTGAGGAAACTCTTAAAGAAACCGCTCGCCGCCTTACGAAGACTATATTGCATATGCCCTTCCCACGCGACCAGATGTCCGGTGTCAACAACGTATCTCTCACCGGGCCGGAGGGTTTTCCTGAGGATCGCCCCGAACGATGACACAAGCAAGAGTCCGGACCCCGAAACGTGCAGAACAAACAGCCCTTCGCCGCCGAAGAACGACTTTGCTCCGCCGAACTTCGTATCAACGACAAGACTCGTGTCGCCTGCGAGATAAGAACTTGATTGGACCATGAAGGCCTGGTTTTGCATTTCAATGCCGGCGACGTCGCCGGGTGCTCCGGGTGCAAAAGTAACCTCGCCGGGCCCGCCTTGGGCCGTGAACGTCGAGACAAACGCAGATTCGCCGCCGACGGCACGCTTTAACGCCCCGAACACCCCGCCTTTCAGGTTCGATTGAAGATCGATGTTCGCGGACATCGAGACCATTGCTCCGGCCTCGGCGGAAATCGCCTGTTGGGCTTCGAGGTTGACCGTCGCAAGGGCGAACGCTCCCTGAAAATCGACCGACCACGTATATCCGCGCCCACGGCCGCGGCCGTCCTGGTCGAAATGAAACGCCCCGCCGACCGGATAATGCGGCTGCTGTGGCTGCGCGCCGACGTCGGGAGCGGAAACTGGCGGCGGCGGCACGCCCGGTGCGGCATTTAAGGTGAATCCGCACGATCCGCAAAATCTTGCATCGGGCAGCAACGGCATCGTACATTTTGGGCAGTTCATTGGACAACGACTCCTTCGGCTTTTTTCATTATCAGGTCGCACGCCTGGCCGGCATCGGCGGCAAAATCCAGAAAACCGACGTCCGCCGGCGATACCGCAAGATTTTCCGTCCAGCTATCGACCACTGCCTTCCAGCAATCTCCGACCAGCACCAGCGGGCGACGAGCAAGAACGCCGGTTTGCAGCTTATTCCAGACAAGCGAGACCTCTGTAACGGTGCCCAGCCCGCCCCGGAACGCGACAAAACCGACCGAACGCGTGATGAGATTCTGCAGGCGGTCGTAGAAATGGTTCGTCGCCACCTTGTCAGTCAAATATCGGTTCGGCTCTGACTTGAACTGGTTCATCACGATACCAAAGACCCGTCCGCCGCGTTCTCTCGCTCCGCGCGACGCCGCTTCCATCACGCCGAGATAACCTCCGGTGCAGATAGTAAATCCTGCATCCGCAAGGCGAGCACCGAGGTCGAGCGCGTCGCGATATTCGTCCGAATCGGATGCACATTTCGACCCGCCAAAGATTGTTACGATCCTTTCTCCGCTGTTTTCAGTCACGATGGTCAATATTTCAAGGGCCGGGTTCGTTCTTTCCTAATGGGATTATAATTCGTCGGCACGAACGAACCAAACAGACTCTATTTGCCGGCCTCCTCCGGTGTGAGATTTCCCGCTTCATGGATCGCACGTGTCGTATTTGTAAAAGCCAGAATGATCAAGCCGGCGACAAAGAAAACGATTAGTCCCAGGATAGCGTGCCTGAACGATCCGGTCGCTCCGACGATGATCGCAAAGGTAAGCTGTCCCATCCAAGCCGTGCCCTTTTCGGAGATCTCATAAAGCCCGAAGAACGACGATTCGCGGCCGACGGGGATCATTTGCGAATAGAGCGAGCGGGACAGCGCCTGAACGCTGCCGAGGACGAGACCGATGGCCGCTCCCATGAACATTGCCTGCGTCCGTGTCGCGAGAAACCCGTAGGCGTAAACGACGATGCCTATCCAGACCAACAACGAGACCATTATCGTCAGTTTTGCTCCGACAATCCTCGCCAGCCGCTCAAAGCCCATCGCTCCGACGAACGCGGCGACCTGCGCGATGAGGAATATCGTGAACAAAAACGATTGGTCGAGCCCTTCGAGGCGTTCGGCGGCGGTAAACAGTTCATTTGACAGGAACGCCGACGACATCAAGATGACGGTCTGTATGCCGTCGTTATAACAAAGGTAACCGACAAGGAAAAGTGCGGTCAGTTTTAGCCGTTTCAGCTCTTTCAGCGTTGCCCAGATCTCCGAAAACCCGATCGTGACTATGTTTTTCCCTTCCGGGATCTCGCGAATGTCCTTTGGCGACTTGATCAGCCAGAATGTGATCGCCGAGAAACCGCCCCACCAGATCGCAGCAGCCAGAAAAGAGATGCGGACGGCAAGTCCGGGCGTGATCCCGAGCGCTTCCGCGTTACTTATCAGCAAGAGGTTGCCGATGAGCATCACAACGCCGCCGACGTACCCGGCCGCATAGCCATAGCTCGATACACGGTCGCGGTTATTCTCGGTGGTAAGGTCCACGAGGAACGCATTGTAGAAAACGTTCGCCGCGGCAAAGCTCATATTCGAAATGACAAGGATAATGCTGACGGCAACATACGATTCCGTAACGAAAAACAGCAGCGCGCTAACGAGGACGCCCGCATAAGCGAAAAAGGCCATCATTCGCTTCTTGAGGTGCGTATAGTCGGCGATGGCGCCGAGTATCGGCAGCATCACGACCATCGATAGAACCGAGATGGCCAGACAAAACGCCGGCAGGCCCTTCGTAGTGATGTCAAAAAGGCCGAGGCTCAGGACGACGCCGTCCTCGCCAACCGCTTTCGACGCAAGGGCGATCAGGTAAGGGCCGATCAGCACGCTGATGGTGGTCGTATAAAAGGCGGAATTCGCCCAGTCATAGACCATCCAGCCGAATACTTGCTTGCGGTCGTTCTTCCCCGCGACGTTTGAAGTCATAGTTTTGTCGAGCGGACCGGGCCCGGCCAATTTTTGGACGGCCGCACTAAATATAAAGCCGATGGCATCGAAAATGTAAGCGGCCGCGACCAATTAGCGGGCATTGAACTTATGTCGGCAGGAAAATGCGGCGTAACGAAAACAAAAAAGGCCGCGTGTTTCTTTACGAACTCGCGGAGAAATGTAGAGACTCTTATATTTTCATGCCGCCGGGACGGTAGCGAGTGTGACGATGTGGGAATAATGGCAGACGACGTTGTTCCAGGCACCGGCCGCGTCTGGAAAGTGCCTCATTTTGACTTTTTAGGGTGATAAGAATCCCTATAGTGTTCGAGACAAGCCTTCATCCCGGCTTCGACTTCGTCAAAAAAGGTAGATTCGTCGGGATTCTTCCGATTTGTCAGTATCGTGAACATTCTTTCCAGTTCGATCTGCACGCTGAGCATTAAATCGTCTTTCGCTTCTATTGATAATTGCTTCATCCTAAACCACACCGTAACTTCTCACGAAAGCCGGTTCAGTGCGATAGGACACATATACGAAAAGTTTTCCGCAAATAGCCACATGCTTCGGCCCTGCGGTCTGGTTTTTTTCTCCGGTCGCCGAAGATGGCGGAGAAATTTGCCCGGGATTCGGCGATGCGGCGTGGTTTTTTCTCCCGTCGCCGAAGGTGACGAAGATAAGAGCCCAGGGTTCGGCGATGCGGCGTGGTGTTTTTCTTCCGTCGCCGAAGGTGACGAAGTTAATAACCCGGAGTAACACCCCGGGGATGTGTCAACACCGCGATCCGCTCCCTGAAGGGGAGCAACATCCGCCGTCGCGGCCTGTTCGACCCCTTCAGGGTCGGAATCTGTCTGCGTCTCGTACCCAGGGTGGCGGCCTCCGGCCTTACCCTGGGCTATTATCTTTGTCCCCTTCAGGGACTCTGCGGTCGGTCCGTTGAGATTCTCTGATCTGCCCGGAAAAACGCTCCCGGGCGGCCGGTTTGAGCAAAATAACGCCCATTTTTCGCCGAATTCCACCCATTTTGCACCGCAAAGTAGTCATTTGGCAGAGCGAAGCGGCCATCCCGCAGAAGAAAGCGGCGATTGTGCACGGCAAAGTGGCTATTGTGCAGCGTAAAACGGCGATTCCGCAGGCCAAAGTGGCTATTGTGCAGCGAATAATGGCCATTCCGCACGGCAAAGCGGTCATTGTGCAAAGCAAAATGGCGATTCCGCAGGGCAAACTAGTCATTGTGCAGCGAATAATGGCGATTCCGCACGCCAAAGCGGTTATTGTGCAGAGCAAAATGGCGATTCCGCACGGCAAAACGGTCATTGTGCAGAGCAAAATGGCAATTCCGCACGGCAAAGCGGTCATTGTGCAGCGGAAAATGGCAATTCCGCAGGGCAAAATGGCAATTGTGCAGAGAAAAGTAGCCATTTCGCAGAGCAAAGCGGCCATTGAGCAGAACAAGATGGCTTGTCTGCCGACGGATCGGGTTGAATTTCCGGTCAAAGTGGTCGTTCGTCAGTGTGCGGAGGCCATCTGACGCACGCGCCGGGAACCGGCACACTCCCTACCGGTCGTGTTTCTGCCTATGGCGGAACCGGCACACTTCCTACCGGTCGTGTTTCTGCCTGTGGCGGAGCGGGCACACTTCATACCGGTCGTGTCTCTGCCTGAGGCGGAGCGGGCACACTTCCTACCGGTCGTGTTTCTGCCTGGGGCGGGTGTCTGAATCACGCCGGGTTGCGGCATTTTGTTACGGGCGGCTCGTACGTTTGGCAATCGCGGCGGCTCTGCCGTAAAGTTGAGGTGTTTTGACGATACGCCGTCTATGAAAACCATGATACTCGCGGCCGGTTTTGGCACGCGGCTGTTTCCGCTGACGATCGACCGGACGAAACCGGCGATTCCCTTTCTTGGCAAGCCGCTTGTCGGCTATGTTGCGGAATATCTTGCCCGGTTTGGGCTGACCGACTTGGTCGTCAACCTCCATCATCAGCCCGATTCGGTGATCGATGCACTCGGCGACGGCGGGCGGTTTGGAGTGCACATCGAATACACCCGCGAAGTGCCGGACATACTCGGTACGGCCGGAGCGTTGGACCACGCTCGCGAAGTTTTGGGCGACGAGCGGTTCCTGATAGTCAACGGCAAGATAATTACGGACATCGACATCGCCGCGGTGATCGACACGCACCGCGCGTCGGGGGCCATCGCCACGATGGTCCTTAAACCGAACACGAAACGCGAGAAGTTTACGATCGTAAACACCACGAAAGACCGGCAATGGGTGACGGGCCTCGGCGAAATGGCACGCCCGCTGACCGAAAGCGAGATCCGCGACACGACGCACGAGCTGTTTACGCCGCTGATGTTCACCGGAATTCATATCGTCGAGCCGCGTGTCTTCGAATATATACCGCGCGGCGTCTATTCGGACATATTTCCGGCGTTCTACGGGCCGGCGTGGGCGAAAGGCGAGAAGATCGCGGCCCATATCACGGACGCGAACTGGTTCGAGCTGTCGACCATACCGCGATACCTGGATATTTCGCTTGCAATGATGCCGCCTGAGACCGATGTGTTCATGGGAGCACGCTGCAGCATCTCACCAAATGCGGCAATACGCGACTCCGTGATGTGGGACGACGTGTCCATCGGCGACGATGTGCAACTGTATCGGACAATAATTGCCGACGGTGTGAAGATCGAGGCCGGCGAACACTTTGAGAACGCCGCCATCGTCCGCGCCGATATGGTTCGCAACTGCGAAGAGATCCCCGAAAAGGCGCTGAAGGGCTATATTCAGGGCGAGAACTATATTGTTCCGCTGAATTAGTGCCTAGTGAATCGTAAATCGTAAATCGTAAGACGTGGTCAGTAAAGACAGCAAGTTGTGGAGATCAGCTATTCACGATTTACTATTTTCGATTCTCGAACCCATATGTCCGATCACCAGACAAGATTGGAAAACTTTCTCGCGGACCGCAACGAGCCGGGAAAGTATGAACAACTTACGCCCGATGCTTCGACGCGGGAATATTTTCGTGTCGGATGGTGCGGAGCCACCGCGATCGCGTGCGTTTATCCCGAGGCGTTCGTCGAGGGCGAGCAAAGTTATCTCGACACGTCGCGACTGTTCGCTTCGGCGGGCCTGCCCGTGGCCGAGGTGCTCGATTTTGACGAGCGGTTGGGCGTCATCGTCCTCGAGGACATGGGCGACCGCATACTTCGCGACGAGCTGCTGGCGGTTACGGCCGAACGTCGCGAGGAACTGGTCGTCGAAGCGATCGATCTGATCCCGCGAATTCAGGCAGCGACCGCCGCCGCGTTCGCGACGGGGTCAATAGCGTCAAAACTGAAGTTCGATAAGGAAAAACTTCTCTGGGAACTAAAGTTTTTTAAGGAACATTACTTCACGACGCTGAAGGGCCGGCCGCTCCCGCCGGACATCGACGCCGCGGTGGCCGCAGAATTCGCGGAACTGTGCGAGGAATTGGAAACGAAGGCCGCGGTTCTCTGCCATCGCGACTTTCACGCCGCGAACCTGATGGTGGACAAAGCCGAAAGGCTGCGTATTATCGATCATCAGGACGCGAGGATCGGTTCGGTCACCTACGACCTCGTCTCGTTCCTGCTAGATCGCGTGACAGAACCGCCCTCCGCCGAATGGCTCGCCGAAAAACGCCGCCACTTCCTTGCCGAACGCGTCCGCATTGGCCTCGAGCCGATCGACGCAGATGCCTTCTCCGAAGAGTTCCGCCTACAAACTATCCAGCGCTGCCTCAAAGCCGTCGGGACCTTCTCCTTCCAGTCCGTTAATCGAGGCAAAACCTACTTCGTGCCGTTTATTCAGCCGATGTTTGAGATCGTTCTCCGGGCGATAGATAATCTCGACCGTTTTCACGTCTTGCGCAAAACGCTGGTCGATGAGATCTAAATACTTACGCCCGCAGATGATCCGCACGCCAGTTTCTGACCGCCATTTTTATGTCTTTGGGCTTGGCGAATTCCGCGTTGAGCGTCCTCTCGACCAATCCGGGAAGCTCGGCGTCGGATGCAAACCGCAAAGCGATGATCTGCGACACCGGCAGATCGGAGGCCTTTGCCTCAAGGTCCGGAGATAATAGCTCTCTGTATCTTAGGCGTTCCTCAAGGCGTATTATCCGATCCTGAACTTTTACCGCCATCTGCCGCGCGGCCAGTGCCAACAGGATCATGACGAAACTCAACAGAGCCAAAGAGGCCATTGTTATGCGACCGGTTCCGGGTTCGGCCATGAACAATCGGACTAAATGGACAAGGAAACTGAGCGCCAATAGCGGAAGCACCATGAAATGAAACAGCGGATACCAGCGTGTGTGGTTTGTGTAAGTTTGCGGATCTGCCATGATCGGTCTCCTTTATAGTTTTGTCTGTGCCATCGAATCGGGTGGTTTTGTCGTGAAATCCTCGCCCGGATTTACGAACAAATTCTGCTCGAAGCGGTACTGCTTGTCGTAGAGCTGCTTGTAGCGGCCGTTCTGCGCGATCAACTCGTCGTGCGTGCCGCGTTCGACGATCTCGCCCGCTTCGACGACGAGGATCTGATCGGCGGAGCGAATGGTTGAGAGGCGATGGGCGATCACAAACGTCGTCCTTCCCTGCCGAAGATTGTTCAAACCTTCCTGTATCAACGCCTCGGATTCGCTGTCAAGACTTGAGGTCGCCTCGTCGAGGATAAGAATGCGCGGATTCGCCAGCAATGCCCGTGCGATGGCGATGCGCTGACGTTGCCCGCCGGATAATTTGACGCCGCGTTCGCCGACGATAGTCTCATAACCGTTCGGAAACTTTTCGATGAACTCGTCGGCGTTAGCGGTGCGGCAAACGCGCCTTATCTCGTCAAGACTCGCCTCGGGGTTCGCGAACCGAATGTTGTCCAGTATCGTCCCGTCGAAAAGAAAATTGTCCTGCAGCACGACACCAAGATGTTTTCTGTAATCGCGCAGCCGAACGGACTGGAGGTCGCGCCCGTCGATCAACACACGGCCGGGAGCGGGGACACTCCTGTCCCCATCGCCGCTTGCGGCGAGATTTTCGCGGTCCGCACTCATCTTATTATTAGAAACCTCGCCCGTGGCGACGCTCTCTTCGGGCTCCGCACTCATGCCGACAAGAGTGTCCGCGCTCCGCGATGGCTGGATGAAATTCAGTACCAAACTAAGTATCGTGGACTTGCCGGAGCCGCTTGAACCGACCAGAGCCGTTGTTGTTCCCGCCTCGGCGTGGAATGACACGCCTTTCAGCACCGGCACACCGGGATCGTATTCGAAATGCACGTTCTCAAAAGCGATCGTCCCCTTGATATCAGGCAGAGGCCGGCGTTTTTCATCCTCATCGGTCTCGGTCGGCATCGCCATAACTTCGCGGATGCGGTCGAGGCCAGCGAGAGCCTCGGTTATCTGCGTGCCAATGGCCGCGAGCTCGATGATCGGCAGCGCCAGAAGGAACGTGAACGATATATACATCAGAAAATCGCCCAGCGTCATCGTTTGCGTCTGCATCGCGTTTCCGCCGACGACGATCATCACGACCGCAACGGAACCGATCACCAAAGTCGCAAACGAATTTACGGCCGAAACACCGGTGACGGTCTTTGCCACGTTGCGAAATAGCCGATGAGCCCCACGTGCGAACGAAAGCTCTTCGCGTTTCTCGGCGGTGTAGGCCTTTACTATGCGAATGCCGCCAAGTGATTCACCGAGTCGGCCGGTAACCTGCGCCGTGATCTCGCCGCGTTCGCGAAAGACCGGCCGCAGGATCTTGAACGCGTACAAAAGCGCGCCGCCAAAGATAAGGAGCACCGCGATCGTTGCAAGCGTCAGCTGCCAGTTCAGGTAAAGAAGCACGCCGATCGCGATCGATGCCGTTACGATGCTGCCGAGTATCTGGCCGAGGCCCGTGCCGACGAGATTCCTGATCCCTTCGGCATCATTCATGATGCGGGAAATAAGCTGGCCGCTTTGGGTCGAGTCGAAATAGGAGATCGGCAGGCGTTCGATGTGGGCCTGCACGCGTTTTCGCATCTCGGTGATCGCACGCTGGGCCGCCACGCCGAGGATCTGCGAAAGAGCGAAAGCGGTTGTTGCCTGTACAAACGTCGCGATCCCGATAGCAAGCGCGATCCATTTGAGCAGGTCGTACCGCTGGTTCGTAAGCACCTCGTCACCGATGAATTTCGTTGACGCAGGCAGAACCATCCCCGCAAGCCTCGAGATCAGAAGCAGCAGGCTGCCAAACGCCAGCCGCCACCGAGCGTTCCAGACTATTTTTCGAGCCTCGGCCCACGCCCCGGAATAGTTGATTTTCTCCTTCTCTTTTTTATCGTCCGCCACTTTGCGTTAAGTCTGATTTTCGCGTGCTCAAAAGTCAAATAAAAAAAGAGCTGCGGTATCGCAACCCTTTCAAAGGAAACAACCAGCGAGATACGGCAAGCCTAGAATGAGCAGTTTCCGGGCGCCGGAGCGTCGATCCGAAACGCACCGGCGAATGGTACATCGAAATACGTTGCCCAGAGTTCGAGGTTTTCACTACCGCTCTCGTTGCGGGCAATGTGAACGTGTCCCTGGCCGGTGTCTACAAACGCCTGTCCCGCCGTATAGGTACGAACGGTACAAGTCGGATCATCGCCGTCATAAAAAGACATCGTACCCGATTTGATTAAAACGACTACAGGCCCAGGGTGGCTGTGCCATCCGGTTTGGCCGCCCGGTGCAAATACGATTTGCTGCATTACTGTTTCACGTGCGTTGGGAGCGTTAATTACCTCCGTGTGTCCGGGCAGGCGTCCAGGACCCGGGGTGGTTATTTTGAACCTTACGTCGGTCGGGTCGGCGAAACTCGCCCGGGCGACCACGGGAGCGCTCAAAACGCCGGATCCCGGCGTGAGAAGCACTGCACCTGCCGCAGTAGTTACCGCCGCTAAAATGATAAACAATGCCAGTTTATGTACCGACAAAGTTGAACTAAAAAACGATTTGTTTGTATTTCCTCCAAGTTTCATTTTACTACATCCTTCCCTATTGTGGTTTTTAGACTTACAATATCTGAGAAACGGTTCATCTCGATTTGAAACAAAGGTTTCGCTTATTGATGTGACCACTTTCCCAAAACAATGAAATAAAAGTCTTGAAAGTCTCGGTAAAAGTTTCTAAGAGTTTCTAAAAGTGAACGCAGAAGTCGAAAATCCCATGTTTTATGAATTTGCGGATTTTCGTGTCGATGCGAAAAAGCGGTTGCTGTTTCGCGGCGATGAGCAGATCTCGCTGACACCGAAGGTTTTCGAGACCCTCCTGGCCTTTTTAGACCATCCCGGCGAAGTGTTAGAAAAAGACCGCCTGATGAATTTGCTCTGGGCGGATAGTTTTGTAGAAGAATCAAATCTTGCGCAGAATGTCGCCGTCCTGAGAAAGGCGTTGGGCGAGAATTCGAAGCAGCATAGGTTCGTTTTGACGATTCCGGGGAAGGGATATCGTTTTGTCGCCGCAGTCTCTCGCGTTGAGAGGGAGAATGGTGTAGTAAAACCGATCGCGAGCCATGAAGCCGGCAGCAGCGGTCCGGTCGCAATTTTACCCTTTCGCCCGGCCGGGCAGACAGCTGCGGCGTTACGCGCCGTGACGAATGAGCCGGAAACGATAGTTGCTCCGGAGGCTCCCCAGCCGGTTATCGAAAGTCGAGCGTCCCGGCCGATCTCTAGATATGCAGTACTGATCGCGGCGGCGGCGTTGTTGACGGCCTCGCTCGGTTTCTATTATTTCTTCTATGCGGGAAAACCGGTTTTGAACGTCAGCGATAAAAAATCAATCGCTGTCTTGCCGCTCAAACCCATCAACTCGGCGAGCCGCGACGAGATTTTCGAAATCGGGATCGCCGATTCTTTAATTCTCAAACTCGGCTCGATGAATGGATTCGTCGTGCGACCTTTGAGCGCGACGCGCAAATACGCGGACATCGAGCAAGACTCGTTGGCCGCCGGACGTGAGCAGCAGGTTGATTACGTTCTCGCGTCAAATTATCAATTGGCGGGCGGTCGCATTCGCATCACCGCGCAACTTTTTAATGTGGCGAACGGGCAGATTGAAGAAACGTATATAATCGAAAAAGGCGCGGGCAACGTTTTTGCGATGCAGGACGCAATCGCAGACGATGTCGGCAACATTTTCTCGGCGCGATTCGGCAGCACGTCGAGCGGTGCGACCGCAAACCGCGGGACGGACAATGAAGAAGCTTACCGGCTCTATCTGCAGGGAATGTATTTAGCGCACATACATACTCTTTCGACCTCACAGAAAGCGGTTAAAGTTTTAGAGCGAGCCGTCGAGCTTGATCCCGATTACGCGCAGGCTTGGGCTGGAAAAGCTTACGCGCACCGGGCTGTCGCAAATTTCATTGGTCGCAACGTTAGCACTCAGGAAGATTATCAGAAATCAATGGAGGCGATTAAAAGGGCGTTATCGCTGGACGCGAATTTGGCTGAAGCTTACAGCACTTTGTGCGAAAACAAAATGTATTACGAATATGATTTCGCAGAGGCTGAAAGTGCGTGCAAGCGCGGCATCGAATTAAACCCCAATTCGCCTCTGGCACATCAAGTTTATTCGCGATACTTGATAAGTCGCGGGCGTTTTGACGAAGCGATCACCGAAATTAAAACGACAATTGACCTTGAGCCGGCATCCCTTTTCTACAATAGCCTATATGGAATTAATCTTTATGGGTCATGACTAGTTAAGTCACGGATAATTGATAATTTTCAATAGGATTGAGTAAAGATTTTCCTTTCTATAGTTGAATCTAAACTCACATTCTTTAAGGTGCAAGTAGAAGGTAGATTTTCGCATACCGCGAAACTTTA
>JBGSYT010000059.1:0-59318 GCA_041750855.1 Pyrinomonadaceae bacterium | reverse complement strand
GCGGTACGTCGAGCACCCGTGTCCAGATTGATAGCGATAACAACCGCGGAAGCGATGGCCGAGCCGTTCGCATCGGTGACGAACCCTTCTATTTGCGCGTCGAGGGCGTGGGACTGCGGATAGGAAGAATAAGCAAAGGCGGCAATCACAACGCCCAGAGCAAACAAAACTTTCGGGAATCGCGCGTTCATAGCCCTTGATCGGTTCCGAATTCCTAGTTCAGATTCACACGCCGCAAGAGTTCTTGAAACCGAGGGTCGGAACGCAGCGGATCTAACGCCGGATGGACGTTCATCCAAACCGCGCTCCACACACGCCTGTCGCACGCTTTTTCCAGTTGAGCGATCGCAAGATCGGTCTCGCCGAGCGAAGCCGCTATACCGTGAAAGCCGCCGCCCTGGTTCCCATCGTTTTCCGCCTGCAAAGCGGCCTCCAGCCTAAGCCGCTGTACGCCGAGCCAGCCTGATGCCTTAAACGCACGCTGCAAGGATGCTTTCGTTTGGGCGTCGGCATTTTTTACTTGCGGCGTCAGCAGAAAATTGTCGAATGCTTTCTGGAAATCGCCTTTTTGCGTGTACGCCTGCATCAGCCAACCAGGCGTTTGAGGGTGCTCCGGGAACATTTCCCGGACGCTTTCCAGTTGGACTATCGCTTCATCATAGCGGCGCGCGAAGTAAAGGAGCATGCCGAGGTTCTGCTGGTCGAACACCGAGTTTGGGTCGAGGTCGATCGCCGTCTTGATAAGAGCGATAGCTTCGTCGGATCGTCCCTTGTTGCCCAAGTGCAGCGCGTAGGCGCGATTGACGATCGGGGATTTAGGATCGAGTTCAAGCGCGCGGCGGTGCAGATTGCCAGCTTCGACATGATCCCAGTCATAGAAGGCTGAGACCTCGGCGAGAAGCGAATAGGCTTCCGCCAAATTCGGATCTAGCTCCAACGCCTTCTGACCTGCTTCGCGGGCTTTCAGCCGTTCTCCTAATTTTTCTCCGCCGCCCATCGACATACCGAGACGAGCGTATCCTAATCCGAACCACGCCAGGGCGTAGTTCGGATCGAGAGCGACGGCCTTTTCCAAATGCTCGGCCGCCTTCGCGGAATTTTCCGAGCCTCTGCGATTCACAAGATTGATCCCCTGTAGGTAAAGCCGATAAGCTTCGCTGTTCGCCGTGCCTCTCTTAGCCTTTGAACCGTCCGATTCGATGTCAAGCTTTGCCATCAGCCGACGGCCGATGTTCGACGCGATCGAGTCGCCTGCCGCAAGTACATCGCTGTTTTCTTCGTCAAACACAAATGTATCTTCGACCGACCCCGTGCGAACGTTCATTAGCTGCGAACTCACTCGAACCCGGCCGTTTGCCACCGCATAGGTCGAAGCGAGAACGAAATCAACCTTTTGCTCGGCCCCAACGACGAGGGCGTCCTGCTCGACGTCGACATATTTCCGCACCGCGCTCAGCGGCCTGACGGTCAGCACCTGCGACCGGCCGAGATGCACGATTAGCGAATCTGCAATACCGATCTCGTAGATCGGCTCGCGGTTTCCGGCATCGACCGGCCGCAGCGGCAAAACGGCCAGCGAAACCGGACCACCGTTAGCCGCAAGCCGCCCGGGATTCGATATAAAAGCAAAAAAGACGAGCAATGCGGCGACGAGTGCCGCGAAAGACAAGAATACAACCCGTATTGAGACCTGTTTTTCGGCAGGCTGCACTCGGTCGGTGTTTGCGATCTCAGGTTGATCGGGCCTTAGGTTTGTCGTGGTGGAGGTTCCGTTTTCTTGCGCCGGCGGTGCGGTTGCCGCTTCGGAAGTAACCTCGGCAACGAACCGGTAACCTTTTGTCGGAACGGTTTCGATGAATTTGTTACCGTTACCGTCCTGCCCGAGGGCGCGGCGCAATGTGTGGATCGAACGCGTCAGGTTGCCCTCTTCCACAATGGAATCACGCCACACCGATTCGATGAGTTCGCTTTTTTCTACAAGATGACCGGCATTCTCGACCAAATAAACAAGGGTATCGAAAACTTTAGGCGTCAGAGCAACGGGCTCGCCATCGCGCAGAAGCTGCCTCTCTCCCGCATTGAGCAGAAAGGACTTAAATCGATACGAAGGTCTCGCGCTGCCGTTCATTTCAGCTACGGAGAAAAATCGAAGAAAATTCGAAGATTTTTTCAAGGACATTTCACGCCTCCGTGAGTCAAATTGTTCGCGAAGAAACAATTATCGTCGGTTGCTTGTAATGCCCGGTAAACAAAGTCGTGAAAACTTTCGCCAGCATTATACAGCAACCGGCGGCCCAAAGGTAAACGTTTTTCAGGAGGAATACATGCTCGCTCGATTTTTACGGCAATTTTTGATGGTTGTCGTTTCTTTCTTTCCATCTGTGGCGGTGATATATGGCGGCACTCCGGTCAACGGGAAGATCGTGTTCGTCAGCGACCGGGACGGAAACTACGAGATCTATACGATGAACGCCGATGGATCGGGACAAACAAGGTTGACACACGATCCCGGCTACGATTGGGCCCCTGCCTGGTCACCGGATGGAAGGACAATCGCATTTTGCAGGTGGGATCCTGTATTTACCGGGGACTTTGCATATTGGCTTATGGATCCGGACGGCACAAACCAACGCCAGATCACCAATTATTGCGACGGGAAACCTGCGTGGTCGCCGAATGGGCAACAACTAGCGTTCAGTACATGGTTCGGCGGGGTGGGCGTCATTTCGCGGGACGGGACCACTATAGATGTTTTTGACGCGGGATTCGGAATGGAGGGGACGTGGGACGTTGCCTGGTCGCCTGACGGTTCGAAATTCGCATTTACGGGCGTGGGCGGCGGCTCTTACTCGAACATATTTGTGATCAATCGCGACGGTACCAACCTTTCCCAGGTCACGCATGGCTACCCTTATACTAACGCCTCTTCCCCCGACTGGTCGCCTAGTGGTAATGAACTCGTCTTCGCCGACGCATCAGATGATCTTTCCGATAACGACAGCATTACGGTAGCCAACACGGATGGGACCAACCTGCGGCGAATACTTACATCGTATGAGTTCGTCAATTACTCACCAAGCTGGTCACCGGATGGAACCTCCATAGTTTTTTCCCGCCGAAGCGTCCCCTCGGGTGTCGATCACCATCAAATCTGGACAATAAACCCCCACGGGAGCGGGCTGCGGCAACTTACCGGTGGACAGTATAACAACTTCAGTCCGGACTGGCAGCGTGTCCCTATGATCGCACCATTCGATTATGACGGTGACGGACGTGCGGACCTATCGGTCTGGCGGCCTTCCAATGGTATTTGGTATCTGAATCGCAGCCAGGCTGGAAATACCGCGATGGGTTGGGGCGAGCCTACGGACAAGCTAACGCCGGCCGACTATGACGGCGACGGCAAGACCGATATAGCGGTTTGGCGCCCGTCCACGGGGGTCTGGTATGTGGTCCGTTCTGGGACGGGTACCTTCACCTCCCATCCTTGGGGCGAGCCCGGCGATATTCCCGTACCTGCGGATTACGACGGTGACGGAAAAGCCGATCTGGGCGTTTTTCGCCCAACGAGCGGTCTTTGGTACAGGATAAACAGCTCGAACGGTCATTGGGCCATCGTGCCTTACGCCCAACAGGGCGATATTCCGGTGGTCGGGGACTATGACGCCGATGGCCAAGCCGACCTTGCGGTCTACCGGCCATCGAACGGGAACTGGTATATACAGCGAACGTCTGCGGGCTATGTCGTCGTACCGTTCGGCTCAGGATCGGGTCCGATCGTTCCGGCCGACTACACCGGCGACGGCCGCATGGATATTGCGGTGATCAGCCCCACGTCGGGCAACTGGGTATATTACAACTGGGACACCGGACTGCCCACCCTTGTTTTCGACGGTTATTACGAGGCCGGTGACATACCCGTGCCCGCCGATTACGACGGCGACGGCCGGGCTAACTTTGCGATCTTCAGGCCGTCGACCGGCATATGGCGAATCCCCGGTCCGGGGGGCGAGATCATGTCGCAGTTCGGCCAGCAGGGCGACATCCCTACACCGAGAGCGTTTTTCCACTGATGGGTCATCGATGCATCGGGCCGCACGTCGGCCCGAATATATTTATATGCGGAAGGTTCAAATGAATACTCTATTGCAGGCAATAAAAATACCACGATCCGGATCTCTGCTGTAATAGACATTAACATCACACCCTCAAATTAAGGTGACTCCTTCCCTTTTTGAACCTTCTCCATCCACTCCGCGAAGCGGGGATCGTTGCGCAGGGAGTTGAGGCTTTTGTCGTTCTCAAAGTGCGGCCAGTTTTGGTTGCCGAGCTTTACCGCCCGGTTGAGCCATTTGAAGGCGAGGTCCTTTTCGCCCAGGATCGCATAGGTCGACGCGACCCAGTAGGCCATATCGTGGTCGGCCCGCGACAGTGCCAGAGCGGCTTCCGAAAGCTGGGCAAGGGCGTCTTCACGGCGGCCCGCACCGGCCAGATAGATCGCGTATAGTGGCCTGATGCCGTCCATCTCGGGGTGTTCTTCAAGCACCGAGGCCATCAGCTTTATCGCATCCTCGCGGTCGCCACGGTAATAGTAAACACCGGACCGGAAGATCTTCAGCATTGGATGGTTCGGCTCCGCTTTTTCGCCTTTTTCGATCTCGCGGATGGCGCTGACGTAATCGGCCTTGTAGATGTAAATTCGTGCTCTGTTGTACGCAGAAACGGCCCGGGCGGCCGGATCGAGCCGGGATAGTTTCTCGAAAGCCTTGAGCGACTCTTCGTATTCGCCATCGAGTCGGTGAATAACTCCTTTCACAAAGTAGAGTGGGGCCTCGTTCGGGAATTGCTTTTGAAGCGTTTCGATCTCGGACCGCGCCTTTTTCTTTTCGCCGCGGGCCATGTAGATCATAGCCATTAGAACCCGGGCCTCGACGACGTTCGGGTCGTAGAAAAACGCTTTTGTGAACGCGGTTTCGGCATGCGTGTAGTCTTCGGCGTCGCCCATTCCCTTGAAGAAGCGATTGCAATAACAGGCTCCGAGGCCGCTGTAGGCAAGGGCGAAGTGGGAATCAAGCTCGATCGCATGCTTGAAATTCTGGATCGCCGCATCACAATCCTCGATGTCCAATGTTCTGAAAATGAACCGGCCGAAGTTGTCACGCCCGCGAAGGTACTCTTCCCACGCCTCCGCGTTGTCCGTCGCCCGGCGTTGAAGCTTTTCCTGTTCGACGTCGGAAAGCTCCAGCCGTAAACCTTCAAGAATTCGCTGAGCGATGCTGTCCTGAATTGCCAAAATGTCAGAGCCTTCCGCGTCGATTCGATCGCTCCAAAGAATGTTGCCTGAAACAACGTCAAGCAGTTGGGCGGTGACTCGAAGTTTGTCAGCGCCTCGAAGAAAGCCGGCTGAAAGCACAGCGTGAACCCTTAGTTCCCGGCCCGCTTCACGCGGATCGACGTCTTTTCCATGATATTTCGCGATCACGGAACTTGGGCGGACGATGATCGAGCGGATCTGTGCCAACTCCGTGATGACCGAATCGGCAAGAGCGAATTCGTAAAAGCTCGCACTCGGATCGTTCCCCAGATTCGTGAAGGGCAGAATTGCAACACTCTTCTTTTCCTGGCCTGTCGACGTCAAATTTATGTCCGGAACGTAAGACGGAGGATTAGATAGGGAAGGCGACCTTCCGGAAGTTTGCTCAGGAACGGACTTTCCGGTGAACCAGTTGAGGGCGCGTTTGAAGACACCGCTTTCAGCATGGCTGGGTGCGAAAGTGTCATTTTGCATCAACTGCGGCCCGGCAAGCACTTGAAGTATCGCTCTCAGGTCATCTCGCATCTGCGCGATGGACTGGTATCGGTCTTTCGGGTCTTTTGCCAGTGCCTTATCCACGACCACCTGCAGCTGTGGAGGCAGAGCTTCCTGCCGTTGTTCATCGAGCGGCCGCGGCGTTCCGTAGAGTACCTGATGTCTTACATCGATCACGGTCTTGCCCTGGAACGCCCAAATACCTGTAAGCATTTCGTATAGCAGCACGCCAGTCGAGAAGATATCCGAACGAGCGTCGGCACGTTCGCCTCTCGCCTGCTCTGGGGCAGCATACGTAGCAGTTCCGTAGGGTATGCCGAGTTCGGTGATCTGCGTACGATCAACACCGCGGACGGTGTCGGCGTGTTCGTCCTCAAGCAATTTGGCAAGGCCGAAGTCGAGTATCTTTGCCTGGCCGGCACTGTTGACCATGATGTTGCCGGCCTTAATATCACGATGAATTATGCTTTTGGAATGGGCGTACGCCAGGGCATCGGTCACCTGGATGGCGATAGACAATGCACTCTTTACTTCCAGAGGCCGCCCGGAAACCAACTGTCTGACGTTTTTACCCTCGACGAATTGCATCGCGATATAAAAGACGCCGTTTGCCTCGTGAAAATCGTAAATGGTGCAAATGTTTGGGTGGTCGAGCTGGGAGCAGAGCTGGGCCTCACGTTCGAACCTTTTGAAATTTGCGGTTTTGAGGGTTAATTCAGGAGGAAGGATCTTGATGACGACCGTGCGGTTAAGCTTTGTATCGAGAGCTTTATAAACCGTACCTTGTCCGCCCGAGCCGATCTTTTCCAGAATTTTGTACTGATTGATCTGGGAACCGATCATACTTTAGTGCGGAATGCGGATCGCCGAATCAAAAACGCGTCGCCGCTCGCTTTCCCAACCGAATGAAGCAAGAACCAATTATAGACTAGATTATTAATTCCGCAATCTGCGTTCCGAGTTCTGCATTTTTCTGGCCGGCGAACTGCCGGCTAATCGGGAACGATCGTTCAGCCACGGGGCGGATCGCCCCAACCTGACCCGACATAGACCCCGTTATCTACGATACAAGGTACTGTCAGGTCGCCGCCGGAATACTCGAGCATTTCTCTTTGCCGAGTCTTGTCGTTCTGGGCATCGTAGTCGATGAAAGGGATATTCTGCGAATTATAGTGGTCCCGAGCCTGTTGGCAATAAGGGCAATTAGGTTTTGTGTAGATAATGAGTGCCATTATTCAAAGCTACATCTTTTCGATAAGATAATCTAGCAAAACAGCGGTCACGAACGAAGTTAGGCAACTGAAATTTTTTGTCGTTCGATTTGGCAACGGCCCCCGATCTACCGTATGGACATTCCAGACATATTCCATCCTTACAAGAAGCTGATCGAGATCGAGATACTGGGCGAACGGAAAATGGTCCCTGAAAACAATTCGCTTTTACGGTGTTTTCAGTTCCTGGCAATGGAGAGCATCTCGCATGGTGATTTCTGCTGGAACGGCGAGTGTCTAAATTGCCAGGTTTGGATCGACAACGGAGGCAAGGAAAAGGCCGTGATGTCGTGCCGCACGACGGCTACTGAGAGAATGAAGATCGTACGAATGTGCGGGGAACTGGATGAGCGAATGGGTAATTTGGGTAGTGACGAGTGACAAGGCAAGAAGGTCGGGGGGAGGAGAACAGAAAGATGAATTAACGGAGAGCAACGCTTCAATACTTGGGGACTTTAGGGTCGACATCGTTCGACCATGCAGTGATGCCTCCTTTCAGATTCTTTAATTCACCGGTAAAACCTGCCTGTTTGAGGAATTCAATGGCCCTCGCACTTCGCCCTCCCATTTTACAAAGGATGACGGTTTCACGATCGGGATTGAGTTCATTCATCCGGCGAACGACCTCGCCAAGCGGGACGAGTTTTGCACCTGGAATCTTTGCGAAGGCGAACTCATCCGGCTGACGAACATCGACGATCTGGAGATCGTCTCCCGCGTCGATGCGTTGTTTGAGCTCCGTAGCTGAGATCTCCTCGAACATATGCGCGATCTCCTAAAATCTAATTAGTTCAATCTGCATCTTAGCTTATTACGGCGGGCCGTTTCAAACTGGACTAAATGCTGTAGTCACGAATCTGCCGAAAGCACCGTACCTCGTTTATTTTGCATCGGTTACGGCTGTTTCATTTACAAAACTTTACAGATACATTTTTATCCTTTACAGGGCGAGTGTTGTAGAATTGGCATCTTAGCTCAAAGTCATATGGCTATTCTTGTGCAGTTTACCAGGGCCCGGGTCCTTACTTTCGCGATTCTCGTGACGATGCTGTCCGTTATTTCCTGCGGTACAGGCGGGGCGGCCGATGTTCGAAATGGGGGTACCGGAGCCCCAGAACCACCACCGATACCGATCACCGTCGGAAGGACAGAAGCTCGTAATGTCCCGGCATTTATTCAGACAACCGGCACACTTGTGGCTGACGAGGCCTCAAACGTTGCACCCAAGGTCGCCGGCAAGGTGTCGAATGTATCGGTCAACGTTGGCCAATTTGTTTCGCAGGGAGTCGAGATCGCCCGTATAGACGATCGTGACGCTAGGCTCCAGCTTGCGTCGTCTAGAGCCAGCGTGAAGCAAGCAATTGCTTCTGTTCGCCAGGCCGAGGCCCGCCTGGGCCTGTTGCCGAATGGGAAGTTCGATGCATCGTCGATTCCCGAGGTAAGGGCGGCAAACGCGAACTATCAGCAGGCCGTGGCTGAACTTCGTCAGGCCGAAGCGAATGAGAAGCGTTATCGAGACCTTGTAGAGACCGGCGACGTTTCAATGATCGCCTATGAACAGTTTAGGACGGCTCGCGACACGGCTCGTGCGAGGGCCAACAGCGCAAGGGAACAGCTTGATGCGACGGTTAATACGGCTCGCCAGAGCAACGCCGCGATCGTAAGTGCCCAGGCGGCGGTCGAGGCGGCACAGACCCAGGTGAAGACCGCTGAACAGGCATTGACCGACACGGTGATACGCGCGCCGTTCTCGGGTTTTGTAAGTGACCGTCCTACCGCGGTCGGCGAATTTGTTACGTCGGCATCGATCATCATTACATTGCTTCGCACGAACCCGATGAAGGTCCAGATACAGGTCGCCGAGGCTGACATTCCGTCAGTTTCGCTCGGGCGAAGTGTAACGCTTCAGCTTGATGCCTATCCGGAACGCCGCTTTACGGGAACGGTAACCTCGATAAACCCTTCGCTGGACTCTACGTCGAGAGCAGCAACGGTCGAGGCGTCTATCGATAACAGCGACAACGCTCTTCGCTCGGGAATGTTCGCGACGGCGAGGATCACGAAAGAGGGCGGCGGGATGGGAGTTTTCGTCCCAAAGGCCGCGATCTATAACGACCAGCCGACACAGTCGTATAGGGCATTTGTCATAGTTGAGGGCATTGCAAGGCTAAGAGTGTTACAGCTTGGGATGGAAGAAGGGGGATTTCAGCAAATTCTCTCCGGTCTAGAAGCGGATGAGACGGTTGCAACAAGCTCTTTGGACCAGCTACACGAGGGAGCAAAGGTTGCGGTCTAATGCGTTTTAAGCGGCGTCGAAGGGAACACAGTCTGTTCGAGAGCATGTAGTAGGGAACGTGGAACTTGAAACGAGGAACATGAATATATGCAGTGGTTAGCGGAAATCTGTGTACACCGGCCTGTTTTTGCCACCGTGATCGTCTTGTTTTTCACGGTCGTCGGTGGATTTAGTTTTTTCACGCTGGGTGTCGATCGTTTCCCTAAGATCGATCTTCCGACCATCTCCGTACGAACCTCAAATCCCGGAGCGGCGCCAGAGGAGATCGAGACCGAAATAACGGACGTTATCGAGGGCGCGCTGAATTCTGTTCCTGGCGTTGAGGAAATGCGTTCGAGTTCGTCACGCGGAAGCTCGAACGTGACTCTCACGTTCAACCTTGAAAAAAACCCCGACGTTGCGTTCCAGGAGATCCAACAAAAGCTTTCGACCGTTGTAAACCGGCTGCCGGAGACCGCCGATCCGCCGGTTGCCCAAAAGGCCGATCCCGATTCACAGCCGATCCTGATGTACACGGTTAGCGCTCCGCGAAACGTGATGGAGCTGACGGATCTGGTCGAGGAGCTGATCCTAAAGAGGATCGAATCGTCGGACGGGGTTGCCGAAGTATTCATGTGGGGTGCAAGGACGCCACAGGTCCGCGTTAGCGTCAATCCGGATCGCCTTCGGGCATTCAACATTGCCGTTACTGAGGTATCAGCCGCGATCCGGTCGCAAAATCAGGAGATGCCGGGAGGAAACATCATTGAAGGACGGCGCACGCTAGGCGTCCGAACGATGAGTAAGCTGACCGAGGTCGAGGAGTTCAGCGACATCGTCATCGCGAACCGAAACGGCTTTCCTATAAAGATCAAAGATATCGGCACCGTTGAAAAAACAGGCGGCGAGCCCAACTCCGCAGCTTCGCTTGACGGCACACCGTCGGTTTCGGTCGGAATCAGAAAACAGGCTGGGGCAAATACCATTGCGGTAATTCAGAACGTTAAAGGGAGGATGGCTGACATTGTTCCGAACCTACCCTCGGATATGAAGGTCGCTGTTATTCGCGACCAATCCGAGTTCATCGAGAACTCCCTTCACGCCATTGAAGA
This sequence comes from Pyrinomonadaceae bacterium, assembly GCA_041750855.1. Taxonomy (GTDB): domain Bacteria; phylum Acidobacteriota; class Blastocatellia; order Pyrinomonadales; family Pyrinomonadaceae; genus OLB17. The sequence continues at coordinate 48,851 of JBGSYT010000059.1, read as the reverse complement.
GCACCTCGTGCTCGGCGGATTATTCGCCGCACTCATCGTCTTCCTTTTCCTGTGGAACTTTCGCTCGACTATCATCGCTGCTCTCGCTATCCCCATTTCGATAATTGCTGCATTCGCGGCGATTGCCGCACTCGGTTATTCACTGAACCAGATGACGATGCTCGCTTTGACGCTGATGGTCGGCATCGTTATCGATGACGCGATAGTCGTGTTGGAGAATATCTACAGATTCGTCGAGGAAAAGGGAATGGACCCGTTCCAGGCGGCGATCGAGGGCACTCGCGAGATAGGCCTCGCGGTCCTTGCGACAACCTTATCTCTGCTTGCGGTTTTTATCCCGGTGGGATTTATGACCGGCATTGTTGGAAGGTTCATGTCGTCTTTCGGCCTTACGGCGGCGGCCGCGATCACGGTGTCGCTGATCGTTTCGTTCACGTTGACACCTATGCTTGCGGCACGGTGGATAAAGCGTAAGGAGCCGGCGAAGCGAGAAGCGAATCCTCACGAAGCATCGCAGGAAGGGTATGAAGCAGAACCAGCCGTCGGGCAAGATTTATTGTCCGAGCATACCGGCGAAAGCAAGGACGGCCGCTTCTACAGGCTGATCGACGGAACATACACCTGGCTTCTGAAGCTGGCGATGCGGTTCCGCTGGGCGGTTGTGCTGATCTGTATACTTACGGTCGCCTCGATCGTGCCGCTCTACAAATTTGTGGGTATGGCTTTCTTGCCGGATGAGGACGAGTCGCTGTTTCAGGTGAACGTTCGCGGGCCGCAGGGCACGTCGCTGTCAGCGACCCAGTCGATGCTTGACCGCATTGCCCGCGACATCAGGGCCGAGGTCCCCGGTGTGAGAAACACTCTTGTCCTCGCGGGGTTTGGCCGTGGATCGGGCCCGAACAACGGTTTTATAAACGTTGCCTTGCAGCCGGTGGGAGAGCGCAAGCAGTCGCAGGCAGAGCTGATCAACCAGACTCGCCAAATTGCACGAAAGTATTCGTCGAAGGAATATTCAGTCACGGTATCCGCCTCGTCCTCGATCGCCGGAAGCATCGGTCTTGGCCGAGGGGGCTCCGGAGTCGGAATGTATATTGCGGGCCCTGACATGGGCAAGCTGACGGAGTACGCAGATGCGATGGTCGAGAAGATGAAACAGGACCCGATCTACCGCGACCCCGATAACTCGATCGAGCTCGGAAACCCTGAGGTTCGTGTCGTGATCGACCGAACCAAGGCTGCCGATCTGGGCGTACGAGCCGGCGATGTCGCGCAGGCCCTGAACATTATGTCGGCCGGGCAGATAGTTTCAACATTCAGCGAAGGTTCGAAGCAGCTCGACGTTATAGTAAGAGCGCAGGAGGCTTTTCGGCGCGACCGAAATAATTTCAGGTTTTTCACTGTCGGATCGTCCAATGGCGGCGTCGTCGATCTTGAGCGTGTGGTAAGGATCAACGAGGGGCTTGCCCCGACTTCGATAAGTAGACTGAATCGACAGCGGCAAATTACAGTCTCTGCCGGGTTACCCCCAAACGCCTCCGAATCCGACGCGATCGCCAAGATGCAGAGGATGGCGGCGGATCTGAACATGGGGCCTGAATACATTACAGGCGTGACGGGGCAGTCGAAGGAACTGCAGAAGGCATACGAATCGTTTATGTACGCGTTCCTGCTTTCTTTCGTGTTCATGTACCTTATTCTGGCGGCCCAGTTTGAGTCGTTCATCCATCCGGTGACGATCCTGCTAACGCTGCCGCTGGCGGTGCCGTTCGCATTGCTGGCCACGGCGATCGCCGGGCAAACCCTGAACATTTTTTCGGCACTTGGCATTTTGCTCTTGTTCGGGATCGTGAAAAAGAACGCGATCCTGCAGATAGATCACACGAACACGTTGCGGGCAAGGGGGATGAACCGCTACGATGCGATCATCCAGGCAAATCGCGACCGCCTTCGGCCGATCCTTATGACGACGCTCGCGTTGGTCGCAGGAATGATTCCGCTCACTTTGGGTAGCGGCGCCGGAGCGGCGACCAACCGTTCGATCGGGATTCTGGTGGTCGGCGGCCAGTCGATGTGTCTCCTTTTGACTTTGCTTGCCGTGCCGGTCATTTATTCACTCTTTGATGATGCCGCCGATACGACCATTATGCGAAACCTGCGGGGAGGCTTTGGAAAACTCCGGGCGAGTTTGCGGGGCTGGTCGCTCAAAAGGGAAAATACCGAGGAGGGACAGGCCTAGATACTAGTCATGCATTAAGTGAGGGGTGTCAGCCAATCTGCGGCCGGCATCCCGCAATTCAAGCCGACCCGGTTGCCTACCTGTCATTTCTAAACAATGCGAACAATAATATTGGCTTTCTGCATAGCTTTGCCTGGGGTGGCGGCGATCGGGCAGGACCCGACCCCAACGCCGACCCCGACCCCGATTCCCCTTCCGACCCCGTTCATTCCCGACGCCCAGCTTCCGGCTGACCCGCCGCCGATCGCACCGACTTTTCAGGCGCCGCCGAGGCCGCTTCCGAGTTCCGACCGTGTGGGGATCGACCTGGCCGACCAGTTATCGCTTTCGCTTGAACAAGCAGTTGAACTTGCCTTACGGAACAACAATGACATTGATACATCGCGCAACGATGTGCAGATCGCCGAGTTCAATCTTCGCGGGGCACGCGGTGTGTATGATCCGCAACTAGGGTCGGAATCGTACTACGAGAGCCTGACTATCCCGACGGCCTCGTTGATCGGCGGTGCCGTGAACGGTGCCGTCACGCAAACACGCTATTTCGGAAATGCCGGTGTCAGCGGCTTCTCGCCTTGGTTTGGCGGGGTCTATGACGCCAGGTTCGATTCATCTCGAACCACGACAAGCAATACTAACTCGTTCTTAAACCCACAGTACCCCACGGTCCTGAATTTTACTTATTCCCAGCCGCTGTTCCGCAATTTCAGAACGGACAATAACCGACGGCTTATCGAGATCGCACGTAAGAACCTGAGCCTCAGTGACGCTCAGTTTCGCCAGCGTGCCATTGATGTCATTTCGCAGGTAGAGCAGGCATATTGGAACCTTGCATTCGCGCTTAGAAATCTTCAGGTGCAGATCGATGCGGTCAAACAAGCTCGCACCCAACTCGAAAGCAATCAGAGACAGGTGGACAAAGGAATTCTTGCCCCGATCGATGTCGTGGCGGCAACGGCGCAGATAACTACATTCGAGCAGGGAGTTTACCTAGCTCAGGAAGATGTCACTCGCGCAGAGAATACCCTCAAAACGCTTCTTTTGGCGGATCGTACTGCTGCGGAGTGGAACCAGCCAATAACTCCGGTCTCGCCGATCAGCCTTGAGCCGCCGAGGATCGGGCTTGAGGTTGCGGTGACAGAGGCTCTTCGGAATCGCCCGGAGATTACACAGCTCGATACGAACGCTGAAATAAACAAGATCAACGAGCGATATTTCCGCGACCAAACGAAGCCGCAGATAAACTTGGTCGGCTCATATACTTCGCAGGGATTGGCCGGAACCGAGACGCCGGCTGCGATCAATCCAGCAACCGGCCTCAGCCGAGTTCCGCCAAACCTGGTTGGCGGCTACTTTTCTTCGCTCGGAAACCTGTTGGCGCAGGATTATCCCACCTACCGGATAGGTGTATCGGTCTCGCTGCCCTGGGGAAATACGACGGCAAAGGCAAATCTCGGCCGGACATTGGTCGAGGGAACGCGACTCGGAAACCAGAGGGCTCAGACTGAACAGGTGATAGAGGCAGAGGTAAGAAATGCACTGCAGGCACTCCGTTCGGCAGAGGCTCGGCTGGCATCGGCGGCGTCGGCCCGTGATTCGGCCGAACAGCTTCTTGCCAGCGAACAGCGGCAGTTTGCAGCCGGCACAACGACGACCTATCTGGTCCTTCAGCGGCAAACAGAACTTTTGGCGGCCCGTGGACGCGAGTTGCAGGCCCAGACGGACTTGAATCGCGCCATTTCCGAATTTCAACGGGCGACCGGCACCACGCTTTCTGCAAACAACGTGACAGTCTCAAGCACGGGCAACCGAGAGCTGCGAGTCACAAAAGGCTTGTCGAGAAATTTTCGGTGATCGACCCTGGTGCCGATAAGGCGGCAAGCAGGATTTATCCGCTATTCGGGCATTGAATACGGATCGCTGCTGGTAGCGAGAAACGATTCAACCCCTATCGGATCGGCTACGGTCTTCGCCACCATCGCAAGCTTGAGTTTTACCGCCGTCCACTGCTCATTTTCTTTTACCTCGAGATGCTGCACGTGGCAGTAATTGGAACAATTCAGATGGCGGGTGTTAAGGAAGGTTTCACCGTCGCCCTTCTTTGCTTTCTCCGCTTTATCGGCTTCGGCCGTTTCCGCATCGATCGCAGCCTGAAATTTGCCGCCCAAACTTGTCTTAAATTTGTTTATCTCGACTTTTTGCTTGTCGGCCCACTTTAAGGCCTCGACCATTGCGTCTCTTAACCCGCCGGCACTCAGCATAAGGATGTCGTATCGGCGTTCGGCCTGGGCCAATGCCTCGGCAAGGTCGAGCCATGCTTCGCAGGGCTTGCCCTCTTTCTGCTTTGCAGCGTAAACACCGTCGATCCCGTTAACCTTATTGTTTAGCTGCTCGAACGCTTCCTTAAGCTTCCAACGGTAACGGTCGAGATCCTCTACGGAAAGCGTCTTCAGTGAGAACTTGACCTTTTCTTCGTCCGTAGTAGCTCCGCCAAGACGCTTCTGGTGCAGATGAGATCGCACCTTCTTTTCAATTGCCTGCTGTGCGACATTGATGAGGCTGGTAGCGATGCTCGGGATCGGTATAGCGGAAATACCTAACCGCAGCAGCATCGTGCCGACGGCCGCTCCCTTTGAAGCAGCTGAACCCTTGCTGCTCAAAGCGCTGCGAAGAGCATGCAGCTTCGGAGAGTGTTTGATTCGCATTGCAACGGATTTGTTATTAACCCGTTGTACGGCATAGTCCCAAATAGTCATAGTGAGCGTCCGTCCTTATTAGTTCGATTTGTACGCCCGGCGAGTCGCACTTCACGAGTCCGCAGGCAATGTTTTCCTCAGTTCCAAAATGTAATAGGATGCGTCAAAAGGTAGCACGAGCGGCATTTCAGGTCAACCTAAATTGTTGTTTCCCAGATAATTATCGATCACATGACGCGAATGACCGGCTGAGCGTCGGGTGTGTAGAAGTTGTGCGCTTGATTGCCGTGTTATCATAGTGGTGTCCCGCCTGGAGGTATAGTTCAAAATGATTAAGAGATCACGAAGCTTTTTGTTGGCATTGGCCGCTGCAGCGTTTGTTGCTTTGCCGGTAGCGGCACAGGACCCCGCGGAAGTGCCGGAGAAAACAGAAGCACCGGCTGAAAAGAAGGTATCGCCGTGCCCGAAGGTAACGGTGAAACTTGCCGCACCGTCGCAGGTACGCGAGGGAACGCCCGTCGCGTTTGCGGCGGACATCAACGGCGGCGACCCGTCCGTTACCCCGACGCTTATCTGGACGGTTTCTGCCGGCATGATAAAGGAAGGCCAGGGCGAACGCCGAATCGCTGTAGATTCGACCGGTGCAGGTGCACATCGACAGATCTCTGCCGAGCTTTGGATCGGAGGCTATGAGCCAGAATGCGGAAGCACGTTTTCGGCAATGATCCGAGTCGTGCCGCCCGCGATGATCCTTGATGAGTTTGGCGAACTCCCTACGGAAAAAGAAAACGAACGAATAGCGGCGGCCGCGGCATACATTTCACAGGCGACGGACCGGTTTTACATAATCGCCTACGCCGGCCGGTCAAGTGAAAGGGGTTATGCGATCAAGGCCTTACGGCGACAGGTGGACGAGTTTGGCAAGCACGAGATCGCGGCGAGCCGTATTCGTGTGATCGATGGTGGGTTCCGTGAAGAGCCGGCCTACGAATACTGGTTCGTGCCCGACGGCGCCGAACCGCCGCGCGCACGACCTACCGTCGATCCGAGGGAAATCACACCACCGCGAACCACGCCGACACGTGCTGCCCCAACCCGCAGGCCGTAGAACACCGCCTCTTCTCATATTGAAAAATCGCCGGAATCCGTCAGGATCCGGCGATTTTGAGTTAAACGTCGGCGGAAATTAGGTTGATACAACGGCCGTTGTTTCTCGGCGTTTCGATACTTTCAAATCTTAAAACCACTTTTCGTCAGCATTGCCTCAAAACCTGATTTATCCACAGCTTTCAGATACGCATCGCGAGGCTCGACCATGCCTTTTTGGACGAGGTCGTAGAGGGCGTCGTTGAGCATGACCATGCCGTGGGCTCGACCTGTCTGCATGGCGGAGGCTATCTGGAATGTCTTGCCTTCGCGGATGAGGTTAGAGATAGCTGGTGTTACGATGAGGACTTCGAGTGCTGCGACACGGCCGCCGCCTTTTTTGGGTAGCAGCGTTTGCGCGACCACGCCTTTCAGCGATTCGCTGAGCATCACGCGGACCTGCTGCTGGCGGTCGGCGGGGAACTGGTCGATGATTCGGTCAACGGTCGATACGGCGGTCGTCGTGTGCAGCGTGCCGAAGACGAGGTGGCCGGTTTCGGCGGTCTCGATGGCAATCGAAATGGTCTCAAGATCGCGCATCTCGCCGACGAGAATGATGTCTGGGTCCTCGCGAAGAGCGGCCCGGAGAGCATCCTTGAACGACATCGTGTGGTTATGGACCTCGCGCTGGTTGACGAGACAATTGATGTTCTCGTGGACAAACTCGACCGGGTCTTCGATGGTTATGATGTGGTCTTCTCGGACGGTGTTGATGTGATTGACCATCGCGCAAAGCGTTGTCGATTTGCCCGAGCCGGTTGGGCCGGTGACGACGACGAGGCCCTTTGATAGGTCGGTCAGTCCCATGATCGCTTTCGAAAGGCCGAGCTGCTCAGCGGTCGTCATCTTCGCCGGGATGATGCGGAAAACACCACCCATGCCCTTGCGATCCATAAAGATATTGCAGCGGAACCGTGCAAGGTCTGGAATTTCATAGGCAAAATCACTGTCGCGTCGCGTCGAAAATTCCTCCTTATTCCGCTCGGGCATTATCGAATGAAGCAGTTCCTTCATCGTTTCTTCGTCAAGCACGCCTTCGCCGCAATTCAACTTTTGCATTCGCCCGTCTTTTCTTATCAATGGCGGCATGCCCACCGATAGATGAAGGTCTGAAGCACCGGCCTCCGCCATCGAATCGAACAGCGCTTCCATGCGCGCTTTCATTTCCGAATTGTTTGAACGGCGTTCGCCGTTTCGACGATCGACGACCTTGTTCTTGATCACTTCGTCCGACTCAATGACGGCAGCAGGGCCCGGGTCGTCGACCAGCGGTGCTGGCGGTTCGTACGGCGGTGCCGGTACAAGGTCTTCGAGGGCAACCTCGCCAAAAGACCCAGCTACAAGATTTGCCAAAGGTGGTTCTGCTTCGCCTACATTCTCCGTTACAAGCGATTTCTCTTGTTCAAGAAGACCGCCGGTCAGACCTTCGATCTCGATCGAAGCACCGTTTCCCAGATCAGCTGCCACCAGATCTTCTATCGGTTGAAGTTCGATTGGCGGAAAGGTCGATTCATTTATCTCAGCGCTGGCAGGCTCGAATGCCGGTTCCTCAGCCATCGGCTCAGGCGCCGACCGAATTTCATTCGCCGGTATCTCGCGCACCTGAACAGAACCGTTCGACAGTAGCGGCGAAATAGTAACGTTAAATCCGGCGGCGGATTTCTGGACTGAGAAACTAAACTCACCAAGATTGCTCGGGTGGACGAAGTTAACCGAAGGCTGATTTGGCAGTTCCTGTTTTACGTCCGCGGGGATCAGCGGAAACACCATCATACTGATCTGTGAGCCCTGAAGCGGGACAATATCGACGTCGGTATTGCCGGAGGCCGACACCACGTACGGGTTAGTATTCGGCTCCAGGCGAAGCTCGTATCCTGATGTGGAGATCAAACATTCCAGGTAGCGGTCTAGTTGTTCCATGTGGATTTCGTGGACTGGGAGAAAAGGAATGGGAAGGCACGGAAGGCCCTACTGGAAGTTTAACAAAGAATTACAAGGTTTGTCACTAAAATTCGGGCCGTTGAAAAGGGGATAACCGGGCCGCCCGGCATGCTAAACCGAGACTGCCTCGCGATACTCGCCCCAAACTGAACGAAGCCGGTTGCTGATCTCGCCCACGGTGACTTCGGCCTCAACGCATTCGAGAATTCGTGGAAGCATGTTTTCGGTACCGGCGGCTGCTTCAACCAGCTTCCCGAGCGCGGCTTCGGCTAAGTCCGCATTCCGCCGTTCCCGCAAGGCCCGCAATCGTTCGATCTGGCCGTTTTCTATCTGCTCATCAATTCGAAGGATCGGTATCGGCTCGGTTACTTCTGACCGAAATTTGTTTACGCCCACTACGAAGGCTTCGTTCGTTTCAATGGCTCGTTGATATTCGTACGCGGCTTCCTGGATCTCGCGTTGGACGTATCCGGTTTCGATCGCCCGCAGCATGCCACCCATGCCGTCGATCTTCGCAATGTATTCTTCGGCTCGCTTTTCCAACTGTGTAGTTAGTTGCTCGATCGCATAGCTTCCCGCAAACGGATCAACGGTGTCGGCAACTCCCGATTCGTGTGCGATGACCTGCTGGGTGCGAAGCGCAATGCGGGCTGCGTTCTCGGTAGGAAGCGAAAGTGCTTCATCCATCGAATTTGTGTGAAGGCTCTGGGTTCCGCCGAGCACGGCAGCAAGTGCCTGTATCGTCGTGCGGACGATGTTCACCTCAGGCTGCTGCGCCGTAAGCGTGGAACCGGCTGTTTGAGTGTGAAACCGGAGCATCATCGACCTGGAGTCTTCTGCCTTAAATCGATTTTTCATTATCCGCGCCCACAAACGACGAGCGGCCCGGAACTTCGCAACCTCTTCGAGCAAGTTGTTATGCGAATTGAAAAAGAACGAGAGCCGCGGCCCGAAATCGTCAACTTTCAACCCGGCGTTGATCGCAGCTTCGACGTAACAGATCCCGTCGGCCAGCGTAAACGCAAGCTCCTGAGTGGCAGTTGAGCCGGCTTCGCGGATGTGGTATCCGGAGATCGAGATGCTGTTCCAATTCGGCACCTCGGCGGAGCAGTAGGCAAAAGTGTCGGTGATGAGCCGCATGCTCGGATTCGGCGGATATATGTATGTTCCTCGGGCGATGTATTCCTTCAGGATATCGTTTTGGATTGTTCCGCTCACCTTGTCGAACGGGACGCCCTGCTTTTTCGCAACCGCGAGGTAAAGACAAAGAAGCGTCGATGCCGTAGCGTTTATCGTCATCGAGGTCGATACCTGATCGAGCGGGATCCCGTCGAACAGCGTGAGCATATCGTCAATGCTGTCTATCGCAACGCCGACTTTCCCCACTTCGCCGGCGGCAAGTGGATCGTCGGAGTCAAGGCCGATCTGAGTTGGAAGATCGAAAGCGACGCTTAGCCCGGTCGTGCCCTGCGAGAGAAGATACTTATACCGCGCGTTCGATTCATCGGCCGTGGCAAAACCGGCGTATTGCCGCATCGTCCAAAACTTGCCGCGGTACATGCTACTGCGAATACCTCGGGTGTAGGGAAAGTCGCCGGGCTCTCCCAGATCTTTGGCATAGTCGATGTCGGGTGTATTTTGCGGGCTGAAATCGTTAGGCAGTTCGATACCCGACGAAGTTTTAAAGACCTTGCGTCGCTCTTCTGGCATATCGTCACTTAGATTAACATAAGAGTTCGGGCGTTTTGACTTGCTGCCGAGCGTTCGCGTAGGATTCTGAGTAACAAAAATGAGATCGGACAGGCAAAAGAAAGAGAGTGTTAAAATTCTTGCGAACGAGCTTCATCGGGCGATAAATGACGATCCGTTGATCATCGCGGCGATCCAGCAGATCAGGGAATTAGGTTACGAACCGAATCTGAAGATCCGTCTTCGGGCAGTTGAGCGCGAAGCGGACGAACCGACATTGAGCCTTCCCAAGTCCGAATTTTCTGAGACCGACCGGAAAATTCTCAACTGTATGCTGATCAGCGCGGACTAAATACAGTCTCTCCGCAATACCCGCATTGAACTACTATAACTATTACACTGAGATCGAAGAGACGTTTGTCCGGCGCCGAGGGAAAAATCTGCTGCTGTCCCCTCTCGATTGGGCGCTGATCGAAGGCTGGCAGGAACGCGGGATACCGCTTCACGTTGCGATCCGTGCGATCGAGAATGTTTTTGACGGCTACGACAAAAATCCAACGACCCGTACTGTGAAAGGGCTTCTCTATTGCCGCGAAGAGATCGAAGCCCAGTACGAAGAGTGGGTTCGGTCACAGGCCGGCAGATCCGTATCGGAGGGCGAATCGAACGGCGCGGCGGAAGTGTCTGTCTCCGAGCATTTGTCAGAAATGATAACTCGGTTGAAGAACGTATCTAGCGAAGGGCTCGCCGTCGATGTCGAACGGGCAATCGCCAGGCTCGAAGAACTTCATAACGATCCGGGTGAGGACCACGAACATATTGACCGTTCTTTGGCTGATGTCGAGTCGATGTTAGCCGTTTCGATGGTGGAAAATACCGCTCGGCCGGATCTGGATGCTCTTAAGAAGGAAATTTCCGCCCAACTTAAGCCCTATCGCTCTACGATGGAGGAAGAAGCATATGCCCGCACGTTCGAGTTGATGCTGCTTAAACGCCTGAGAGAGCTTCACGGCCTTCCACGACTTACCTTATTTAACCTATGACAAACGATCGAGATGCGAATGCCGCCGACCGGCCATCGAATCAGGAAACGACCGGCAGCCATGGAACCTCTGAACGCGGGACCGAGTACGAACCGGGCCACCTGCTTGAGGTCACTGTTGAACGGATCGTTCCGAACGGTTTCGGCCTCGCCTTTGTCTCAGGGTTGACGATCTTTGTCGCACTTGCAGTCGAAGGTGACCGGCTGAGAGTGAGACTAGTCAAGGTAAAAGGCCCGACGGCTTTCGCGGAGATAGAAGAGATTCTAACACCATCTGAATTTCGCATTCTTCCGCCGTGCCGCTTTTTCGGCGTTTGCGGCGGCTGCGATTTCCAGCAAATGTCCTATGAAAAGCAGCTCTCGACCAAGGTCGAGATGTTGATCGATTCGCTTCGACGGATCGGGAAATTCGAGATCGCCGAGGTCCCTATCATCCCTTGTCCAAGACCGTTCGGATATCGAACACGAGCTCTTTGGAGGGGCGACGTGGCTCCTGGGAACCTCGGGTATTACAAGCGCGATAGCCATGACACTGTCGATATCGACCATTGTATGGTGCTCGACCCAACGCTCGATTCATTGATGCAAGAGATCAGGTCGTCGATCAAACGCTGCGAAATCAATGGTGACAAGGTGGTTTTCGAGGCGTCTGTCGGATCCGAAGGACGGCCGTCGGTCTTTTCTCGCGACGTGGGCGGAAATGTCGAAGAGATCGTGGTCGAGGCTGCGGGCGAACGGTATTTGTCGGAAGCCGCAACTTTTTTTCAAGGGAATTTATCTCTTGTAGAGGAGCTGATCGCCGCCGCGACGGGCGGGCTACAGGGCTCCTTTGCCCTGGACCTATATTGCGGAGTGGGCCTTTTTTCGCTGCCTCTAGGGCGTCGCTTCTCGAAAGTGATAGGGGTTGAGTCAGGTCGCCGCTCGATCGACCTTGCGCGTCGAAATGCATCCGCAGCCGGATTGCGAAATATCGAGTTTTACACGTCAGGAGTCCAGGCGTTCCTTGAGAATTACGAGGGCGAAACGCCAGATCTTGTTCTGCTCGACCCGCCGCGTGCAGGAACCGAAAAGAATGTCATCCGAAACGTGATCAGGTTAGGGCCAAAACACGTTTCCTACGTCGCGTGCGACACGGCTGTGCTCGCCCGAGACCTGCGGAGGCTTGTGGACGGCGGATATCGGATCGAACGGCTCGTGGCCCTGGACCTATTTCCGCAAACCCATCACGTCGAAACGGTAGCCCGGTTGATCCGAGAATCTTAAAACGTTACTTCCAATTCTAGGGCTTTAGCCTGACGGCCGTTCCATAGGCTAGGATCTCGGAAGCATTTCTCATTATCGAGCTAGTCGTAAATCGAATATTGACTATTGCATCGGCCTCCATTTCAAGAGCGCCCGATACCATCCTACCTATCGCGATCTGCCGTGCCTCGGTAAGCATTTGGGTGTACCCGCCGATCTCTCCGCCGACGACAGATCTGAACGCGGCCATAATGTCCTTTCCCATGTGTTTCGTTTGAACCACATTTCCCGTGACAATGCCCAGTATCTCTCCTATTTCGCGGCCTGGGACCGTCGCGGTATTTGTACAGATCATTCGTTTTTGCATAAGTGTTCTGCGAAGCTCGGACCGAAAAGCCCGATATGTGGCCGGCCTCTCTCGCCTCGCAAATAAGTCGAAGTCTTTTCGGCGAATTGTATCAGTCTCCGGGATCTGGACGAAATCATGAACTATATTCCACTGTGGACGTTAAACTTGCAGGGCGAGCGGTTTGTATAAAAGCAAGATCCTAAATTAAACTTTTCATATGGCAAAACGAAAGGGCGAGGAAGAGGGCGGTTCGGAGTCGATGACCAAGAGTACTTTTGTCCGCTGTCGGTTTTGTGGACAAAAAAATTCGGTCAAAGTCGACTACAAGGACCGCTCGGCGAATTGCGGCAAATGTAAACTGCCACTGTCGAATTCGCCACACAAGAAGTTCGCCGACCTCGGCAAGCACGAGTACGTCCATCCTCTCGACAGCAAGGCCCTAGCCGCGTTAAAGGCTATCCCAGGCATCGATACCGCCCTGAAGAAGCTTCTCGAGGTGACCGGCGAATCCGCCATCCGAGTAATGTTCCTTGCAAGCGCGGTCAAGGTTTCGCCTAAACAGTGTCCCGACATTCATGCCAAGCTGCAGATCGCGTGCACGACGCTCGGCGTGGACATGCCCGACATGTTCATTCAGCAGAACCCATTGGTGAACGCTTTCACGGGTGGGGTCGAGCGGCCTATCATTGTTCTTCATTCTGCATTGCTCGAACGCCTGACTGAGGAGGAAACGCTTGCGGTGATCGCCCACGAGGTCGGCCACATTCACGCAGAGCACGTCCTTTATCTGACCGCTGCCAGGCTTATGGAAGCATTGGCAAATGTTTCTGCAGCGAGGTTGATCCCGGGCTCTGAGATAATCAAGTTCATAATTTCCGCCGGCATAAGCAGTGCTCTGCTTGCCTGGGCACGCCGGGCTGAACTTTCATGCGACCGAGCGGCTTTGCTTGTAACGCAGGACCCGCATGTGATCGGCCGGACGATGATGAAACTCGCGGGCGGCACCTTTGCCTCCAAGATCGACTACGATCAATTCCTCGAACAGGGCCGCGTATTTCAAAAGAATTACGAAGAAAAGGCCCTGGATAAGTTCTGGGCAAATATTATCAACGCCGGCCTTTCACATCCGTTTCCCATTTGGCGCGTTTCTGAAATACTCGAATGGGTCGAGGACGGGCAATATAATGAATTGATGAGGAAGAAATGACGGTTTTTCTTTCGAGAGTTGCTCGAATAGTGGCCGGGTGCCTTGCTATATCCCTGCTCGCGATGGGCGTGGAGAGCTCTCTTGGCCAGACTCAGTGGCTGGAGGACGCAAGCGGGGCGAAGATCCCTACCGGCCCCATAAAAGGGGAAATAAACGGCAGACCGGCAACATTCACGAAGGGACGGATAAGCAGATCTGGTGGGATGAGCCTTGGAGAGTCAGAATTTCCCCACTACACGCTATATCTGAGCGATACCGAAAATGCGTTGTCTTCGCGCTTCTCCGCACATATCGTGGTTGCCGTACGGAGCGGGGAATCGCCCGATGGCAGGGTCTTTCGGTCCGATCTTGCGCCTAGGGAAACGAGGGCCGGCCTGCGTGGGGACGGCTACTGGATCCCGGAGCTTTACTCGGTGTTCATGACCAGCCGTCGAGGGGAGGAGTTCGAATCCGGCACCGCTATCGTCGTAGCCGATGGAAAGAAGGACCTTTTGGAACAGGATTTCACCGGACGCGTTGAGATCGACCGAAGAAAAGGCGCCAGAGCGGCCGCACGCCTTTACATCTGCTACAACGATAAGAAAAAAAGCTGGATAGCGGGGAGTGTCGATCTAGAGATCGAATAATGCCGTTCAATGTTGATAGTACTTACAACCACACCCGACCGAGCGCTAGCGAACATGCTTGCCGACAGACTCGTTCATGAGCGGCTGGCGGCGTGCGTTCAGATCCTGCCCCAGATGACGTCAGTTTATTTTTGGGAAGGCGAGGTTCGGCGAGATGAAGAACACCTGTTGCTGATCAAGACCTCGGCAGAAAAGTATGACGAGCTTGAAAATTTTATTCAGGCGAATCACACTTACGATGCGCCGGAGATAGTCGCAGTCGAAGTCGAAAAAGCGTCCCCTAAATACCTACAATGGTTGGAGAACTATGTTAAAGGTTAAGCTATGCCATTTCGGCGGTTAAACCACAAACGGGCGAAGTCCATCTCCTAAACATCGCCGTTTTTTTCGCCGGCACCCGAAGTGCGGATTATGAACTCAACCGCATCCTTGGGCGAATCGGTAAGATGGATCAACCCGAGGTCGTCGCCGCTGATATTTCCTTCATTCAGCATCATCGACGTGATCCATTGAAGCATGCCTTGCCAGTATTGCGAACCAAAAAGCACTACCGGGAAATTGCGGATCTTGCGTGTCTGTATAAGCGTCAGGGCCTCGAACAGCTCGTCCATGGTCCCGAATCCGCCCGGAAAGATAACGTAAGCATTGCTATACTTAATGAACATCGTCTTGCGAACGAAGAAGTACTTGAACGAGAGCGATTTTGTCTGATACGGGTTGGGAAGCTGCTCGAACGGGAGTTCGATGTTGCAGCCAACCGAGACCTTTCCCACTTCGTATGCACCACGATTTGCCGCCTCCATGATCCCGGGCCCACCGCCCGTGATGATCTCGAAGCCATTTTCCGCAAGAAGACGGGCGGTCTCGCGAGCGGCCTGATACATCGGGTCGTCTTCCGGCGTTCGAGCCGAGCCGAAGATCGAGATTCCGCGCGTTATCGTCGCGAGAGAATCAAATCCGCCGACAAACTCGCCGAGTATGCGAAAAACCCGCCAGGAATCGGACGTCTTGTATTCGTCCTCGGGTTCCGGCGAACGCAGCAGCACCTCGTCGTCCGTCAACTGCCAGTATTCGGGAACTTTTTCCGCCTGTTTGGCTTCTGCAACCGTCTGCGGTTCCGGGGGCTTGGCGGCGTCTTTTCGTTTCTTTGGTTTATTTGCTTGTGTTTCAGCCATTTTCAAATGCGGAACGCGGAACGCAGAATGCAGAATTAGTCGGAAAAACCCGAATTCCGCATTCCGAGATCCGCATTTACCTAGATTCCCATAATGTTATATCCGCAATCCACGTAGATCGTTTCTCCAGTGATCCCGCTTGATAGGTCGCTGACGAGGAATAGTGCGGTGTTGCCAACCTCGGCAGCCGACACGTTTCGCTTAAGCGGCGATTTTTCCGCGACGTAGCCAAGCAGCGAGCCCATGTTTTTCACACCGCGTGCGGAAAGAGTATTGATCGGGCCCGCGCTGATCGCGTTTACGCGGATATTTTGTTTTCCCAGATCTGCGGCCAGATAACGCGTCGAAGCTTCCAGCGCCGCCTTAGCGACACCCATTACGTTATAGTTCGATACGACCTTTTCAGCTCCGTAATAGGTCATCGTCACGATGCTGCCGCCTTCTTTCATCAACGGCGCGGCCGCTAGTGAGACCTGTGTAAGGGAAAATGCGCTGATCTCGAGCGCGGTCCGAAACGCCTCGCGGGTAGTTGTGACGAATTCACCCTCGAGCGCTTCTTTTGGGGCGAAAGCGATGGAGTGGACGAGAAAGTCGAGCCTGCCGAATCGGTTGCCGACCGCTTCGAATGCGGCGTCCACCTCGGCCTGATCGGTCACGTCGCACGGCACAACAAGCGAACCGGGAACCTCGCCGGCAAGTTTTTCAACATTCTCTTTCAGGCGTTCGCCCTGATAGGTGAACGCCATGGTTGCGCCTCTTTCCCCGCAGGCTGCCGCGCACGCCCAAGCGATCGATCGCTTATTGGCGACACCGAAAATCATTCCGATCTTATTCTCAAGCATATTCCGATTTATGGCCGTTGCGGCCCTTTCAAGGTCTATCCCGATCCGGCAAACGAGAGTTCAAGGTCAATCCGTGACATAGATACGCTGAAGCGATTCAAAGTCTAGAAACCGGATCTCAAGCGAATCAACGGGCGTCGCCTCGAACCTGTTCTTACCAAGCGCCGAACGCAGCTTCTGGTCATCTTCCGCCGTCAACTGCGTTATCAACACGGTCATCAGGCGGAGCCTCATCTTGATACCTTCACGGTCAAAATGCTGCTTCACCGTAGCTACCTTGCGAAACATCGCATCGATCTTGTCCTGGCGAAGTTCGGGTGCGACCAGGAAGGATATATCAATGCAGCACACAATGTCGTTCCTGACGAGGATGGCATCGAACGGCGTTTTGCCGATCGTGACGTGCCTAAGTATCGGAACGTTTTCTTCCTGCTGGATCTGGCGAATAGCCAGGTCTTCAGCAACTATGTACGCAGACTGCAAGTCACCAAGCTGCGTCGGTTCGACGTCGAGTATTTTTAAAAGCTGCGCAACTTCGATATTTAAGTTTTGCCGCTGAACTTCAGGCTCGGACGTGACCCAATCGATCCGCTTGTGATCAAATCGGGCCGAGTCCCTCTGCTTCGAAACGCCGGCAGCAATAAAAGAGACGGATGCTGCGGCAATCGAGAATAGGACAAGGCCGAACACGAACCAGTCGTTCCTAATGGCCGACAAAATCAAAAGCGCCAGCAACGGGACTAGGACAAGTGTTGCCGGAACGACGACCGAAAGGCCCGACTCACGGCGGGCAAACTTCTCGAACGATGTTTCCATCAATTTCGCCACTTTTCGAGGTTGTCAGGCTGCGGCCGATCTCTCGAACGGTATGTCGTCAAAATGGGTCATTTGCTTGAAATCCCTGAATCTCTGATTGATCTCGGGATAATCAAGGCCATCGACGCGTTCAGTACCGAATTTTTCCACATTGAACGACGCCATCACCGAACCGTAGATCATTGCCCGCCGCATCGTTTCGTCGTTTATATCATTCTGCGCGGCGAGATATCCCATAAAACCGCCCGCGAACGTGTCACCCGCACCAGTCGGATCAAAAACACTTTCGAGCGGATAGGCCGGGGCGGAAAAATATCCATCCCGCGTAAATAATGTGGCTCCATATTCGCCGCGTTTTATAACGACCGCTTTCAAACCAAGTTCCATGATCGTGCGAGCGGCCTTGTAAATACTGGGCTCATCGGTCAATTGTCTGGCCTCGGCATCGTTGATGATTATGCAATCCACTACCTGGATGGTCTCGATCACCGCATCCTTCATCGACGAGATCCAGAAGTTCATCGTGTCCATCGCAACGAATCCGGCGTCCGGACATTGTTCCCGAACGCCCTTCTGGAGCATCGGCAGGATGTTTGCGAGAAACAGGAGGTTTGCAGACTTTGATCGTTCTGAAAGCTTTGGGTCGAACGTCTCGAATACGTTCAACTGAGTATCGAGTGTGTGAGCGGTGTTCATGTCGTAATCGTAACGGCCGCTCCAAAAGAACGTCTTACCGTCCGGCACGACCTCGACATCGTCCGTGTTGATATGGTGACGCCTGAAAACGTCCCATTCCGCCTCGGTGAAATCGCCGCCGACCACTCCGACCGCGTTAACCTCGGTAAAAAAGCTCGCCGAGAGGCCAAAGTGCGTCGCCGCACCGCCAAGAACCTTATCGCGTTTTCCAAACGGCGTTTCCAGCGCATCAAAAGCGACAGAACCTACAACTGTTAGTGACATAGTTTGAGTTGTCAGTGGGCGGTGGCCTGTGGTCAGAAAGGAGGAGCTTTCCGACAACGGATACCCGGCTACTAAACACTGTTATTTTACACGGTGAGGCAGGTTTTTGCGATTCGGGCAGATCAGAACCGCCTGAGAACGACGGAAGTATAAAGAGGTTTCAAACTCCAGACGTTTTTTTCAATTGTCAGTTCGATGGTTTGAGTTCGGACAAG
The DNA here is from genome assembly GCA_041750855.1 of Pyrinomonadaceae bacterium. Taxonomy (GTDB): domain Bacteria; phylum Acidobacteriota; class Blastocatellia; order Pyrinomonadales; family Pyrinomonadaceae; genus OLB17. The sequence continues at coordinate 30,672 of JBGSYT010000059.1, read as the reverse complement.
ACTCTTTCGGCTTCGCCTTTGAATTGGCTTTGAGGGTTCCGTTCGATCAATAAAGAAAGGTAGGCTACCGCGTCCTCACGAAGCTTTTCGGGGTTGTATTTTTCCTTTTCCCTCTCGATCTTCAAGTTAACCTTCTGTCTTCCTTCGTTCTTCGACAGGTAAAAGCTGCTCATCCCTGCCAAATACAAAAATTCTTCCATGTTCGAAAATTCGGGATAGGCAGCGAAAGTTTCCTCGAACCGCATCAGCACGCCTTTGTAGGCCTTTTTCAAGCGAAAGGCCTGACGCGCCACGTCGAGATTGTGCCTGGCGTCCGCTTCAAGGATCGGATCGACCACAGGAGTGACATTGCGCTGAGCTAATGCAGGTACCGCAAAGGCTGCCGCCAGAATGAGCAAGAAGAAGTAGCTCTTCATAATTCAATTAAGATGTACTGACTGATCGAATCGTTTCCTAACTTTGAAGAATCCTATGCTTCTTCTCCGAACAGATTCACTTTCCAATTAATAACGATCTCGGCAATTTCATCCTCGTTGCCTTGTTCGAGTGTGCCCATTCCTATGTGTTCGACCCGGATCTTTCGGAGATAATCAGCAATTTCTCCGTTACCGACGCCTCGCTTTAGCATGCTGAACACAACGCTGGCGTAGGAGCTGTATTCATCCCGCGCTTCCGGGATATCACTCACTCCGATAGGGTCCCATAAATAATGAAGGACCTCGTCTACCCTCGTGAGCAACTCATTATCCTTATCCGATAGGCGAGGAATATTCATTTACTCCGGCTTATATTTTTCGATTATAGCCCCAAGCTTTTCCGCCGTTTCCACCGGCCAGTGGTCGGGGGTGGTGAAGATGGCGTTTTTGATCGCGTCGTGGTATTGATTTGGCGTTTCTTTTGCGGCGACGCGTTTTACCGCATCTTTCAAGATCAACTGAGCGTTGCGGACATTTTTATTTAGGTATTCGACGATCATGTCGATCGTGACGTCGTCGTGGCCTTCGTGCCAGCAATCATAATCGGTAACGAGAGCGAGCGTTGCATAGGCAATCTCGGCCTCGCGGGCGAGCTTGGCTTCCTGTAAGTTGGTCATTCCGATGATGTCCATGCCCCATTGGCGATAGACCATCGATTCGGCCTTGGTGGAAAACGCGGGGCCTTCCATACAGAGATACGTGCCGCCACGATGCACCTTTACATCGACAGTCTTACACGCAACTTCCAGAATGTCGCCAAGCTCATTGCAGACAGGATGTGCGAACGTAACGTGCCCAACGATACCTTCCCCAAAGAACGTCGATTCCTTGGCTCGCGCACGCGTCCGGTCAAAGAATTGATCCGGAATCACCATGTCCGTCGGTGCATACTGCTCCTGCAGCGACCCAACAGCCGAAACCGACAGAATGTATTCCACGCCCATTAACTTCATCGCGTAGATGTTCGCTTTGTATGGCACTTCCGTCGGCGTGAACCTATGTCCGCGAGCGTGCCGCGGCAAAAACGCTACCGTCACGCCGTCAAGTTCACCGATGATGAACGCGTCCGACGGCTTGCCGAACGGCGTATCAACCGGCAGTTCCCTGACGTTCTCCAACTCCGGCATCTGGTACAGCCCAGAGCCGCCGATTATTCCGATCTTTATTTTTTCCATTACTTACCGACTAGAACTTAAATCCCGTGTAATGCTCTATATCTTCCTTGGCATCCAGAGCGTGTCCGCGAACGTACTCGTGCACATCCTGCAAGCCGCGTAAAATTATCGGTATCACTTTCGCTTCGTCAAAACTCCCGTCGATTCGAGCGATATGAGCGAGTCCCAGAATCGCATTCCCCTTGACGTTAAAGTGCGGATAATCACTAAGACGTAAACAGACCTCTTCAGCAAAATCGCGATCCTCGCAATAAAGGGCCGCAGAAAGCACTACCTCTAACAATTCTTCGGGAACATCGCGATCGAGAGCAGCTTCGATCTCCGTTCTCGATAGTTTGGGCAACTCGTGATAAACGTACTCATGCATAGGCCAATCGCCCTCTAAGTTCTGAAATGGGACTGCCGATATCTTGGGCAATTTCAATCAATTCCTGAATGATCAACTCAGCGTTAGCCAGAGCCTCTTGCTACGGCAGCCATGCAGCCGGGAAGTTCGGGGACTTCGGCTAAGTCGCCCTCATCGTCGTTTCTCCAATAAATAATGATTTCGTGCAAACTTATCGCTAATTCCAAGCCCGTATTTCGATATAATATTACCAATCTGGTCAGAACGGCTCAGGAGCACGGATTCTCGTCGGGCGGGACGACACGTTCCAAAAACGACGCGAGGGACGACTCCGAATATCGCCCCTCCGTCTAACCTGATCTCCGTTTCGGGAATGACCTCGACCTGATAATTCCTCATTTCGCGGTCTGCTGCCGCCTAAGGTATTCAGGCGGCCCAAAACCGTCAGTAACGGGTAAGGGCCGCCTCAGTCAACAGTTCTACTTCTTTGGTTGCGGCTTCGGCCCAGCCTGAGCCGGCGGTGGTGCGGTCTGGACCTCGCCCTCAGGATTCATGGGCGGCATCTGGTTCTGGAGCTGCTGCTTTCTCAACGTTTCCTGGATCTGCTCCTCGGATACCTGAGGAATGTCAAAATCCTCAGGCACGCTTACGTTCGCAGCGGCGATCACACCATCAAGGATCTTCTTCTCTTTGTCCGCTTCCAGCTTGTTCCTGACATAGACTTTTACCGGAACATCATGTCCCTCAATGTCGGTCGGGTCCTTATACGTTGTGGAAAATAGTATGTGTCGGACGTCGTAGGTTTCCGTTGGCTGCCCGGCAACATCTTTGCCTTCGCCTTTTCTTTCGAGCTTTATGATGTGGAACCCAAAGTCGGTCTCTACCAGATTCGGGGCGACCTGTCCCGGCTCGAGCGCGAGTGCCGCTTCTTCAAACGGCTTTACCATTTGACCTTTCGTGACCTCTTTATAGATCCCGCCTTGGGGCTCGCCTTTCGCATCTTTGTTGCCCGGATCCTCGCTGAACTCGTTCGCGAGCTTCGCAAAATCCTCACCGGCTTTCGCCCGATTCAAGACCTCTTCGGCCGTTGCCCTTTTCTGATCGCCGCTTAATTCCGGGTGCTCCGATATATATTGGGCAACCTCTTCGTCAGTTACTTTGACCTTATCCACCAGTTTTGCGGAGTACAGGCGGGCGAGATACTGGGCCTGCTGAAGCTTCACCTGTACGTTGACCCGCTTGACGAAATTAGGATCGAGCTGGCCGGCACGCTCCTTTTCGTCAAACTCCTTCTTGTAGATCTCGATCTTCGCGTAGAAATCACGGGCCTGCGTCCTTTCTTCTTCGCTGATCTCGCGGTCCTGCGTGTTCGGATTGCCTGCCCGCATCACTGCCATCTTTGAATCAAGAAACTTCTGGAAAGCAGCCTCGCGGTCGGGCTCGCCGAGACCGACCCTGTCCTTTAGCGACTCGAAAAAGCCTTTGGGCTGTGGTTCGCCTTCGCCCCAAAACGCACTGATCTGATCTTCCGATATAAAGCCGAACGGCGGCATCGGGCCCTTATCCTGATTGATCTCCTTATCATAGTTGACGGCGATCACCTCTGCGCGAATGTTCTCCAGTTCCTGCCTGGTCGTTGGCTCATTGTGAAGGCCCTCTTTCTGCGCCTGGGTTGCAAAGGCGAGCAGCTGCTTGAGGTTTTCGAGCTGCTGCTTCTTCATTTGCGGATCTTGTTCGAACCGCTTGAGAACCATCGGGTTCTGCTTTGCCAGATCACTCAGAAGCAACTCGATCTCTTCCTTCGTAATGCTGTTGAGCGACGCTGCAGATGAATAACCGCCGACTTTGCTCTTCCAAACAACAAGCCCGGCACCGATGCCAAGGATCACCAAAAGTAATATCAGGCCTTTCGTTAAATTACTCAACTGTATTTCCTCGCTAAATGTTAGATATCTCGTTCACCGGCAGATCAAGCTTCCGGATAAAACCCAAACGAAAATGATAACACGGGTCCCGCCCATAAGATAGCTCAACTGCCTAAGTTTTCTGCACAAGCTCCAGCAGGACACCGTTCGCCGAACTGGGGTGGACAAAGGCTACCAAGCACCCTTCGGCACCGATCCTGGGTGATTCGTCTATCAAACGCATACCCCGATCCTTCAATCTCGACAATGCTGCGTCGATATCCTCAACCTCGACCGCAATGTGATGCAGCCCGCCGCCTCGCTTTTCAAGAAAGTTTGATATCGGCGAATCGTCAGAGGTTGGCTCTAAAAGCTCGATACGGCTTTCCCCCACAGGAAGCATAGCGACCTTGACCTTTTGGTCCACAACGACTTCTGTATGAACATTTTCGAGACCGAGGGCGTCTTCCCAAAATTTCAGGGCTTCATCGATTCCCTTAGTCGCAATTCCGAGATGATCTATCTTCATAATCTAAAGGTGCCACACCCGTTGCCGAGGCAGCCGTTTCGTCGACCATTATCGCTCGGCGATCAATGACAGAATTCAGTCAGAAAGTGAACAAGCCCACAAGTTGTATTACTCTGAGACGAGGGTTTCGACAGCAGAGTACGGGTCGATCGACTTTTCCGCGACCTGCTTTGCGAGCGTTTCGAGTTTTTCGCCAGTACCATTTTGGCTGAGAAGATCGTTAAGTAATCGCTCTCGCAGTAATTCCAATAGGCGCCACTTGGCGATCGCCTGCTTTCGGTTCAATGACACTCCGGCTTCTTTTTGAAAATCGCCGAAGCTCTTGATAGCGGCGGCCAGGTCTTCGATGCCTTTGTTTTCGGTCGCGACGGTCTTGACGATCGGCGGCTGCCACATATCCGGGCGATGGGCGAGAGAAAGCAATGCTTCAAGCTCTTTCTGTGTCCGCAACACACCCTCGCGGTCTGCCTTGTTGATGACGAAAACATCGCCGATCTCCATTATCCCGGCCTTGATAGCCTGAATGTCGTCACCCATTCCCGGTACGAGGACGACCACGGAAACATCGGCCGTCTTGACGATCTCGACCTCGTCCTGCCCCACGCCGACCGTCTCGACTATCACCTTGTCAAAGCCGGCCGCATCAAGTATCGCGACCGCGTCAACCGTTGCACGGGCAAGTCCGCCCAGATTGCCGCGTGTTGCCATTGAACGTATAAAGACATTCTTGTCCAGGCCGAGCGTCGCCATTCGGATCCGGTCGCCGAGGATCGCCCCGCCGGAGAATGGGCTAGAAGGGTCCACACAGACGATCCCGATCCGCTCGCCCTGCTCTTTGTAGTGCATCGCAAGCTTATCGACCAGCGACGATTTGCCCGCACCGGGTGACCCCGTTATTCCGATGATCGTGGCGTTCCCGGTATTAGGGAAGATAGCCTTCATCAGATCGGCAGCACCGCTCGCTCCGTTCTCAATCTTGGTTATGGCCCTTGCGACCGTTCGCGTGTCTCCTGCGAGGAGCTTTTCGAGTTCGATGCTAGTTGACATCCGGCTTGCGCTCCTGCGACACGAACTTGATCAACCGAAAACGCGTTCCCAGCCATTCGAAATAGTAAGTGCCTTGTTTAGGGTTGTTAAAGACATCGAGTTCCTCGTCCACCGGCCCGGGCGTTCCACGCAAGATGAGAAGTCGACTGTCCTGCCGGAACTCGAACGTATCAAATTCCTCATCCGTATTGCCGAACCAAACCCCAATTCCTGCTAGCTGATCGGGGAAATAAACGCGGCCTGTTCGGCCGTCGATGATCGCCGCGTTTGTGCAGCCGGTTCCGCATCCCCAACCGGTTAGGATATACCTTCCGGCAAAATTAACGCCACCCTTAAATCCGTCGCGAAGACGTGTTCGAAAGGTAGAAGCGCCTGGGCTGCGCCTGAAATCAATGGACTTCGCTGAGGTTTTCTCTATAAGTGCGGGAAATCCGGCGAAATCAGGCCTTTTCTCCTGCTCTCCCAGGGCGACTGTTCCAAAGATATTGAGAATGACGGCGATGACAAGAACTCGGATCATAAACTCCGATTTTCTCATTATTTCCGAGCAATAGAAAATGGCGGGAAGCACCGTCCCCGCCATCAAGTTTCCGTGATATTACAACGCCCTACATCTGTCCTTCGTCGGCCGATGGGCCGTAGATCGACGGAACCGCGATGTCGTTAAGGCGAAGATAGACCGATAGCTGGCCTCGGTGATGGATGATGTGGTTCATCACGAACGAACGCATAACGGCCGCTTTGGGAAGCGTAAAGTAAACAGTCTCGCCGTTTCGCATCGTCCAGTTTTCCATGAACTGTTCGTCGGTCGTGTTGCGAAGCGTATCAATGGCTTCGGCGACGTTTTTGTCCAGATATTCGAGAAGGGCTTCGTTTGTAGAAGGCTCGAATGGTTTGTAATCCAACTTCGCGAAATCAAGCTCAGCCTGCTGGAGCGTGGTTGGGGTCCAGCCGAACATCTCGGCGATGTGCGACGCCAGGCGCCCAAACTCCATCGATTTCTCGTGCGGTTTCCATCCAAACTTGTCCTCCGGGATCCGCTCAAGACAGGTACGGGTAGTCGCCGCTTCATGCTGAAGCTCAGCAATAAATGCCGAGCCGATGTTGTTAGAACTTGCTGCTGCTGTAGAACTCATAACTTTTTCTCCTTCGGGTTTGATAAATTCAGAGGCGGAATATTACCACAAGTGTTGCGTAGATGCAACGTGCAACAAGCAGTGTTTCAGCATAATTACGGCGAGCCGATCATCAGAACTAGATAATTGCGCCTAAGGAAAGTAAAGCAGACGGATCAATCGAATAAGGCTTGTCGATCACAAACAAGTCAGTGACCGCCCCGCAATAATAGGGAGCGGAAGCGAAGCTAAGCCTAAAACCAGGGTTTTATTAATCTTTCGAGGCGATTAGGCGCTCAGCAGACTCTTGGCGATCACGAGTCGCTGGATCTCACTCGTGCCTTCGCCGATCGTGCATAGCTTCGCATCACGCCAGAATTTTTCCGCCGGATAATCCTTTGTATAACCATAACCGCCATGGATCTGGATCGATTCTTCCGCAACCCGTACAGCGGTCTCAGAAGCAAAGAGTTTGGCCATAGCGGACTTTTGGGTTACAGGCTTTCCCGCATCCTTGGTTGCCGCAGCCTGAAGTGTGAGAAGCCGTGAACACTCGATCTGCGTTGCCATATCCGTCAGTTTGAACTGAATTGCCTGAAAGTTCGCGATCGGCCTGCCGAACTGTTCACGTTCTTTGGCATAGCTCATCGCGGCCTCGTATGCTCCCTGGGCGATCCCAACCGAAAGGGCGGCGATTGAGATCCGCCCGCCGTCGAGTATCTGCATCGCCTGAAGAAAGCCCTCGCCTTCTTTTCCAATCAGATTTTCCTCGGGAACATAGCAATCTTCGAATACTACCGAAGCCGTTTCTGATGCCCTCATCCCGAGTTTGTTCTCTTTCTTGTCCGAGCGAAACCCCTCCATCGACTTATCGAAAATGAAAGCCGAAATGCCACGATTGCCTTTCTCCTTGTCCGTAACCGCGACCGCGACAAGGGTTTCGCACGCGATGGCGTGTGTAATAAAGTTCTTTGAGCCGTTGACCTTCCAGCCTCCGTTAGAGCGAATAGCATTAGTACGGGTGCCCGACGCGTCGGAGCCGGCCTGCGACTCTGTCAAACCCCACGCTCCGAATGATTCGCCCTGTGCGAGCGGTAACAGATATCTCTGCTTTTGGTCTTCGCTGCCGAACATATAGATATGGTTCGAGCAGAGGGAATTGTGTGCCGCGACCGAAAGGCCGACCGATCCGCATACGCGTCCGAGCTCTTCGATGATAGTCGCGTATTCGACATACCCCATGCCGGCACCGCCGTATTCCGCGGGGAAAAGAACGCCAAGCAGGCCAAGCTCGGCCAACTTCGGGCGAAGCTCGATGGGGAAATGCTGCGATTCGTCCCACTCCATCACGTGCGGCCGTATTTCGCTTTCGGCAAACTCGCGAATGCTGAACTTGATCTGCTGCTGTTCTTCGGATAACTCGAAATTCATATAGATATGTATAACAAAAAGTTATGCTAACATAATGTGTGCGAATCGGCAATTTTTGAGGCTTGGAACCGGACCGGACGTCGGCTAGAATAATAAACAGAAATGATATGGCGCGATAACATTTTGACATCGGATGAACAGGTACGGGACCTTCTGGCCGCGACGAAACGTATTGCCGTTCTCGGCATTAAGCCGGAAACACACGCATCCCAACCCGCTTTCTATGTCCCAAGATATATGGCTGAAGCAGGTTTTGAGATCGTGCCAGTTCCCGTCTACTATCCGGATGTGCAGGAGATATTAGGTTCTCCTGTTTATCGAAGCCTGAACGAGATCCCTGGGGAGATCGATATGGTCAACATATTTCGTCGGTCCCAGGACATAAACCGTCATTCCCTAGAGATCCTGACAAAGCGGCCTCGATCGGTTTGGTTTCAGCTTGGGATACGGAATGATGAAATGGCGGAACGTTTTGCACGTGCGGGAATGAAAGTGGTTCAGGATATGTGCCTTATGGTCGAACACCGGACCTTTTCTCGATCTGCCGCTGCCGGATGACAAATATGCCCAACCTGTCGACGATCGGGTTTACTTATTTCGACTGGGCGCATTAACCTGTCGTGTTCGATCTGCTCCTCTTAACTTGTCGACCGATGGCTTCCTTGGGAGGCCTTTGAAATTCAACAGTCCCTCGACCTCTTCTTTCGACAACTTGCGTGATGCCCCACTCCGTAAAAACGGGTCCGACAGATTTCCGATCGCAACTCGCTTTAACTTTGTGACCGAATGGCCGATCGCGTCGAACATCCGGCGGATCTGCTGGTTGTGGCCCTCGAATAGTGTTACTTCGTACCAACCATTCTTGTCTGTCGGTTTAAGTGTTTCTATTTCCGCCGGGGCCGTCTTGAATCCATCATCGAGCCGCACGCCACGCGACAGTTTGCGGATCGCGACGTCGGTCGGAATGCCCTTCGTCTTGACCTGATAGACCTTCGGTATCGTCTTTGATGCCGCGACCTTGTTCGTGAAGTCGCCGTCGTTTGTAAGGATGATCAACCCTTCGGTGTTGAAATCAAGCCTTCCGACCGGATGGAGTCTTCCGGCTCCCTTGACTAGGTCTGTAACGAGCGTACGGCCTTCGGGGTCGGATGCGCTCGACAGCACGCCCTTGGGTTTGTTGAGCAGTATGTAGACATGCTGCTGCGACCGAAGCTTTGTGTTGATCAGCTTGCCGCGGACCTTTATATGGTCCGTCTCCGGATCGGCCTTCGTTCCAAGCTCGGTCACGATCTCGCCGTTGACCGACACATCGCCGGCCTTTATGAGTTCTTCGGCAGCACGCCTCGATGCGATCCCGGCTTGAGCGATGAGTTTTTGCAGTCTTTCCTTCACGACACCAGATCCTCAAAATCTTCGATACTCGGCAAATCGTTCAGATCTTTCAAGCCGAAATGGATCAGGAATTCTTTGGAAGTTCCGTACTGCATCGGACGTCCGACGGCTTCCTTGTGGCCTTTTGTGACGATCAGCCGCTTTTCGAGCAGCGTCTTTATCGCGGAGGCGGACTGGACGCCGCGGATCTCCAGTATTTCGGGAACGGTCACGGGCTGTTTGTAGGCGATCACGGCGAGTGTTTCGAGCGCGGCGAGCGAAAGCTTTGCCGACGGCCGCGTTTTCATGAATTTTCGGACGTATTCATGCAATTCGGTCCTCGTGGCTATCTGCCAGCCTCCGGCGACCTGCCTGATCTGAAGTCCGCTTTGGCGTTCGTCGTAGGATCGCGCTATCTCTTCCACGACGGACTCGATAAGTTCCCTATCCTCTTCCAGGACTTCGGCGAGAAGGCGCGTCGAGATCGGCTCGTCCGATACGAATATCAATGCTTCGACGGCGCTTGAGAGTTCATGTATTTCACGCTGTTCTTTCGCTTCGGCGATCTGTGCCACTTTATCCTTCCTGCAGCCTCCTCAAAAATATTTCTCCAAAAGTTTTACGTTGGATGAGTTTTACTTCGTCGATCCGAACGATTTCGAGCACCGCCACAAAAGCGGTCACAAGCTCGCGACGGCTGCCGAGTTCGGCGAAAAACTCACCGACATTGATCTCGCCGATCGCAGTGAGCCTCTTTTTCAATTCCCGTATCATGTCGGCCAAAGAGATCTCTTCCCGATGGATCTCCATCGTGACCTCTTCCTTGTGCCGGGAAAGCACCTTTTCGAAAACCGTAAGGAGGTCGAAGACGGTAGCGCTTATTTCCGAGTTGACGTCGTCGGATTCGATCCGGCCGCGTGCGAAAACTGCCTGTTCGATGGTCGTCCGTTCATACAACATTTCCGCCGCTGCCTTGAATTTCTCGTATTCCAGCAGACGGTCGACCAACTCCTGGCGTGGGTCCTCGATCTCTTCTTCATCTTCGATGGCGGGATCGCGAGGCAGGAGCATTCGCGACTTTATCTCGATAAGCTGTGCCGCCATCACTAGAAAATCCGCCGCGACGGCTATGTCGAGGGTCTTCATCAACCGGATGTAGGTGAGATATTCGTCGGTGATCCGGGCGATCGGAATGTCAAAGATGTTCGCCTGTTCCTGCCTGATCAGGTACAACAGCAGATCGAGCGGCCCCGCGAACTCGCCGAGCTTGATCTTCAACTCGTCGCGAGATCCTCCAACGATCTCGGCCGTCTCTTTGTGAAAATCAAAGCTGTATTGTTCAGGCTGTGGCTGCATTGATAAAGAATTCTAACTTACCGGTGGACAGACGCAAACAACTGAGAGGATAGAAAACCGGGCGGCGCCGCGCTAAGATACAATTATGAAAGGTCCAGTTATCGAGATAGATCCTCACAAGGTTAGCGGAATCCCTGTTTTTGCGGGTACCCGTGTGCCGATAAAGAACCTTTTCGACTACCTAGAGGGCGGCGAGACCCTCGAAGACTTTCTTGAAGGTTTTCCGCCTGTGACCCGCGAACAGGCGATCGCGGTCCTGAAGCTCGCCGAGGAATCCCTCGTAAAGGAAGTTGCCTCAAATTGAAGATACTGCTTGATCATAACCTCGATCGTCGGCTTAAGGTTTATCTCTCGGATTTTGATTGCTCGACCGTTCATGAATGCGGATGGTCCAATGTACAGAACGGTGAACTTCTTTCTCTTGCCGAGGCAGTGGGCTTTAGCGTCCTCCTTACGGCAGACTCGAACATCAAAACTCAACAGAATCTCTCCAAAAAGAAGATTTCGATCTTGGTTATCAGGGCTTTAGACAACCGTTTAGCGACGCACGTCGAGATGCTTGAAGATGTCCGCGTTGTGTTGTTGACGATAAGCACGGGCGAGGTGGTGGAGGTCTTCCATCCGCGAGCGAGACGCGCTTAGGTTCAAATATACTTCGTTTCCCGAAGATATATTATGTAGTCTATCTTCGGCGGCTCAAAGCCGTCCTCGCGGAGTTTCAGCATGATGTTGCCGCGGTGGATGGAAGAATGGAAAAGCACATGTGTCAGCAATTCGCGAAAGGTGTTCTCGTGCTCGACGCCTTCGCTGGTCCTGTAACGGGCGTTTAGTGTTAATCCGTCCTCATCAAAACGCCTCAGCAGCTTTTCGAATCTCTCCGCGGTCTTTCGGGCCAACTCGCCGCATTCGTCCATCGACATTTCCGGCCAAAAATCGAAACCGGTCGAGTCTTTGCCGTAAAGCCGTTCGTAATACTCGTTCTCGGTGAACAGCAGGTGAGCTAAGATCTTTCGGGCCTTTTCCGATGCGGCCGACTTCAACGCCGCGACAAGCCGGCGGTTTGCCCAGTCGTTGTAGGCGAAGAGATGGCGAAGATGCTCGACGGTGTCCATAATGCGGAGGCCCGCCTTTAGGCGGTTTAGGGTCTGCGTTTAGAGTCCATCGCTGGAACACCGGCCGCCTAAAGGCGGGACTCAAAACTAACTCACCGCGTGCTTTTTCAGGTCTTCCAGCGAAACGACCGTCAATGCTGCTTCGTGGGTCGCTTCGAGATAAACCCTCGGGGCCATTCCGGCTTCCAATGCCTCGCGCCAGCGGAGCATGCACAGACACCATTTGTCGCCTTCCTTCAGACCGGGAAACGCGTACTGCGGCATCGGCGTGGAGAGATCGTTGCCGACCGCCTTCGAGAACGCGAGGAATTCGTCCGTCGCCTCAATGCAGACCGTGTGGCGGCCGGTGTCGTCCACGCCGGTTCGGCAATAGCCGTCGCGGTAGAACCCGGTCATCGGGTCGCTGCAGCAAAGCTCTAGTTCACCGCCCAGGACGTTTTTCGGTTTCGGGTTGTGCCCATTGCCGTTTCCGTTTGTGTAGCTCATATGGAAGGGTCTAATTTACCACACCGGCCACGGATATGTCCCCTGCACGTTCAACCGCGTTCGGGCGGCGTTCGGAGGGTCGACGGAACGTGGAAACAGTTGTTGGTAAACGACTTATTGCCACATCCCGTCCAAATTCCGCCGAAATATAAAAAGTTTTTTCGTGCGAGGCCCGACGGGCCAAGCCCAAGCGTAACTCTCTGCAAAGCACTGCTTGTCGAAATACACGCCGCGTTCATGCTGAATTCTGCCATGGAACGGCCTCTGGATTTGAGAGTGGTCTCGTCTTGTCAAAGATCCAGCGGCCGCGCAATGTTGCGGCAGTGCCACAGTGTAACATAAACGAGACAAGCGTGAAAGCGATTTTTCGGGGCTCAGCCGATAAGCTCCAGTGCGCGTGCAACGGGGCGGGCGAGGACGGCCTTGTCGCCCACCTCGACTATCGGACGTTGGATCAAATTCGGATCAGCGACCATCGCGGCGATAACGTCCGCGTCCGGCGTTTCATCTGTCAGCCCGGCAGCGACCGCACCGCGAGTCAGCTCGATCGGCCGCAGTCCCGTCTTTTTTATAAGTTCGCCAAGGTTCTTCTCGGTGAACGGTTTATTGAAATAATTGACCTTGTCGTAGTCGATGCCGTTTTCACGAAACAGCGTAGCCAAATTTCGGCAGGTCGTTCAAGTGGGTTTTTCGTAGACAGTTATCTTCATATTAACAGGGGGAGACACGACCGGTAGGGAGTGTTCCCCTTGACTACCGGTCGTGCCTGGTTCAATTGGTTATTTCAAAATAAAAGCCCCTTTATCTCTGGACGCACGTTGTGTTGCGAGGCACACTCGCTACCGCTCGTGTTTCTGCCTAGGCTGCCACCGCATCTCCTGCATGGGTCTCAACCAGATTCTGCGACTCTTCGTACATGAACACCCGCGATTTCGTAACGAACCGCACACCGAGCGGGATCTCCAGCGAAAAACTCGCCCCGCGGCCTTTGGTGACGTCGATGGTCAGTTCTGTGTGCTGCCAGAATTCGAACTGGTCCCTGGCCATATAAAAATCACACCCGGCCACCTCGCCAAGCCAAACATCGCTCCCGCCAACCATGAACTCGCCCTTCGGATAACACATCGGCGAAGACCCGTCACAACAGCCACCGGATTGGTGGAACATCAGTTCGCCGTTTTTTGCGCGGAGCTGTTCTACGACCTTTGCGGCTTCTTCGGTTATTTTTACTCGTTTTATTCTTTCCATTCTTCAGCTTACATCAGAAAGGCCTAGCACATGTTCAAGTCTCGGAGAATCTCTACGAGCTTTCCTTTTCGAAAGGTATAAATAAGGTAGCCATCACCGTCACCATAAGACAGTACATCAGTTCCTTTCTCACGCGAAAGGCTTCCAAGACGGCCCATCTTGGCTCGGACCTCTTCAATGGTGAAGTCAACCCTAACGCCTGGAGCTATTTCCCATTTAGCGGCACTGATCTTAATACCGACCACAATGTTGCTCTTGGCTTTTTCCTCATCCAGCGTGAATTCTATTCCCCGAAACCGAAGTACTGTTCGATTCTCGCCACAGGGATTGGTACCTCCTCTTTTGACGGAGATCGGCTTTCCGAACGCCTTAATTACTTCTTCGTAAGAATCCGCGATACCGATACCGTTTACCTCGTTTCTTACAGAATTCCAACGCTGATCCACGAGATCGGGAGGAGCGGAAGCCGTGATAGTTGGAGTTGGTGTCGGTGAAATAACCTGAGCGGAAATGATCGGCTCTTCCGCCAACGGAGAAAAACCAAAATTCGTGAAAAAGCAGATAGAAAAAAGGAGGAAGCAATAGCTCTTCATAAGGCGATTCTCGTTAACGACAAGATGATCATACCGATATCTCACTCCTAGATGATATGGAAGCGAGCAACGAGAAAAAAGCAGGAATCCATCGGTATCCTACTGTGGTTGGCCGCACCCGTGCAGCAATCCCATTGCCGTCTGTCGTTTATCTGGTGGTGTCGGAAACCAACGGCGAGGTGTGCAGATCGACACCTAAGGCGCGCAACATCTTAATAACCGTATCGTAACGCGGCTTGGCTCCGGGGGCCAGGGCTTTGTAAAGACTTTCACGCCCGAGTCCTGCGTCTTTTGCAAGTTTGCTGATGCCGCGTGCCTTTGCAATGTCGGAGATCGCCATCAAAAACACGTCGGGGTTTTCGTCCTCAAGCGCCGCGTTCAGATATTCGGCGATCACAACCTCGTTATCCAGATAATTCGACGCATCAAACGGTTTTAGCTTTCTTTTCATCTTCCAATTCCTTCAAAATTCCTTTGGCATCCTGGATGTCTTTCTTCTGAGTTGACTTGTCTCCACCGCACAACAGCAAATAAACAACTTTTTCCCTGCGGCAGAAATAAAGGCGATATCCCGGCCCGAAATGAATACGCATTTCAGAAATTCCATCGCCGATAGGTGCGCTATCACCAAAGTTTCCAGCCTCGGCCGAACGAATCCTCGCTATGATACGAGCCTTGCCGATCTGATCTTTCAACCCCGTAAGCCATTCGTCGAACTCGTCGGTTGTCAGAAGGGTATTCATTCCATATAAGTGTATCCGTTTAGATACAGGACTGCAATGGATTTTTTGGTTAGCGAATCAGGGACACTTTGCCGGTGGTAGTAGGCATTTCAACCGCGAAACACGCGAAAGACGCGAAACGAAGAAGGCATTTTCGTGACTTTCGCGTGTTTAGCGGGCAAAAATCACTTAGAAGAATCCCATCGCGTTCTTGTCGTATGAGATAAGCATATTCTTCGTCTGCCTGTAATGGTCGAGCATCATCAGATGATTTTCTCGGCCGAAGCCTGATTTTTTGTATCCGCCGAACGGAGCGTGGGCGGGGTAGTTGTGGTAGTTGTTGACCCAGACGCGGCCGGCCTGGATTGCACGGGGGACGCGGTAGAGTTCGTGGGCGTCGCGGGTCCAGACGCCGGCTCCCAGGCCATATAAAGTGTCGTTGGCGATGGCGATGGCTTCATCTTCGTCCTTGAAGGTCGTGACGCAGGTGACGGGGCCGAAGATCTCTTCCTGGAAGACGCGCATTTTGTTGTGGCCTTTCAGGATGGTCGGCTGGATGTAGTAGCCGTCCTCGACCTCGGGGTTCTTGTAGGCCTCGCCGCCGCAGAGGACCTCGGCTCCTTCGTCCTTGCCGATCTGGAGATAGTTGAGAATTTTCTCGTACTGGTCCTGGCTGGCCTGGGCTCCCATCATCGTTTCGGGGTCGAGCGGGTGGCCCATTTTGATCTGTTTTGTGCGTTCGACGAAACGTTCGATAAACGCGTCGGCGATGTCTTCCTGAACCAGCACGCGCGACGGGCAGGTACAGACCTCGCCTTGATTGAGGGCGAAGAGCGTTGCACCCTCGAGGCATTTGTCGAAGAAAGCGTCGTCGGCATCCATCACGCTCTTGAAAAATATGTTGGGCGATTTACCGCCGAGTTCGAGCGTGACCGGGATCAGGTTCTGCGATGCGTACTGCATGATCAGGCGGCCGGTCGTGGTCTCGCCGGTGAACGCGACTTTTGCGATACGCGGGTTGGTCGCGAGCGGTTTTCCGGCTTCCACTCCGAAACCGTTAACGATGTTGAGTACTCCTTTCGGGATCAGATCGCCGACAAGTTCCGCCCAGATGAGAATGCTCGCGGGTGTCTGTTCTGCGGGTTTCAGGACGATGCAGTTTCCGGCGGCGAGTGCAGGTGCCAGCTTCCACGTCGCCATGAGAATGGGGAAGTTCCACGGAATGATCTGGCCGACAACGCCGAGCGGTTCTTTGATGATCACCGAAAGCGTGTTCTGATCGAGTTCCGACGCGCTGCCTTCTTCAGCACGAATTACGCTGGCAAAGTACCGGAAATGGTCGATCGCAAGCGGAATATCGGCGGCCGTGGTTTCGCGGATCGGCTTCCCGTTGTCCCAGGTCTCGGCTCGTGCAAGCAGGTCGAGATTCTGCTCCATTCGGTCGGCTATTTTCAGCAGGATGTTGCTCCGCTCGGTCGCCGACGTTTTGCCCCAGGTCTCGAATGCCGTATGAGCGGCGTCGAGGGCCGCTTCGATGTCCTGCTCGTTCGAGCGGGCTACTTTGGTGAAGGACTTACCGTCAACGGGCGAGAGCACGTCAAAATACTCACCGCTCTTCGGGGCGGACCATTCGCCGCCGATGTAGTTTTCGTATTGTTCCTTGAATTTTGGGATGTCGTAAGATTTTTTTACTGCGTCCATGCTGCCTCCTAAAAAAACTTGGTGTGAGACCTTCACAACAAAGGTCCGGGGATAAGTGTGCGGAATGAGACGATTGTAGCACCAAACGCATTCCAAAGACACACCGAAGACGCAAGTCTATGCGACGATCTAATTGGTAATTGGCTACTTATCGATTACTAATTAAATGCTCGGTAACTCTAGGCGATGCCTGTTTTCGCATAAACGGTTCTCAGGGTGTTCGACGCGATGGAACGTGCCTTTTCGGCGCCGGCCGTGAGGATAGAACGGAGGGTTTCGTCGTCGTATTGTTTCACGCGATCTTGAAAAGGACGGAGGAATTCGACCGTTACTTCGGCGAGTTCAGTCTTGAACTGGCCATAGCCTTTGCCCGCGAAGTGTGCAACGCATTCGTCAGACGTCTTGTCGGTCATCAACTGGTAGATGGTCAGCAGGTTGGTGATCGCCGGGCGATTTTCGTCAAACTCAATGGCAGTGCCGCTGTCGGTGACGGCGCGTTTTATCTTTTTTGTGATCGTATCCCCATCCTCCAGCAGAAAAATCGAGCCGTTCGGGTTCTCGTCCGATTTGGACATCTTTTTCTGCGGGTCCTGGAGGGATTTGATGCTGGCTCCGGCCTTTGGAATATAGGCATCGGGAACCTTGAACGTCTCGCCAAAGTCGCGATTGAATCGTTCGGCAAGGTCGCGGGTCAATTCAAGGTGCTGCTTCTGGTCCTGGCCGACGGGAACAAGGTCGGTTTGGTAAAGCAAAATGTCCGCGGCCATTAGGACCGGATAGGTGAACAGGCCGACCCCGGCGCGTTCCGTATTGCCCTTGCCCTTGTCTTTGAACTGAGTCATCCGCTCAAGTTCACCCATTCGGGCGATGCACGAGAGCACCCACGTCAACTCGGCGTGTTCGGGAACGTCGGATTGGACAAAGATCGTCGATTTTTCGGGATCGACTCCGGCGGCGAGATATATACGGGCAAGGTCGAGCGTCGCCTGCCTCAGCGACTTCGGATCCTGTGGAAGAGTGATCGCGTGAAGATTTACGATGCAGTAAAACGCCTCGTACTCGTCCTGAAGCGCGACCCAATTTTTAAGTGCCCCGAGGTAGTTTCCGATATGCAGGCTGCCCGTCGGCTGCGCCCCGCTGAATATGCGCTTTTTCATTTTTTTTTCGAATCTGTGGAGAGCGAAATCTAAGCAGCCTTTAGTACCGGGTCATCAGATCCCACCGTGTTGTCGACGCGGCCCGCAAGAAGTCCGGATACTGAAATGTCTTCATCAAGATCATCCCAATGCAAACCTATTCCACCACCGCTAATGATGTAGTTTTCACGCTCAACCGGGGACGCTCCGGCAAGTCGAGGGAAGTAGGCCAACGGAACTCCCAACTGTCGCCCATCGGATAGCTGCACCCACATATTATCGGCATCGAACGAAATGGAAGTGGCCAAAGGCTCAAGAGTTAAAGTGCTCATTCCAGGCATCCTCGATCTCAGTCCTTCTATTATCAGCAATCGTCCGGATTTTGTTAAGTTCACGTGCGGAGAAACCGTAAGATCTCGCCAATCGAACATCCGGGTTCAACCAAAATTTGGCCAATTTCGCATCTTTGCGAACGTGGATGTGTACCGATTCTCTTGGGTCGCCTTCATCTGAGAAGAAGAAAAACCTTAATCCGTCGACGATGAAAACCAAGGGCATAATCTAAAACCAGGGCGTGAAAAGAAGATATCGGACTAGGATATAGAACGGCCGGATTATCATGCCGATCAAGCCCATGTAAACGAGAAGAAGCAGTATTAAGAAGCCGAACTGTTCAAGCATTTCAAAGATCGGCTGAAAGCTATCAGGCAGGAAGGTAGAGAGCACCTTGCTGCCGTCCAGGGGGGGAAACGGAAGCAGGTTGAAGACGGCCAGCGATACGTTCAGCATTATGAAGTAATTCAAAAAGATAATAAGCGGCTGAACAAGCCCCGAGTCTACGTTGCCGCCATGTATGGCTCCAGTTTCAAGAAGCGTTTTGAAGATCGTAAATCCGATGAGAGCAAGTATAAGATTTGCTCCGATCCCGGCGATAGAGACCATCACGTTCGCGAGCTTATAATTCGCCCAATTTCGCGGGTTGACGGGCGTCGGCCTGCCCCAGCCGATCAGCGGAACGCTGGCCAAAGCACCTCCAACGGCACCGAAGGTGAATGCGAGTATCGGTATGAGCAGGGTTCCGATAGGATCGGTATGCGTCACCGGGCTAAGTGACACGCGTCCAAGCATATAGGCCGTGTCGTCCCCGAATTTCCACGACATCCAGGCATGCCCCGCTTCGTGGGCAGAGATCGCCAACAGCAGCACAACAAGAAACATCACAAGATGGCTGATCAAGGTGGTTATTTCGATTTCGCCCATAATTAGATTCCAAGAATGGCGGCCGTTTGGTCATGCGTTCAAACCACGGCCATTTGATTGTCTTTACAAGTGAATTGTGCCATTCTTTTACCTCAAAATAAAACTTCCGAAGGAGAAAACTCGTTGGTCAAATCTATACTTTTTGGCGGCGAATCGGGGCTTTCGTATATTGCTAATGCCGGGTTGACATTGTTGAGGATCTTTAGCGGTATCGCCCTTGCTTTCGCGCATGGAATAGGCAAGCTGCCACCCGGCGAAGGCCTGATCGGCCGAGCGGAATCAATTGGTTTCCCGATCCCGGTGTTTTTTGCATGGGCAGCCGGTTTATCGGAATTCGTTGGGGGCATCTTTCTGGCATTGGGATTGTTTACAAGGATATCAAGCTTTTTCATTGCCGTTACGATGCTGGTGGCGTTGATCGGCGTTCATTCAGCGGACCCCTTCAATGTTCAGGAAAAAGCCTTTTTATTCCTTTTCATCGCTATCACGTTTATGCTTAAGGGTTCCGGAGATTGGAGCATCGACAGTTATTTAAGAAAATGATTCGATACGGCAGATTTTCCAGTCTGTCTTGCTTATTAAATTAGGAGCTGAATCCGTAATCGCAGTTGCCGATCAAGATCAACAGGCTGGAAAGCCTGTTGTACGTTATGAAAAAACACATCGTTTGCATTGCAAGTGAACACAAGGGCAATGAGTTTCTTGATGAGGCTCAGAACGCCGGGTGGCACGTGACGCTCGTAACGAGGAAAAAATTGCTCGACGAGCCGTGGCAGTGGACGGCGCTGAATGACGTAAAGACGGTCGAGGACAATGCGGCCCAGGAAGAGTATGTGCGGGCGATCACGAACATTGCCGGCGCAAGGAGCATCGATCGGGTCGTCGGGCTCGACGAATTCGATGTGATGACGGCGGCTCGGGCACGCGAACATCTTCAGCTCGGCGGAATGACAAGTTCCCATGCGCTTCGGTTCCGCGACAAGCTCTCGATGCGGAATATCGCAAATTCCGCCGGTATTCCTTGTCCGGACTTCACCGGAGTTTTCAATAAGCAGGCGATCATTGATTTTCTTGAGAATGTACAACCGCCATATATCGTGAAGCCTCGATACGAGGTCTCGGCATTCGGGATCAGAAAGTGTGATTCGCAGGAACGGGTTTGGCAGGTGCTCAACGAGCTCGATGAGCGAAACAATTGGCGAGATCACCCTTCGCAGTTTGTGCTGGAAAAGTTCATCGCAGGGAATGTATATCACGTTGATTCGATCGTCGATAAAGGAAAAGTCCTGGCGTGCGGCGTTAGTCGATACGGCACGCCGCCGTTCAGCGTGACGCATTACGGCGGTGTATTTACCACATCGATCGTTCCGTATCGCTCAAGGGAAAAGAGGGCGCTTGAAAACCTGAACAAGCGTTTGCTCGAAGCCTTCAAATACGAACAAGGCGTTTCACACGCCGAATTTCTACACAGCGAGGAGGACGGGAAATTCTATCTTCTTGAGGTAGCGTGCCGGGTCGGCGGGGCTTATATCGCGAACGTGCTCGAATATGCGTGTAATTTTAACCTATGGCGCGAATGGGCGCGCCTCGAGACGGCGACCGATGAGGAACCTTATAAACTGCCGCGAATTAAGAAGGAATTTGCCGGGATCGCGCTGGCACTTGCGAATCAGGAATTTCCGGACACGTCGCATTATTCCGATGCTGAAATTGTTTACCGCGTCACTAAGGCGAAACACGTCGGAATGATCTTTTACTCACCAAAACAAAAGCGTCTCGAGCAGCTTCTATCGGTTTATTCTCAAAGGATCAGCGAAGATTTTCTCGCCGTCGCTCCGGCTAAGGAAAGGTATGATGATTGACGGCCAGCGTGCCGTCGGAATATTGAAACGAATAGGCTTTCCAATATCCACTAGTCACTGCTTCGAACGAATTTGTCGTCTCATCGTTAGACATTTCATAACTCGCTTTCGTATCCTTTCGTCTCTATGTCCGTTGAAATGCTTTTTAACAATCCGGCCGCTGCGCAAACCGGGCCGCCGGAGCTGCTTGAGCATGAACTTAATCAGTATTTTCCCGAATTGTTGAAATTCGAATCGACGGCGGAGTTGGCGGCTTCATCGTTGGTGGAACAAGTACGTCAAGACGCGGAACGGATATTGAACGCGGTTGTCTCGGGACCCGGAGCGGCAGGGACCTTTCCGGACGAACAACAGAACCCGGTCGCTGCCGCTCGCGATTCTGACATAAGCGCACTCGCCTGGAACATCGAACGAGGAAGCATTTTTGAAGGTATCGTCGATGCACTTGAAAAGCATCCCGCACTGATCGACAAAGACGTTCTGCTTTTGACCGAGTTGGATCATGGCATGGCCCGCAGCGGGAACCGGCATGTCGCCGGCGAGATCGCTGAGAGGCTTGGCCTGAACTATGCCTTTGCGCCTGTCTATATCGCGCTTCAGAAGGGAAGCGGCGTCGAGGCAGATGTCGATGGCGAAAACACCAATTCGATCCATGGCCTGGCGATGTTCTCGCGGTGGCCGCTGAAGCACATTCACGCCGTGCCGCTCCCGAATGGCAAAGACAAGATGTGGGGAAAGGAAAAGCGGCTCGGGTTTCTGCGGGCGTTGGTCGCCGACATCGAGCATCCCTCCGGAACGTTTCGTGCGGTAACCGTGCATCTGGATGCCCACTGCTCGCGTGCTCACCGGCAGATGCAGATGAAGCTTATCCTCGATCATCTGGAAACACTGCCAAGCCTCCCGACGCTTATCGGCGGTGACTGGAACACGACAACGTTCAATGCCCAGAACGCAAGACGGGCGATAATGGGTTACTGGCGGCGTGTAATGATGGGCGTGAAGAACGTCGTGAAAAATCATTATCCGCATCCCGACCGCTATTTCGAACGGGGTTTGTTTGGAATGCTCGAGGCGCGCGGGTACGAATACAGAACGCTGAATGAGACGGGCGCTGGCACCATCCATTACGACGTCGGGAGCATCGAAAAGAACACGAACCTCCGCGATTGGGTGCCGGAATGGTGCTTTCCGTTCATCTTCTGGGCGGCGAACCGAGTCGGCGGAAGGGTGTCCGGGCGGCTCGATTGGTTTGCCGGTCGCAGTATCACACCCTTATCGGACTCGCCGCCCCAAACTATAGGCGGCCTTGTCGATGAAGCAGGTACTCCGCTTTCGGATCACGACGCGATAGTAGTCGATTTCACGCTTGATTGATCTGGTGGAAGATCGGACATTGGAAATGGGGTCGCTGCAGCGAAGTTTTCGATCCCGTTGGCACTATTCTGGTCTAACGAACTATACTTAACGACATGGAAGTTGCATTTTGCCAGACGCTAAGTTTTGACGCGAACACCTTTGAGTTTGAAGCCGTTGCACACGAGAACGGCAACGCCACGGTGATCAAGTTCCCGGTCGATGAAAAGAAGGTAAGCCCGGGAGACGTTGTGGTCATTGTATCGGGCGACCAGATCAATTTTCACGGCTTGATCGGCAAGATCGAGGACGGGTTCGCTTTTGCCTCAGACCCGAAGGGATCGCTTCTGCCGGCCGGGATTCAATAGGGACCAGCGCACATCGGCTGACCCTCATTCATCCAAAACCGAATCTATTCGACACGATTGGGCGGACGTGCCGGCCGTTGACATGATCTGCAAACTGATCAACCAAATTTCGACGAAGTTGCGGCACGAGATTCGGATGTTTTGCGCGATTCTCTAAGAGTTTTCATTTTTAACGAAATTTAAGCTGTGTTCGACAAATTGTCGGTAGGAAAATGCCCAGTGTAGAGCAATCATTCTCACCCGCCGAGGCAATATCGCCCGGCGAGGCCAAATTTGAGAAATGGCGCAATCGTGCCGGGTTTTTTCTCGCTCCCGCCGCTTTTCTCTCCATCTGGTTTTACCCGTTCGAGACCCTGAATCCTGAGGCCCATCGCCTCGCAGCCGTGATGGCGATGGTGATCGTGCTGTGGCTGTGCGAGTCGCTGCCGATGACGATGACAGCGATCTTTGGCGCGGCCTTGGCGGTCATCCTGCAAGTTGCCGATGCAAAGACCGTCTTCGCGCCTTTTGCTGATCCGCTTATTTTCCTTTTTATCGGCTCGTTCATACTTGCCCGGGGCATATTCGTTCATCGCCTTGATAAAAGGGTCGCTTTCACCGTCCTGTCGTGGCGATGGATCGGCGCCCGTCCGTCGCGGATCTTGTTCGCATTCGGAGCGGTTACAGCCTTTATGTCAGCCTGGATATCGAACACGGCAACGACAGCGATGATGTTCGCGATCGGCCTTTCGATCATCTCGTTTCTGATCGCTCAGGAGAAGGAAACCGGCGTCCGGATAAATCGGTCCTACGCGACCGCGCTGATGCTGATGACATCGTTCGCCGCATCCATCGGCGGCCTGGCAACGCCTATCGGTACACCGCCGAACGTGATCGGCATCGGGTTCATCCGCAACCTCGTCGGGGCCGATATCTCATTCTTCAAATGGATGATGATCGGCGCACCGGTTGTCGTAGTTCTGTTCCTCTTTCTTTGGTTCTATTTCAATAAACTCGCTCCCGCCGGGGTCGATGAGATCCGCGGAAGCTCCGAAATGCTCGACGAGGAAAGGGCGAAGCTGGGGGCATGGACGCGGGGGCAAAGGTCGGTCGTGATCGCGTTTTCGGTGACGGTCGCATTATGGACGATTCCGGGTATCATCGCCCTCGTGACCGGTGAGCAGAGCGGGCTTTATAAGACGCTTAGTGCGAGGATGCCCGAGGCGGTCGGTGCGGTGGTCGGGGCACTCCTGCTTTTTCTGCTTCCCGGAAACGAGCCCGGTTCTCGCGCGATCACGTGGACTGAGGCGGTGAAGATCGACTGGGGCGTTATATTGCTTTACGGCGGCGGTTTCGCACTCGGTGTCCTTTCGTTTCAAACGGGCCTTGCCGAAGCAGTTGGACGCGGATTGACCGACCTTCTACCTTTGAGCGGCGGCTTCGGGTTGCTGGTGGCGTCGGTGCTGGTTGCGATCACCGTTTCGGAGACGACTTCTAATACAGCGTCGGCAAACATGGTCGTTCCGGTCGTGATCGCGATCGCCCAAACCAACGGCCAGGATCCGTTCATCCCAGCCCTTGGTGCGACAATGGCCGCAAGCCTCGGCTTTATGCTGCCGGTCTCAACACCGTGCAACGCCATCGTTTACGGGTCGGGATATATTCCGCTTATGAAAATGGTGAAATACGGGATATTGCTGGACGTTGTCGGGGCCATCGTTATTATCTCTTTCGTATGGACCATAGGCGGGCTTGTCAGATAAATACGGTTGGCCTATTCGATGATATTGATAATCATGGGAGTGTCGGGTTCGGGTAAGACGACCGTCGGAAGGCTCCTCGCCGAAGCTGTCGGCTTCGAGTTCATTGACGCCGACGATCTGCACCCGCCCGAGAACATCAAAAAGATGGCCGCCGGTGAGCCGCTGACCGATGCGGACCGAATGCCTTGGCTTTTGACGCTTCGGGAAGCGATTCAAACGAAGGAGCAGGTTGTTTTGGCATGCTCGGCCTTGAAGGGATCGTACCGCGCCATTTTGGCCGACGGGATCGATGCTCGATTCGTTTACCTTCGCGGCGATCCAGAACTTATCCGCGAACGTTTGAAAGGTCGCCCGGGCCATTTTATGAAGGCTGATATGGCCGATAGCCAGTTCGAGATACTCGAAGAACCGGAAGATGCGGTCCCCCTCGATATATCGAATTCTGCGGAAGACCTGATCAGCGAGATCAGGCGGCGATTCGGGATCTAGAGACTGTTTCTAAAGGGTAAGAGGCCCCTCCTTTCGGGTTATACGGAATTTTGGACCAAGTATCGAATGGAATTGAACAAGTTGATTTGAGGCGGGGATTCGTGCGATTATTTGCAGGTCTGGGGATGTAGCTCAGCTGGGAGAGCGCGGCGTTCGCAATGCCGATACTCCGATTTTTAACCCGCCTTTTCTCAACGATTTACAGATCAGCCTTTTATTTTACGCAGTAATGGCGTCGCGCTTGGCCGTTGTTCAAGCATATCAGCGGCATCGTCGAGGGCTTGGGTTGAGCGCTGATACCGGTGTACCGAACGCATATCGGAGTGGCCCATATACTTCGCGATAGTTCCGGATCCGACGCCAAAGTACTCAAGCCGGGAGCCGCAGGTGCGGCGCAGGTCCCGAATGGTCAGCCGTTCTATTCCCGCCCGTTTGCAGGCCCCGGCGATCGCCCTGCGAACCATCGATCCCAACCCGCCTGTCTTTGGCGAAGGAAACAGCAATCCGTCGTATTCTTTCAATCGGCGATTTATAACCTCGGCAACCATCGAGGTCATTTTCACCGTGACGATCCGCTTGGTCTTGCCCTGCACCGTCCTGATGTGTTCTCCGACAATATTGAAAGCGGTCAGTTTCATAATGTCGTTTTGCCGCAGTCCGGTGTAAAGTGCGACGATGCAAATATCCTTTGCCCACTGCCCCTGGTTTGGATCGAATGCGGCAAAAAACTTGTCATCATCCTCGAACCGCAATACCCGGTCCTGAAGGTTGTCGAACTTCGGACGATCCACATAGGAAACCGGATTGTCATCGCAGAGCCGATTCTTTCTAGCAAGGCTGAAAAGTTTGGACAGCACCGAGAGCTCCCGGCAGACGGTTGCGGGTTTTCGCCGCCGGCCGTGCATCGTCGGAAGCTCCATTCGATAGGATTTGAAAGCCTCAATATCGGACGGGCGAACGGAGCGGAGCGTTCTGCCTTTAAGAAACAAAAGAGCCTCAATACACAGACGGTCGGCTTTATCGAAGTTAGCGGGGCTCAGGTTGGTTTTGCAATAGGGGAGGAACGTGCTTTGCACAAAGTCCTCGAAAAGTTCGTCGTTAACCGGAGCGATGCCGTGCGATTGGAAGAGAAGATCTGAACGCATCTTCGTCTCGATCTTCTTCGCGACTGACCGAGTGGCCCCTTTCGGCATGTACCGCTTATAGGTCTGCCCCTGGAAGCGGAACTGTACGAACCACCGGCCATTACGTTTATCAAGATACGTCCCCATTCACTTTCTCTGCGAAACGGCTGGCCACGCTTTGCGGTCGGGCCGGTTTCGGAAGTTTTAACCGAACGACATTGCTCTGCTGTACTTTCGCTAAAAGATACGCCTCAACGCGGGCGGGGTCAAACCGGAACCGCTTACCGACGACGATATGCGGGATATTGCGGCTCTTCACGTCGCGCCGGAACGTCTGCGCAGACACACTTAGTCGCTCGGCCATTTCCTGCGAGGTCAGTAGTTTGTCGGCTTTATGAGGCATAATTCAAGGGGCGAACGTCTCCGCCCCGCATTTCACAGATTCCAAGTTGCGGACACCGGCCCTGTCCGTTGGGTAGCAATACACTTATTCAAACAACCTCGCCTCCGCCTCTTGCGGTTCGCCGTCATCCTCATCGCTGATAAATTCGAGCATCTTTTCCCAGACCTTGTAGCCGGTCGAGTTCGGATACGGCCGGACGTGCCAGAAAATGTAGCTGATAACCGCCTCGACCTCGGCACGGGTTAGGGGGAGGTGGGTCATTTGCCACGCTCCCGCTTCTCGATTTCTGCTAGTTGCTGCTTGTCAAACTTCGCACAATAAGGACACGGAAACGGATTGCCGATCTTATGGCCGCCAACTGATATTTCGTAGGCAGTACCTGTATTCTCACATCGGTCACAATATCGATTTGGATTGCGAAAGCACCGTTTCTCGTGAATCTCCATCACAGATCGCGTAGAGCGTTTCTGGCAAAAATCACATTTGAATCGCGGTAGTGTGCGTACTGGTTTCATTTCGTAACCTCCACCGTAAAATAGTTCTCACGCTTCGGCGTCCGTTCCTGTTCGTATCGCCATTGCACCTGATCCGATCCGTCATCGATGCCAATTTCGCGTGCAAGCTGATCGCGTATGTGCTTGAACGCCCCGGCGCAGTTATCGCTATCGAGCGTCTTGTGCGAGTGCCGCGTGAAGGTGACAACCGCCGGGAGCGTGACCTTTGGTTTGTATTGACGCCACAGGATCGAGAAGTCGGATTGCTGTGACTTTTTACGCCGGTTCTTGGCGGCCCAATGCTGTCGCATATTTGCTTCGCTGACCGTGCGAATGTCGAATCTCATAAAACTTTCCCTAACTGCTCGAACTCTCGATACGCGGCGGCTAGTGCATCTTCCAGCGTGCAGTTACGCTCCAGAATCATCCTGATCGCTTCCCTAAGTTGTTCATCGGTCACGTCAACAAGCGGCTTATCCAAAGCGGCCTCCAGGTAGAATTGTGCGTCGTCTAGGGTCATTTGGTTTCCTCGATGTTCTGCAAAGCGTGTCGTGCGTCAGCACTCGCGCCAACAAGGATGTTGTAAAAAGTGAACGCCAGCTTTTCCCACTGCCCGCCCTCTTTGTTAAAGACGAAGCCCTGAGTTGTAATTATTTCTAACGCCTGCTTGGACACCGGGTCTATATCGTTCAACACATCCTTCGCGACCGCCAGCTTAGCCTCTGCCGCCTCTACGCGGTCGGCTAGGGAACGCAATTCATCGAAGGTAAAATCGCCCCACTGAACGCCGTTATCGTCGTATGCAACGGCACAGCCCGGACCGCCCGGAAGTGCTTTGATCTTTTCGATGGTGTCACTCATATCGTTTTTCTCCTTACCAAATCAATCGCCTTCATTAACGCATCGCGGTCACAGCTTCCGGCGACGGCGGCGAGCACCCGGAGCTTTTCGTCACGGCTAACTACCGAATATGTAGATCCTAACGAACAGCACTGCCAGCGATATTCCGCCGACAAGTGCGGTCAGTCTGCCGTGCTTCAAATAAGAAACTTTTCGCATAACTGGCTCTTGAACGACAATATGTGTCGGCATCCTTGGAAATAATTTATTGACCGGCTCGTTATTACGAAACCATTTGCCGCGACAGAGGTCTTCTACATCCTGGCAATATCGAGTTTTAACGTTGTGCGGCAATTTAGGTGACAGGCACTTGTAGTATTCGGCGTCATCGAAAGACTCAAGGCCTTGGTGGTTGCAGTAAACACAACTCGCACACCGCCGATCTTTCTTATACCGCAAGGCGTTAATGTCTATCATCGCTCCTCCATCCTGAACCGCCGCCGCACGTCGGGCATCTGGCTTATCTCGCTCACTATGCGGTTCGGGCTGTGCGGGGCCGTCATTTCACACCTCGATAAACCGCCGTTGATTTCAAGGCTTCTACAATTGCCACTTCGACCGACATTCCTTTCTTGCGCCGCCGATCTACCCGGCCCCGGCATAGACCTAATTCCTGACACCACTGACTGACTGTTTGAGTCTTACCCCACAGATTCGCTCGCACGTTATCACGGCGATTATTGCTCTGTTCCTTTGGGGTCGCCCAGTGGCAGTTACTTGGCTCGTAATTGCCAGCGTTATCGATCCGGTCAATGGAGTGGTTAGGTGATGGGCGCTCTCCCATATCAGCAAAGAAATCAGCGAAAACCTTCCATCGGTCACACACCGAAATTCCACGCCCGCCATACCTCGGATATTTATGGTTATTTGGGTTTTCACACCGGGTCAGCATATTTCGCCAGATCCGGTATTCGGGAGTTCCGTATCGTCCGTGCTTGCGAGAACGGTCACCAATCAATGAGCGACTCCAGCATCCACAGCTTTTTGCTGCCCTCACTCGTAAAGTATTCGATCGAATCGGCAGCACAGTGCCGCAATCACATCGACACCACCAGAACGAATGCAGCCTGTGTCTGCCCTTAAAACCCAACACGGTCAGAAACCCGTACCGCATTCCAGTAAGATCGATAAACGGACCTTTCGGCGGGAACGCCGCAAACTCTAAATTGTCGATGGATAAATTCTTTGGTAGGCTTTGGTTAGCCATATTCGACCTCCTATTCAGGTTGATTTGGTTAGGGTCAGCAGGTGTTGACGCACCTGTTTGGCCCGCTTTAATTATACCAATCGCCGTCTGAACAATCAACGATTTCTGCCGGATGTTCCCCGCGTCCCTAGCCGCCGCTCCCGCTGATTGGTCGAATAGCCGTTGCTGTTCCATCGTTTCCATCACGTTCTCCTCTTTTCCACCACGCCCTTCGACCACTCACGGACGTTTCCAACCGTTTCGCGATCCATCAGCTTCTCGATAGCCGTGATCTTTTGTGCAACGACCGCCGCGAGTTCGCGGAGTTCCTTAAGCTGATCGGTTCCGCCTGAGTATCCGCAAAGATCGCACATTCAGGCATCGGCGTTATCTCACCGTGTGCTGCCATCAGGCTCATACACGAACTCTGTACCCCAGCACCTAGACTGATAATGTGTTTAACTGCCATCGAATTTTTTACCCTTTAATCCCCGCGAAACTTTCAACTTTAAGCTGCTCCGGGCTTGTGATACTTTGCGAATACGGCACGAGATGCCGGTTGATTTTTGACAATTTATCCCCACTGTTCCGCCATTGCATTGGCGATTCCGGGAAAGGTTTTGGCTCGGTTCTTCTGCCGATCCTTTCCCCCTTTGTTAAACCAGTTGCCGGGAACTCTGGTGCTTTGGGCCGCCGCACAAATATCGGTGGACATCAGCAGCGGTAAATTCTTAAGCCACAAACACGTTTTCTTCTGCTCCGGTTCGCCGAAGTAGAATGGCTGAATAACCTGGTCGTATCGGGGCAGCCCGATGACTAGCGACGGGACGGGATTCTCTACCGCGACCTTTGGGATATTGGCCGTAAGTAAATCCATAAACAGCCTTTTTGCGGGTTCCGCTAGGGCCAGTCTTTCCAAATTCAGCACGCCGCCTTTATACAGATGTTTTGCCCCGGCGTTGCTGATATAAGTGCAAGGCGGATGGGCGATCATCAAATCCCACCCGTCATTCAGAACCTTCATCACGTCACCCTGAATGTGATTGCCGGGTCGTTCGGTCGGCAGCAGATCGCAGCTCCACGCATCGTGGCCTCTGGCCGCAAAAGCATCGCGGACTATCCCGGAAAATTCGCAGGCAACGAGGATTCTCATATTCACCCCGCGGCCCACCAGAACCCGATGGCCGTGATGATGGCACCGAGCATCAGCCAGGCACCGAAGATTAGCCCCGGCGATATTCGCGAGGGACGCCGCAAGCCGTGAACCGACCCTCTGAACTGCGATCTCGTCATACAAGGTTTGTTGTTCATTTTGTGATTAGCTCCGGCGACTCGAACTGCCATACCGCATTCACTTTGTCCAGATATTCTGAGGAAATATCCGGATTGTTTTCCGGCTGGTTTCGGTTATAAGTGCCGGCTACGTAATCCCAATCCTTCTCGGTGAGCACAGGCCCGTAATTCACACAATCGCACCCACTGTCATACCTGACCTCATCGCCGCTGAAGTGAAAACCGCAGGGATAGCCGCACATACTGCAATTGTGAACATTCCAAAAAGAAATGCTCTTTAGGGTTGCTTGGTCTTGTAGTTCTTGTGCTGATCTAATCATTTTTCTCCTTTCCAAAGGGCGGGATGCCGCCCGCCCCTTTATCCAAATATCCGAGAATCTGCGGACGCCGCCCCCGTCCGTTAGGGATAGCAATACACTTTTCGAACTATCCGTCGCCGTCGCCGTCGCC
>JBGSYT010000058.1:0-45426 GCA_041750855.1 Pyrinomonadaceae bacterium | reverse complement strand
GCTTTTGTGGCATCGAGCGACGGTATAAGCCGCTTGTATGTGCGGAGGCGCGATGATCCCGAAGTCAGACTTCTCCCCGGAACGGAGGGGGCCTCGGGGCCAAGCTTTTCGCCCGACGGCAAGTGGCTGGCCTTCGTTTCCGATTTCACACTAAAGAAGATGTCTCTTGACGGATCTGTGACCGCGTTGGTCAAGGGCAACGATACCCGGGGCCTGAGCTGGGCCGGCAACGATTCTATTATTTATACTCCGCATGTTTCGGAATCTCTTTATCAGATCTCAGCGAATAGCGGCGAGCCGCGGAAGGTCTCAACGCTCGACGAGAGAAAGGGCGAACGCACACACAGGTGGCCGCAAGTGTTGCCGGGCGCCAAAGCCGTACTCTTCACGGTAGGCACGCTCAACAGCCCGGACGATTACGAGAGTTCGAACATAGAGGCGGTAGTGCTCGCCACGGGCGAGCGCCGTGTCTTGATGCAAGGAGCGAGCATGGCCCGCTACTCGCCGACCGGGCATCTTGTTTTCGCTCGTGGCGGCAACCTGTTCGCTGTGGGCTTCAATGCCGACACCCTGACCACGCAAGGTAGTCCCGTAACCGTCTTGCAAGGCGTTGCTGGAGACCAGACGACCGGGATGGCTCATTTTTCGATCTCGGACGACGGCACGTTGGCGTACATTCCCGGCAACCCGGGCGCGAACCTGCGCCAGCTTGTCTGGGCTGACCGCGGCGGAAATTTTCAACCGGTCAACATCCAGGCGGCTCAATATAATGACATCCGGGTTTCACCCGACGGCTCGCGTGTCGCCCTGCTTATCGGCTCCAGCGGCAGCGGCGACGTGTGGGTTTTCGATTTTGGACGAGAAACCTCCACGCGCCTGACATTCGACACGGTGAACGCCTCGCCGGTCTGGTCCTCGGATGGTAAAAGCATCTTTTACACTGCGATCGATCCCGCTGGTACCAAATCGACCGTTTTGCGAAAACCGGCCGACGGCAGTCGCGAGGCAGCAGTCGTGGCCTCGCTCGCCGGGACTGCCTATATCAAAGCGATCGAGCCTGACGGCTCCTCTTCCCTGATCGATCATCAAGTAAATACGAACCGCGGAAACATCGTTCAATTGCGGCTTGAGCAAGAGGCTCAAATGAGCCCGATGGTTAGCACACAGTTCCACGAGTACAGCGCAGCGCTATCGCCGGACGGCCGCTGGATGGCCTACCAATCGAATGAGAGTGGCCGCCCCGAGATCTATGTGCGTGACCTCTCGGAAGCAGGCGGGCGTTGGCAGATATCGACAGCCGGGGGCGAGGAGCCGCGCTGGTCGTCCGACGCTCGAGAGTTGTACTTCCGTAATAACGATCTATTTATGAGCGTGGCGATCCAGACTCGCCCGGCCTTCCAGGCCGCAACGCCAAAGAACCTTTTCGGCGGCATTTACAACTTGCGCTCCAACACCAGCGTTAGTTACGATGTCGACCCTAAAGGTAACCGCTTCCTGATGATACGTCCGGCGGGAGACATCACCGCTCCGGCACAGGTACGGGTCGTTCTTAACTGGTTCGATGAACTCCGCCGCCTCGCGCCAATCCAGTAAAATTGGCAATGATCGAATCTCGGACTTGAAGAACCGAAGATTATGAAACGATGCCCTGAGTGCCGGCGGGATTATTACGATGACACGCTGCTGTATCGTATCGATGACGGTGCCGGGTTGGTGCGGGGAATGGCTCTAGTTGAAATGAATGCGGAACTGCGGCGGCCGGTAGGAATTTGAGGAGATTATATGACCATGAATGAAAAAGTTGCGCTGATCACAGGTGCCAGTAGCGGGATCGGGAGGGCAACGGCGTTGGCCTTCGCGGCAAAGGGTGTGAGCGTAGTACTTGCGGCTAGAAGACAAGAGGAACTCGACTTGCTTGTCGCCGAGATAGAAGCCGCTGGCGGAAAAGCGACCGCCATTAAAACAGACGTGTCCAAAGCTCGGGACGTCGAGCAGATGGTGGCTCACGCGATCGCGACGTTTGGGCGGCTCGACTATGCCGTGAATAATGCCGGCATCGAAGGCCAGATCGCGAACATTGTCGATCTCGAGGAGGACGACTGGGACAAGGTTCTCGACATCAACCTGAAGGGGAATTATCTGTGTCTGCGATACGAGGCACGGGCGATGCTCGATGGCGGAAACGGTGGAGCGATCGTCAATGTCGGGTCCGTAAACTCTTTCCTGGGTTTCGCGTCAGGAGCTGCATACGTAGCCTCAAAGCACGGACAGGTCGGCTTGACGACGAGCGTGTCGGCGGAACTTGCGCCGCACGGCATCAGGGTAAACATCGTGTGTCCCGGGTTTGTTGATACGCCGATGCACCAGCGTATCCGCGGCATCATCGGCGACGAGATCTTCGACACTGCCCTGGTGCCACAGGTTCACCTCCGACGAGTGGGCAAGCCGGAAGAAATAGCGTCTGCGATCTTGTACCTTTGCTCCGACGAAGCAAGTTTTATAACCGGCACTACTCTTACGCCCGATGGCGGATATACACTGACTGTTTAAGCCATGAAACGATGCCCTGAATGCAGGCGGGATTATTACGACGACACGCTGATGTATTGTCTCGACGACGGCAATGCGCTGCTCGACGGGCCGGCTTCTATGGACGAACCGGCGACGGCGATACTTTCTCCCGCAGAGGCAAAAACCGCAATTCATCGTGCCGGCACACCGATCAGCCCTCCAAATTCGATAGCTGTCCTGCCGTTCACGCATATGAGCTCCGACGAGGACAACGAATATTTCTGCGACGGTCTGGCTGAGGAACTGATAAACGCTTTGTCCAGGATCGAAGGCCTAAAGGTCGCTGCTCGGATGTCAGCGTTCTCGTTCAGAGGAAGGCACACGGAAATTTCGGAAATTGGCCGCAAGCTAGGTGTCCGAACGGTCCTCGAAGGCAGCGTGAGGAAATCTGGTAGCCGATTACGCATCACGGTGCAGCTGATCAATGCCGTCGATGGTTATCATCTCTGGTCGGAACGCTACGACCGGGAGATGATAGATATTTTCGACGTTCAGGACGAGATCGCTCTTGCCGTGGTCAAAGCACTTAAGTTAAAACTGGTTGGGCCCTCAAAAGCGGAAATTCTCAAGCGTCATACCAACAACCCGGAAGCCTATAAGGCATATCTCTTGGGACGATATCTTCGTCACACAAAAAATGATCATGGCGGAGCGCGCCAGGCCTTCGAGGAAGCCGTCCGGCTTGATCCTTCTTACGCCCCGTCATGGGTTGGCCTTGCGGAAGGGACTATTCTGGCCGCGCATTACAGTCTCGTCCCGACCCGTGAAGCCTGCGAAAGGGCTAAAGTTTATCTCGCGGCTGCTGAAGAAATGCAAGGCGAATCGGCCGACGCATTTTACATTAAAGGGTTCATTGCCTTTATTGAAGGGGATTGGCCCGCGTGGGAAAAGGCTTTCAGGCGAGCGATCGAACTGCGGCCCGATCATGTGCAGGCTTTTGGATCATTCGCTCTAACGCTCTGCATCCACGCGCGATTTGATGAGGCTCTTAGTTTTTTTGAGCTTGCTCGCGAGGCCGACCCGCTGGCTCCATTTCCGTATGTGACAACGGGTGCGGGCCTGGTGACAATGCGCCGGTTCGAAGAATCGCTGCCCTACTTTGAGCAGGCATTGACATTTGAAAAAGAGAATCTCCTGACCCTTTGGGGAAGTTGCATTGCATACTCAGCTCTTGGCAGTTTTGCCGAAGCTATTGCCGCGGCCAAACGTTCGGTCGAGGTGTCGCGTAATGAGGGATTCTTTGTAGGAGTATTAGGATGGGCGTATGCTGTCTCAGGCCGGACGGAGAAAGCAAAGGCGATACTTGATGAGCTCCGACAACGTCCCGAAAATGCACCGAGCCTTGTGTCTGAAGTTTGGCTTTTAGCTGCACTCGGGGAAATCGACGCCGCGTTCGAATTGCTCGCACGTGCAGAAGCTGAGCCGCAACCTATCGTATATTATGTCAATCTTTTCAGCTTTGACGCGTTACGCGGTGACGCTCGCTTTACGGATCTGATCCGACGCCGAGGTTTGCCAGAGCAGTTCGCTGCGAATACATCTTTAATATGAAACGATGCCCGCAATGCGGTCGCGAGTATGACAATACGATCATGTTCTGTCTTGATGACGGAGCAAAGCTGCTCTACGGGCCGGCAAGACCGAAACGGAATTATTAGCGTTCTATAACGGCGGGCCCATGTCGCCGATCCGCGGGTCGATCTCTCATTTCATGGCGGGGTGAACTCGAGAATAGGCGTCCGATCAGCTTGTTTAGATTCAGTCGACATTAATTGAAACTTTGCTGTCCGCATTTCTGTATGCCTTGCGTTTATTATTAGTGAGCCTGAAATTTAGGTGTTCAGATGCAAAGCGGCAGTGAATTATAAACAGGAGCAATAAGTATGAATCCGAATAAAGCATTGTGGGAAAAAGGCGATTTCACGCAGATCGCTCAGGCAATGAGGCGAAGCGCGGACGAGTTGATCGAGGCGGTCGGGGTAGAGGAAGGAATGAAGGTTCTCGATCTGGGATGCGGTGACGGAAACACTGCGATCCCATCGGCGAAGCGCGGTGCCGACGTCCTTGGCGTTGACATCGCGAGCAATCTGGTCGCGGCGGCAAGGCGCAGGGCTAACGAGGCCGGGCTCTCAAACTGCACATTCCGTGAGGGAGATGCTTCAAATCTGGAAGGCATCGAGGACAACAATTTTGACCTGACCATCAGCATCTTCGGTGCAATGTTTGCGCCGCGGCCCTTCGATGTCGCAAAGGAGATGGTGCGGGTCACTAAGCCGGGCGGAAGAATCGTGATGGGTAACTGGATACCTGGCGACCCAACACTGATAGCACAATTGTTGCGGATCAGCGGAGCCTATGCGCCCTCGCCGCCCGAGGGCTTCATCAGCCCGATAACGTGGGGAGTCGAGGACAATGTTGTGGAGCGTTTCGTTGCAGCGGGCGTCCCGGCCGATCAGATTTCGTTCAGCCGCGAAACTTATACATTCGAATACCCCGGCAGACCAGCCGCCTACGCTGACGTTTTCAGAACGTATTACGGGCCTACGATGAATGCCTTCGATGCGGCTGCGGAAAATGGCCGCGAAGGAGATCTGTTGAAGGAATTGCAGGAACTCTTTGCCAGCCAGAACGGGTCCGGATCGAATGACGCGACCTCGATACCGGCAACCTATCTGCGGGTCACCGTAAATGTTTAAGCGGTTAGACGGTCAGCATTATCTCGGATAGCGGCTTTCTTTCGATGTCAGGCACTTTGGCATCGACGGCCGGGTAGCCGACCGGGATCAGTACGAACGGCACTTCGGCCTTCGGGCGACCTAAGATTTGCTGTAGAAACTTCATCGGGCTTGGCGTATGCGTCAGGGTCGTTAGGCCCATGTTGTGAAGCGCGGCAAGGAGCATACCGACGGCTATACCCACCGACTCCTGGGAATAGTAGGTCGGCTCGCTTTCGCCGTTCTCTTCGACCGAAGTGATGCGGAACACGACGATGAGGTAAGGAGCGATCTCGAGAAACGGCTTATGTTCGTCCGTGCCCAGGGCCGCAAGACGCCGCAACCACTTCTCGCTCATCCGGCCGTGATAGCTTTCGTATTCTTCCTTTTCAGCGGCCTCGCGTATCTTCCTTTTAACTTGCGGGTCGCTCACCACGACGAACCGCCAAGGCTGCATATTCGCACCCGAAGGCGCAGTACCGGCCGTCGCGATCGCCATCTCGATCAGCTCGAAAGGAACTTCTCGGGCAGAATATTCCCGTACCGTACGCCGCCGGTTCAACAATTCGAAAAATTCGTCCGCTCGGTCTTTCTGTTCCTGCTCCGGCAGTTTCTTAAATATTAGTGGGATCAGTCTAGGTTCAGTTGGAGATTCGCTCATAAATTGGACACGGCATGTCAGCCATTTTCTTCGGTAGCATCGGGAACGGCGTCGAGCCGCTTAATCACGATGTCGACTTCGCATCGAGAGCACGTGCCGTAATTACTGTCATTTATGAGTCCAGGCGCATGTTCGAGTCAAGCCGGATCGAATGGCGTTGCCATTTTATCTCGAGCAACATTTGCTGCTACATCGCGTCGAAATGCAAAAATCGGCCGATCGCAGTAAGGGGCTCTACTCGATCGGCCGTCTTATCCTCGAAATATAACATCTCGTTCAACTCGGTGACCGCAACTACAAGGCCCGTGGCCGCGATCAGGGCGGACCCGGACGGACGATACTACGACGACGCGGCAGTGTGTGTAGCTGCCGAAAGCCGGCGCGTCCACTCGACCAGCGCCTTCATCTGTTTCGCGATGAACTCTTTGGTCTTTTCGTCGGTCAGGTCGCCGTCAGAATTAAACTTTTCGCCGCTGTTTCCGACCATTACTTCCGGCCCATTCAGCGGATACATGTTCAGGAATACCATTGATTTGCGCAGGTCATATTGAGCACGCGCAGTCGCGATGGCACCGCCCGAAACGCCCATGATCGCTGCCGGCTTGCCCTCCCAGGCGCTGTCGCCATAAGGCCGGGAAGCCCAGTCGATCGCATTTTTCAGTACACCGGAGACCGAGTAGTTATACTCAGGTGTGACGAAAACGATCGCGTCCGCATCGCGGATCTTTTTCTTGAATTCTGTGATGATCTCCGGCGGATTTTTTTCGTGATCTTCGTTGTACGGCGGGATCTCGTTCAGCTCGAATATCTCCATCTCAGCGCCGTCGGGCAGCAACTCGGCGGCTGCCCTTAACGCTCCACGGTTTGTGGATGCCTTTCGAAGGCTTCCTGCAATACCTAATAAATTGATCTTTTTGCTCATATTTTCTCTCCCTGGTTCGTGAAATTGTTCCTGGCCCTTTCCAGAAGCTTGATCAGTGTTCTCAGCTCTTTTTCGGATAGACCCCCCATTTGGTTTTGATTGAAAGCGTTGAGGGGGCCATCCAGTTCACTCAGCACCTTCGATCCGGCTTCAGAAATGAAAGCCTTTACCACCCTTCGATCGTTTGCCTGACGCCGCCGCATGATCAGGCCTCTTGACTCAAGGCGATCAAGCATCCGTGTGATGTCAGAATCGCGTGTTATCAATCGGCCGCTTATCTCGGTGCAGGAAATTCCCTCATCGCCCGCACCACGGAGGATCCTGAGTACGTTGTATTGCGCCGCGGTCAGGTCTTTTGTTCTAAAAATATGCAGGGCGTTTGTTTTGAGCCGCTCCGCCGTTACGAGCACCGCAAGATGGGCTGCCTCATGTAAGCTCGTGAATGGTTTAGTTTGCTGCAACTCTTTTTGCAAAGCAACACTCATTCTTATAACGATACTCGTGATAACAAGCATTGTCAAGCAGTCCTTCTGGAAACAGCTGCGGCCATTTAGCCGAGCATAACCGAAGTCATCGAGATCGATCCGCCGTCGAATCCCTCGACCGGGAAACTCACCGTATCTCCTGCTTGCTGTTGGGCGAGCACGTACATGAGCGGAAAGTAGTGATCGGGGGTCGGTGCGGAAAGCAACGCGTCCTTGCCCAGCGTTTCGTAATTTATCAAAGGATCGTGTTCTCCGGAGGCCATCAACACCAGGGCCTTTTGTTCAAACCGCAGGGCCCAGTCGAATGGTTCGCGCGACTGATTGCCCCACGCATATGCATGGAGATTGTGGACCAGATTGCCGCTGCCGATGATCAGGATGCCTTCGTCACGCAATGGCCGGAGTTTCGCGGCGAGTTTATAGTGAAATTCCGCCGGCTCGGTCTCGTTTATCGAAAGCTGGACGATCGGGACATCTGCTTCCGGGAATACGTGACACAGCACCGACCAGGTCCCGTGATCGAGTCCCCAGCGTCCCGTATCGAGAGCAACCTCGCCGCCGAGCAGTTCGTTGACACGCGACGCCAGAACTGGCGAACCCGGCGCCGGATACTCGACCTCAAACAGTTCAGGCGGAAACCCGCCAAAATCATGGATCGTCCGGGGACGATCCATTGCCGTTACGGCAACGCCCTGAATATACCAGTGTGCCGACACGCAAAGCACTGCTTTCGGCGTCGGGACCGTCCGTCCGATATTCGCCCACGCACGCGTGTACGCGTTGTCCGAAAGCGCGTTCATCGGGTTGCCGTGCCCGAAAAAAATGGCAGGCATACGTATTGCCATGATCTGATACTACAACAAGATTCGGTTGGACAGAGAGCTGTATGCGCGGTTAGACTTAGCTATAATTGCATTGTGGACATTCGAAAGGCATTTCTGATCTTCTGCGGCACCGTCTTCGTTTCTCTCGGCGTCCTGGGTATTTTTTTGCCCCTTGTGCCGACGACGGTTTTCCTGCTGCTTGCCGCCTATTGCTACTCGCGAAGTTCGGAACGTTTTCACGACTGGCTGATGAATAATCGCCTTTGCGGGCCTTATATTCGCAATTATCAGTCGGGCCGCGGCATTTCCATCCGGCAAAAGGCGAGCACGCTTTTCTTTTTGTGGGCATCGATCGGGCTGAGCATTTGGATCGTCCAGGGGACTTTTTGGCTGATACTGCTTCTGCTGGCCGTCGCGATCGGCGTAACCGTCCACATTTTCTGGCTGAAAACTTACCGCCCTGAAACGGAACAGGTCAAACTCGCTTCGGCGGATAAGCCCCTGTAAG
The DNA here is from genome assembly GCA_041750855.1 of Pyrinomonadaceae bacterium. Classification (GTDB taxonomy): domain Bacteria; phylum Acidobacteriota; class Blastocatellia; order Pyrinomonadales; family Pyrinomonadaceae; genus OLB17. The sequence goes on along the minus strand of JBGSYT010000058.1, from coordinate 36,741 downwards.
TCCCATCGCTCCCCGGTTCATATTCACATGGTGCCAACGTGCAGCCGGACGCAATACGCCCCGGCTTGTTACGCCCTGCCCAAGCCATACCTGGCCGGCCTGATCTTTAACGGATAAACCGCCCGAATGAAAAGAAAAATTTCCCGTTGCCCTTTTCATTAAATCCACCCCCGACGAGTATCGGCCCAAGCGGGGTTTCCACAATGACACCCCCTGACACACTTTGCCGGTAATTAATAGCGCCAATGCGTTCAAAAGTGCTGCCGCCCTCATACCATGCACCCACATATGCCTTGCCACCGAACAAAGCGGGCAGAATCTGGCGGCTATGCAAAATACCGATGCCGGCGTGTGCATAATTGCTCCCGCGAAATTGGTCCACACCATAACCACCGAGTCGAAAGGGCCCGCCAAGCGTAAACTGGCGCAATACCGGTGCGGTAGTGCCGAAGCTTGTCCCGGCCCCTCCAAAACTAAATATAGTGTTCTTCCCGCTTATCGGTAAGAACCCTGTCATCCGGGATTCAGCCTGCGTCATGCCGCTCGTTCTTCCAGGAGTGTCAAAATAATGGCTGATCGAATTTTTGAAAAGGACACCTTTCCTCGGCACCTGCGCCTGGTCTAGGCCGTCGTAGGTCCACCGCAGTGATCCAATTGAAAATTTGCCCTTTCCATCGGCCAGCAGGGCATCTCCGATCCTTCTGGAAGCCTCTTCATATCCAATGGCATACCCGGCCCGCAATTCACTTCGTTCATTAAACGTGTAACCCAGATCGATCCCGACTTGCGTGCCTGATATCGCATATTCGGACGATCGATCGTCACCCGTATAGAACGATATCTTTCGTCTTTCATAAGATACACGCGGGGCCACAAAGAACCGTGTCCTTCCAAGCGGGCGGAAATATTCGCTCGCGAGCAGCGTGCTCGAGCCAACCCGCAGATCGTTGCGCCATTCGGCGCCGTAACGTCCTACGTCAAAAAAAGTGAGACGGGCCTGAATACTAAAATTTGAGTTGTCGGACTCGACGCTGTTGACGTCAAACCCGACATCTAGCCGGGTCGGATCGGTCGGCTTGCCGTTAGTTTCGTTCGTACGAATGAGCAGACCGATCTCCCCGTTTCGGTCGGTCAACTCGTAGTTCAACGCATCAAAACGCCCAGTACCTGTAAGCACCGAGAGGTCCTTTGCAAGTTCGTTCCTCTTGGTTTCATCCAGCGGCGTTCCCAAATATTTCCCGTTTAATTTTTCTTCTATCGTTCGGGCGGCATCTCGGTCTGAACCATCGACTGCGATAAATGTTGGGACCGGATCAATGTCCGCTCTCTGCCGCGATCTTCGCTTGGCCAGATGAGCCCGCCAATCCGCCTCGGCAAGTGAAAGGCCGCGAAGCAGAACCTCTTTCGCCTTCGCCCCTTCGTAGCCGAGGTTAATGATCTCTTCGCTGCTTGAGAAACTTGCTGAGGAAAATTTTTCGAGATCCGGCGCAATTACTAGGTCGGCTTGAATCAGGCTACGACGGGAATTTTCGGCCGTTGCGATGTTGATCGTTTGAGTCAGGACACCAAGCAGGCTTTCAAGTGATTCCCGGTCGGCAAGCTGTGTTTCGATATTCACGACGATCAGAATATCGGCGCCCATTGCCTTGACCACATTTGTGGGAATATTGTTTACCAATCCCCCATCGGAAAGAATCTTGCCGTCGATCTCCACCGGTGCGAACACACCCGGGATCGCCATTGTCGCACGCAGGCTTCGTGACAGCGATCCGCTCTTTAATTCCTCCGAAAGGCCGTTGACCATGTTGGTCCCGACCGTCCTGAACGGGATAGGAAGCCGGGAAAAATCGTTCACCGTTGCGTATGCTAGTGTTTCCCGGTCGAAAAGAAGCCCGATCTCATGGCCGGAATTAAACGCAGCAGGAAGTTTCAGGTTATTGGGTTTTCCACGGAGCGGTATCGGGCTCGGTATATTCCGTCGATCTTCCTTTCGTCGAAAAGAGAGATTCTCGAAGGATGTACTTGATGCGAATAGTTTGTCCCAATCAAGTGTTAAGATAAGCTGCTCTATCTCGGCGGGTGTTCTCCCCATCGCATATAAGGCTCCGATCAACCCGCCGATGCTCGCCCCGCCCACATAATCGACAGGAACGCGGTTCTCTTCCAAAACCTTTAATACCCCAACGTGCGCAAACCCGCGGGCGCCGCCGCCGCTAAGTACTAGCCCGACGGTCGGCCGTGCCTTAGCTGGGTCGCTCTGAGCACTAACCGGCACCAAGGGTGCAGCGAAAAGAACGCAGACCAAAATGAATTGTTGAACCCTATTGAACATAGTAGAACTCAGTGAGCACTACTTATGATACCCTTTTCGGGCGGTAACTGCCGCACTTCCTTCATTGTCTTAAATGCTTCAGGTCTTCTTCGTCGTGTTCGAAGCAGTTCTTTTATGCATTCCCTCGGTTTCTCGGGAGAGTTGACAACCTGAAGGTCGATGCAGTTGCGAACTTTGACGTAGATACGTGAGGGGCCGTTGGTCCAAGATGCGCCCTGCTCAAATAGAACAAAGAACCGCGTCGAATTTTGGTGCTTTTCACGGGAATATAGAGTGAAAATATTCGCGATTTTGATTGCGGCCTATTCTTGAACCTCAGGGGCTTCGATCGCATGGTGTTTCGAACCATGGCATGAACTGTCGTTTACAGCTTATAATGACGATGTTCGGCATGGTCTGATGACTAAGTTTTCGGAGGTGATCAATGAACCCAGGCTTAGCGAAAATCCTCACAATCAGTGCGAGTCTCTTGACCTGCATCCTCGTCTCAACATTCGGAACACCGGTGAACGCTTCTGATCGAGATGGCGAAACGAGTCGCTTCGGCTTCAACCTGACCGAATCAAGGCAAGCCAAGCGTTTGTTCGAGATACCCGTTTATCCCGGCACGATCCCGTTCAACGGAACCCCAAGGTTTCAACGATTGCAGCCGCCTTTTGCCACTTCAATGTTTGTCTATCGGACTGCGGACGGCAGGGATTTAGACAAAGAGAAAGTCATCACCTTTTACAATAGCTATTTGACGAGCAGAGGCTGGAAGGAGGACATTTTCAGACGGCAAGGCGAAGAGGCTTATTTGGGAATGAGCGTCGATGTCTTCGAGCAGTTCCCTGAAAATAGCAGGATCCAACTCTCGGGAAAGTTTTATTTGTGGGTCTCCCCAAAGGATGGTGTCTATACGATGCTCCTGGATCAGTGGAGGATCTCCTCTCTAGGGCAGAGCAAGATAAATTACCTCGCCAAGGTTGCCGGTGCACTCGACAGTATTGGAACCAGACATGGCTACATTGTTCAAAAGGTTTCCACTGACGGTGAGTGGAGCAGAGACTACGAGAACGAATTTTTGATCGATCGTGCCCGATACAGTTTCATCTCGAAAGAAGCTAAGGGGCCGCATCCAGGAGAAGGCCAACATATAAGCCTGTTTATCCTTACCTACCCCGATCTAGCCATTGCGGAAGAAGAGGCGAGACGACATAGACCTAATCCTATGGACACTCGCAACGGGGATCAGGTTTTGATACTGCCTTCTCGGGGCATCACCGTAGTAGTCGTAAAGAACCATACTGTTTTCCTTATCCGGGATCTTTCCGGAGCGCAAAGAGATGCGGTCACAGGAATCGCGGCTGAATTAGATAAGCTGTGAGATTTCTTTGCGTCCAGTCTATTAAATCGACTAAGCAACCTTTAACTTCAAACATTTAACGCAGTTCCTTAATCCTTTTCCACAATTGTGGGATTAGTTTTACAGTCTTGATCAACGATCCACTGGCGAATTTCGTTGCAAATCCGCGAAAGGTTTCGACCGCTGTTGGTGAATAGGACATCCACCATGCGTCGGGCAGGATGGCGATGCGGTTGGTGTGAATATGCTGTGGCTGGACAAGTTCCATCAGGCCCTCGATGCCGTGGGTGCGGCCGCGGCCCGAATTCTTGAATCCTCCCCACGGCGTTTGGCCGATGCCGTGCGTGTAGAGGACCTCGTTTATGCAGACGGTACCTGCATCTATCTTTGCTGCAACACGGCGGGCTTTTGCATAGTCCTTTGTCCAAACACTAGCCGTCAAACCGAATTCGCTGTCATTTGCGAGATGGATCGCTTCCTCTTCGGTCTTGAACGTCGCGATCGGGAGCGTCGGGCCGAAGGTTTCTTCCTGCATTCCGCGCATCTCGTTTGTAACACCTGTGATGACCGTCGGTTCGTAGAACAGAGGAGCGAGGACACTCTTGTCCTCATCGACGTTTCCTTCGGCGAAACCCACTTGGCCGATCGGAGCACTCCTGTCATCGGTGTCCGTTCGCGTCGAAGCGACGCTTATGCGGACAAGAGTGTCCGCTCTCCGTCCGCCCGTCTCGATCTTCGCGCCGCTCGTCACGAAATCCTCGACGTGATCCTCGACGATCCTGATCTGCCGCTCGGACGACATCGGGCCGATCGAAACATCTTCCCTATCGCCCGGGCCTTGTTTCAGCCGTTTCGTTTTCTCAATAATCAGCCGCGTCAGGTCATCGGCGGCTGATTCCTGCACATAAAGCCGTTCGACCGACGAGCAGGACTGGCCGGCATTGCAGAATGCTCCCCAAACGGCGGCACCCGCCGCGAGTTCGAGATTTGCGTCCTCGAAGACGATCATCGGGTCCTTGCCGCCAAGCTCAAGGACGCACGAGGTCAGGTTTTTGGCCGCAGCCTCGGCGATCTTTTTCCCGGTCGCGACCGAGCCGGTGAACATTATCTTGTCAGGTGCCGCATCGACCAACGCCGCTCCCGTTTCGCCCGCACCCGTGACCACCTGCACCAGTCCTGACGGAGCTCCAGCCTTTTCAAAGATCTCGCCGATCTTCAGACCGACCAGCGGCGTCAGTTCGGATGGTTTGATGACGACGGTGTTTCCCGCCATGAGCGCCATTACCGCCTCGCCGAGCGGTATTGAGAACGGATAGTTCCACGCGGGGATTATGCCGACGACGCCAAGAGGTTTGTAGACGACCTTCGATGACCGGCCCATCAAGGCATAGAGGCCGATGCCGACTCGGCGTGGCCTTAACATCTTCTCGGCGCCGCGGGCGATCCACTGCATCAGGTCGAGCACCGGAGCGATCTCCATCGCTATTGCCTCGCCGAACGGCTTGCCGGATTCCGCCGAGATCAATTTCGCTATGCCGTCTATGTCGGCGAGGATCAGCTCGCGCGCACGCATTACAAGTTCTTTCCTTTCCGCGAAGGTAGTAGTTTTCCACTTGTGGAAAACATCGCGGGAACGTTCGACCGCGGCGCGGACGTCAACTGCCTGATCCACAGCCACCCGCCCGACCTCGGATCCATCCGCCGGGTTCGTTGAGATGAGTTCTGATCTTGCTTCGATAACCGCGCTCATTTTACCGATAGAGAATATAATATCGCGGGCCGCTTTGAAATATTCGGCAGCTCCAAATACTCAAGACGGAGGAATAACGCGAGGCGGCCGTGTTTGCCGCCGCGGCGAATTTTATAAACGTATGACCCCATCCGGCACGTTCGCATTTCCAATTGACGAGATCCGCTCGCGATTTCCGGCGCTCGACCGCATACATAACGGGCACGCCGTCGCATATTTCGACGGGCCCGGCGGCACGCAAGTCCCCAGAGAGGTCGCCGACCGCATGGCAGACTATCTCTTTAACCACAATGCCAACACCCACTGGGGTTATCCAACGAGCGACGAGACCGACGCCATTATCCAGCACGCTCGAGAGGACTTTGCGGCGTTTTTCAACGCTGAGCCCACGGAGGTCGTTTTCGGGCAGAACATGACGACGCTTACATTTAATCTAGCACGAACGCTGGGGCGGCAGATGAGCCCGGGCGACCAGATCATAGTCACGGAACTGGACCACCATGCAAACGTCGATACGTGGCGGTCGCTCGAAAAAGACCGCGGTGTTGAGATCATTAGGCTTTCGATGCACCCCGAAACCGGCAAGCTGCGAACGGACGAGCTGCAACGGCTGATCACGGACCGCACGCGTTTGGTCGCCGTCGGTGCGGCATCGAACGCGATCGGGACAATAACCGACGTCACTTCGATCTGCAGCCTTGCTCGCGAGGCCGGTGCTCTTAGCTTTGTCGATGCGGTGCACTATGCGCCGCATTTTCTACCGGACGTCGAGGCAGTAGGTTGTGACTTTCTCGCGTGTTCGGCATATAAGTTTTACGGCCCGCATATCGGCATTCTCTTTTGCAGGAAGGAACTTCTTGAGTCGTTGGATTTTCCGAAGCTCGCACCCGCTCCCGACGATGCACCCGAACGCGCCGAAACGGGTACTTTAAACCACGAAGGAATTGCCGGAGCGGCCGCAGCGGTCGAATTCCTCGCCGGTTTCGGAAGCGGGACCAGTTTGCGGCAGCGGCTCTCGGCATCTTTCGAAGCATTTCACGAACACGAGCAACGGCTCGCACGCAGGTTGCGAAGCGGCTTGGCGGAGATCGATGGAGTGAAGGTATACGGCCCGGGCGACGACGAGCGCACGCCGCTCGTGTCATTTACCGTCCTGGACCAACCGTCAGCAGCGGTCAGCAGATCGCTTGCCGAGGACGGGATCTTCGCGTCTCACGGTGATTTTTATGCGGCGACCGTGGTGGACCTCCTTGGCGTGGGCGAACAGGGATTGCTGCGTGCCGGCTGCTCTATCTACACAACGGAAACGGAGATCGACCGGCTGATCGACGGCGTAAGAGATTTTGTTAATAGAAAACGGTAGTTAGATAGCTGAACGGATTAAAGCTCGTCCGCGAACGAGCGGGTACGGTTGAATAAGCCTGCGTTGCCGCCAGTCTTTGCGAGTCGCGGATCAGGAGCAGGTCGTTGTTCGTATTCCCGCGTGAGATAAGCAATTCCCGCCCGTCTCGGGCCCAGGCAAAATTGAGGATCTTGCCAGATTTGAAGTCGGTGATCTGCGTGGGTTCGCCGGCGTTCAACGGCTGCCGCCAGAGATTCTGAGCACCGCCGCGGCTGGTCGAGATGGTCAGCGATCGGCTGTCCGGCGACCATATGTATTGGTTTACCAAGTTGTACTCGAGTTCACGCTCGACCTTTCCAAATGCTCCGTTCTCGATCGTCGCAATGACAAGCTTTTTCTGAAAGGACCGGACATCAAAGGTCGTATAAGCAATTCGGCGGCCGTCCGGAGAAAGCCTCGGGCAGAAAACGCTAAGATTCTCAGCCTGGTGAAAGGTTTCGGCAACGCCGCCTTGGACCGGGACGCGCATCAGCAAAAGCCGGTCGCTATCGGCGATCTTACGCTGGAAGATCACATATTTCCCATCGGAGGTGACCTGCGGGTCGAAATCCGCGTGCCCGGTGCTCTCATCCGTCAGGCGAACGAGGTTTCCGCCGTCCGCATCGGAGCGCCAGATGCGCGACGTCTTGTCCCTTTGAATGTTGAAGACAACGTAGCGCCCGTCGGGCGTCGTTACCGGCATCATCGAATAACCCGGTTCTGTGAACAACGCCCGGCCATTCTTCCCATCCGCGTCCGCCATCCAGAGTCCCACTTCTTTTCCCTGATTTCGCGAGTAAATGAGTTTTCCGTCCTGTCGCTGAAGCAGGCCGAAGAGCCCCTCGAGGTCGCGCGACTCGGTGGTCAGGTGAACATTCGCCCTGGTTGCAGGAGAGTATCGCCATAGCGACGAGAAGTTGTCTGCTTTAAGCGTGATCAAATTCCTGCCGTCCGTAGAGAGGCTGACGTCAACGTAATCATTGAAATCGTTCGTGACCTGAACAACGTCCCGTTCGCCGTAGACGGAGCGCCAGATCTGGTGTGGGCCGTTCTGTGTTTCGCGGCCGGTGAAAAGATAGCCCGACCCGTCGGAGAACCATGCCACGTTCGTCACCATAAAGAACTCGCGGGTGTTTAGCGGCGTCACCCTCTTGCTGTCGATGGCGATCTCGACAACGTTCATGCCGGCAACAAATCCACTCTCTCGTTTGCCCGCTGACCCAAGGATCTTCGTTCCATCAGGCGACCATGCAAGACGGAAAGCAAAAAAGTCGTAGCCCGCCTCGCCCGACGTGATAAGGGGCTCCATTGACAGGTCGTCCGCGTTGGCGACGATGATCACATCATCGTTCGGCTCGGTCCGGTGGCGGACGAAAGCAAACCGTTTGCCATCGGGAGAAAAGGTGACGGAGCTGTCCACGTCTTCGATAAGCTTCTTAGGTGTGCCGCCGAGCGTCGGCACCTGATAGAGCGTGTTGACGGAAAAATCGGGGCTCCCAACAGAGTAGTAAACATGATCGCCCGTTGGCGAAAACGCTACGGAACGCATGTTCAGCGCAGTCGGTGGAACGATCGTGACGATGCTGTCGGTCGCGATCTGCCGAACGACCAGGCTGCGGCTGCCAAACTCGCCAGAGACGTAAGCGACATACTTCCCGTCCGGTGATATCGCCGGCAGGACCACGCGCCCATCGGTGTTGATCCGGTTAATCTGCGGCCTCTCAAAGGCGGCTAAGGCAAGCGGCTCCGACGAATTTTGCGAGCTGTATAATTCCAGCCCAGCCAACAGTAGAAGAACACCGGTGATCACCGAACCGAGCCCGATCAGCCAGCGACGCCCAAGACGGCGGCGAGGCGAATTATAAGTTGTAACGGCAGTATTCAGCGAAGAACTAAACGTTCGATGATTGCCGCTCGCGGTCCGATGAATGATCGTCGGATTCTCGCTGATGACGTTTTCGTTTGGCCATTCAGGCCCGCTAGCTGAGCCATTGCGGTTACCGCTGTTGGAATGCTCTACATCGAGCAGGAGCTGCCTAATGTCTTGGGCAAGGCCCTTAATATCCTGGTATCTTTCTTCGGGGTCCTTCTGCAGGGCCTTTCGGAGAATACGTTGAAGTTCCGACGGGACTCCAGGTATAAGCTCAGTGATCGGCCTCGGATCCTGATAGATCACGCCGGCGAGCGTGTCGGCGGCCGTTGGCCCTTCGAAGGGCGTCCGGCCGGCAAGCATCTCGTAAAGCACGATCCCAACGCTCCAAATATCCGTCCGTGGATCGATGTCGAAACCGCGGGCCTGCTCGGGCGACATATATTTGGCACTGCCCATCACGGTTCCTGGGATCGTGTTGTTCTCGGAACTGTTCAGCCTCGAACGGTAGCCGGCTATCGGTTTTGCAAGCCCGAAGTCGAGCACCTTTACGATGCCGTCGCTGCGGACCATTATGTTCTCGGGCTTGATGTCGCGGTGAACGATGCCCTCATGATGGGCCGCGATCAGTGCGTTGGCCGCCTGCTCGAAGATACGCAGGATGCGCGTCAGGGTAAGCGATTCTTTTTCGATTATCTCGCGGAGTGTTTTTCCTTCGACGAATTCGGTGGCAAGAAACTGGCCGTGATCGTTCTCGCCGATCTCGTAGATCGTGATCACGTTTGGGTGATTGAGGGAAGAAACTACGCGGGCTTCCTGTCGAAACCTTAGCCGTCGTTCCTCATCTGCAGAGAATTCCGTTGGAAGAAGCTTGATGGCGACCTCGCGGTCGAGTTCCGGGTCGTGGGCGGAATAAACCTCACCCATACCGCCCTCGCCGATCTTAGAACGGATCTCGTAACGTCCAAAATGTGTTCCCGCAAACATCTTTCAAGCTCCCACACGTCTCCTTAAGATGGAAACACCGCTCGCGGTACGATCGTGACAACAAAAGTACCCGAACGGTGTTCAAATAACGACTTCCTCAATCTTATAACGCATGACGCTGGTGAAAAGTTTAAAAACATTTCACCGGGCAGGTAAACAGGTAAGATAAGCCGCTACGAATTATTGTGAGCTATGGGCGACGGATCCGTTCGTAAACACTTCCTGTTTTCACTAAATCGGATGGGTTCACCGAAGAGAGCTTGAGATCGCTGCCCGAGGTGAAAAAGAGAAAGCCGCCCGTACGTTGAAATTCCATTACGGTCGCACTGCCACCTTCGTCAACTGGCGGGAACGAAACGATCACTCTTCCACGTGCTCGCGTCCAACTGCCCTCCATATTTATGCTTCCGCGATTTTGATAACTTCCGACGAACGTTGCCGATAGATCTTCTCTCAGGTCCAGCATTTCTGTTGAGAGCCCGGACGGGCCCGAAAACTCACGGCGATATGTGCCTACAAAACGATCTGTCGCAGCAAATGCCGCTCCGGACCCCATCGGGGCAGAGTACGCTGACGATTGCGGTCCTCCGATCATCAAGATCGAGATCACGGCTATAAACAATGTTCTAATAAAAAAATTCATTACTTCTTTCCTCCAAATACGCAAGCCATTAAATAGGCAAAATATATTAGCTTTGACGCTTTCAAGGCCTCAAACGTTGCAAAGAAAAGAATTACGCAAGCATTCGTTCGATCGCTAAGAAGCTCGCGTCGATCGCTTCGGGCAGTTTTTCGGGTTCATTCCCGCCGCCCTCGGCCATATCCGGCCGTCCGCCGCCCTTGCCGCCGAGGATCGGCACGATCTCTTTGACGATGTTTCCGGCCTTTACCTTTTCCTTCAGGTCGTCCGACACCCGAACAATGATGCTCGCCTTTCCCTCGTCCTTTCGGCCGAGGACGACCACGCCTGACTTTAACCTCGCGAGCAGCGTATCTGAAAGCTGCCGCATTCCGTTCGCGTCGAGGCCATCAACTGTTTTAGTGAGGACCTTTATCCCGCCGACCTCCCTCGTCCCATCATCGTGTGAGAGCTTGGCGTCACCTCCCTTAATGACAAATGAGCCGGGTTCCGCTTGTAAGGTGTAAGCTTTTAGTTTGAGTGCATCTAACTCACGGCGCGTGCGTTTCAATTCTTCCTGAAGTTTTTCGATCGCCGCCGGCAGATTGTCACGCTGCGTTTTTAACGCTTCGAGCGAGCGGTCGATTAGGCGTTCGTCCTCGCGGAAACGCTCGAATGCGTCAAAACCGGTGATGGCGCGAATGCGGCGAACGCCGGACGCGATCGCCTCGTCGGACGTGATCTTGAAGCTTCCGATGTCGCCCGTCGCACGCACATGAGTGCCGCCGCAAAGCTCCATCGAGAACTTGCCGTCACCGACGCTGAGCACGCGGACATCTGAGCCGTACTTTTCGCCGAACATTGCGACCGCGCCAGTCCGCATCGCTTCCTCAAGCGACATCATATTCGTAGTAACCGGCTCATTTTGCAGGATATAGCGGTTCACAAGGACTTCGACCTCGCGGATCTCCGCGTCGCCGATCGGCTGGTAATGCGTGAAGTCGAAACGCAGGTAATTTGGAGCAACGACTGAGCCGGCCTGCTTGACGTGCGTGCCGAGCACTTCTTTAAGTGCGGCGTGGACAAGATGCGTCGCGGTGTGGTTGCGCCGCGTTGCATCGCGCTTTTCGACATCGACAGTTGCAACGACATCGTCGCCGACCTTTAACGATCCGGCCAGCATCGTTACCTTGTGAACTATCAGCCCCGCAACCGGCGAGTAGGTGTCGTTCACGGCTGCCTTTGCACCCACGCCGCCCATCTTTACCGGTTCGTCGCCATTGTTTTTGCCAAAAGTTGTCTTGACGAGAATGCCGGTATCGCCGACCTGTCCGCCCGCTTCGGCATAAAACGGTGTTTCATCAAGAACGATGCCGCCCAGCTTGCCCTCGTTCAGCACATCGACCTGCCTATCGCCATCAAGGATCGCCACGATCTTCGATGTGTCGAAGCTGGTTGCTTCGTACCCGTGAAATTTGTTCGCCCCTACCTTGCTCAACACATCGGCGTACAGCGGGCTGATCTCCGATTTCCGGTGTGTTTGGCCAATGCCGGTCTGTTTTTGAAGCTCTTGAAGTGCTGCATCGAATCGAGCGTTGTAATCGTCCTCTTCAAATTCGATATCTCTTTCTTCGAGAAACACCCTGATAAGGTCCTTGGGCGTACCGAACGTGTCATAAAGCTTCGCGACCTGAAGGAAAAGTCCTTCCGCCGGCGTGGCTTTGGTTAGGTCTAGTTCTGCGAGCTTGCCAAGGCCAACCGTGACGGTGTTCCCGAACCGCTCCTCCTCTAACCGCACCATCTTGCCGATAAAATCGCGTTGGGTCACGAGTTCGGGAAATGCGGCTCCCATGCGGTCGATAACCTGATCGCACACTTTGTAAAAGAAAGCGTCGTTCAAGCCGAGATGCTCGCGTCCGTAGTAGATAGCTCGGCGCATTATTTTACGCAGAACGTAGTTGCGGCCTTCGTTGCCGGGCAGGATGCCGTCGGCTATGGCAAACGCGGTCGCACGGGCGTGGTCCGCGATAACGCGGCAGGCAAATTGCTGGGTTTCTGATAGACTTTCGTAAACGCTCATTGCAACAATATTGTATATCCCCCTCGCCCGCGTTTGCACGTTCCGGAACATTTTGGTCTATAATCGTGCGGATGAAGTCAGCATTGATCGCATTCCTAGCGGCGGCAGCTTTGTTGTGTTCCTGCTCGAATGGGCCGTCAGCGAACCACGCGAATGGCCCGAACGCGGCGGGCTCCACGAGACCTACTGTGTCGAGCAGCAGGATTCCACGAAACCAAACTAATTCCGCGATCGGCTTGATTGGAATATTCGAGGGCACGTTGGGCGTTACTGAGAAGAAGAACCCTAACGCGAAGGGGTACCCTACCCTCGTAAACCTTTTCATCGCGCGTTACGGCAATTATGACGGCATGATGTTCGAATTCGCGGGGACCGAAGTTCCTAGTTACAGGGTCGAGTACATCGACGGGCCCATTCGGTCGTGTGGCTCTGAAGAGGTCGTGCCGGTAGGCGGAGAGGCGTGGCTGTCAATAAAGTTCACCGGGGCGAAGGCTCACACCGAAGCCGGCGATCCCACGATCGATGACATGACGCTTCCACGCGACGTCGCCGTTTTAAAGGATTTCCAAGTGGTCTGCGACACCGAGGGGCGCCTGGAATTGGTATTCGGTATTTCCGCACGCAACAAATATCAAGTAACGAAGCTCAGTGCATATCTAGTAAAGGAGCGAAACGACCAGACCGGCATCGTGGTCGAAATCAAACACCCCGAGTAGTGATCGCTTCAATAATCACCTTTTGATGATGCTCGCAAGTCGGGAAGGAGTAGAGTTGAAATCGTGCGGACGAAAACAGTATTGATCGCAATAGTCGCGGTGGCAACGTCGGTCGCGTGCTCGACGCGGCCGGTTGCAAATAACGCGAATGCACCGAACACTGAGGTGGCCCCGGTTCCGTCGCGGACGGCGGATGCGCCGCTCGCCTCGCCTTCACCCTCCCCGACGAACGCCCCGGCCGATGAAGCCGGCAGCGACAATGCCGATTTCACCGGAACAGCGGGCGTGACCGAAAAGAAGAACCTGAACATCAAAGGCGTCGCGATAATGAGCGACGTCCGCTCAGCCCGGCACAGCAATTACGACCGCATCGTATTCGAGTTCGCCGGGCCCGACTTGCCGACCTACCACATCGAATACATCGACAAGCCCGTCAGAGCATGCGGCTCCGGCGATGTCGTCCCACTGGCCGGCGACGGCTGGCTCGAGGTTCGCTTCTCCGATGCCAATGCCCACACCCCTGAAGGCCAACCGACCATCAAAGACCGCCAGCGTTCGCCGAACCTGCCGATCGTCAGGGACCTGCGGCTGACCTGCGATTTCGAGGCCGAGGTCACCTGGGTCGCCGGCGTCGCATCGCCCAACCGCTATCGCGTCATTGAACTGAAGGATCCAACCCGGCTGGCGATCGACATCAAGCATTGACGCGGCTCACTCGCTACCGCTCATGTTTCTGCCCGAGGCCGCCGATCAGGTGAAGGGCCACACCAGCGAGTGAAAGATAGATGCCCTCGCGGCTTAGGTCGGAGAAATGCTGAAGTTCGTAGGTTTCCGTTCGCCACGCGAGGACAAGGAAAGCGGCGGCAGCCGTCAGAGCGGCGGAACCGGCAAATTGAAAACCTTTTCGCCACAACTGCGGCCGCACTTGGATATAAAGCCCGAGGGCGATGTGGACCAGTGCGTTGAAGAGGATATAGATATGCCGCGAACGCATCAGTAGGCGAAGATCCTGGCCGATAACCTCCTTGTCCGGAAAATCGGCACGCATGTACTGCCCCGTTATCAGGAAGACAACAAAAAGCACCAGGCCAAAAACAAGGTGAAACCACCGCATAACAGCCGTCAATTATGCCGCGAATTGCCAGGGTTTGCACGTGTCGAAGGTTACGGCATAGGCTAGTATCGCGCATCTCACTACGTTCTGAATTATCAGCTGTTAGCATTAAGCTGGAAGCTTTTGGCTTAGCCGGAGATGAGTTCCAGCGATTCTCGAACAAACAACACATTTATGGCCCGCTCGATTAAATCTGTGCTTTCGCTTACCATGATGTTCTTTTCACTTGCCGCCGCGATGGATGCCCAGACCGACAAATTCACAAAATTCAAAGAGACTTTCTCGAAAGAGGTGACCGACGCAGGCATCGTCGGCAGCAGTTTTGTTTTTATCAAGGAAGGCACAACTGTGGCCGAAACCCATCACGGTTCGGCGAACCTCGAAAAGAAGCAGCCCGTCAATGCGGACACCATCTACCACTGGGCCTCGAACACAAAGCCGTTCACCGGGATAGCGATAATGCAGCTGCGCGACCGGGGCTTGCTGAAACTGGACGACCCGGTGACGAAGTTCCTACCGGAGCTTCGACGGATCCACAATTCACATGGCTCGATGGACGATATAACGATCCGGCACCTGTTGACCCATTCGGGCGGATTTCGCGGCGGCACTTGGCCCTGGCGGCAGGGCAAGGACTGGGAACCGTTCGAGCCGACAGAATGGTCGCAGCTTGTGGCAATGTTCCCTTTCACCGAGGTGCTTTTCAAGCCGGGCACCAAATTCAGTTATTCAAATCCGGGGATCGTTTATCTCGGAAGGATCATCGAGACGATCAGCGGCGAATCTTACGAGACTTATATCGAGAAGAACATCTTGCGGCCGCTCGGGATGACCCGCAGCTACTTCGATACAACACCGCCGCACCTGCTCGCGCACCGCTCGCATTCGTATTACATCCGCGACGGCAAACGCACGGAAGGCCGGTTCGACGCCAGCACCGGAATTACGGTTTCGAACAGCGGCCTGAACGCGCCGATCTCCGACATGGTGAAATATCTCAATTTTCTGATCGGGGGTTGGGGCTCCCCTCCTGTCTTAGGAGGGGTGGCACCCGCTTCGGGTGACGGGGCGGTCAAAGGCGGTGGCATTCCCCACGATACCGTCCTCAAACGCTCATCGCTCGAAGAAATGTGGCAGCCACAACTTACGGCCCCGACCGACGCCAACGGAAACACCGGCTTCACCACCGACATCGGCCTTATATTTTTTCTCAACCGCCGCGACAACCGCACATTCATCGGTCACGGCGGCGACCAGAACGGGTTCATCAGCTACATCGACTTCGAACCGGCCACAAGTCAGGCTTCGATCCTCGTCTTCAATACGAACGTCGTCTATCCAGCAAACACACCGGCTGAAAAAGATGTTGTGATCAAACTGCGAAATGCTGTGCGGACGTTATTTTGATCGGACTCTTTGTAGTTGGAGATAAATGGAATCACCAGCCCCGATGGATCTCCCAGCGGTCGACGATCTGTCCGTCCTCGATCACGTTGTAATGCGAATGCTGGGCGGCGGTTAGGCATGAGTGATTTGCGAGAATGCGGAGTCGGTCGCCCACCTTGAACCGCCCGATCT
The DNA here is from genome assembly GCA_041750855.1 of Pyrinomonadaceae bacterium. Taxonomy (GTDB): domain Bacteria; phylum Acidobacteriota; class Blastocatellia; order Pyrinomonadales; family Pyrinomonadaceae; genus OLB17. The sequence goes on along the minus strand of JBGSYT010000058.1, from coordinate 20,969 downwards.
TAGCCGCATCGTCCGAAACTATCTCGCCATGCTCCTGCGACATTCCGGTAACGCGCATTCCGGTGTCGCTGCCCTCGAGATCAAGGACTCGGCCGTAACCGCACGCCGGATCGAGGCCAAGCGGGCCGCGATCTTTTGAGAGAGCGACCGCTCCGGCATCGACGACGAGTTTTCTATGAGTGCTGCTCTTGTGTATGACCGCCGTGAGAACGGTCAAGGCCGTATCATCGAAAGAACAACTGCCGAGCGTCGCCTGAAAATTATCATAGAAAATATAGTTTCCGGGACGGATCTCGTCGATGCCCTCGAGGTGATCGATAGTGGACATCGTCGGCGTCGAGCCGATGCTGACGGTTGGCACTTCGATGCTCTGGCTTCGTAATCGTCCCGCAAGCTCCCCCATCGAATCCCGCTCGTGCCGCGCGACGGCGAGGATGTCTTCTTTCGTCGTCACGTCGTAAGAGTGCCCCGCGTGCGTGAGGATGCCGGCGAAATTAAGGTTTTTCGCGTCGGATATAATTCGCGGTATCTCGACTGCCTCGGGCGTGTACGGCTCAACGCCGACCCGGTGCGTACCGCAATCGATCTTTATGAAAACATCGAACCGAACACCCCCATTCCCCGCCGCTTCATCCAGCCGCTGCACGGTTTCGGCATCGTCTGTCAGCAGATTGAGCTTAACGCCGTCCTTGAGTATCTCGATCGCGTCGGCAAACTTGCCCTGCTCGATCGGCACCGCGTACGTGATGTCCGAAAACCCATGTCCCGCAAATGCCGCGGCTTCGGCCAGTGTCGAAACCGTGATCGCCCCGCCATGCCCGGCAGTCTGTATCCGCGCGACCTCAACACATTTGTGCGTCTTGACGTGCGGCCTCAAGCGGACGTTATTGCGGAGAGCAACGTCGCTAATACGCCCGGCATTCTTTCTGACACGCCCTACATCGAGCAGAGCGGCGGGCGTTGTGATCGCCTTAATATCCATTCGGTCCTGATTTTAACAAAAGACTTTCTGGAACTCCGAAATCTTCAAGGTACGAGATTAATTTTCCGCAACAGTTCTATAAATCTAGGATCACGCTTCAGCGGGTCAAACAAGGGTTCTACTTTGAGAAAGCCCAGTTGCCATGCTCGTTCTTCATACGCCTTTTCCAGCCAAACGAACGCCTGGTCGCGGTCGTCGAGTCCGATATAAATCATCGCAATTTCAAACGGGTAAAACCGCGGATTCCCTTCGAGTTCGCTGCGAATAGCTTGGGCATCCTCGCGGTTTCCCGCCTTCGCGTAACCGTAACCGAGAAGCGCGAGCAAACTCGGGTTTCGTTCCGACAATTTCGCCACGGTTTGAAATTCCCCGATCGCTTGCGCGCTCTCACCTTGCTGCACATAAACAAAGCCGAGAAATATGTGAGCGTCTAACGTCCCAAAATCAATTTCCAGCGCTTTTTGCAGTTCCGCAATGGCTTCGTCGTAACGCCTCGCTCGGTAAAGCGCCAACCCGACGTGCGCAATGGCAGGAGAGGAAAGCGGGTCGAGTTGCTGCGCTCGCCTCGCTTCTTCGATCGATTCATCGAGCCGTCCCATTCGCGCCAGGTGCTGGGAATACCAGTAACGAGCAATCGGATAATTCGGATTTAAATGGATAGCTTTTTTGAAATGCGTATCGGCTGCAGCCCAATCCCAGTAATAGTCGGCAATAACTGCCGCCAGCGAAGTGTGAGCTTCGGCAAGTTCGCTGTCGATCTGAAGAGCCTTCTCCGCCGCCGCCCGAGCTTTCGGATGCGATTCTTTCATCGGCAGAACACCGTAACTGCCCAGCAGGTTATATGAGTCAGCGATTCCCGCGTATGCAAGAGCATAATTCGGATCTATGTCGATCGCTTGCTGATAAAACTCCAGACTCTTCTGAAAGCCATTCGGCGTCACCTTATTCCAAAAAAACCGGCCTTTGAGATAGAGCTGATAGGCCTCCGTGTTGGTCGTGTATTTCTTGGTCAAATGATCACGTTCTTCGCCGCTCAACTGCAAAGCCAAAGCTACGATTATTTTTTGAGAGATCAAATCCTGCACGGCGAAGATATTGGTAAATTTCTCATCAAAAGTCTCCGTCCAAAGCGTCTTGCCGTCCTTGGCCCGCACCAGCCGAGTCGTAATTCTGATCTGGTCGCCTTCCCTTTGAATGTTTCCTTCCAGGACCGAATCGACCTGCAGCTCTCGGCCGGCCGCCGCCGCGTCCTGCTCCAGATCGGTATATCGCCGAACCGCACTGATCGGACGCACGGTGATCTGCCGTACGCTGCCCAGTCCGGTGATCAAAGAATCGCTCATTCCAAGTTCCAGCGATTCGTCGCGGCTGTTTGCGGCGAGTGGTCTAAACGGCAGCACGGCGATCGATCTTATAGGGGCATCGACGGATCTTCCGTTTTCGCTCCAAAGAAAAAAGCTCGCTGCGCCGATGGCGAGAATTCCTAAAATTGTCAGGGTAACTAAACCAAACCGACTTCTTCTCCGGCCTACCGTCGTTGGTTTTTGGTTCTGGCTAATATCAGACTTGAAATTCCTGATTTCAGACTCGTCATTTTTGTGTGGATTGTCATTGGAAATATTCAGTTCTGTACTGACAAACTCGCTTGATAACGGTTCCGAGATCGCTAGGTCATCTGTTATCTTGTCTTCCTCTTCTCTGCTCTTCTCAACTTCCTCGATCCGCCGCACCTCCGCTACGAAACGGTAACCGCGTCCTGAGACTGTCTCGATATACATCGGTTCTTTTCGGCTGTCGCCCAGAGCCTGTCGGATCTTGGAGATGTTGTCGGCCAGGTTGCCTTCCTCGACGTAAGCATCCGCCCAGAGCATTTCCATCAAAACATCTTTTTCCAAAAGATGTCCGTCATTTTCGACCAGTAAGCCAAGCAACTCTAAAGCCTTCGGAGTAAGGGGTATGACTCTGCCTTTTTTTAGCAACCGTCGCTCGACGGGCTCGAGGCGAAATTCACCAAACTCAAAAAAATAGTCTTGTTTTTCTCCCATAAAGGCTGAATTCAAGGCTCCGAGAACTTTCCGAGAATTTTCCGAGGATTTCCAGAGGACTTCCTAAAAGCCTGGAGAGTATGGTCCAGATAAAGCAGGACATCGCTTTTGTTCGATGCTCGGCTTTCGAACACAAAAGTAACACATTGCAGGGATATGTCTGTAGAAAACAATGCAAAAAGAATAACTCGCCTGCGAGAGGCGTTACTCGCCGCCGGATGGCAATCCTGTTAACGGCGGTACGGCTTGAAAACGATTCGCCAATTATGCGGATTCAAAACAAAAAAGGAGAAAAAACAATGAATACGAAAAGAATGTTTATCGCGTTAATTATCGCGACCATGACAACAATGACGGCTATCGCCCAAGCGAAAGGAGGTCCTGACTGGACGAGTCCAACCGGCAGTTGGATTGGCACTGTAACCCCCGCCGCCCCAGGACCGGCGCCGTTCAGGGTGCTCATGAATTTCACAGCGGACGGCAACTTTATAGGCTCGGGAGACGGAGACAGCTTCTCGGGCGGTAGCCCTCAACACGGCGTCTGGGAACGGATCGGCGGTACGAGTTCACGAACCTACGCGCTGACGTTTCTCCAGCTTTATTACGCCCCGGATTCAAGTCCGGTGTTCCTTTCGAAAGTCCGTCAAACTGTAATTCTAAACAGCTCGGGGAACACTTGGGAAGGCCCGGCGACGGTAGAGTTTTTCACCCCTAACGGAACGACGTTCCTTTTCGGTGGCACGGCAACGGCGACGGCGACACGCATCAAGTCGGAACCGCTTCCCTAATTAGCTGCAAAGGCGGCCTCAATTGCTGAGAATGCAAACCTCAGCAATTAAATAATGCCACAGAGCAATATCGCCACTTGCTTTCACAGTAGATCGAAAGCGTTCGACCGTGTGCGGACTTGAAGCCCGCACACTGTTGATTTTTACTTATGGGGGCGATTAGGCCAGCCTTTTGGATTTTCTTATCACATTCTCGACCGTGAACCCGTAATCGCGGAACACGTCTTCCGCCGGGGCTGAGGCGCCGAAGATGTCGACTGTCACTGTGTCGCCGCTATCACCAACGTATTTTGCCCAGCCGAGGGGGACGCCGGCTTCGATAGCGAGGCGGGCTTTTACTTTCGGGGGCAGAACCGTCTCTTTATACTTTGCAGATTGTTCGTCAAAGAACTCCCAGCAGGGCATTGAGACGACGCGGGTTGGGGTGCCGGAGCGGTTTAGTTTTTCGCGGGCTTCCATCGCGAGGCCGACTTCGGAGCCGGTGGCGATGAGGATGAGTTGGGGCTCGGCCTGATTGCCTTTGCGGTCTTCGGCTTCGGCGAGGATATAGGCTCCTTTGTGCAGGCCCTTCGCGTCGGCGTAGCGTTTGCGATCGATCAAGGCTACCTTCTGGCGCGAGAATGCGAAGGCGGTTGGGCCGTCGGTCCTGTTTAATGCGGCTCGCCAGGCTTCTCGGGTTTCGTGGGCGTCGGCGGGGCGGATCACCGCCAAATTCGGAATAGCCCGCAGGGCGGCGAGGTGCTCGACGGACTGGTGCGTCGGGCCGTCTTCGCCAAGGCCGATGGAATCGTGCGTAAAGACGAATATCGTTTGGATATGCGACAAAGCTGCCAGCCTTATCGCCGGCCGCATATAATCTGAAAACGTCTGGAAGGTACCGCCGAACGGGACGACGCTGCCGTACAGCGCCATGCCGTTCATCGTCGAACCCATCGCGTGTTCGCGAATGCCAAAGTGGATATTGCGGTTCGCGTACCGCCCGGCTTGGAAGTCGGCCGATGATTTGATGAACGTGTTGTTCGAAGGCGTGAGGTCGCCGGAACCGCCGATCAATTGCGGGATCGTGTCGGCTATGGCGTTTATCACCTCGCCCGAGTAGGCACGCGTAGCTTTCCCCTCGACGTTGTCGAATTTGGGCAGCGACTTTTCCCAGCCGTCGGGCAGCTTGCCGGAGCGGGTGTCTTTGAGCGTCTTACCTAGTTCGGGAAATTGCTTAGCATACTGCTTCACGCCCGCTTCCCATTCGTTTTCCAAACGCGCGCCGTTCTTCACGGCTCGGCGGAAATTTGCAAGCGCTTCCTTCGGAATCAAGAATCTCTTGTTCTCGGGCCAATCCAGATTGCGTTTCGTTTCCTTCACGGCATCTTCGCCCGGAGCATCCGAGTGGGCTTTCGATGTGCCCTGTTTCGGCATTCCGAAACCGATGATCGTCTTGATGCGGATGAGCTTCGGTTTGCCCTTACTCTCTCGCGCGGCTCGGACGGCGTCCTCGATCGCACGCAGATCGTTGCCGTCCTCGACCACCGACACTTCCCAGCCGCACGCTTCAAAACGCATCGTCACGTCCTCGCTCCATGTCAGGCTGGTCGGGCCGTCGATGGTGATCTGGTTGTCGTCGTAGAGGTAGATGAGATTGTCGAGTTTCAAGTGCCCGGCGAGCGATGCTGACTCATACGAAACGCCTTCCATCAGATCGCCGTCCGAGCAGATGCAGTAAATGAAGTGATCAATGACGTTATGCCCCGGTCGGTTGAACATCGCCTCCAGATGCTTCTGCGCGATGCCCATTCCGACGCCGTTCGCGAATCCCTGCCCGAGCGGTCCCGTCGTGATCTCGACGCCGGGCGTCAGAATGTTCTCCGGATGCCCCGGCGTTTTCGAATGGAGCTGGCGAAAGTTTTTTAACTCATCCATCGACAGGTCGTAGCCCGTCAGATGTAGCAGCGAGTAAATCAGCATCGATCCGTGCCCCGCGCTCAGCAAAAACCGGTCTCGGTTGAACCATTTGGGGTTCTTCGGATTATGCCGCAGGAACTTGGTCCATAACACATATGCGGCCGGGGCCATCCCCAGCGGCAGGCCCGGATGCCCGGAATTAGCCTTCTGAACCGCGTCCAATGAAAGCGTGCGGATGGTGTTAATGCAAAGTTGGTCGATGTCGGTTGATCTCGTAGGTTTCGCTGCTGTTCCCATTTTATTTGTCTTCGAATGCCTTCGTAATCTTGATCTTAAACTCTTCAGCTTTGATCAGCTTCGTCTCATCGATTCCTATCTCGGAATAGTCGAATCCAGCAGGTATTTGCCAGACAACCGTCCTTTCGAATGTATCCTTTCCGAGAAAGAATGAGATTCTACGTTGGTCAAATTTTCTAAATATAATGTGGTTGTAGATCAGGTTCAATCTTCTAAGCTTGTAGGCCCTTGTTTCTTCCGTTCCAAAGCTCAACACGAGGACGCCCTCGTATTTGGGATTGTTCGAAAGTGATGAGAAGAGTACATCGAGGCGCCCCCGAATGTCATTTGGATCGAGCTTGCCCCATTCATCAAGCGACTCGTTGGGCAAGCGTGGGGCAACCCCTCCCGAATCGGACAAGTAAACAGAGCACTTCGCTGCTTCGCCGAGAATCTTTACTTCTGCAGTTATGTTTGAATTCGCATCTTTTCTCTCTGTCGCGATCTGGATCACTGGTGTACCTTGTCCGCTGAAACTCCGCCCGTCAACTTTCCAATCGAACTTCAATCCCTTAAGCGCCTCTGGAATGTCAGCTTCAACTCGAAATTCCATAGGATCGCCCGGCTGTGTTATTCCGGCGGGAGAGCGAAGGACTAATTTTGGGCAAGCGTGAGAAGAGGTCTGAGCCAACAAATGCGCAGATAACGTGAATAATGAAATAAGAAGTAAGGCAAGTCTCAAGAGGTGCCGTTCCATTGATTCTAGCAACTAACCGTTTTTGATCTCTTCGTTGATGCGGTCCTTTAAGAACATTTTTATCAGCGACTGGTAAGGCACGTCGCGTTTGTTCGCGATCAGGCGGATCTGGTTCAGCATCGACTCAGAAATGCGAATGGAAATGGAACGCGTCGTTGGCTTAAGGTTCGGAAGAACGCTCACCTCGGCCTCGTCCCAGTTGAGAAATTCTGTCGAATCATGCTTTGACCAAAACTTGCGCTCTTCGTCCTCATTCTGAAAACTCGGTACTTCTTTTAATTTTTTCGCAGTACTTCCCTTTTTCATTCGTGGTCATATCCCTGGCCCAGATCACCCGGATAAGCTCTCCTCTTATCACAAACGCGACGAATAACCATCGATCAGTCTCCGTTCGCCCTAATGCAAAGAATCTCTTCTCCTTTTCCGAATGCATCACATCCGACGCAATCACCAACGGCTGATTGAAAAAGACCTCTTCAGATTCAGCGTCGCTAACGCGATGAAGATGCCAATTCTTATTGGAATTTCCTTCGTCCCACTCAAATCCTTTGCAGTCAGATATGGTTCCGGCCACATTCAAATGTATATTACAGTAATATACGTTCCTTGTATATTTGCATTTTCGCCCCTGCGGTTTTTGCGGACCGCCTCCCGCATTGCATCGGAGTTGTATTTATTTCCGAACGGCAATGAGTTCCTTTCGATTCACCCTATTTTGCCAATTGTTTTCGCGGCTGGCAAAACCGGCAAAATAAAAAAAGCTGAAGGTTGTTAGTTCACACCTTCAGCGGATTGATTAGAGTCACCAAGTGTTCATTTTACGCCAAGCACCTTTTTGAACCACCAACGAAGGCCGACGAAAAGGAAGCGATAATCTTTGAAAAACTCGGGCGGTTTGCCTTCGAAATAGTGGCCGATGAATTGGAGTATCCAGCCGACCACGAACAGGCCCAGCGCAAAGCGCCACAGCCCACCGACAAATAAACAAGCCGGAACCATCAATATCGACACCGCGATCATCGGAATACCGATGCTGTGCGTCAATCGGTTAATCGGGTGTTCGTGCGCTTGCGAGTATTCCTCGATCCAATCGTCCCAAGATCGTCCGCCCATCATAGTCGTAATCTCCTCATTCGTTTTCGGATGATTCTATACCAAAATCAGCTCAGCGTCGAAAGGATTCGACTCGCAGTCCGTCGCCAATCTCACGCGACTCGACGGCTTCGAAACCGCCCAGAAAGTTGGCGGGCATGAATACATCGGCGTCTTCGACCTCGACAGGAACGCGGGTCACGATCCATGCATTGATCGAGTCGGCAAACTCGGTATACGTTTTTGAGCCGCCGATCACGTACATATCGCATTTCAGGAACTTCGCAAGATCGAGCGCCTCCTTCTCGCTTCGCAGAAAGATCAGGTTCTCCGCCGTGTCGATCTGGGCCGAGCGGCTCAGAACGATGTTCAGCCGGCCGGGAAGCGGCCGCCCTATCGACCGCCACGTGTTCATCCCCATCACGACGGCGTTGCCGGAGGTGGTCTCCTTAAAATGCTTAAGGTCCTCCGGATAATGCCACGGCAACTTGCCGCCCTTGCCGATGGCATTGTTTTCCGCGACCGCAACGATTCCGATTAGCATAGGTCGATTCTACAGGTTGTTTACGACGCGTGTAATCCCGTCCTTGATCAGATTAACGTTGAAATTAATCAACAATCCGAGCTTCAAATCCATCAACCGCAGGTAGGTTCGCAATTGCTTAGCGTGTACTGGAGCGATATTCTCGACCGATTTTACCTCAATAACCACCTTTCGATTCACTATTAAGTCGGCTCGAAATCCGAGTTCAAGCTGAACACTTTCGTAAAAAACAGGGATCGGCTGCTGAACAATAACGTCCAGTCCGCGTAGTTTCAATTCGTGTTCAAGGACAACTTCATACACCGATTCTAGAAGTCCAGGACCGAGGGTAGTGTGGATCTTGAACGCAGAATCCACTATTACTCGGGAAATCTCATTTTCCGTTAATTGGTTCATTGATTCCCCTCGTACATTCATTCCCGCAAAGTCGCAAAGACGCCAAGTGCAAACCGGGAACCTCGGAGGCTTCTTCTTATGTCACTCTGCGTCTTTGCGGGAGATCCCTCTTATGTCCGAACCTGACTTCCCTTATAGACCGCGATTTCGGATCCTTTGGCCAGCAAGATCGAAAACGGCTCCGCGTCAGACAGGAACGCGAACTGGTCGCCATATGTCATTCCGAAATCCACATCAATGCGCGGATCGTCGGCCTCAAACAATTCCCATTTCGGGTGCTCTACCTTGTATTCGTCGGTGCGATGCGGGCCCCTTTTTGTATAGCCCCAATAATGTTCAATGATGAACTCGCCATGCGAATCTTCGGCCGGTACTCCGAGATTATTGCCTCGCGTCAAGCTCAAATTATTCGTGCAATTACCCCGCGCCCAGCTATAACGGACATATTCGTCGTCGCGAAAGTTCGACATCTTCCACTTCTCGTACGGCTCACCGTAAAGGATGCGGGCGACGGCAGCGATCGCACCGCGGGGAACGATCTCTTTGACGAATACGACGCCGCGGCGGAGCTCGTCCTCAGCCTCGCGCTTGACGTAAAACCGCAGATTCACTTCTTCAAAATTTACGTGAAAGGGGACCAGGAAATCCATCACGCGCGTATCAAGGAACATAAACCCAACAAGGCTGACGAAACATTTTCCCTCGTGAAGGTCAAGCTCAGTACCGTGCGGCACACGCGGTTCGAGCATCGCCGGATCGACCTCGTAGTTAGCCATTATCAGGTCGTGCCACTTTGCGGTTAGGAATCTTCTCATTATAACGACCCAGTACGACAGGCTTTCCAGCCTGTCGGTTATAGCGAGGGAGAACTCTGCCAAAATGTAAAGCGCTTTTCCGATCCATAAAAAGGAAATAGCAACTCGACGTGCCCGCGAATTGAACAGGCTGGAAAGCCTGTTCTACATAATTATACGCTTGTCGCCTGCGCGTTTCGTAACCCCGACGCGGTCGAAGTATTCCAAAAGAGGTATAGCATATTTCCGCGAAACGCCCGCAAGCTCCTTAAAAGTAGGGACGTCTATCAATCGGTTCGGTAACTGGCGGGCCCGGATGCGAAGCTCGATTGTCAATGCGTTGATGGCCTCGGCAATGAAGGCAAACTCCGGCGAAACCCTTACAATTTCGCCGGCGTTGACGCACGCCGCCAACAGCTTCTGCACTTGAGCGGGCGCGATCTTGGGTCCGATGCCAGCGGCTGAGAGTACCTCGTCAATTTTTGGCGGAGCGAGTGCTGCCGCCCGTAACGCGGATACTATTCGTTCGACGAAGATCGCATCATCACCCGAAAGGGTTTGCGAATGCGTCGGCGACCGGACGATGTCGTTCTCGTTTACGATGCGGCCTTCGCCCTCAAGCTCCGCCATCACGCCCTTGAAAATTTCGATCGGATGATTGTTAAATGCTTTATCCCTAATAGCCTCTCGCGTTATGCCTAGCGAATGAGGATCGGACTTGTGATGATCGGCAACTGCCGTCGTTACCGCTGTCTTCAACTCATTGAATGCGGCGACGGTAAGATAGATCCCGGTCGTTTTGATGAGCGATACGTCTGTTATCAGAGCAGCTAGCGCATCGCGCAATATGTCGGTCGAGAAACCCGTCCGGGCCTGGATCGATCTCAGGTCGGCGCCTCGTGGACCGGCAGCTTCGACGAGCGTTCGAACAACCGAATTGTGATCTTCGCCGGCTAACTCAAGCGTTTCCAGGAACGACCGCGCGTTCGCCAGATCACCGACCCGATGCCTTGCGCGAATGGGGTCGATCACCACGCCGCCAGCAATCGTGGTTTGCGGCGAATAGCTGCGTAGGATGAACCTCTCGCCCATCACGGCCGCGACGGGCGTCTCAAGCCGAAGCTGCACAAGATCGGACGAGCCGGGCAACACTTCGCCGTCTTTATTTATGATATGCATGCGGGCGAGGACCTCGGCCGTACCGATGTGAACACGCACGCGCTGTCGCGACCGAAGCGGCTTCGGGGCATTTTTCAGTACTTCGACACGAGCATCAAAACCTTGAGTCGGCTCGATCGTATCCGCCCGGCACAGCGTCATACCGCGGGTCACTTCCGTGTGATCGATACCGGCCAGGTTGACGGCAACGCGCTGCCCGGCCAAAGCGTTTGCGGTTTGCTTTCCGTGTGTCTGCAGGCCGCGGATGCGGACATTCCGTCGATCCGGCAGCAACTCAAGCTCTTCGCCCTCGCGTATCTCGCCGCTGGCGAGCGTCCCGGTAACGACGGTGCCAAAACCTTTCATCACAAAGCTTCGATCGACCGCCAGGCGCGTGACATGCTCATTGCGTCGCGTGCCCACACTGTCCGCGGCATTCGCAAGTGCCTGCCTCAATTCGTCGATGCCTTCGCGTGTCGTCGAGCTGACGGGAACGACGGCCGCACTCTCGAGGAATGTTCCCGCCACCAGTTCTGCCGCTTCGAGCCGGACGAGATCAAGCATATCCGCATCGGCTAGATCCTTTTTTGTAATAACGATCAGGCCGTTCCGCACGCCGAGCAGTCGGCATATGTCAAAGTGCTCGCGGGTCTGCGGCATCACGCACTCGTCTCCGGCAATGACGAGCAGGACAAGATCGATCCCGCTTGCACCGGCAAGCATGTTCTTGACAAAGCGTTCGTGACCCGGCACATCGACGAACCCGATGCGATGTTCACCCAGGCTTAACTCCGCAAACCCAAGATCGATGGTTATTCCGCGTTTTTTCTCTTCGGGAAGGCGGTCGGTGTCGGTCCCGGTCAGGGCTTTGATCAGTGTGGTCTTGCCGTGATCAATGTGGCCTGCCGTTCCGACGATCAAATGCATAAAGATAGGCTAGCGACGGTAGAGTGGAGGCATCGCCGTTGCTTTCCACGCAACGCGAATCCGAAAGGCATGCGAAGAAAATGGCGTTGCCCGGCCGTTCACCAGTGCCTCCGGAGACATGCCATTACTCCTCGTCACGTTAACGCAGGCGAAGAAGGCTCTCGACCGAGATGTCCTCATCGATCGACGCCCACCTGATCCCGAGGCCGCCGCCGATCAGACGCCAATTCTTCCGGTCGCTCCCGCTTGCTTCCTCAAGCCGGGGAAACCAATTAAGGGGCACCGAAATGATCCGCCCGTCCGCGAGGCCCACATTCAACGCATCTTCCGCAAATGCCACCTCAACCGCCAGCGGCTGAACTTCTACTGATGAAATACTCATATGAACTCAGATTTGCTTTAAGTATCTTACAACAAACCGCTTTCAGGTGCCGAAAAAGAAAATGTTCAAGATCGCGACTGATGGAGGTACAATTTTCTCATAGTGAAGCTGTTCGTTCTCTTTCTCGCATTTCTCGTTTTCCTCCCTTGTTCGGTATCAGTCCGTGCGCAGGACAAGAAACCGGAATGTCCGTCGATTACTGTTACGGGGCCTGCCGGCATAACCCAACAAGGCGAAAAATTCCGATTCAGCGGCGCGGTGGAAGGTAATCTGCCTAGGAACGTGGCGTTTGAATGGGCGGTTTCCGGTGGAAAAATCGTCGATGGTCAGGGCACGTTGAACATTAAGGTTGATGCCGATTGGAAGGACGGAGCTTCAGTTACCGCAACGCTTGAAGTGATCGGCCTGCCGGAGGGCTGCCCTACGTCAGATTCGGAAACGGCGGGAGCTACCGGTGGCCTGGAAGCTGTTTTCATCGAAGAGTTCGGCAAACGGCCCAAAGCCGATATCGAGGCGAGGCTTCGTAAGTTCTTTGTTGAATTGGCGAACAACCCGAACAGTCAGGGTTATATCGTCAACTACGGTGCCGACAAGGAAATAAGATCACGCGAACAGCTGATCGTGAAGTACGTCGCCTTCCGGAGGTTCGATCGATCACGCATCACGATCGTCCGTGGCGGCACGCACGCAAGCGGCACCGTCTACACCAAACTTTACCGCGTCCCGCCGGGTGCCGAAAATCCGCCGCCGTGAGAGATCAGTCGTCGGATCGCCGTCCGGAAAACTACACCATTTTCTCACACTGTCGAGATTACGACCTTCTGTTGTCGTGAATACTGGCTAAAACCGCCCAATCCGATTCGCGACGCGGATGCGTTCGTGGCAAAATCAAGAAACAAGGAGATAAAAACTGAACATGGCAACTGCAACAGGAACCGCGGCGGAGAACGCGGTCACATTAGCAAAAGTCGGCAAGCCGGCACCCGATTTTGATCTTCCGTCAACAAAGAACATAGAGACGCTGAAAGAGAACGTCAAGCTTTCGGATTACAAGGGCAAATGGCTGATCCTCTTCTTCTACCCGCTTGATTTTACGGGTGTTTGCTTATCGGAGCTGGTCCATTTCTCAGATCGGGCCGATGAGTTTAAAGGACTCGGCACAGAGTTGCTGGGCGTCTCGACCGACTCGGTCTATTCCCACCGCGAATGGTTAAAGAAGCCGCGTGACCAGAACGGCATCGAGGGTGTCGTGTTCCCGATCGCCTCGGATGTCGGCGGCAGGCTCGCCGCAAAATACAACATCCTCATCGAAGAGGCTCATATCGCACTTCGCGGGCTGTTCATCATCAACCCCGAAGGTGTCGTCAAGTATTCGGTCGTGCACGAGCCCGCCATCGGGCGTTCGGTCGATGAGACGCTTCGCGTTCTCGAGGCCCTGCAATCGGGTGGTTTCTGCACAGCGGATTGGAAGCCGGAGAAGGAAGTAGTCTAGTCAGCGTAGGCCGAATCACGACCGGAGTGTGTACCCGAATCGACTTGTTTGTCGGTACAGGGCACACTCCATTAGTGTTTTTGCCTAAATATTCCCGGTGAACAATTCCCAAAGGATCGCGTAGATCACATAAACGCTCACCAATATCGACCCTATCAAGAGAAGGATCAGAAGGCCAATTATCGCAAACACGAATAGGTAATCGCCGGTCGTGCCTACGTCGTTGCCGGTGGCACGCGAGCGGATGAGGGCCATGTTCTTCTTGTTCGATTTCCAGAAAAAATCGAACGCGTCGCCGATGAAGGGGATCGATCCGACGACGTAGTCCACCGCAATATTGAACGCCATCCGAAGCAGCGTGATTTTCGGCACGCCGTAACGTACGCCCGCCAGCAGAATATAGAATGAGGCGAAGGATGTGATCGTGTCTCCCACATTCGGAATAAGTCCGATCAAGCCGTCCAGGCCAAACCGCCAGGTCGTCCCGGGCACACGAAAAAGCCCATCGAGATAATGAGCCAAATTGTCCAGGCCCTCTTCGATCTCGATCTCGCGGCGTTCTTCTTTTTTCAGCCCGCCAAATGCTCGACGAGGTTCTATTTTCTGCATTTCGTCTTTATGCGGCGGACCGCCAACCCTTCCCCTGGTTATGGAGAACGATCAGTTGGTCCTGGCGGATAGCGAACTCAGCATACGTCTGGCCATCGTCATCGCTAAACTCGACCTCGAAAACTCCCGGAGCCAGTAGCTCTACGACGGTCCCGACTTCGCCCTTCCTAAGATTCCTTTCAGGTAGGTCGGTGGCAAGAGCGACGGTATCCAGCAATTCGATCGAATGTTTCATTTCTTCCCTCCGTCCTTAACGACGAAGCAGGTCGTCAGTCTTGGAACCGATTCTTTCTGACGGATGATCCATCCAGTTCTTACCGTAGCCTCACCCGTTTCTGTAACAATTCTACAATCAACGGTATATCGTTCACCATAAAATCTAGGGTCATGACTAGTTAAACATCTTATTATATAAGATAAAGCTAGTAATGACAGGTAGTTACAACATATTCAAGCGTGCCCGAATTTCTCGTAAGAAATTCCGTCAAATTTTGCGATACTTTTCGCTTGATCTGACCGCTTCTCAGATCACTGTTTTGACCGGTTTGAACCGGAATACGGTGAACAGATATTTGACATTGATCCGCCGCTCGATAGCTCTTCATTGCGAGAGCAAATCTCCTTTTGCCGGAGAGATCGAGCTGGACGAATCATACTTCGGTGCAAAGAGAATTCGAGGGCGTCGGGGCCGTGGAGCTTATGGCAAAACAATCGTTTTCGGCATCTATAAACGCAATGGCTGCGTCTATACCGAGATCGTGCCTAACTGTTCCAGAACCACCCTTTACGCGATTCTCAAAGGCAAGGTTAACCCTCATTCAACCATCCATACTGACGGGTTTCGTTCTTACGATGGCATTGTCGATCTGGGCTACCAGAAGCACTATCGCGTCAATCATTCCCAGGATGAATTCGCCGTCGGTCCGAACCATATCAACGGTATCGAGGGCTTCTGGGGCTTTGCCAAAGTTAGACTCGTAAAGTTTCGCGGTATGCGAAAATCTACCTTCTACTTGCACCTTAAAGAATGTGAGTTTAGATTCAACTATAGAAAGGAAAATCTTTACTCAATCCTATTGAAAATTATCAATTATCCGTGACTTAACTCGTCATGACCCTTTCTTCGCGGGCTCGGCGTCGTTGCGTGAAACCGACTTTTTTTTCACGCAAAGACGCTAAGGAACGCAAAAAAGAAGATAAAGAGGAAATATAACTCAAATCGCTGAATCCGCGTTAAAGCGATGTCGCGAGAGCTCCCCAACAGTCGTTTTCCAAGGTATCGCCGGGCAAAACGCCAACAATATGTTGTGATTCAGGCTTACATTTTCGCACGGGACTCAATCAAATTGCATATCCGGCGTTGTCTGAAAACGAAGGTAATCGGGCTAGGGCTTTTCGCAATAGGACAATTTGCGTGGAAAAAAAGGTTTACTTTCTGTATAAGGTATGGTAAAGATTTGATTAAGCAAGATTTTCGATGGCGAGAGCTCAGGGTTGGGACCTTTGTTCCGCTGATGATTGCGCCGCTAGCCGTTTTCGATCTTTAGTTCGATCTTTAGACCGATAGACCGATCTCGGCCTGACGCCATAACCACCTATTACGGCAGGATGGGCGTGGAGCTTAGACGACAACTACTTTCGGAGTAAAAGAGATTGCCGTTTTCGCTTTTGATTTTTTTTGTACAGGAGCAAATGAAATTTATGAAAACCCACAGCATTACGGGAGCGGTCATGGCCGGCCCTCGCAAATTACTTGCATTAGCCCTTGCGGCTTTGGTTTTTTCGGTCGGGGTCCCGGGACAGCCGCCCCCGAATCCGGTTCCGCCGCCTGAGGATATTTTCGCAGGAGCACTGGTTATCCCGATGGACAATGTCAATCAGGGAAACGCGGGCGGCACCACTTTCAACCTGCGGGCTTACGGCCTTGCTAACGCACTTCTTCAGAATGGTATTCCGGTAAAATGGGCGATCAAGCCCGGTAAGTCGAAAGACGACGAAGATTTTTCGGCAAACGTTACGCGCATTGCCGGTGCGGCAGGCACGCCGGGCCCGGCAAACGTGAGCTTTTCGGGCGGCCCGTTCATTGTTACACGAGAGTTCGATACGCAGGCGGTTCGAGACCTGATTACAGGCTTTAATGGCGGAGGTACGCCAGTTACCGTGTATCTGACAAACGCAGATACAACGGCCGACGTCCGCTATACGTTAACGCACAAGCCAAAGATCGCAATTGGCCCAGACGGTGGTAACTTCGGAGCCGGCGTTCATCAGGAACTATTCAATTTAGCCGGGATACCGAACTATACTTCGGGGGTCGATGATATCGGCAACTCCGGAGACTGCTTTACGATAGCCACACAGGCACATTCTGTATCAACCGAGTTCGCTGCGGCTTATAGGAGTTTTGTTCAAGGGGGAGGAAATCTACATCTTCAGTGCGCTTCGATCAATACGTTCGAAAACAACCTTCTGAGTGGCCATTACCAGACAACGCCCCCGGGCTATTTGGTATTCGGTTCAAACGATGGGACTGCTGTTGACACCCCGCTGGTATATCCGGAAGGCTCGATGCCGTTCAACCAGTTTATCGGTGTCCTGGCAAACCAGGACGGAGCGATAACGGAATATTCTTATGCACCCGGCGCCGGCCCAAACAACGGTAACCGCGTTGCGGCTCGAAATACTGGAGAGCATGCAGATAAGTTTGTTGCGACCGTATCTCAGCTCGGTGGCGGCACCGGCGGCGTTGTGTTCGCTCTGGGCGGTCACAATTATTTCCGAACGGAGACTGGAGCTTCGGAGATAGAAAGGCTTAACGGCAAGCGGATGGTCCTCAATACTGTCTTCGTTCCGGCCGACACGATCTGTGTCTCAGCACCAGAGTCGGTGATCGGATACAAATCCGTTCGAAGATTCAATGTACGGGACGGAGGCCCGGCGTTCGTCGCTGGTGACACCCTCGAGTGGACGATCGATTATATTAATAACAGCCAAGCAAATCAGTTCGATTTCCAGATCCAAGACATCATCGGCGAGATCAACGGATTCCTGACCTTCGTTCCAGGTTCGGTGTCGATTACTGTCCTTTCCGGCGGTGCGGTGGCCGTGGTAAATCCGGCCTACGACGGCGTTGGAAACAATGCCAGTTCTGACCTGTTGGCTCCGGGTGCAGTTCTTCCCTCTGGCGGCCGTATTCAAATAAAGTTGAGGACGGTGATCGATCTGGATGCGCCTCGTCCGTACACTTTGTATAATCAGACCACGGCACGAAGTTCGACGATCGCGGCGAGTCCCAGCACGAAGTCGGACGCTATCGATGCGACAAACGCGGGCATTTTTGACAGTAACCCGCCGGCTGCGGACAGCGGACCTCAGGTTCAGAACGGTAATATAATCGACCCGACGCAGGTATCAATCCCGGGTGCCCCGACGGCGGGCGAGGTTGCTATCGAAGGTCGTACGATCGATCGGACGGGCAACGGCATCAGGAACGCGCTTGTAACGGTTGTCAATGCTTCGACCGGTGAGGCCAAGTCGATCGTAACGAATCTGACTGGGTACTTCCGGATCGAAGACCTCAGTGCGGGTGGTCTATATCTGGTAACTGTGCGTCACCAGCGCTTCCAGTTCCAGGAAGAACCTTATGTATTTACTTTGAACGACAACCTTGTCGGTCTCACGATTACGGGTTATGTACCTGAGATTAAGAGCGGCCGAGGCGAGGTTACGTTGACTCGAGTGGGAAGATAACTCCTAATCTCGACGGTTGATTCTGCAACCGTTCTCTCATGAAAAGGGCTGTCCGAACGAGATGTCGTACGGACAGCCCTTTTTCTCACCTTATTGAATGCAGGAATACTGCGCGGCATGGAGCGTGCGTTTGGTAATAGGGCCCTAAACTGAGCATTGAGGCAGAGCCGGTGTCGCATTCGGACAAAAGATCCCGCCATTCTAGCGCTAGCCAAGTTCAGAGTTATGTAAGATTTGTACATTTTCTGGAAGAGATTACGGATTAAATGTATCTAGCAAAAAAGGAAAAAAGGACCGTCAATCCTTGACACGGTCAGGTTCCCCCAAAGGGTATTGCAAGCTCGCTACTGAAAGGGAGAATCGGATCGCGAATCGTTCAAATCAAACGACTTAGGTGACGGAACTTGCAAGGGACCGGAGTAGAAAGGGTTTTACTTTTGCATCGTTTGTATGTTAAAACTTGGCCTAAGCACTTTTCCATTTTAATGCCGGTCACGGCAGTTTCCGGAGCGACCTTACGGCAGAGAGAATCTCTACAAAGAGATCTTGGCTCGGCCGGTGGTCCAAGATGGCCGCGATGCAACGCAAGTACTTTAGCGTTAAAGGCTATCGAATCCAATGGGTTTTTGCGTTTTTAATTGCCGTTGTTCGGCTTGAAATTGAGAGAGGAGTTAATACTAATTATGAACACCCACTTTGAGAAAAGATCGGTGCGAAAACTGGCCGGCAATGCACTTGCAGGGTTTTTCGCGCTTTGCTTGATCGCCTTAGCCGTTTCGGCTCAGTCACCGCCGGCTGTGCCGCCGCCGCCAGAGAACGTACCTGCCGGTGCATTGATCATCCCAATGGACAATGTCAACCAGGGCAACGCTGGGGGAACGACCTTTAATTTAAGGGCTTACGGCCTTGTTAACCAGTTCCTGCAGACTAATATTCCTGTGAAATGGGCCATCAAACCGGGTAAAGCCAAAGACGCTGAGGATTTCTCGGCCGATGCCACCCGGATCAACGGGACCGCCGGTGTAGCTGGGCCAGCTACCGTCAGCTTTTCGGGTGGCTCATTCATCGTCGGAGCGGAATATGACACTCCGACGCTTCGCGCTCTGATCACAAGCTTCAGCAGCGTTGGAGCCCCGGTAGTCGTATACAAGACAAATGCCGACGCTTTGATCGACGTTAGATACACGCTGACCCACAAGCCTAAGATCGCTATCGGGCCCGACGGCGGCGGCTTTGGCCAAGGCGTGCATCAGACCGTGTTCGACGCGGCCGGCATCACTAATTACGATTCGGTCACAGACGATATCATTAAACCGAATTCGTGCTACACGCTCGCTACCCAAGCCCACTCAACCTCGTCTGCCTTCGTTAATATCTACCGGCAGTTCGTTGAAAGCGGCGGCAACCTGTTCCTGCAGTGTGCGTCGATCAACACGTTCGAGAACGACGCGAACGGTCATTTCCAGACGACTATAGAAGGATATTCGGTTTTCGGCACAAATGACGGCACGGCGGTAAATACGTCCCTCGTTTATCCTGAAGGTGCGATGCCGTTCAACCAGTTCATCGGAACGCTCGCCAACCAAGACGGAGCGATAACCGAGTATGCATATGCTCCGGGGGGTGGTCCGGTCAACGGAAACCGTATTTCGGTTCGAAATAGTGGTGCCCACTCTGAAAAATTCGTTGCGACGGTCTCCGAACTGGGTGGTGCCGGCGTACCTGGAAGCGTTGTGTTTGAATTGGGGGGCCACGATTACACCAGAACCGAATCGGGTGCTACCGAACTCGAACGTCTCAACGGCCAGAGAATGCTGCTCAACGCTGTGTTCGTTCCCGTCACGAGGCCGACCTCCTGCGGCCTGCAGCAGGCAACTGTGAACGGATACAAGTCTGTGCGTCGCTTTAACGAGCGTATAGGCGGTCCTACACTGGTGGCCGGCGATACGCTGGAGTGGACTATCGATTACGTGAACAACAGCCCTGTTGATGTCACGAACTTCAATATTCGCGATGAGATCAGCGCGGTTGATGGCGTTCTGACCGGCAACTTGACCCTAGTTCCCGGATCGAACATCGTTACTGTGACGAGCGGCGGTGCCGTGGCGACTCGTAACACTAATTATGACGGACTTGGTGACGATTCGACTTCGGACCTGCTTGCCCCGGGAGCGTTCCTGCCTGTCGGCGGCCGCATCCAGGTAAAGGTTCGGACGACGATCAACCTGCTCGGACCGGGCGGCCAACCGCATCCGGACGGTCAGACCCTTTACAATCAGACGCTCGCCCGTGGTAACCAGATCATCGGAAACGTCAAATCTGACGCGATCGACTGGACCAACACGAGCATCTTTGGGGTCGATACGCCGCCAGGCGATAGCCTGCTCCAGTTGCAGAATATCGGCATCCTTGACCCGACCATCGCCCGCATCAAAGGCCCGACGAGAGCAAATGCGACGATCGAGGGACAGGTCAGAACAAATGACGGACTTGCCATCCGAAACGCTCTTGTTTCAGTTACCAATGCCGCCACCGGTGCCGTTCAGTCAGTTCGGAGTGATGGTAATGGCAACTTCCAGCTCGCCGAGCTTGAGGTTGGCAACCTCTATATCCTAAGTGTTCAGCACAGACGATATCGTTTCAACGAGAGCTCGATCATCCTGACGCTGGTGGACAATGTGTCCGGTATTGCCTTTATCGGGCATATTCCTGAAACAAAGTCCGGCAATCCGGCCATCGCGGTCAAGCCGGCCCGCAGCAATAGATGATGGGGTTCGGATTCGAACATAAAATGGAGACGAGGCTGTCTGAAAAGGCGGCCTCTTTTTTGTTTGGGTGCTAGGTTGTGGGCGCAACACAGTTTAAACTTTTGGATATGGCAAAAAAGAAGGTCGTATTCAAGAGGTATGAGCAGAACCAACCGATGTTGCTGCCGCCGAGTTATGAGGATCTGGTGCCTTTGAATCATCCGGTGAGGGTGGTGAACGAGGTAATCGAGCGGATCGACATCGGCGAGTTGGAAGGGACGTATAAAGGCGGAGGGACATCGAGCTATCATCCACGAATGCTGTTGAAAGTAGT
>JBGSYT010000057.1:0-8078 GCA_041750855.1 Pyrinomonadaceae bacterium | reverse complement strand
TCGTCCCACTTGACCATGTCGCGGATCGTAAAATAAAACGATCCGTCCGGCCCCGAGTTCATGGATGGCGAGACCCATTCCTGATTTTTCACCTCACCGTTCACAAGGCGATATCCAGCCGCTCGATTCGGAACGATGTCCTCTTCGCTGATGGTTCGCGCCGTTGTCATTCCCAACGGTTTGAACAGACGTTCCTGCATAAAACTGTAATAGGGTTTACCTGACACTTTAGTGACAAGAAAGCCGAGCGTGAGGTAGCCAAGATTGCTATACCGCCATATTTCTCCGGGGGGATTCGTCGGAGAAACCTGCTTTATCAGAGCCCATGTTTCGGTATCCGTATAGTCTCGACGCTCATCAAAATCCACTTTCCTGGGCAGGCCGCTCGTGTGGGTTAGAAGGCTCCGAACTGTAATATTCTTCCAGGACTCCGGAACGTCGAGGTACTTGCCCACCTTCTGGTCCAGCTCGATCTTTCCATCCTCTACCAGCAGCATCACTGCCATCGCCGTAAACTGCTTCCCAACCGAAGCCGATTGGAAGAAAGTTTCGGGTTTAACAGGTACTTGATGTTCCAGATTTGCGAAGCCGTAGCCTTTCACGATCAAGGGTTTGCCGTGTTTTATCACTGCAAGCGACACGCCCGGGATCTTTTGACGCTCCATCTCAGACCTTATGAAACCATCGATCGCACGCTCGACGGCTGTCTGTGCCCCAACTGAAATACACAGAAGAAAACTAAAACCAACAACGAATGAAATCTTTCTCATAGGCCTCCTTTGACACGTTTTACCAGTTCCTGCTCGCACCAATAACAACATCCGCCTCCATATCCAGCCGTTTGCCGATGGTCGTCACCGTCTCGCCGCCAATAAAAATATCCGCCCGATAGTCGACCACCGCAGTAACAACCCGCCCGTTTTTAATTAGTGTACTCATAGTTCAACTCGGCCAGCTCATATAGGCCTTCGAGGAAACTGCGACGAATGCGCTCAGATCGCTATCGTCAATTACACCTCTCAGATGATCTCGATGACATCAAACCCCGCATCTTTCGCTGCCACGGACAATTTTCCGTCGGCACAAATAAAGGGCCGATTTCGCGGACGTTCATTACACCACACAAGTGCCGCTGCAAGTTGGAAAGCATCCAGTGCTCGAAGTCGATAAGTCTCGGGAATGGTATCCGCTATCGACAGCACGGCCTCATCAGGCACGATCTCGATGGCCTTTGCCCTGAAGTTGCTCCAGTGTCTAATGGCACTTTGCTGATTAGGAAGGGCATTCTCACTTTTCAACCTCTCAAATGCGCTTCGAACTTCGACAGGCGTTCCCCACCAAAGAGCCGGTTTAGGAAAGCGAAGGAACGTCCTCCGAGCAGTAAGGGTGAACTCCTGAACACAACAAAGAGGGATGACCGCACTCGTATCCCAAAAAGCACGTTCAGTCTTCATCCCTTTCCTCTCGAATAATTCTTAGTACAGCATCTAACGATATGTCGGGAAGCTCATCATCATCCCAAAAGTCGTCCGTCAGTGGGGTCGGATCAACGGGCGGACGGAGAATCCCTCTTGCGATCAAATCTCGTTCTTCGGCATCGAAATCGTCGTCGTCATACGTGAACGGAATGATTTTCGCGAATGGAATATTTCGCTCGCTAACTAACACCTCACCACCGCGCTTAACCTCAGCAAGATAAGCACTTAAACTGTTTTTTAGTTCCGCAATATTTGCTGTCTTCATAACATGGCTATTATGGCCTACTTGGCCAGGTTCGACAAGTCTTTCTTGCAAACGGCAAAAAAAATATCTCGTCCAGCATAAGAGCCGTCTCCTGGGTTGAGCCTAATGAAATCTTGAGATCATTCACTTCGAAGGATAGCTCAGCATTCCCGATTCCCATTTTTCCAGATCTTTTCGGAGATTCTCGAAGACCAGAGGTTCTTCCGATTTAAAGTCAGCTTGCTCACGCTCATCGACCGAAAGGTCAAAGAGGTATTCGGCTTTCTCTTCGCGCAGGTACTTCCAGCGCCCACGGCGAACAGCAGCGTGGCGTTTTGTGCGCCAAAAGAACGTCCGGTCAGCAAGCATCTGTTTACCGCTGAGTATCGGCAACAAATCCTTTCCATCGAGGGGAAATTTCGGATCGGGACTCGATCCGGCCGCGGCTATCATAGTGGCTGTCCAGTCCATGGTGATGATAGGCTGGTCGCTTATTGTTCCGGCCCGCGTCACACCTGGCCAGCGAACAATGGCCGGAACGCGAATTCCGCCTTCGCGCAGATCGAACTTTTGTCCGGAAAAGGGCCAATTAAACGAGAATCGCTCGCCGCCATTGTCGCTTGTAAAGATGATAAGAGTGTTTTTATAGAGCCCGGCAGCCTTCAATGCGGCTATAACTTTTCCTATTCCGTCATCGAGATTTTTCATCATCTCGATGTAAGTTTTCAGCGAACCGCCTGCTGTAAACCCTTCGTAGCCTTTTCCCAGTTTTTTGCTTATCGCAATATCGCGCGGCCCTTCCCAAGGCCAATGCGGAGCGGTGTAGAGCAAACTGAGATAGAACGGCTTTTTACGCGGACTTTTTAAATATTTGACGGCGCGATCGGTCAGCAGATCGGTGAGATAACCGACACGTTCAACCGGAACTTCGCCCTCAAACAGATCCGGCTCGCCGGCGGGATCAGTGTGGGTAAAATAATCAACGGCACCGCTCATAATGCCAAAAAACTCGTCGAACCCAAATTTGAGGGGACCAAAGTCGGGCAGATAACCGAGATGCCATTTCCCGATAAGAGCTGTTTCGTAGTCCGCACTCTTGATGATCGAGGAGATCGTCGGGTGTTCATGTGGAATGCCGACAGTCTTGACCCGCTCTCCTATGACTTTCCGGGCTTGTATAGGTTCTTCGAGCCCTACAGGCAGCCGAGCGGGATATCGCCCGGTGTGAAATCCGACGCGTGTCGGAGTGCAGAGCGGTGCAGCCGAATAACCGTTCGTGAATCGAACGCCTTCTTTCGCAAGACGGTCTATATTCGGGGTCTGATAGTCGGGCCGCCCGTAGCAACTTAGATCACCCCAGCCGATGTCATCGGCCATGATGAAGATAATGTTGGGACGGGTGCGGCCACCGCCCCGTACTTGTGCGTTCGCCGTCGTCATTGCCGCGGCAGCACCGACTGCACCCGCGATGAATTCTCGTCGAGATACATCCGTCATGTTAACGTATCCTCGTCAACCTTTACACCATTTTTCCCCACATTAGTGGCTTCTTCAACTTCGTCGTCTTCGCCGTCTTTTTCCTGTTGAGCAAGCACCGTATCAGCGGCATCTGATATTTTCTCCTCGACCCTGTCGGGCGGTGTAGATGGGAGTTCTTCGGTGCCGTATTTATAAAAGTGTGAAGTCCGGTAAAGTTCTTTCGCGAACCTTAGAAACACCTTTCCGATCGCGATCGACGGTATCGAAAGAATTATGCCCAAGAGCCCGAAAAGCTTACCTCCGACTAGTAGGCCCAGAAAAACTGCCATCGGATGCAGGTTGAGCCTTCCGCCTAAGATTTTTGGCGTGAGGATGTAGCCTTCTATTGTCTGGACCGCAACGAAGATCCCAAGCACGCCCGCAACCTCCCAAACGCCACCGCCGCTTGCTAGTGTAAAAGAGCTGGCGAGAAATATCCCAAGGATCGTGCCGA
This sequence comes from Pyrinomonadaceae bacterium, assembly GCA_041750855.1. GTDB lineage: Bacteria > Acidobacteriota > Blastocatellia > Pyrinomonadales > Pyrinomonadaceae > OLB17. The sequence goes on along the minus strand of JBGSYT010000057.1, from coordinate 4,384 downwards.
TGTATGGGATCGCATTGAGCAAACCCGCGATCATTGCGATTCCTGCCCAGGCAGGCACACCGAGAAACCAGAATCCTACGGCATAGCAAACGGCCATTAACATGCCGATCACCAGTTGCCCGCGCACGTATGCCTGAAGAATTCTACCCGATTCATCAAACAACCGGCTGAACGGCTCACGAAACCGCGGTGGTATTAACTCTTCGGCCGAATCACGCCATCTCGGAAAATCGAGAAGTATGTAAAAGACAAAAAAGGGGACGAGCAGGAGATCGAGCGAGGATACAAGAACGGAAAAAAATGCCGCTCCCCCGGTTCTGCTCGATTTGATATTCCCCGCTCTATCGATAGTTGCGGCAGTGGGTTCGGCTACATTCTCGTCATAGAATGAGACCGGGTCGCTCAGGAATTGTTCGATCTTGTCCCCCGCAACCCGTTCAAGCGCCGGTGAGAACCGCCGCAGCAAAGCCCGTTGGTGAGCGGCGTTCTCAGGCGTAAAGTTCTCAATTATCGTTTGCCCGGCACGCGAACTTTGCGACCAGAGGTCGGGAAGTACATATGAGAAGAAACCGGCGATCGCGAGCGAAACGCCGAGTATCGCGATGATCGATGAAACCGTACGTGAAAGTCCCCGTTTCTCAAACTGATAGACAAGCGGATTTAACAAGTACGCCAGTGCAACCGACGCCAGCACCGGCACGATCACTACCGAGCCGATCACGAAAAGTGCATAGAGCACGAGCACCGAAAGCACCGCGGTCGGAATCCACCGGAGCCACCAAAATGGCGATATTGGATCAGGTAACTTGGGGAAAAAGCTATTCGGCTTCATTGTTTAGACTCAAAGCAGACTCCATCGCACCACATCATCCTGCGGTATGATGTTCGCCAAACTACAATCCGCCTCTTTTCGTTTGGGCGAGTCGTGTCGGCATCTTTTTCAGCTGACAGCGAATGAGTGGTCGAGAACCTCGACCACGCGGTCAACCGTATCGGTAGTTGTGTTCAACATCAACCCAGTTCGGATCACATTACCGTACAATCCGCCTTTACCGATGAGCACGCCAGTCTATTTCCCGATCCGTTCGAATAACATACCGCGCATACGTGGACCGCCGACGAGTAGTTTTTCAATATTGCCCATCGCATCACGCGTGACCCAAACAACGTAACCCGGTGCGGCAAAATGATCTTTGTAGATCGGTTGCAGTTGAAGCCGGAGCACCGGCTTATTGGCGATAAACGCCTTGCCACCCTCTACGGTAAAAGTGAATGTTGCCTGGGCCTCCTCGCTGTACCAGTTGCCTACGAATGCGGTAAGTTCAGCCGGCGTTGGTATCCATTCAGCTGCCGGATAGAAAGGATGAACGAGGCCATTTTCATCTGTTTCGCGCCCAGCGGTAAGGCGTCCACTTTTGTCCGCCGTAAACTCCACGCGAGAATACTCGTCATTGTAAGTAAATGCGTTCTCTCCGACATTTGTTAATGGCTCCCCGTTTAGAGTCAGGTCCCCGTTCGTTACTGCAAGCCTGACCGGCGTCCGCGTTCGTTCGTCGCGCCAAGTGCCAACAAACCTCTTCAGCACCTCTTCAGGAACCGCTACGCCATCTGCCTCTTTCGAATCGTCGGCATAGGTCCCCATAATCGCATCGGCTATGTCGTTTGATATATCTGCTGCTCGGGGCGAAGGACTGTTGCAGAGAACGCCGATCGATAGTTTCTTGTCCGGGTAGCGGGCGAGCGAGGTTCGGTAGCCTGCGGTTTCACCTAAGTGCCTGATTTGCCGCACTCGATCATATTCACTTACATACACGCCCAACGCGTAGGCAATCTTTCGTCCATTGTTCAAGACCCCTTGTGTTTCCATCGCGGCCACGAATGGTGCTCCGAGAGTTTTCGCGTCGAGGGCCGCGTTCCATTTGGTCAAGTCGCCGACGGTCGTGAGAAGCCCGTTGAAGCCATGTGCATCCATGATCGGCATGTCCAGTCGCCATGCCGCGTTCGGCCCTTGGCGAGAAAAGCCTGGGCGCGGCCCGGTACGATCCGCCGGTAGTCGTCGCGCCATGAGGTGTTTGTCATTCCGAGCGGCTTGAACATCCGCTCACGAGTGAAATCAGCAAACTTCTGCCCCGAAACTCGTTCGACGACAATGACCGCGAGCAAATATCCGCTGTTCGAATAGGAATGCTCCGCTCCGGGGTCATAATCGAGAGCTTTTTGCCGAAGAACGACATCCAGAGCAATGTCCTGCGTGATAACGCGATCACCCCGCCCGGAGCCAGTCAAGGCCATTACCGAACCCCAATCCCGAAGCCCGGCCGTGTGCGTCAAAATGTGCCGAATCCTGATCGGTTTGCCGTAATCCGGCAGTTCCGGAATATATTTCCGCACTGGATCGTCAATGTTCAACTTCCCATCGAGCGCCAGCAAAACAATCGCCGCCGCTGTGAACTGCTTCGCAATCGACCCGGACTCAAAAATCGTCTGTGGCGTGTTCGCGATGCCGTGCTCCATCTCCGCCAGCCCAAACGCCCTCTCGAAAACAGATTCGCCGTTCAGCGAAACACCTACCGCACAGCCCGGAGCAGGCACCGGGTTTGTTTTCGACGCTCTTTCAAATGCACGTTCGGCCCCTGCAATTACTTTGTTTTTATCGGGAACCTGAGGAAAGACTGTCGAGAAAAGCGCGACGTATAATAGGAGTCCAGACGTAAAGATTTTGATCATGAAGCGATATCCTCACAATTTCGTTGGAGATTGTATGTCTTTATTTTAAGGGAACATGGTTCAAACACGAGGCGGATGTCCGCGAATGCTTCTGACTCATCATCCCATCCGCCAGTTTCGATCGCCTTCCGCTCGCACGCATCGCACCAAGCGTTGATACAGCCGTAAAAGTCGTCATGTTCATCCTTGTCGTATTCAGCGGGTTCGTTCCAACCAACGCTCGTACCCATCAAAAGATGTACACACAAGAATGCCGGCTTCGTCCTTCCGTGGCTTCCGCATTCCACAAACTTTTCACTCATGGCGGTTCGCATTTATGTCAAGCGTAGAGCTTCGTCCAAGGCTTCCACCAAGCGGTCAACCGTATCGGTAGTTGTGTTCAACATCAACCCGGTTCGGATCACATTACCGTACAGACCGCCTTTGCCAATGAGGACTCCGCGACGCTTTGTTTCCTCGAATATCCGAAGTACGGCTTCGGGATTCGGCTCTTTTGTTTTGCGGTCCTTTACGAGTTCAATTCCGAGCATCAATCCCATGCCACGAACGTCACCGATAATGGCGTGCTTTTCTTGCAACTCGAGCAAACGCGACTTTAGGTAATCTCCAACCACACGAGCATTCGTCTTCAAATCGTCTTCCTCGATCACCTTTATGACCGCGAGTCCGACGGCCATCGAAACCGGGTTTCCACCGAAGGTCGAAAACGTCAGACCGGGAAACGCATCGGCGACTTCAGGCGTGGCGATCGTCCAGCCGATCGGCACACCGTTGCCCATTCCTTTGGCCGAGGTAAGGATGTCCGGCTCGACGCCCCAATGCTCGATGCCAAACCATTTATCACCCGTTCGGCCCCAAGCCGCCTGAACTTCGTCGGAGATAAACAATCCGCCGTGGCTACGTGCGATCTCCGCCACCTTTGGGAAATATTCTTTTGGAGGAATGATAAAACCGCCAACCCCTAAAATTGTTTCTGCCATGAATGCCGCGATGTTGCCGGTCGTTGTCGTGTTGATAATGTCCTCGACATCGTCGGCACAGGCTACGCCGCACGAAGGATATTCGAGCTTGAACGGGCACCGATAACAATACGGCGCCGCCGCGTGAACTATGCCCGGAATCTGGGCGGCGACAGGCCGCCACGTCTTGTGGCCCATCGTTGAAAGGGCCGTCGCCGAACGCCCCGCGTAGCTGTGTCTTAAGACAACGATCTCTTGATTACCTGTCGCGATCTTTGCCGCAAGGATTGCGGTATCATCCGCTTCGGTTCCGCTGTTAGTGAAAAACGATTTCTTCAAATTTCCGGGAGTGATCTCCGCCAGCTTCTCCGCCAGATCGCCCTGCGGGACGTTGGCGTAGAGAGTGGACATGTGAGCGATCTTATCCACCTGATCTTTCCACGCCGCACTCACACGCGGGTTCGCATGCCCTACGCTTACCGTCAGCACGCCGCCAAAACAATCGAGGTACTTGCTCCCTTGGTCATCCCAGACATTCTCACCCTCGCCGCGAACGATTGCAAGCGGTTCCTGATAATATGTCGCAACGGCCGGGAAAAGAAATTCTTTGTGCTTGCGGATCGCTTCCGAAAGCGTCGATTTTTGTTCTGCCTGATTCATAGTCATACCTACCAATTTTCATTCAACCCATGGATTTC
>JBGSYT010000056.1:0-14372 GCA_041750855.1 Pyrinomonadaceae bacterium | reverse complement strand
CGCTTACGTGAAGAAGAACAAGCCAAAGAAGACGGCTATATCGATTCGTAAACGCCTGTGCCACCGCTAATGCCACGCCGACGCTGGCTACGAAAATGCGATCGGGTTCGCCGACAAAAACACTGTCAAAGTGACGATGCTGCAGAACGGTAAATGTGACCGGACGGTTTTTTTTTTAGATCAAGGAAGATCGGGTTGATGCTAACCAAGAATGCCTCCGACCCGTGCGGCGCCTTCCATAATCAAAAAAAAAAGGGGAGCACGCGACACCGAGCTCCCCTTATCTTTTTGTCCGGGACGGCGATATTAAGTTCCGGCCGAAGTCGAGCTGTTAACCAAGACGGTGAAGTTCGTGCCCGAGTTGAGCTTCACGTTACCCGTTTCCTTTGAGAGCGAGGTGGAGCCGCTCGCAGTTGAATCGGTTGACTGCGTAACACGGAGGCCGCGTATGTTCGTACTGGCCGACCCGACGACCGCTCCGGTCGTTTTACTTGCAGACCCAAGAACCGAGTTAGTAGTGCCGATCGAAGTATCAGCGACCCCGCCGACCGTCGAAGCGGTCGCGTTAACCAGGCCGCCGACCTTGCCCCCGACGTCGCCAAGTAACCCGCCACCCGAGCTGCTGGCCGAAGCTCTCGTCTGCGATGTTGCGGCAACGTCCGAACCAAACGTGTCCCCGGCCGCAGCCGATCCTGCGATCTGTTTGACGGCAAGAACACTGACGTTTACCGGATACGTCGCTCCATTTTGGAGCAGAGTATCGAACACTATGGCTACACTAGAACCGGCGGACCCTTTTGCTTCGGATCTGACATCCGTTACACGACCGATAAGTTTTGAGCCCTTTTCAACCACGACGCGGTCAGCTTGCTTAACCGATTTCGTTACCTTTAGCACTACCTGGTCGCCGACGTTGGCCTTTGCGGCATTCAGCGAACTCTGCAGCTGTCCGGTGATAGTTGCTGCGGAATGCAGCTCGATCGCCTTTCCGCTCGTGTTGACTGAACTACGCGAGTCGGACGAAGCTTTTGATGTAACCGTTGTACTCTGAGCAGTTACCGCCACAGAAAACAAGGCAGTGACCGCTAACGAAAAGATCAAGTTCTTCATAGTTAAACCTCCAAATTTGCGAGAGATTCATACGATGTGGACATGAGATCGAGGGGGTTGCGGGTCGGATGTGCTGATGAGTAAATAAGTTGCCAGTTTCTTTGACTCAGGCCGGTTCACCGCATTTGGACGCCAACACCAGAACAGGAAACCGAACACCAGCACCCGGAGCGTAGGAAGAGACCGTCACCGACGCAAAACCTCGGTCGGCGCGTGTCGGCTTGATTCAGTATATCTCACCGGAGCAGGCAAGGAAATAAAAAAAATGGCCTAATGCGGCATCCAGATGAAATCCTCAAATTCCGCTTTGTCATTCCGTTTGGGGACCTTATTATTGACCTTCTAATATTCGCTGCACGCCGACGCGGGCTACGAAGAATCAATAGAGTTCGCCGAAAAACCCCACGCTGGGCTCCCGATGATTGGGTTCTGAACGGTTCGTGTTATATTCTTCGATTAAAGATCTAGAGTCCCTTAATTTGAACCAATATGGAAAGCCCGGCTTTTGCAAATCAACACTCTCTAACTCTTCCTGCCTGGAACATCAGATCGGTATCGGTCCAGGCGGTTCTACTGGTCTCGGCGGCGTTTCTGCTTCCGGCGGCGGTCCACGCGACCGGCCTTCCGGTGCGGCTGCTGCTTCCGATGCACTGGCCCGTAGTTCTTGTCGGCCTATGCTACGGCTGGCGGGCGGGAGCGTTGGTCGGGCTGGCCGCACCCGGGCTCAGTTTTCTCATCTCGGGCCACCCGCTTCCCCATATTCTGCCGGCGATGACCCTCGAGATCGGCGCCTACGGCCTGCTCGCCGGGCTTTTTCGTGAAAAGCTACGCCTGAACGGCTTCCTGTCGGCGGGGCTTGCGCTTCTGGGCGGACGGCTGTTGTTTATCGCATTCGTATTTGCGACCGTCGCTGTCGCCACACCGTTCGCCGAATATCTCTGGGCAGCGATGCTTCCCGGCATTCCCGCCGCCATCGCGCAGACGCTCTTACTGCCGCCGCTCGCCAAATGGTGGGTCGCCCGCGGCTGATCATCCAAACCGAAGGACGACGACTAAACAGGTTCCCCGTTCTGAGTCCCGCCTTCAGGCGGCGGTTTGACCATCGTTAACGTAATTTTACACCGTCCCCAAAGCAACGGTTTTCCGCATTCGTCCCTCAAAGACGTAGAAAATACCCCAAGATCAGGAGTTCCCTTATGTCAAAGCTGCGTTCGTCCATCGTTTTATTGGTATCGTTGATCGTCCTTTCCGTTCCCGCCCTCGCCCAAACTGCTCCACTCAAAAGCGGCTTGATCAACACCCCGGCCTTTTACGATGAAAAGGCTGGGATCACGCGGCTAACTGCCGCCGAAAAGCAGATAAACACCGAGTTCGCGGCCGCGATAAAGAAGCTTCAGGACGACAGCGCAAAGCTGGCGGCGATCTCTTCCGAGCTTCAAACTACGACCGTCACCGCGGCAAATCAGGCGGCCTTGCAGGCCAAAAAAGAGGAGGGCGAGCGGCTCCAACGCACCATCGAATACAACAAGGCCAATCTCGAAGCCGACGTAAACAAACGCCGCGAGACGCTGTTAGGGCCGATCAGGCTGGACATCGGCAACGCGATCACCGAATACGGCAAAAAGAACGGCTACGGGGTCATCTTCGATACCAGTAAACTCGCCGAGGCCGGTGCACTGCTTTTCGTAGGCGAAAACACCGACACAACAAAAGATTTCATCGCCTTCTACAACGCCCGGACCGCCGCCGTCCCGGTCCGGTAGGATTGGCCGCGGCTTGCCGCTCGATGTGCGGTGTAGCTCTGCTTCGCCCTTGTCTTTCTACGATCGTTCGAGGCTCCGCCTCCGACCCGCAGCTCAACCACTCATTACCGCGTTTCGCGGCAAATAGCCACGTGCTCCAGTACGTGGGACAGGTTTTCAAAATGGCCGCGAAGGGCGTTTTAACGTCCTTCCGATGTGCCTCACCTAAAGGACGCTAAAACGCCCTATCAACTATTTCTCCACACTACCCACGCCGTAAACGGCGTGGCTATTTGCCCTTCGGGAGCGCTTCGACAACCAAAGCCGACTAACGCCACCGCCCCGAAACCGGCACGATCAGCCGCACCTTCAGCGACGACGAATGACCGAGTTCAGCGTTCTGAGTCCCGCCTTCAGGCGGCCCTTCCGCACTTCGCGGCACATAGCCACGTAATTCAGCACGCGATGGCTCTGCAATTCAACCCGCGAAGCGGCACATAGCCACGTGCTTCAGCACGTGGGTTAGGTTTTCAAAATGACCTCGCAGGGCGTTTCAACGTCCTTCGAATTTGCGTCAAGTATAAGGACGTTAAAACCTTCTATCAACTATTTCTCCATCCTGCCCACGCCGTAAACAGCGGGGCTATTTGCCCTTCGGGGAACGCTTCGCCACGCAAAGCCGACACACGCGACGACACCGACCCTGGCATGACCCGCCTCACGACTACTTCCCAGGTACACAGGCAATAAGTTTATTCTGCAAATTCCGCGAACTCATCCAGTACGCCATCGGTCGTGTATGGCAGGAAATCAAGATGGCAAAGTTCGTCGACACTTACGTAGGATAAGTAGGTGCAACGTTCAAACAGTGGAGCATTCTCTAGGAGTGAGAATACTGGACGGGTGATCTCTTGAAATACTTTCTCTCTCCTTGCTTCAGGCGCGACGATGTGGAGGGGAACATTGATGTTCGGGAGTAGCGCACAAAGGTCCGCCATTCGCAGAAGTCCCGAATAAATCGCAGTCGAATGTTCAACCTCGAAAGCTCTCCGAATCGCGCGACCCTTCAGCCAAAGTACATCGATTCGCTTGATAGTATCCAAAGTCGTTTCGTCATAATTCAGAGGAAGACGGTCCAGCAAACACCCGGACTCGGGCTTCCAGTGTTCAGCCACGCGGGTCCTGTCCGCTAACGGCAGCCAAATCTTGAATCCCATCGCTTCACCTATCTTGCATAATGAAGCCTGCACACGTATTGATTCGCGTTCGGTTATTTGGGGCGGCGACTCGTCGACAGAAGATTCTACTTCCGTCACGGGCAAATCATCATCAGGGACGCTTACGGTCACCGAACGATCGGACAAGTGAATCCGCCGCTTAATAGCTTTCGCGTACTGTTCTTCTTCGACGGGGTAGACTGTAGGCGAAGATTTAGCGACCCTCAAAAGGTTCTCCAAGAACTTACCATCGTCATCATTGATGTGAATAAGGCTACGTCGGATTGAACCCTGCCAGTAGCCACGCGGTCCCACATCACGCGTGAAACTTAGATTCGAAAAGACGTGATCTTCCCGAATGGGAATCGTGTGATCAAGTGGAAGCCAGACCACCGGCTCGACTCTGAATCGCACAATAAATGGATCGTCCTCTGAAAGGAAAATTGGAGTTTCATCAATGAAAGGACCGCTCACAACCTCTAGAAGTCCAACCCATCTGGAAAGCTTTACGACATAACAGATAAACTTGTCACCCGGTCCGACTCTTTCGGCCATTGCCTGTTGTGTTTGGCGAAAGCCTGAAATCGTCCTATCCGACCTACCGAAGGCCTCATAGGTTTCCAATGTAAAAAGATCGCTCCAGTATTTCATCGGGCCGTTTCCCCTGCTCTTGGCTTATGACATTCGACGCAAAATTTCTTTGCTTTGAGGATTTGCAGGAACCGGTCACTGCTTTGCTCACGATAATAGTCTTCGCCCGGCCTGATGCTCCCAGCACACGAAGAGCAGGAATGATCGCGACGAGCCTTCGTTTTTCTTAGAACTTTAAGACCATCGTATTTTCCCATCGTTCTTATCCGGTTCGGAGCTATGGCGGTTGCACCTGCGGCAGGACTGCCGATTAAAAGTAGAGTCACTTAAGCTCGCCGGCCAGAAATCCAAAAGTACCCTGCAGCCACAATACTGGGCTAAAGTCGTTCGGCTCGATGCGTCTGGGGGTAACGTCGTCCATTGGGAAGCCTCCGCAATTTGGTTTTTCGGGCGATAACGATTGGTTCTGCAATGATATACCTGTTTTTTCTTGTGTCAACACCGGAACGGGCAAGCGGACTCTCTCGACTTCCCCCCGTCACCGGGACATGGGGACGAGCCGCCGTTTCGTGTTGCACAAATGCCACATATTTGTCTTGACGAAACGCTTCGTTTCTTATAATATAACGCACGGACGATGTCTGGCCTGCCTGTTTTACATCGGAGTCGTCCCGAACGGATGAGTAAAGATAAGTCGATATTTGAGGATGGGGACCAGGATTATACATCGGCCATCGGTTGGGACCCTCGGAAAAAGGAGCGTGAAAAGCGTGAGGCCGAGGCGAGAAAGAAATATCCGAAAGACTTTTCTCCCCAACCCGAAATGCTCTATGTAAGGCCGGCCGAGGCCTGCATCGACATGGGTTCCAGATGGGAGCCGATGAAACAACTGTTTGGCCCGCTCTGGCTTGCAGAAGAGCTTGCGGTCCTTTATTCTTCGCCCGGCATCGGTAAAAGCGCTCTGGCCGTCCATATCGCCGAATCGCTCGCACGCGGCATTCCCATCGCCCCTTTCGACACGCCGCCGAATCTCGTTTTGCCGCCGCAGCGTGTCTTGTACATCGATTTTGAGTTGACGTTGCAGCAGTTCACACGGCGATATTCGACCGAGAGCGAGGATGGGCTGAGGGTCGAGAATCCGTATGGTTTTTCGCCGAACCTGCTGCGTGCCGAGCTTTACTGGGACGGGCGGCTCATCGACGGCTACGAGGATTTTACCGATATGCTCTTTGCGGATATCGAAAACAAATTGAACGAGCACCGCGCCGAAGTTCTGATCTGCGACAACCTGACGTTTCTGAGCCGCAGCTCGACCGCGAACGCGAGCATCGCTTTTCGGCTGATGAACCGTCTGCAGCAATTGAAAAAGGACCGGTTCATGTCGATCCTGGCCGTCGCCCACACGCCGAAACGCAATCCCCACCTGCCTTTGACCGAATGCGACCTGCAAGGTTCGGTCGATCTCGCAAAGGTCGCCGATTCGATGTTCGCCCTCGGCAGCAGCGCGCTCGCACCCGACCTGCGGTACATCAAACACCTGAAATCACGTTCCGGCCGCATCGAGAACGGCGACGACAACGTACTGGTCTATCGGCTCGGCAAATTCGACCTCGCCAACGAGACCAGGCCCGGACTGGGCTGCGTCAGGGCAAGAAATTTCTTCGGCTTTTCGTTCCTCGGATGTGATGACGAAAGCGACCATCTCGAGGAGAAATATCGGCCGGTACCGAAAAAACGGCGCCCAAGGCTCGACCGTGAGGCCGTCGCCCAAGCGAAAACCCTCGCCGCACAGGGGCTTAGCACGGCCGCGATCGCCGATCGACTCGGCGTCGCCAAGACCACCGCGCATCGATATCTTCATACCGCTGGAGGTTTGCGTTCCATTTAAATGGTGAGCCTGGAAAATAAGTGGAACGGCAAATGTGGGTCAACTGTTGATATTATGAGACTTATCCCGTTCCACATTTCAAGCCGTAATGTGGAACGAAATGGCCTATTTCTGAAGGTGTTCGGCGATGTACTTCTCAAACTTCTTACGGTCGGGGTGATCCGGACGCTTTTCGAGGAATTTGCGATATTCGTCCGCGGCCAATTTGTTCGCTTTCGCGAGTTGGTAAAGGTGAGCAAGCTGCAGGTGGAGCTCGGCCATGCCGTTGGGGTCGAGCGTGATGGCCCGGTTGAGCGCTTCAGCGCCGAGACTTCCCTTTTTGGTCAACAGATAGCTTTCGCCCAGAAGCTGAAAGACGCGGGCGTTTTCGGGGTCGAGCTCGGCGGCGTGCTGAAAGATAGGGATCGCCGCCTCATATTGCTTTTGTGCGGTCCTGACGCGGCCGGCGGTTATCCATGCGGGAACAAAATCCGCTCTCAAGGTTATCGCTTTGCGGAGTGCGGCCTCGGCCTCGGCAAATTCGTTCTTCGCGAGCAGCTTATTCGCCAACAGGCCCCAGGCAACGAAATCCTCTGGGTCGATCGCGACAATTTCCTTCAAGAGCTTTATCGAGCCGTTTACGTCCTTCTTCTCTTCGGCTTCAACGGCCCGTTTGTAAAGCTCGACGGTCTTGCTGTTCGGCGGGCGATCATATTTGGACGAGACCACGCCCGGTGCGGCGAGAGGTTTGTCGCGGTCTATAAAGACCTCAAAATCCTCCCGCTGCTGCGCAGGAGCAAGTGTGGCGATCTGGCGGCGGGCCATTTCAACGCCGTCAACCTCAACGACAAGAAAGCCGCCGGCTCCGCTCGTCACCTTGAAGCAATAGTTGCCCGTTTCACCGACGGTCAACCTTTCCGGCGAACTGCCGCGATTCTGGTAAGTGATGGTAACCTTGGGAAACTTCGCTCTTTGCTCGTTTGCCTTGATATTGATCCGCCCAAAAACGAAGGGAGCGCTAAGCCTCGGGCCATCAAGCGTCGCAATAAACCCAAACTCGCTGCACATCTCGTCAACCTGGCCATCAACAAGCGGGCAAAGAAAGAGAAGAACAATGATCGTCAAGGCGAAACGCTTTATCGCGGCCATGGTCGAGAAATCCTCCCGGATGTTTCAAAGTGTGCAGTATACGTTGTTCGCCAAATGCCCCGAACCGAGGTTCAAGTCGCCAAGCGGCGAAGAACGGTGAGCCGGTCAGACGGCTTTTCCCGGATGGCAACAATTTACCACAAGTTCGCTATCAATACGCATGCTTTGAAGATAACCTGGACCGTCCCTATCAGCATTGGATTGACTTCGCTACTAAATCGGAAAATACTTAGTTCAATCAATGAACACATTTTTTGGCAATTTGGACCGACCGGCGCCCGAGATGTTTCTCCGGAGTGGAGACAAGAACGACCCGCGTCTCGGCGAGTTCGTCAGGATCGAAGAATTAGATTACGATGCCGCAGAGATAGTGATCATCGGCTGCCCGCAGGACGAAGGTGTGCGGCGAAACAACGGCCGGCCCGGCGCGGCTTTGGCTCCGAGCGCGATCCGAGAACAGTTTTACAAGCTGACCACGTTTAATATTCGAAAGCAGATATTCGACGCTGGCGACATAAAGACCGGCGGAAGCCTTGAGGAGATCCACGAAAGGCATTTCGAAGTTGTCAAACAGATCCTCGCCGACGGAAAGCGGCTGATAGTTCTTGGCGGCGGCAACGACATTTCCTATCCGGACGGCCGTGCGATCGCCGAGGTTTTCGGTCCGGAAAACTGGATCGCGGTGAATGTGGATGCCCAGCTTGACGTTCGCTTGGCCGATGAACGAAACAGCGGAACTCCATATCGCCAACTGCTCGACGAAAAACTCCTGCAGCCGTCCTACTTCTACGAGGTCGGGTTTCAAAGCCATTTTTGCTCGCCCGTCTATTACGAGTATATTCGTTCGCTTGGCGTGAACCGCATAAGTTTGGAGATACTTCGTTCCCGTACAGAGGCAGACCTTGAGCTAAAGGAAAGCATCCGGCTGAAGTTCATCAGCCTCAGCTCGTCCCTTAACACCTTTTTCGGGTTTGATCTTGACGCGGTCCGGTCTGCCGATGCCCCTGGCACTTCCGCACCGTCGCCTTTAGGCTTACGAGCGGGTGAATTCATCCAGCTTGTTAAATACGCCGCTTCGCTCGCGAATACCCGGATCATCGAATTTTCCGAGGTGAATCCGAAATTCGACGCAGACAACCGTACGACGAAACTCGTCGCAATAGCAATGCACCGGTTTTGCAGCGGTGTTGCGTGAAGTTTTCATCCTGTTTATGGAACCAGAGATCAAGTTTTGCACATCCGCTGACAATGTGAACATTGCATATTCATGTGCAGGTAAAGGCCCTCCGTTTGTTAAAGCCGCGAATTGGGTGAGTCACCTGGATTACGATTGGCGTTCCTCGATCTGGCAGCCATTTATCAAAGAATTTTCTCGCGATCATATGCTGATCCGTTATGATCAGCGAGGTTCAGGCCTTTCTGATAGAAAGGTTGAGGACCTTTCTTTGGACGCATTCGTTCGTGACCTCGAAATCGTCGTGGACACTCTCAGTGTATCGCGGTTTCCACTTTTTGGTGTTTCACAGGGTGGGCCAGTCGCAATTGCATATGCCGTAAAGCATCCGGAGAAAGTGTCGCATATGATCTTACTCGGTTCATTTGCCACAGGCTGGAAAAAGGCCGCCATTGACAAAAAGGCATTGGAAAAGCGATTGGCTCAGCTCGCGCTCATCCGCCAGGGTTGGGGCAGTAGGAATCCGGCCATCCGCCAGCTTTGGTCGAGCCTATGTATACCGGACTCAACCCCCGAAGATGCGGAATCATTCAATGAGATGCAACGTGAGTCAGTTTCGCCTGAAAGTGCTGCGCGTATATTCGAGGCGATTGGTGAATTTGACGTTGCGGGCCAATTACCATACCTGGAGGTTCCGGTACTAGTCGCACATTCCATTGGTGATTCGGTCGTCCCTTTTGATGAAGGACGCCGTTTGGCAGCGAATATCCGCGGTGCCAAGTTTTTGCAGATAAATAGTCGAAACCACCTCTTGATGGAGCACGAGGCGGAATGGACACGATTCATTGATGAAGTGCGCAATTTCATCGACAGACCATATTATGGTGTCCGCACCTTACCGACGGTACCTATTGTCAGGGCCTGTCCTCAATGTGGACGACTCTACTCCGATCCCGAAATGGGATTTTGCCTCGATGATGGCACGGTGCTGCGTGGCGTAGATTGTGATCAGCCAACGGAGATACTTCCCCAACAGAAAAACACCTAATCGATCCTTAGCCTGAAGCCGGCCGCATTCGTTTGACCTAAATAGACGAGCAAATTCCAGCTGGAGTAATAATCGGGGGCTGGTCACCGGAGGCGGATACGACTGGTATCTCTGACTGATTGTTATCGCACAAATCGTCGATGAATCCTATGACTTGACACGTTTCAACGTGTTTGGCATTCTTAGGGTTCTCTTTTCGTTAGGCAATCTTGGTCTTTAGGCACTTAGCTCAGTGGTAGAGCACTACCTTGACACGGTAGGGGTCAGCAGTTCAACTCTGCTAGTGCCTACCATTTTTATTTTAAACTTCGGCAAACCGCGCATATAATACCGCTCGACATAAATTCATTATAAGGAGCTATTAAACTATGCAGGGAGTTAATCCGGTTGGTTGGTTCGAGATCTATGTTCAGGACATTGCGAAGGCGCAGTCGTTTTATGAGACGGTGCTTGCCATCTCGATGAGCGAATTGCCAAGTCCGACCGAAGATCCGTTAAAGATGGTGGCCTTTGCAATGGGTGACAACACGATGACCCGAACGGGCGCGTCGGGCGCGTTGTGCCAGATGGACGGTATGCCGAGCGGCGGCAATAGCACGCTGGTCTATTTCAATTGTGAAGATTGCTCGGTCGAAGAGGGCCGTGTTGCCGGTGCCGGAGGCAGTGTGTTCAAGTCTAAGATGTCGATCGGGCCGTACGGATTCATCGCGCTATGCAGTAATCCGGACGGAAATATGTTCGGGCTGCATTCAATGAAGTAGACCGTTTCTTGATGCAAGCGCGTACGGTGCCTACAGCGTACCGGCGCGCTTTTGTTTTTCTGAACTTTCTATCAGTCCAGGTCGTAATACCTGTTATTGGAACTTGTTATTTAGGGGAAAAACTATGATCGAAATTCTTGAATCACCGAAACACTTGATCGCGATGAAGATCTCCGGCAGCGTAACTGCCGACGATATCGAAAAGGCCTATAACCTCACGAACGAAAGGTTAAAGGAAAACGAGCGCATCTCGTTCTTTGGCGAGATCGACCCGTCGATGAACCTAACGTTTGAGGGCCTCGTGAAGGACTTTGTGACTTCGCTGAGCCAGTTCGGCAACCTGCATAAGTATTACCGTGTTGCCGTCGTAACGGACAAAGGCTGGATCGGTGCTCTCGCTCGAGTCGAGGGTCTTGTTTTTTCGTCGATCGATGTCCGCGTTTTCGGCCTTGAAGATCGAAACAAGGCATTCGCATGGTCTTCGGAAGCTCCCGCACCGCTGCCGAAACCGGAAGTACCGCAGCCGTCAGTCCATTTTCTGCAAACTACCAGCGATAACGTTTTTGCTTATGAGGTGAACGGCCGGCTCCGGGAGAAGGACATCAAGAATGCGATCGACGCATTTATGCCGGTCCTTAAGAAACATGAGAAGGTAAACGTCCTTGCTCGCCTAAAGAATTTCAGTGGCTTCGACCTCACGGCGTTGCTTGACGACGAACTCGTCAAGATGAAATACAAGGCCGTGTCTAAAGTGGAGAGATACGCTGTGATCGGTGCAAAACCCTGGATGAGGAACCTGATCGAGCTGCTCTCGCCCCTTTTCTCGACCGAGGTACGATTCTTCGATCCGGAGGAAGAAGATGCCGCATGGGCGTGGGTAGGAGCTACTCAGGCTCTGCTCGCCGAAAAGAGTGCTTGAAGGGGAACCCCGTCAACTTGATGTACTGCAAGCGATCCTAAAGTCTCATTATAACCCGGCCCTTCGGGCGCACGGGGCCTCCTTCGCCTCCGGCGGCGCTTCGCTAAAGGTGTAACGTTTACCCGCCTCGGGCTTGATATTTACGGCGACACAATATAACATTTATCGTTTGTAGAAGATGCGGCCGACCGACTAGTTGGGCCGCTGCAATTTTTCGATAAGATGCTCACGAAGTACTTTGCTGTTTTAACAACTACTACGACCCGCTTCTAACGGCGGGAAAGGCTTTGAGTACCTGCTTTAGCAGGCCGCCTAAAGGCGGAACTCAAAACAAGGCAAAGTCGCTCTTATCGGATCTGATCTATTTAAGTAGTAGTGACACGAGTAAATCGTGAATCGCAAAAGGTAAATCGATAAGGGCGATATAGTTCGTTCGAACGGTCCTGTTTCAGATGGGACCGGTGTGTAAATAGCTGTGCTATCTACGATTTACTATTCACTTTTTGCTAGCTATGAGCCAACTGAACGTAAAATTTGGATCTGATGAACGTTCGATCCCAGCGCCGTTAACGGTGGCTGAGGCGATAAAGGCGTTTGACCGCGATGCGCTCAAGGAAGCTCTGGCAGCAAAGGTCAATGGCCAGGAGGTTGACCTCAGCAGGGATCTGACGATCTCAGATGAATTGATCTCGATCGAGCCGATCACGGCGCGGACGCCCGGCGGTCTGGAGCTGCTCCGTCACTCAACAGCCCATCTTCTTGCCGCGGCTGTGCTCGACCTATTCCCGGGAACACAGCTCGGGGTTGGCCCGGCTTTGATGGACGATCCGCGATACGGCTTTTATTACGATCTTATCGCTCCGCGAAATTTGACCGAGGAAGATCTGCCTGTCATCGAAAAGAAGATGAAGTCGATAGCGAAGCAGAATCTTCCGTATCGGCGTGAAGAGGTCGAAAAAGCGAAGATCCTTGACCTTTTCAAAGAACGCGATGAGCCGTTGAAATGTGAATTGATAGACGAAAAGGTTCAAGGGACCGCAAGCGTTTACTACATCGACAACTCCCCGTTCATCGATTTCTGTCTTGGGCCGCACGTGCCGCATACGGGAAAGCTGAAAGCCTTTAAGCTCCTGGCCCTGTCTGGTGCTTACTGGAAGGGCGATGCAGAACGCCCGCAAATGCAGCGTATTTACGGCACTGCCTTTGCGACACAGGAAGAATTGGACGTATGGGTAAAGCAGCGTGAAGAGGCAGAAAAACGCGACCATCGCAAGCTCGGGCGGCAGCTCGACCTGTTCTCTATCGATGACGACTATGGCCAGGGGCTGATCCTTTGGCATCCAAAGGGCGGCATCATCCGCAACGAAATGGAGCGTCTCCTCCGCGAGGAGCTAGAGCGGCGCGGATACAGCTTCGTGTTTACTCCCCACATCGCGAAACGCCAACTTTGGTTCACTAGCGGCCACGAGGGGAATTACGCCGATTCGATGTACGCTCCGACGAGCATCGAGGATGAAGAATACCGTTTGAAGCCGATGAACTGCCCATTCCACATCGGCATCTACAAATCTTCGCCGCGATCCTATCGCGATCTGCCCCAGCGTTATTCGGAAATGGGGACGGTTTACCGGGCTGAGCTTTCGGGCACGCTGCACGGCTTGATGCGTGTTCGCGGATTTTCCGTGGATGACGCTCATCTTTTCGTCCGGCAGGACCAGATTCACACTGAGGTCGCGGATTGTCTCGACCTCGCAATCAAGGTCTTCGAGACCTATGGTTTTGAAAAGGTAAGATTCGAGCTTTCCGTGCGGGGCGAAGCTGAGAACAAGGGGTATCTCGGTGCGGACGAGGACTGGACAGCAGCGGAAGAACAGCTTGCCAGCGCCCTTCGCGAAAGGAATATCGATTACGAGAGGATCGAGGGCGAGGCCGCGTTTTACGGCCCAAAGATCGATATCAAGATCGAAGACGCAATAGGCCGGGTTTGGCAGTTGGGTACGATCCAGTTGGATTTCAATCTTCCGGAACGGTTCGAGCTTGAATATACAGGCGAGGACAATCAAAAACATCGTCCTTTCATGATCCATCGTGCACTTTTTGGTTCCATTGAAAGGTTCTTTGGTGTATTGATAGAGCATTACGGCGGCGCGTTTCCGTTGTGGCTGGCTCCTGTGCAGGTAGCGGTGTTGCCTATCACGGACCGGATCAATGAGTATGCAGAGCAAATAGCCCGAGACCTGAAAGATGCAGGGTTTAGGGTTGAAGCGAATACGAAATCTGATAAGATCGGGGCAAAAATACGTGATGCCCAGCTTCAAAAGGTACCGTACATGCTGGTGCTGGGCGACAAAGAGTTGGAAGAAAATACGGTCGCGGTCCGCGAACGGAGAGAAGGCGACATTGGCGCAATGTCGCTTGAGGAATTTAAGGAAATGATCACACAGCAAAAGCTGCTGCGGTCACTGTGAATGACTTAAGGAGGTAAGTATCGCTAGAAGATTTGGTGGAAGAAATTTTCGTCCGAGACAGCGCGAGCCGCTGCACAGAACGAACGAGAGGATAAGGGTGCCATCCGTGCGGGTGGTTACGGACGACGGCGAGGCCTTTGGGATAATGGACACTCGCGACGCGATCCAGAAAGCCCGGGACATGGGCCTGGACCTTGTAGAGATCTCACCGATGGCAAAGCCGCCGGTATGCAAGATCATTGACTACGGTAAGTTTCTTTACGAACAGAAGAAACGCCAGCGTGAGGCGAAAAAGAAACAGGTCAACGTCCAGGTCAAAGAGATCA
>JBGSYT010000055.1:0-4523 GCA_041750855.1 Pyrinomonadaceae bacterium | reverse complement strand
TTATCACCAGATCCGCGATGTTTGGAAGCAAAAGGAGGCTGTCGACGACCTTAGAACCGCCGCCTTTGTCAGCGCCATCGACAAGATCGCAGTCTCTTACTCAGAGCTTGGTATCTTCCCATAAAAGGGAATCGGTCACCTTGTCGAGTCAAGAGCAATGACAAACTCTCGAAGTGGTGAACCGAGACTCATTCCTCGTCAGTTGACGTCAGCCTGTCCGGTTTCTTTACTTCTGACGCTCGATCCCGCATTTCCTCTTCGGTGTAGTGGTCCGTGACTTCGGTTATCGTTCGGCCGCTCGGTTGGTTACCGCCGGATGCTCCGCTGACCTTACTCGTCGCTGGTATAGGTGCGAAATCATGCCTGGATGAATCTTTTTTTTGAGCGGTGGATTGTTTTCCGCGCTTGTTCGATTGCTGGTTGCTCATAAATTTCCCCCTTGTTGTGCGTTATTTGTTGCTCGAAGTATTGGCCGATTCGATCGTTTGGCCGGTATCCTGTGTAAGGTCCTTTTCGGGCGTTTCCGTTACAGATTGCCCGCTTTCGGGTATGAACTTTGAGTGTCCCGCAGCCTGGCCGATCCGCTCTTCGTTTTGCGACTGTGCGAATTTCTGTTTATTTATTTCCTGATTGATGTCCTGGCCGGGACGCTCTCGTCCCTCTTCTTTGTAGTGATCCGGATTAACGTTATTTTTCTTTCCCATTGTTTTGACTCCTTTCACCAATTGTAGAAGGGTCTCTCAGTGAAATGTGGTCGGCGAGTATACAATGAAGGGCGAATATTTCGGCCCAGGTGAAGAACATGGATTAAGGGACTTTCTCAAAAATTATTCGGAGCATTATTTTGTGTGTGACGTCGACGGCGAAGTTATCGGGGCCGGCGGTATTGCGGCCAACGGTGATGACAATACCGTCTCCTTGTGTTGGGGCATGGTCCATGCGGACTTTCTAGGGAAAGGGCTGGGAAGAGAATTGACAGAATTCCGTATCCTTAAGGCGCGCGAAAAACTCGGCGATCTACCGCTGGTTATAAGCACGTCGCAGCACACACAAGGGTTTTACGAGAAGCTGGGATTTCGCCTGACCCATCATAAACCTGACGGGTTTGGCCCCGGTATAGATATCTGCGAAATGCGTCGAGACTGAATGCCGCTTTGCGGATCTCTCGAATGATAGACTGTGATTCGTGTTCTTCGTGCGTTTCGTGGCAAAATTCTTCTCATATGGATCTGAAATACCAAACCGGATTCGGCAATGAATTTGCGACCGAGGCGGCCGAGGGAGCCCTGCCGGTCGGGCGAAATTCGCCGCAAAAAGCTCCTCTTGGATTGTATGCCGAACAGCTCTCCGGGACGGCATTCACCGTTCCGCGAGTTCATAATAAGAGAACGTGGACCTATCGCATTCGGCCAAGCGTGATGCACCAGCCGTTCGAGCGTGTCGACAATCGCGGATGGCAGAGCCGTTTCGATGAGATCGAAACCACGCCAAATCAGCTTCGCTGGGACCCGCTGCCGATACCCGAGGAGCCGACAGACTTCATTGAAGGAATCACGACGATTGCCGGTAACGGCGACCATTTTTCTCAGGCCGGTATCGCTATTCACATCTATACATGCAACAAAGGCATGGGCGACCGCTATTTTTATAATGCCGACGGCGAGATGATGATCGTTCCTGAAATGGGGCGGCTCGGAATCCTGACCGAGCTTGGTTTGATGCAGGTTGGGCCTGGCTCGATCGCGGTCATACCGCGAGGGTTGAAGTTTCGCGTTGAACCGGCCGCCGAAGGCGCTTCGAACGAGATTGGCGAACCTGGCGACGCGAACAAAACGGTCGCGCGCGGCTACATTTGCGAGAATTACGGCGCGCACTTTAAGCTACCCGACCTTGGACCGATCGGTGCCAACGGTTTGGCGAATCCGCGTGATTTTGAATCGCCCGTTGCGTGGCATGAGGACCGCGAAGGCGACCTTGAACAGGTTGCAAAATTTGGAGGCAATCTTTGGTCATGCCGTGTAGGGCATTCGCCGCTTGATGTCGTCGCTTGGCATGGCAACTACGCACCGTACCGATACGACCTTCGGCGATTTAACACCATCGGTTCGATCTCGTTCGATCATCCTGATCCGTCCATTTTCACGGTCCTGACCTCCCCATCGGGCGAGGCGGGTGTCGCGAATTGCGATTTCGTAATATTCCCGGACCGCTGGCTTGTTGCCGAAGAGACGTTTCGCCCGCCGTGGTACCACCGCAACTATATGTCGGAATACATGGGGCTTATCTACGGCCAGTACGATGCCAAGGAAGAGGGGTTTGTGCCAGGAGGAGGCTCGCTCCATAATCAGATGTCCGCCCACGGCCCGGACCTCGAAGCGTTTGAAAAAGCATCGAATGCCGAGCTTAAACCGCAGAAACTCTCGGGAACGCTGGCCTTTATGTTCGAGTCGCGCTACATTATCCGCCCGACGAAGTTCGCCATGGAGACCTCGCAGTTGCAGCATGAATATTCCGAGGTTTGGCAGGGGTTGCAGAAGAGTTTCAAAGTTTGAATCAAAAAAATATGAGTATAAAAAGAACATCAGAAGCAAAATGGGAAGGCAGCATCAAAGAGGGCAAGGGCAACATCCGGCTTGGGAGCGGAGCCTTTGAGGGGCCGTATTCGTTTAACTCGCGATTCGGCGATGACACAAAGCCGACGAACCCGGAAGAGTTGATCGCGGCGGCGCATGCGGGCTGTTTTACGATGGCGTTTTCGGGCTTTCTCGGCCGTTCGGGATACGAGGCGACGAGCATCGAAACCAAAGCTGTAGTGCATCTCGAGAAAGAAGGCGAAGGTTTTTCGATTCCTAAGATCGACCTGATCATGGAGGCAACCGTGCCGAATCTTGCCGACGCTGAGTTCCAGGAAATAGCGAAGACGGCAAAGGAAAAGTGCCCGGTCTCGCGCGTGCTCGCCGGTGCCGAGATCACGCTCGAAGCCAACCTCAAATAGATTGGAAAGGGAACTTAAATTCCGCGCCACGCTCGATACGGGCGAAGTCTCGGCCATTTTGTTGAAGCCGGCGGCGGCAACACATTTGCTCGTGCTTGGGCACGGTGCGAGCACTAACATGCGCCACGCGACGATGCAGAGCATAGCGGATGCACTTGCTGAGCGCGGGATCGCGACGTTTCGGTACAACTTTCCTTATTCTGAAAAAGGCGGTGGGCGGAATTCGACCGAGACGTGCGTGGCAACAATAAGGTCGGCGGTTAAATCCGCCCATCGGGTGGCTCCCGCATTGCTCCTGCTGGCGGGCGGCCATTCGTTTGGCGGCCGGATGACAACCACCGCCCAAAGCGAAGAGCCGCTCGAGGAAGTGGAGGGTCTTGTACTTTTTTCTTTCCCGCTGCATCTTCCGGGCCGTCCGGACACAAAGCGCGCTGAACATCTCGCAGGTATAAAGATCCCGATGCTGTTTTTTTCAGGAACCCGTGACGAGCTTGCCACACTCCAACTTCTTGAACCGACGATCGCAAACCTTGGAAAGAACTCAACCCTGCACAAGATCGATACCGCAAATCACAGTTACAAAGTGTTAAAGAAAATGCGAACGTCCGATGAAGATGTGTTCGCTGAGATGGCGAGAGTCCTGAAAGACTGGATCGCTTACCAGAATGTTTAGAAGAGTAGCTTCGATCATTTTCTTGAAATAGGCTCTCATATTATGATTGGTGCAACCTTTCGAACGAGAAAAATTATGAGGTCAGATCAGAGGATTTTTCTGCTGGGTATACTGTCCTGCTTTTTGATGGTTTTGACGGCCGCGGGTCAACATCATGGACCCGAGTCCGGACGCGCAAGCGGGCCGATAGACCTGGGGACGATCGAGTTTCCGACATCAGGGCCGGGAATCGCGCAGAAGCATTTCATCGAGGGAATGCTGCTTCTGCACAGCTTCGAATACGGTCGAGCTCGACGGTCATTTCAAGAGGCGTCACGCCTTGCTCCGGAATTCTCGATGGCCTACTGGGGCGAGGCGATGACGCACGATCATCGGATATGGGGCGAGCAGGATCGCCGTTCAGCGCTGGCGGCGCTCGGCAAACTTGCACCAACACCCGCGGAACGTCGTTCTAAAGCTCCAACTGAGAGAGAGAAAATGTATTTTGACGCGGTCGAACGGCTTTATGCCGAAGGCACGCAAGCCGAGGTCGCGGCAGCATATTCGAAAGCGATGGAGGCTATCGCAAAACAGTTTCCTGATGATCTTGAAGCCCGTGCTATTTATGCTCTTTCTCTTCTGGGTTTGACCGGCACGACGAGAAACACGGAAAACTATATGCGCGCTGCCGCCGTCGCCGAAGAGATCTACGAAAAAAATCCAAAGCATCCCGGGGCTCTCCATTACCTCATCCATGCGTATGACGATCCCGTGCATGCACCGTTGGGTCTTCGGGCCGCTCGCGTTTATGGCACAATTGCTCGCGGAGCTTCACATGCCCAACACATGCCGTCGCATATTTTTTTCGCGTTAGGC
>JBGSYT010000054.1:0-71752 GCA_041750855.1 Pyrinomonadaceae bacterium | reverse complement strand
CGAACTTGAAGAGGCCCTATTCGCGTTATCACGAAGCGCCTTGATCCGGTCATGGGCCGACTGAATCGAGGTATATTGGGTCTGCACGGTTTCGAGAACATGTGTCGGGAGAACATTCTCCAGAGCGTCCTTGTATGCGCTCTTTGCAGAATCCTCGCCGCGCTCGCATTCGTTCAGTATCGCTGCTTCATCCTGTCCGCTAACTGCGGATTTAATGTTCATCCATCCACGATGGAGCGACCCGGCAATACTGCCAGATTTCTCGGGATCGCCGCCAAGGCTTTGAACCAAGGTCTGGAGCTCACCGGAAAACTGGGACCTCTGCTGCGAAAATTCATAAAAGAGGGCCTTCATATCAGAACCCTCGACACCTTCCGCGGCTGCCTTAAAGCCCTCTTGGCCGTCCTTGCAGGTCTCGATAAGGCCGTTCAGCGTTGAGATGACGTCATCATTTGAGAGTGTATCTCGTGTACCTGAGACGGCATCCTGAGTTATTGGTCGTTTAGTTTCGTAATCATTAATCATAGAAATTTTCCTCCTTGAAAAAGTTGAATGTATAACAGTTTCACTTGAAACATCCTTATAGCTTCAATCTGCATAGCTTCAATCGGCGTGCCACTCGCAAAACTGCCTGAAAAGCGTGGCTTGCGCGAGGTTGCCGACAGGGTTAGCGCAATTTAATCGAACATAATAGAACCGATTCGCATTAAATCGATGCAGAATCGCGTTTGATGTAATCCGGATTACAGAACGCAATGGGAGATGTGCGATAATCTTGACGTTTAGAGACGATCGCTAACGCGAATTTGTTGAAAACACCCGCTGATTAAGCCTATAAAGCAGTAGAACAAAGCCGGTGGTGCGTTTGTATTCGGCCGTTGACTGACACCGGCCTGTGATCGATGTATTTGCCCGATGAAGGTTGCCCCCGCAAAAAAAGAAAAGCTTCTTGACCGGCTGGCCGAGGAAAACGGCGTTGCTATTGTCGTGATGGATGCCGTGTGTAACGAAGCCTACATCGCAAATAACAACTCGATGTGCAGCAACCTCTACGGGTCCAACGAATTTGGGCCGGAGTGCGCAAAGTTTTGCGGCGCTGCGTTCGATAGAGCAACCGAAGCAGGCAAGAGCATAGAATACGAATGCTTCGCGGGCCTTACCTGCAAAGCCGTGCCGGTCTGGGAACGCGGGACGCAGTTCGTTGCGATAGTGGGGCGAACATTCTTAAAGGCCGAGCAATACCGGACAGCAACCGAGAACGCGATCTCCGGCGAGTGGCGGCAGTTTCGGCCGACCGAGTTCTTTGAAAATGTTCTCATTTCCGGAACCGATCAGAACATTGACCGTGTAGTTGAAAGGCTGGAAAAATTTACAAATCGTGATCGCAGCGAGGTGCTGGAACTTGACCGGCTGGACGTATCGCCGCCCGAGGTGTCGGCGGACGTTGATGACCCGATCGCAGAACCAGATCCACGCGAGATCAACAACCTGATCGAAAAGTTCAAGGCAGAGACCGAAAAGGCGGCGGACGATCTTGAAACGGCCGTCTCTTACGAGGTACAGCCCGACCGAAAGGCTGCGGGCGAATGGCGCTCATTGTTCGGTTCGCTGATGAAACTCGAATATCGTGAGGCATGTTCCGCCGTTCTTTCTTACCTCCGACAAAGATATACACTCGATTCCCTGGTTTGGCTTGAACGTCGCGGAGACAGGCTTGAAAAGCTGGTCGCGATCGGGGAACTCTCTGATAAGGCACTGAACATCGGTATAGGTGCCGACAATGAAAGACTCGTGGACGCTGCGCGTCGTGAAACTCCGGTCGAGTTCAGGGAAAGGAAAAATGCGGATGGGGTGGAAACCGACCGCACGCTTTCGCTTTTTCCGATAACGGTGGGCGGGGAGGTTCGAGCGGCGATCGGGATGAATTCGCGTATCGAAGATCCGGAACAACGCAAAATAATATCGCGTTTTGCACAAACGTTAGCCTCGCAGCTTGAGATACTTCGACTCCGCGACGAAGTGGCCCGGCGCGATTGGCTCGCGAGAGCGGTCATCAAATTCAATGAAAACCTGCGAAGGATCGACGCCGAGGACTTTTGGCTTCGCCTTACCCAGGTTTCGGCAGAGCTTCTCGGGGCGGAACGGGCCTCGATCCTGATTCGAAACGAAAAATCGAACAGCCTTCAGGCGAAAGCCGCCATAGGTTCGCGGATCAACCTTTTGTCGGAGCCGATAGTCGGCACCAGGGTAGCGGGGAAGATACTCGAGATCGGTGATCCGGTCGTCGTTTCCGATATCGGCGGTGTCGGGATCGACTCGGCGCCGGCCGATTGGAGCTACAAAACCTCGTCGTTCCTGAGCTATCCGATCATTATCGACGAACGACGGATCGGCGTTCTCAACTTCACAGACAAGGCGGGAGGACGGCCGTTCAATAAGACGGACCTCGAGCTGCTACAGGCCATTGCGCCGCAGATCGCTGTGGCCGTTGATCGTACCGCACTCAGGGACAAAGCAGGCGAATATGAACAGCTATCGGTGACCGACCCTCTCACTGGTCTGCTCAATCGCCGTTATCTTGAAGAACGGATCGCTGAGGAAATAACCCGTTCGAAACGGCATCGCTTCTCGCTGAGCCTTCTTATGCTGGACGTTGACGATTTTAAGGCCTACAACGATAATTTCGGCCATCCGGCCGGCGATATTGCGCTACGGACGGTGGCCGATATCCTGAAGGAGACGCTACGTGGTGCCGATGTGGCGGCCCGATACGGGGGCGAGGAATTTGCCATTCTGCTGCCGCAGACTTCGTCGGAAGAAGCCGCACAGATAGCAGAGCGGATCAGGAAAAAGATCGAGAGGACGGAATTTCCCGAGCGAAGCGTAACCGTCAGTATCGGCATCGCTAGCTGTTCTAACGAGGTTGATACGCCGCGCGACCTGATCTCTGCGGCAGATGTGGCATTGTACGCGGCGAAAAATCACGGTCGGAACAATGTTCAGATCTTCAACGCCTGGGGCGAATCGGTAAATGACAACATTCATTAATTAAATGGACGAGCCGGGCTACCCCAAAATAATGGCCGACTGCGCGGCCGCCGACTTTGTGGGCCGGCCCACTGAACTCGAACGTCTCACCAGTTTCGCTCTTGGAATGGAAGAGCACGATCCGCTCGTCGTTGCGGCGCCGCCGGGCGCGGGCCTGTCAGAGTTGCTAAGGCAGGCTTACGACTATCTTTTCTATCGACAGGTTTCACTCATCCCTTTCTATTTTGTCATGTCTCCCGAGAATGGCTCGTACGGCCATAATGCGGTCCGGTTCGTTCATCAATTCCTTGTGCAGGCGGTGGCATTTCGTCGCCGCGACCCGACGATCATCGCCTGGCGACCCGACCTGCTCGAGCTTTCCGAAATAGCGGCACCGGCAGACGGCCATTGGGTCGATCGAACCGTTCACAGCGTATTGAACGCGCAACAAGCAGAGAATAGCGAAGCATTGCTCGCTGCGTGTCTGGGCGCCCCGGCGCGTGCCTCGGCTGCGGGCGTACGCTGCTGCGTGATGATCGACGACTGCCACGCTGCTGCTTATTCTGACCAGGCCAGACAAATGGTCGCTGGTATAAAGGAACTGTCATCGACTGGAAGCGTCCCGTATATTCTCGGCACGCGCCGCCGATTCGAGATCGGCCTTCCGGCAGCGGCGCGGATGAATATCGGCTTTCTGCCGTTCGATAAGGCGGCAGCGGTTGGCGAGAGGATCGCGAAGGCCAGCGAAGTCGTGATCAACGACGAATGCCGCGACCTGATCACGAACCAGATCGGACGGCGTCTTGGATTTTTCAACTATCTTTGCCGTTCAGCGAAAGAGATCGGTACGGGGCTGGATAGTTTTCCGAACGTCCAAAGGGTTTATGCGCACGAGATATTCGGCGGGCGAATCCGGCGAGAATTGGACGCGGTATTGGACCGCATCGCGGACGATCGGGATATTCAGAAGAACCTCGTCAGCCTCTTGGATCCATCGACCTCGTCCGGGGCGAAGCAGCTTTCGCTGGGATCGTGGCTTAGGACAACAGCGCTAGGCGAAGCCCCATTTGCGAATCTCGTTGAACATCTCAACATCGAAGAGTTTGTCAGCCTGTCTGATGGCCGCATACAGCCCAACGCGTCGGATCATGTCCTAGCCGACTATTTCACGATGCGGTCGAGGCTGGAGACTGGAAGCGAATCACGCGGGGCCCTGTTCGGAAAGGCGGTAACAGGTTACCTGAAACGAGCTCCTCTGATCATGGCCGGCCACTACCGCAAGCTTGCTGCCCTGGGATTGCGGGAATTACTTACCAACTTTTCGCTCCAGCAGGTGCCCCGGGCCACGCTGGACCACGGCGTATTCGCAAAGCATTATAAAGGACTGCCCGACGACGAGATAATGACCGGCCTGCGAGCGGACGAGCCAGAGGTCCATTTGCCTCAGATCGTTTACACGGCGAATGCTGCCGATCTGTACGACCCGATCGGCGGCCTTGCCGGATCGGATCGATCTGCGGTCGCCCTCGGTTTCCAGGAAGGCCTTTACAGCGACGAGGACGAAATAGTATGGGTTGCGGCTGAGATCGACTCGAAACTCGAGGCTTCGAAGGAAACAGCCGATTTCTGGTGCGACAGGCTCGAAATGGTCGCGCTGATGTGCGGCTTTGCGAATTATAAGATCTGGATGATCGCTCCCGAGGGATTCAACGACGAGGCGATGGCATTGCTCAGAGAACGCGGAGCGTTCGGGTCAAGCAGAGGCCAGGTCGCTTTTCTTCGCCGGTTTCTGCAGCCCGACGACGAGCTGAGGGCGCCCGGAACTTTGGAAGAGTACGAGGTCGTGATCCCGATGGACGAAGACAGTGAGATGATAGCTGCAAACGCACTCGAGGATATCGCTCGGCGTCACAACGTTCCCGGCAAGGCCATCAACCAAATAAAGACGGCGCTCTTGGAAGCTTCGATCAACGCGTCCGAACACAGCCTCAGTCCGGACCGCCGCATTCGGCAGAAGTTCAGGATCGAAGAGGACAGGATCGTGATCAATGTCTCAAATCGCGGCATTCGGCTCACCGACCGCAAGATGCCCGCCGAACCTCCCGGCGAGGGCGATGCCGACCGGTCCATTCGCCGCGGCTGGGGGCTGAAGCTAATCGAAAAGTTGATGGATGAGGTAAAGATCGAACATACGGACGACGGTACCTCGATCCTGATGACCAAATTCCTTCACCACGACGAAGTCCCCGCATAACCTTGCAAGAAAAGCCTGGTTTCGAGTCCATGCAGAAAATACTATTGTTTTCTGTAACAGGTTGTGATAAAAACTTAACTTAATTTCGCTTCTTGCTTATCTCAAGTATTACAAGGAAAGACAATTAGGAATTTATGGATTCAGAAACCGTTCGTGTCGGAACGGTCGCCGACAAGACCGCAGTCGTTCTTGCAGCTGACTATTTGAACAAGCTTACCGGTGAGCGTATCGAACGCGAATGCCGGTCGCGACTGGATGAAGGATATACTGAACTGGTGTTGGACCTGTCACAAACCGAGATCGTGAACAGCATCGGGGTCAGCATTCTGCTTGGCGTTATCGACTCGGCCACGAACGCGGGAGCGAGGGTGGTTTTCTCGGAAGTTAACGAATCGACGGCTGAACTTTTCGATATGCTAGGAGTCAGCCGGCATGCCGTCATTATGGGCCGCGCACCGGCCTTTTGAAACTAATTTATCGAAGTTGGCCCGCTGGTTCCGGTCGCGGTCAAAGCGAACGGCGAGATTTGATGCCTCACGACAAAGGGTTGAACATTGAAGACATTCAGTTCGGGAACCTGACGGATGCTGCCGAAAGCCGCAGTAAACTGGTCCACACGTTCGGCGCGCTCGCCGAACTTGGGCATGAGGTCGCGAGCCGCAGCAATTTTCAGGACACGATCAGAACCTCGCTGCATCTCATCCTGGGTAGCCTCGGGATAATGCGCGGCGGCGTAGCCAGATATTCTCGTTTCGAGCACGAACTCAATATGGTGGCGGTTCGCGGCCTGGGCGACTCTTTTCCGCTAAGCCTTGAGCTCTGTTACGAGGATGAACGCCAGTTTCTGACGAACGGCCTCGCGCCAATCGAAGTGTCACAGGCGGCAGTTTTGCCGTTCTTCCAGGTTTACGACCGGACATTCAGTACTACCCGTCTTGAACTCTTCCTCCCCTTGGTGATCCAGGATGAGACTGTCGGTGCGATCTTTTTGGGGGAGAAGGCCACCAGCGAGCCCTACTCTGCTTATGACAAAGAGGTAATTTGCGCGATGGGCCGTCACATCGGGAGCGCGATCGCTCAGCGTGGACTTCTTGCCGAGATAGAACGTCGGTCGGATGAGAACCGCCGCCTCTACGACGACTTGAAAATGACCTATGCGGACACAGTAAAAGCGTTTGCGGCGGCGATAGACTGCAAGGATAAATACACCGAAGGCCATTCCGTGCGAGTAGGAAAATACTCAGAGATCATTGGCACAGAGCTTGGCTGGAGCCCCGAGGAGGTCGAAGGGGCAGCGGTCGCCGGGTATCTTCACGACGTCGGGAAACTTACCGTCGAAAGAAAGATCATCAACGCCCCTTACCGGATAAACGCCATGGAATCGGCCGAATTGAACAAACATCCGTCGGTTGGCTTTGAGATACTTGCCCACATACACCATCCCTATGCCGACGTCCCGCTCGCGGCGAAATATCATCATGAGCGACTGGACGGCCACGGATATCCGGATGGCCTTTATGACCGGCAGATACCGTATATCGCAAAGATCGTAAATCTTGCCGATTCGTTCGACGCTATGACCACCGATCGCCCGTACCGACGCCGAAGGCCGGCCGACGAGGTGTTTGAAGATCTCCAGCGTAATGCCGGAAAACAGTTCGCTCCTGAGATCGTTGCGGCGTTTTTCCGCGGAATGCTCAAAGAGGTCAAGGGCGAGGCGAAGGAAAAGAAATTTCGCAAGCTGCTTGGCCGCGAGTATATGGAATCTGAGGGACTCGAGACATGCCTTAGAAGTGCCCTCAACGAACTGACGCCGTCCTCGACCCGGACAATGGTTGCCATGACCAACCCGCGCCAATAGAGTCCATGTCAGGAACCTACATCGGATTCCCGTTTTTGTCATAGGGTTTCCAGGTTGTGTAACTCGCCTCCGAAAGCTCGAAATCCACCCTGAAAAAGATCCGCATCATATTACAGTGAGCGCTCTTGATGTGTTCTTTCTTCCACACAGCAGGAGGTGCGGGTGTCAGTTCGATCATCGTCTGGTAGATCTCTTCCTCGTATTCAGGTAGTTTCGAGATCTTCCGTCGAGCTGCGGCCTGATTCATTGCCAGAGCAAGACTCGCTTCATCAACGTTCACCTTGCTGTCGGGGCGGTTATCCCATATCTTCTTTGCCGAACCTAGCTTAAACTTCGTGTCCTTGTTCGCAAGGCCGTAATTGCACCAATAGGCTCCCTGTTTATACTCCCACCACATGCAGCCTTCGATGTTCATGTGTTCCGCTAAGGACTTGCCCATAGAGACGTTTGCGTCGGAGAACGTCTGAAGATGCGGCTTATCGCCGGCGAGAGCGCTGGCGAAAAGCGAGGTTTCTTTGTCACGAAGTTTCCAAAGCTCAGTGTACGCTGCACTGTCTTTTGAAGCTAGTTGGTGTGCCCAGGGACTGTCCCCTCCGCCACTCACACCGGGTGAGCTGATGACGGTACCGTCACCCTTCAGCCAACGAAAGCCCATAAATCCGACATCAGCGCCGTTTCCCCAATTGTGATTACTTTCTCCAGGGCCCGACTGAGTTACCGGCTGGCCATTGACGAGCCTATCCATCAGATCACGCTGCTGCTGAAAGGTTCGAAACCCTCCATCGAACTTGTCTTCCATTACGGTAAGTACAATTCCATACTTTTGATAGAAGGTATTAATAAGCAAAGCGAGTTTGATTTTGAAGCCATCCATTAACTTCGTATCGGAAGTTACCCGAGCTGCCGCCGCGTTAGCCTCCTGTTGGGTTCCCGGCAGGTACACGAGGCTAAAATTCTCGAGTGCACGCATTCCCTTATGACTCGCCGGGAGCAAGTCAACCATCTTGCTGAACGTCTTCCCATTCATTTCGATCTTACCTGCGGTCTCTGGCGGCGGCCCTGTAGTTGTCTTATGGTCGGCTTGAAAAGCCTTGATCGCGATCACGGTCGCCCCGCCGGCGGAACAACTTCCGTCGTACGCGAAGGATGCATACGGCTGTCCCTTTGGATTCTTGATCAGTCGCAGCATTGCCTGGACCAGCGCAACGTCGTGCTTTTTATTCAGGGCCCCCTGGCCTACATTTCCAGTGAGTCTTGGCATTTCGGTTCCCTCCTGTGTGAAGTTAACTAACAAAGACGACCCGTCCTTTAGAGATAGGGCTAGTAATCGGTTCGGGTAGTCTGATTGTGGTAACTGAAGATTTTAGCGCTGAAAACAGGAGTTACAAAAAGGAGAGATTAAGGCGGTCTGACGAGACCTACCTATCCATTTCCAGTAACTGGACAAATTTCTTCGCAGCAAGCGAAAGGTTTCGATCGCTGCGGTACACAACTCCGACCGGGCGGATCCAATCTTTTTCGGCTAATTTCAAAACCGCCAACTGGCCGCTTCGCAGTTCGTCGATCACTGAGGGCTGCGGCAGGATCGCCAAACCAAAACCTACCTGCACTGCACGCTTTATAGTCTCGATGTTGTCGAACTCGGCAACCTTTTTGACCTCGACCCCGTGATCCTTCAATATCCTGTCTGTCGCCTTTCTTGTCGGCGTATCACGTTCGAACAAGACAAGGTCCATCCCGTCAAGATCCTTAGCACGGACCTGCGACCGCTTTGCAAATTTGTGGTCGAGCGGGCAGACGAGGACAAGCCGATGCGAAGGCATCGGGACGATCGATAGGCCGCGTCGAGGCTCCGGAAATGCGAGCACGCCTAGTTCGACTGAACCGCTGAGCACGTCGCGGACCACTTTGGTCGTTCGGGAGTATTCAAGATCGATCTTTGCGGAAGGGAATTTCGACATAAATTCGCCCACCTTTGCGGGCATTTCGTAAAGGCCGACGCTGTAGGTCGTGGAAACCTTTACCGTTCCGCCGATCTTGCCGACAAGGCCGCGAAGGCTTTCGTGCATTTGGTCGTATGCCGCTAGGACGTTCTTCGCCTCGCGATGAAAAACCTCACCGGCGGACGTAAGTTTGATCTCACGACGTCCTCTAACCCGTTCAAGAAATCTGCGATTGAATTTTTCCTCAAGCGTCCTGATCTGCTGGCTAACTGCTGACTGAGTAATGAAATTACGCTCGGCCGCGAGCGAAAAACTCTGCAGATCGACTAGATCGCAAAATACCTTTAGTGTCTCGATGTGCATTGCTTAATATGAGCATGGCTTAAAAAGCCGCTCAAACAATTTCATTTTAACTTATAAGAAAATTTTCGTAAACTTACGTCCGAGTTCGAAGAATTGCCGAATACAGATTTAGATAATAGAATTTTAGGGTTTTAACCCCACTGACGGCACCCAGAAGACGGATCGATGGCCATTCGACCTAGTACAACCTTTATATTGCGAAAGCTACACCAGCTGACGGGCATCGTGCCCCTCGGGTTCTTCTTTTTAGTGCATATGTTCACGAACTCGAAGGCACTAAACGGCGAGGCGAGTTTCGAAAAGGCGGTGCAGGACATCCACGACATCCCGTACTTACTGTTTCTTGAGATCTTCGGGATATTTATACCGCTGCTCTACCATTCTGTTTACGGCATAATTATTTCCGGCGAAGCCCGGCCGAACGTCCTTGCTTATGGCTATGCCCGCAACTGGTTCTATCTTTTGCAGCGAGTGACCGGCGGCTTCCTTTTCTTTTTCATCCTTTTCCATGTGCTCAATCTCAGGTTCGGACTGATGCCTGGCCTGAATATGACACCGGTCGCCGGAAATGCCGACCTGGCTTTCGATATTATTTCCGCGGAATTTTCCATTCCGTGGGTGATGGCGCTTTATATTGCGGGAATCGCAGCGACGGCGTGGCATCTGGCCTACGGGGTATGGCTGTTCGCCGTCGATTGGGGCATCGTAATAGGCGAACGTGCCCAAAAATATGCACTGTACGGATGTATTTTTGTCGCCTTAGGCCTTTTTGCGGTAGGGACGAACGCCGCGTTCGCTTTCGTCAGGCCCTGCGGGCTGTTGCCCGAAGTTTTTTGTGAACAGCCGAAAACGGTCAAGCCGGCCGAACCGAAGCGGGTTTGAAAGAGCCCATTCAATTGCGAGACGTGATCGAGAAACGGTAAGGCAATCAAATCTGGATAGTTACGGGTAAGCGGTTGTCAGTTTCCAGTTCAGAATTTTATGGGATCGAAGGGGTTAAAGATAGCGATCGTCGGCGGCGGCCTTGCGGGCCTTGCTGCGGCGATGAAGATAGCCGAGGCGGGACATGAGGTTGATCTGATCTCCGTCGTGCCCGTGAAGCGTTCGCATTCGGTTTGCGCTCAAGGCGGGATCAACGGCGCGGTAAATACAAAGGGCGAG
This sequence comes from Pyrinomonadaceae bacterium, assembly GCA_041750855.1. Lineage (GTDB taxonomy): Bacteria > Acidobacteriota > Blastocatellia > Pyrinomonadales > Pyrinomonadaceae > OLB17. The sequence continues at coordinate 61,143 of JBGSYT010000054.1, read as the reverse complement.
GGCGATTCGCCGGCAAAGCACTTGGACGATACGGTTTATGGCGGCGATTTTCTTGCGAACCAACCTCCCGTACAACGAATGACGGATATGGCGCCCGAGATCATCTATTTGTTTGACCGGATGGGCGTGCCGTTCTCAAGAACCAAAGAAGGACTTCTCGATTTTCGGCGTTTTGGCGGCACGCTCCACCACCGCACGGCATTTGCCGGTGCCTCGACCGGGCAGCAGCTTCTTTACGCACTCGAAGAGCAGGTTAGACGACACGAAGTTTTGGGCAAGGTCAAAAAGTACGAGGGCTGGGAGATGCTTTCGCTGGTCCTCGACGACCATCAGGTATGTCGCGGCGTCATCGCAATGGACCTCCAATCGCTGGAATTAAAGGCGTTCAAGGCCGACGCCGTGATCTTGGCGACGGGCGGGCCCGGATTGATATTCGGCAAATCGACGAATTCGATGACGTGCACGGGATCGGCAGTTTCCGCGTGTTATCAGCAGGGTGCCCGATACGCCAATGGCGAGTTTATCCAGGTCCATCCGACGTCGATTCCGGGCGAGGATAAACTTCGGCTGATGTCCGAATCCGCACGTGGTGAGGGCGGCCGCGTTTGGGTGCCGCGAAACAATGGTGACAAACGTGGTCCTAAAGAAATTCCGGACAGCGAACGCTGGTATTTCCTCGAAGAGAAATATCCGGCTTACGGCAACCTTGTTCCGCGTGATATAGCGACCCGCGAGATCTTTCAGGTCTGCATCGACGGCCACGGTGTGGGTGGTGAAAATCAAGTGTATCTCGATCTGACCCATATTCCGGCGGAGACGCTGACACGAAAGCTCGGTGCGATCCTCGAGATATACGAGATGTTCGTTGGTGACGATCCGCGCCACGTGCCGATGCGGATCTTTCCCGGTGTTCATTATTCGATGGGCGGCCTGTGGGTCGATTTCGAGCAGCGTACGAATATCCCGGGACTGCTTGCGGCTGGCGAGTGCGACTATTCGATACACGGTGCCAACCGGCTCGGTGCTAATTCGCTTGTATCTTGCGTTTACGGCGGGTTCGTAGCGGCTCCTGCGGCGATTGAATTTGCAAAGAATGTTGACCGCGGCGATACCGAAACCAACAGTTTGTATGACGCCGAATTGAAAAAACAGCAGGAGATAAACGAATCGATAATCAAGAGCGAAGGCGGCGAGAACCAATACAAACTGCACGAAGAAATGGGCAAATGGATGACCGACAACGTGACGGTCGTTCGCTATAACGAAAAGCTCAAAGCGACGGACGATAAGCTGCTTGAACTTCAGGACCGGCTGAAGCGAATATCGATCAACGATTCGAACCTATGGGCTACGCAGGCGATCCCGCATGCACGTCAGCTTGGGAATATGCTGGAAATTGCCCGCGTGATAACGCTCGGCGCACTTAACCGTAACGAATCTCGCGGAGCGCATTACAAACCTGAATTCCCCGAACGTGACGATGAGAACTGGCTGAAAACAACCATCGCAGAATTTTCAGCCGAGGCCCCAGTCTTCAGCTACGATTCGGTCGATGTTTCGGTGGTCGAGCCGAGAAAACGGGACTATTCATCGGGCAAGAAAACGCCCCGAGCTTGAGAACCCCGGGGCGAACTGCAGAATAGGGTCGAGAACTATTGCGCAGAGATGCGAATGATAACAGGTTCAGACATTTGTTTCGTGTGTCCGACGAGCATGAATTTGCCATCGAAACTCCAATTGAAGTTGTTCGTCACAGGCGTCCTGAAATTGGTTAGCCTTGTTGGCCTTCCTGTCTTGCTGAGCGGAACCTTCCAAACGTCGACAACTTGACTGGGCCCCGGCTCATCCTTGCCAAGTGTAGCGATATTCCGGTTGTCGGGCATCCAATGCACTGCTCCGGCATTTAAATTGGCCGGAAGATCAATTATGTTAGTCACCGCTTCGCCTTCTTTTCGGATGATCCCGGCCCTGTACACGAACCTGTCGTTCTCCATTCGAAGCAAACCAACGGCTATTCGTCCATTCGCGGGATTGACGTCGAAGGAGTGGAATTTCCAGCCATCGGGAGGCTTAGCCACGACCTTAGGAACCCCACCGTTGATCGGTACCTTCTTTATCAGGTCGAACATTTCGAAGCTCGGTTGAGGCGTCTCGAAGTAGTAGGCCCATTTACCGTCGCCAGACAAACGCGGCCGTATTCCGGGGTCATCGGTGAGTTGTTCTGCATTTTCGCCGTTGATGTCCATGCGAAAAAGACGCATCGATGTGCCGGCACGATCGGAGCTAAATACGATGTATTTGCCATCCGGCGTTACTAGGGGACCGGTGTTGAGCGTGCCCTCTCGCGTCAGCTGTTTCCGCTCGCTTCCGTCAGCGTTGAGCATCCAGAGGTTGAGTGTGCCTGTTACGTTCGAACCCATGATTATACGGCCATCGGGTGTCGCTGCAAACCCACCGCGCAACTCGCCGGAAGTAGTAACCTGTCTTGCCCTTGCCGGGTCGTTGTTTGGCAGCACCCAGAGATCGTTGGCATTCCTCACCTGCTGTGTCAGGATGATATCGCTGGAACGTGTTGCACTAAGGCGGTTGTATCCTACGAGGCCGCTCGTTATTGCCTTTGACCGTCCGTCTTGCGTTACCAGCCACAACTGCGGGGTCCGCTGTGTCTGAGAGGACCGCTCATAGCCCGCAACAAGCAGGTTTCCGTTAGCCAGCCACACCAAACCAAACGTGTTTCCCCAGTTTTTGTCACTAAGCGGACGCTGAGCTCCGCTGGCGATGTCGTACCCGACGATCTTTACGTACCGTGCATCTCCTTCCTTTACTTGCAATTGGCAGGCAACGGTTTTTCCATCCGGCGAGATGCTCAAGCTATTCGAGATGAAATCGCCGGGCTGGGTTTTCCCGACTGAGCGGAGATCTGAGCCGTCGAGTTTTGCGCTAACGATCTCGGATATATCCTTTCCAGATTCTTTTGCTTCCCTGACGAATAGGAGTGTAGCGCCGTCCGGCGTGAATGCCGCCACCGTAAAATAGGCGGCGGAAGGCGCGATCTCCTGTGCCGGGCCACCAGTGCTCAATACTCTCATCAACTTTGCCGTGAAGGCGCTGGTCGATTGGTGGTAGTACATATATTTGCCGTCAGGGGAGAACGTAGGACTGAAGACAAATGCGCCCGGCGGTTGAGGAACAACCGTGGATGTTGACGAATTGTCGATCTGCATCAGCTTGATCCCTCTTTGCGGGGCCGGCTCGATGTACGCGACGTGCCGCCCGTCGGGTGATATCGCTACGTCCGATGTCTGACCCGAGATCGGTAATCGCTCAAACTTTAGATCGGTTTCCTTGGTGGACTCGTCTATAATCGCAAGATTGTCAGTGCTCCCGGGAGTTGCACCTTGGAAATTATAGACGGATAGGCCGACTCCGATCGTTATTGTCAACGCCGTGGCAAGAAGTGTTGCGTACTTATGCCGCTTCACAGTGGTCACCACATACTCCGCGCTCAGTGTTGGTTTCGGGCGGATGAGTTGGGTTTTTAGTTCATCGGCGCTTATGGCACTGATCAACGGTGTTGAGTGTATCGCATATTCCATTCTCTTTTGTTCTCCTTTTAGGTCTTCGAGAAGGTCGTGCGCGGATTGATATCTTTTTTCTTTGTCCCTTGTAAGAGCTTTTTGGCAGATCGGTGTCAGTTCCGGCGGCAGGCTGTCGAGGTTAGCCGGCGTGCTGTCGGCGCTCAGGATCGACGAAACGAGCTCGGTCACGGATTCGCCTTCAAAGGGCGACTTGCCGGTCAGCATCTCGTGCAGCACGACGCCGAGGCTCCAGAGGTCTGCGCGTGCGTCGACAGCCTGGCCTCGGGCCTGTTCGGGCGACATGTAAGCGACCGTGCCCATGACAAGGCCCGGGCTGGTGTGTACGCGTGATGGCGGTGCGTTTGCGTCAATCGGACGGTCGTCCAATTCTGTGAGCTTGGCGAGCCCGAAGTCGAGCACCTTTACCAGGCCGTCACGGCGGATCATCAAGTTTTCGGGCTTAATATCGCGGTGGATAATGCCCGCCGAATGTGCCGCCTGGAGCGCGGCCGCGACCTGACAAGCTATTTCGATGCTTTCGGCCGCGGTCAGGCCCGCCCCCATTTTATCGCGTAGCGTATCGCCGTCGATGTACTCGGACACGATAAATCGGGCTCCTTCGAATGAACCGATCTCGTGGATCGTGAGTATGTTCGGGTGGTTGAGGGCCGAGGCGGCTTTCGCTTCCTGGATGAATCGTCGGACGCGTTCGCCGTCGTCGGCCACGTCGCGATGCAGCACTTTAAATGCGACAGGGCGGTCAAGCTCTATATCGTCTGCCTGAAAAACCTGACCCATTCCGCCGGTGCCGATAAGCTCTTTAATACGGTAACGGCCTATTATTTCACCGCTCCGCAGGTGTGGTTCAACAAGGATCCGGGCGGCGCCAAGGACCGTGCCTTCGAGAAAATCGCTGTCGTAGGAATTGAGCAGTTTGTCCACCTGTGTACGCAATTCGGCGTCGTCCGCACACATGCGGTCTAAATAGGCGACGCGGTCGTCGGCCGTTAGTGCTCGGGCCTCATCAAAAATCTCTTTCACTCGCTGCCAGGTTGAGTTGTTCATGTCTTCCTCGTCAACTCATCTTTCAGCCAAGCCTTTGCAGCGGCCCATTCGCGTTTTACTGTAGCTGGTGAGATCGCCAGAACCTCGGCTGTTTGGGCGATGTCGAGACCGGCAAAATATCGAAGCTCAACTACTTTCACCTGCTTCTCATCAAGCTCGGCGAGGCGTTGGAGGGCCTCATCCAGCGCTATCAGATCGAGGTCAGGAGGCGGTGCGACCGTCTGAGCGAAACCCTCCACACCCTCGAGAGCGACGGCCTGGTATCGCCCGCTGCGTTTCTGCATATTCCTGGTGCGTGCATGATCGACGAGAACGCGTCGCATTAACTCAGCCGCAAGGGCAAAGAAATGCCCTCGGTCCTGCCATGCGACCGATCGCTGATCGACAAGCCTGAGATAGGTCTCGTTGATCAATGCTGCAGTATCAAGAGTGTGATTCCGCCGTTCTCGACGAAGCTGTCGGCGGGCCTGACGACGTAATTGGTCGTAAACCGCTCTGATAAGTTCGTCGGACGGTTGCTCGTGGCCATTGTTCCACGCTCGAAGCATGGCCGTGATCTGACTAGGATATTTCGAGGCGGAACTCATCGGCGACAATGCTGGCTCATTAGGTTGAGAAGCAATGATATTTACGCCGGCCGGACAAGTCAATAAACTTACCCGCCTTCTCAACTTTCGTTTGACTAGGATCAATCCGCGCATGACCTGGTTCATCGTTGAAAGCGAATCCCGCCTCTATTCACCAGTACGCGTTAAAAATGGAAATAAAGGCTCAGATTATTTGGATCGACCTGTATTAGGCTAGTTTGCGACGGCAGAGATTGATATATTCAACTATATGAGTGCTCACGAAGAGAGGAGACTTGGGAATCCGCCGGCGAAGTTTAGGCTGAAGATCCAGCGGCGGGAGCGGGAAGGTGCGCCCGCCACATGGGAGACGTTCGAACTGCTGTATCGCCGCAACCTGAACGTTATCTCGGCATTGATGGAAGTGCGTAAGAACCCGGTCACCGCAGAGGGGAATAAGACGACGCCGCCCGTTTGGGATATGTCGTGTCTCGAACAGGTTTGCGGCATCTGCACGATGGTGATCGACGGCAAGGTTCGACAGTCGTGCTCAGCCCTGATCGATGATCTGTTGCTTGAGTCAAGCTCAGATATGATCACCCTGCAGCCGATGTCGAAGTTCCCGAACGTCCGCGACCTGAAGGTCGATCGGTCGAAGATGTTCGATCACCTCAAGCAGGTCCACGCATGGGTCGAACTTGACGGCAGCTATGCTCTTGGCCCCGGCCCACAGATCTCGAACGAGATCGCTCAGGAGCGGTACGCATTGTCCCGCTGCATGACTTGCGGCTGCTGTCTTGAGGCATGCCCGCAATACGGGGACGACAAATACATCGGGCCACAGGCCATCGCGCAGGCTCGCCTGTTCAATATGCATCCGGTCGGGAAAATGGATATCGACGAACGGCTCAGCGGCCTGGTCGGGGACGACGGTATAGGGAATTGCGGCAACGCCCAGAACTGCGTGCAGGTTTGCCCAATGAACATACCGTTGACCAAGGCGATCTACGAAACGAATAGAGACGTAACCGTAAATACGTTGTTCGGCTGGTTAAACAAATAACGCAGCGGCATGAGCGGCTGCGGATCTGAACTGAACTTCGTTATTGAAGCGTTGATATGACCGGAAGGTTGTCGAGCGGCGGCCTTAAGAATGTGGAATCCGGCAGCTCCGAAAGATACTTTTCTACTTCGCCGGCCCGCATCGGTTTTGAAAGATAATAGCCTTGTCCGCCGTCGCACCCGAGGTCTTTCAGTGCTCTCAGCTGATGTTCGGTTTCTATGCCCTCGGCGATGGTCTTCACACCGAGGTTCCTCGCCAGCGCAAGCACCGTCCTTACGATCTCCGTTTTGTTCCCGTCGCTGTCAATTGGGCTGACAAAAGACCGATCAATTTTTAACGTCGAGATCGGCAGCCTAATCAAATATCCCAGATTCGAGTAGCCGGTGCCGAAATCGTCGATGTCGATCTCTATACCCAGCGCCTTTATCTCGTTGAGTCGCTCGATAGCTTTCTCCTGATACTCAAAGAAGATCGATTCGGTTATCTCGAGCCTAAGCCGGGAGGCAGGAAAATTTGACGCGGCAAGGATATCGCAGATGCTGCTGACAAAGTTAGGCTGGCCAAACTGCCGACACGATAGGTTTACGCTCAGCTTAAGCCCGCCCTCGTTCGAATAGGCCTGAAGAATGGGGCCCATTTCCCGACAAGTTTGTTCGAGAATATGTGAGCCGAGCCGATCCATCATACCTATTTCTTCTGCGATGCTGATGAACCGGGCCGGCGAGATCTCGCCGAGTTTCGGATGCATCCAACGGGTCAGGGCCTCGAAACCTCTGATCTGTTCGTCCTCCAGTGAAAAGATCGGCTGGTAGAGAAAAAATATCTCGTCGTTCCTGATCGCCCGTCGCAGGTCTGTCTCAATTAGCAGGGTTTCCTTCGCGGCGAGGTACATTCCTTCGTCAAAAACCTCGTGGCGGGCCTTTCCGGCGCGTTTCGCCTGATACATTGCCGTGTCGGCGTCGCGCATCATGTCTTCCGAGCTAAGGTGATTCTCAGAAGCGTGGAGAATGCCGATGCTCGCCGAACTGAACACCTCATGCCCGTCCAGATCGAACGGCATGCTGAACTTCTCCTGGATACGCTCGGCGATCCGGATAACTTCTTGAGAGTCGTACGTTCCTTCGACCAAGATTGTGAACTCATCACCGCCCAAACGGGCGACGATGTCCGATGGACGCATGCATTCTCGGAGCCGCTCGGCAATGCTGATCAGAAGCTGGTCGCCGATCAGATGTCCCAGCGAATCGTTGACATACTTGAACCTGTCGAGGTCGATGAACAAGACGCTTACGCGATAATCCCGATCCTGCCGAGCTGAATAAAGTGCCTCGCCGAGACGCGCCAGGAACAGCTTGCGATTCGCCAGGCCCGTAAGAGCATCGTGTGTGGCCTCGTGCTGGAGCTTTTCTTCTGCAAGCTTCTTGCCCGTGATGTCCTGGATCTGAAATATCAGGTTTGGTATTGACGATTTTATGTCGCTCGCTGCCGAAACGCTCCACAACGCCCAAACCGTTCGACCGGATTTGTGCAGATACCGCTGTTCCATCTGGCAGTTCGATTCTTTTCCTGACACCAGCTCGTGGATCTTTACGAGTGTTTTACCAAGGTCTTCGGGAAAGATCATCGACTGAAAATCCGCGGCGAGAAATTCTTCCTTCGTATAGCCGAGAAGGTCGCAGAGTGCGTGGTTTACCTTGAGCCATGAACCGTTTGCCGACACTAGCGCAATCCCGATCGGAGCATAGTTGAAGGCGCTGCGGAAACGTTCTTCCGATTCCCTAAGAGCGGTCGCCTGATCTTCAAGTATTTTCGCGTACTGCTCGGCTTGTTCAGCCTGCTGCATCGACATCTCGACGTTTTTCAGATACATCCTGTACGTCATGAAGACGAAGAATATCACCGGGAACGTAGCGATGATCACGATAAAACCAATCGAATTGTTCAATTGGTGGAGAATCCCCGCGCTGAATGCTCCTACAAAATAGGTGACAAAGCTCCAGACATACTTGTTCTTCCAGGTATCCCAAAGCGGGATGCCATTCTTGATCGAATCGTGGGCCGAAGCAAGGACGGTGTTTGCGAGAAATTGGGTTACCGCGATCACGGACAGAGCGATGGCGAGATTCCGGAAATAGTCTGGGCCGTCAGGCAATAGTGCATTCGAGTAAAGTCCTGTCACTCGCAGAATGGCATAGACAATGCTGGTTGAGATCGCGACCGCAGCCGCGTTGAAGAAAATGGTGAGTTTGCGGTTACAAAATCTCCACGAGGAAAAGAACGCTTCAACGGCCGAAAGAATTATCGCAACCTCTCCTCCGTAGATCAGAAGTGCGAGGAAAATGAACGTGTCAGAAACCGCAATATGCGATTTGAATTTTGGTACTTGAACCGTTATCCGCGATCCTACGCCGATCGTTAAGCAGAAAAGAACGAGAAAATTCAGGTCGATACGTTCGAGCGGAAGCCAGTAGATCGCTGCGAGAACGCAGATCAGGCCGCAAGAGATCACGGCTTTCATAAAGCGTTCTGTCAACGTTTCGAAATACATTTTTGGGATGAGGAGCGGACTGCGGTGAATTTTGGGCTGACGCTGATCTGCTGGTCAAATAAGGGAAGGCTTACATGAACCCGTCCGCTTGTGGAACGAAAACAGGGCGGGGCCGTGAAGCCCCACCCTATTATGCCAAATGACAATTCCGTTTGTCTATTTTTTCCAGTTAAACAAAAAGGGTCGTACATCTGTCGGTCGCCTGGGTCTGCGTGGCTGAGGCATGAAGCCCTGCTAAGGTGCGGAACATTATAGAAAACCGGCTGCTCGAAGTTTCGAAAGATCGCCTCGGATATAGCCTTACCTAATGGTTCTCTCATTGCTCTTCTTCCACGGGAACGTAGTTCGCGCCGAAAAGCAACTACTGCATTGCGGGCGTGTCGTCACCCATCAATACCGAGTCACCGATCAGGACGCCGTCGCCGATCAGGACGCCGTCGCCGATGAGCACTCCGTCGCCGATGAGCACTCCGTCGCCAATAAGCACTCCGTCGCCGATAAGCACGCCATCGCCAACCAGGACTCCGTCACCGACGAGGACACCGTCACCGACAAGGACGCCATCGCCGATGAGTACGCCATACGAAAGGTATGTCGTTCCTGAACCGAGCGGGCTGCCGTCGCTGATATTAACGTGACGGTTGACCACCAGACCGGTTGTGAAATAAGAAGTGGTATTGAGTGAGAAAATTCCGTTTCCGAATTCCACACCGGCTCCGATCAAGTGCTCACGCTTGTAAACAGGCTGGAACTGCGAGACCAGGTTCTGGCCGCTGATTGATGTGTACTTGCCCAACATCTGCTGCGACCAGCCAAACGAATGCCTGTCGATCGATGTGGTCATCGCCGGCATGCTCCAGCCATCCACCATCATCGACGTGCCTTTTGCGGCGGCTTGGAAATCGAGGTTCGATCTCATCGTCCGAGCGAGGCGGACCGCGCCGTCGAGATTGAGCTGTCCCGCACCCTGCTCGAACGTATTCGCCCCGGCGATCGGCTGAGCAGTGTACTGCAAGAGCATGCGGACCATGTTTGGGGTCAAGTTCGGATTTACCTGAAGCAGCAGGGCAGCCGCTCCGGCCACGACAGGTGCTGACATCGACGTGCCGCTCATGTACATCATTGAGTCGGCGTTGTCCGTCGAGTCGAGGTTCAAAGCCGGGTTGTCGAGCGACATCTTATTGTTCGCAGCCTTGTAGGAGACGAGCCGGTTGCCTGGTGCGACGATGTCGGGTTTGATTATGTTGTCGTAAACGGTCGTGCCGGTCGACGTGCGATAAAAGCTTCTCGTTGGACCACGCGAGCTAAAGCTGGCAATGGTATCGTCCGCTCGGCTTGCAGTACCGTACGAGTTGGTTGCACCGACAGTGATCGCATGCGGGCTGTTGCCCGGGCTGTGGATCTGCCCGTAGACTTTCTGCCCCTCCGCATTCTTGCCGAGATTTCCGGCGGCCGCTATGACGACGATACCGGCTTCGGTCAATTCTTTTACCTTAAGGCAGACAGGGTCGTTCGAATAGGTGTCGATGGCCGTCGTTCCGAGGCTCAGGTTAACGACCCTGATATTGTGAGCTGTCCTGTTGTCTAAAATCCATTGAAGGCCGTTCAGCAACCAGGATGTATTTCCGATTCCCTGATTGTTCAGAACCTTGACGCTGATGATCTTTGAATTTGTGGCTACGCCGCGATAGGCGTTGAAGTTCACGTTGGAGTTTCCCGCCGCGAGGCCGGCAACGTGAGTACCGTGTCCGTAAGCATCGACCGTGTCGCTGAGATCAGAGTTCGTGAAATTGACATTGGCGACGACTCGATTTACCGAGCCGGTTTTAAAGCCATTGTGCGTGGCCTGGATACCCGAATCAACCACAGCGATGCCGATGTCCGAGCCGTCAAGAGTATAAGCCGCACGGCCGTTCATTGCCGGCTGCGACCGCATTGCCGTCGCTCCCGTGGTGTCCTCGACGTGCCCGGCACCGCGCGTCGGGCGGTCCGGCGACACGTAGTTGATCAATCCGCTGGTTGAAAGGGTTTGAACCGTTGCCAAAGGAAGATTTACGATAAGCGTGTCGTCTTTTCCGATGCGGTCGATGATGCGTGCAGTACCGTCGTTAAGTAGCGATCGAAGCGCTGCGTTTTCCGCGTCCTTCGCCTGAAGAATCACATCAATGCGCGACTTGCCTGTCGGATCCTTCGCGAGCATCTCGCGGATGTCGGGCGAAACATTGTCACCGCGATAGCCGCTGTTTTTCTTGGTTTTGTTTACCGAAGCGGCAACCGCATCGGCGGACGCTCGCTCGCTAAGCAGAATGGATGCAAAGAGGTCTGCGATCTCGGGGTTTGAGCCGATCTTCGAGTCAAAAGCCGCTTTTGAATTGCCGCCGATGATCTTGAGCTTGCCATCGGAAATAAACTCGATCAGCTTTACACCGGCCTTTCCGGTTTCGACAATGTTTGCAAGTTCGTCAACGAATAGGATGACCCGGCGGTTTGTTGCAACGATCTCGTCAAGGACCGACTCGATTCGCGGCGACGGGTCACCCGATACCGAAAAGATATTGTCGGTTTCGAGTTTAAGGATCAAATAACCAATCAGCCTTTCGTCTGCCGATCCGTCTGCGATACGGATCGCAAGCTGCTCAACAACGAAATCCTGGTTCTCTTCCTTTTCGTCAAGAATGACCGGCTGACGCTTGCCGCCACCAACTAACACCTTCATTAGACGAACAGTCTCGTTCTCGAGGTTTAGGTTTTCACGCAATCTTCCTTCACGGCCAAGCTGCGTCAAATCGGTGGTATATCTTGAAATAGCGGAGGCGTTGGACAGGGCTTCGTACCGGTCGGAAGCGAATACTCCAATGGCTGCTACGTTCGTAAAGACGAACGAGTATAGCAGCGTAAGGGTAAGTACGCTTTTTAGTAGCGAGGGTTTTTTGTTTGGCAAGTTCATTGACTGACTCCTTCTAATGGGACGATAGACGGCGCGATGCCGCCGGTCTATCTATTAACAAGAGCCGTGCCATATATCTAAATGTTGTAGTAAGGAGGGTTAGGTAAACGATAGGCCAACAGATTCGTTCAATGTCCGATCAAATTGACCGGTCGGCAAGGTCAAAATGACAGATGGGTGGTGATTGGTTGAAGGAAGGCTGTCATTTGATAAGGTCGGGCATAAACCGTATCGGCTTATGCCCGGGATGCGAGGATCGAACTTTCTATAATCAATGGGGCCTCTAGATCGAGGTGAGCTTAGATCTCGAGGATGTCAATGAGCTCCTGCACCGACGCTGCACTTTTTTGCAGTGCGGCCCGCTCATCGTTGGTGAGCGAAATTTCAATTATCTGTTCGACACCGTTCTTGCCGAGCTTGACCGGAACGCCGACGAATAGGTTCGAGATGCCGTACTCGCCCTCGAGGAAAACGGCGCAGGGCAGAATCTTTTTCTTGTCCTTCAGAATGGCCTCGGCCATTTCGACCGCACCTAAGCTTGGTGCGTAATAAGCGGAACCGGTCTTTAGAAGCCCGACGATCTCGGCGCCGCCGTTGGCCGTTCGGGTAACGATCGCTTCGATCTGGTCGGCTGGAAGAAGCTCGGTGATCGGGATGCCGGCACACGTCGAGTAGCGCGGCAACGGCACCATCGTATCGCCGTGGCCACCGAGCACGAACGCGGTCACGTTCTCGACCGAGACATTGAGAGCTTCTGCAAGGAAGCAGCGCATGCGGGCGGCGTCGAGCACGCCGGCCATGCCCATAACCCTGTTTTTCGGGAAACCCGAGCGGCGAAACGCTACCTGGGTCATCGCGTCGAGCGGGTTTGAGACGACGATGATGAAGGCATTCGGCGAGTGTTTGGCGACCTCGTCCGTCACGGTTCCTACGATCTCCGAGTTGGTCTTCAGCAGATCGTCGCGGCTCATGCCGGGCTTCCGCGGAAGGCCGGCGGTGATGATGACGACATCTGAATTTGCCGTTTCCTCGTAACTGTTCGCACCGACCAGCTTCACGTCAAACCCGTCGATCGGCGCGGCCTGGGCGAGGTCGAGGGCCTTGCCCTGCGGCGTCCCTTCGACGATATCCACCAAAACGACATCCGCCAATTCTTTCGCGGCTATCCAGTGAGCGGCCGTCGCACCGACATTTCCCGCACCGACAACCGTAACTTTATTTCTTCCAGTCATTACTAAACCTTCCTGTTTCTAAATTGTGCTGTAAAATAAGGGCTAATTTTGTCACAGTTGACCGAAAACGGCAAAAGCAGCATCATCGAGCAAAGTGAGAGCGGTACGCGATCAAAAATATACGCTGGAAGAGTACTTCGAATTAGAGAACAACTCCGAAGAGAAGTGGGAATTCTGGGACGGCAATGTCTGGTGCATGTCGGGCGCGAGTCCGGTGCACGAGAGGATCGTCTCGAACGCGATATTCCATCTTCGTTCGATACTGGACAGAAAATGTTCGGTTTTCGGTTCAAATCTAAAAGTCTTCGTTCCGGCCTATCCTCCTTATCGATATCCCGACCTCACGGTTTACTGCGGGGAGGGGAATTTTGTAAAAATGGGCGGGCTAGAAGTGCTTACGAATCCACAGATGCTCCTCGAGGTGCTTTCGCCGTCGACCGAAGCCTTTGATCGCGGCGACAAGTTCAGCTATTACAAGTCCATCCCTAGTCTGACCGATTATATTTTGATCTCTACCACGAGGCCGTCAGTAATGCGTTTTCGGCGAGGCGGCGAAGATCAATGGGAACATACAGAAGCCGAGGGCCTGAGTTCATCAATTAGCCTCACCACGTTCGACGTTGGACTAAAGCTTTCGGAAATTTATCTGGACGTCGCATTTCCGACGGATATTATTCATCCCATTTCAGAGTAACCAAATTCTGCTGATGAAAAACTTGATAATCTCGATCGTGTTCTTTGCTCTGACAGCACCGGCCTCATTTCCAGTGCTTTCTCAAACGACACCTGCGCAGTTTTCCGGCAAGCGGCTAAAGCGTGTCGTTGTCCGCGGTGCGATGGTGGTTGACGGGAGCGGCAAGCCGGCCGCCGGGCCGTATGACATCGTGATCGAGGACGATGTGATAAGCCAGATCGTCGGGATCGATCCGGTCGCTGCGGCCGAAGGACGGGCGAGACGTCCCGAGAAAGGCGATCTTGATATCGACGCAACCGGTAAGTACGTGCTGCCCGGTTTGATCAACCTTCACGGCCACACCCACGATGGCCGTGCCGGAAAGCCTTTTCCCGTCGAGTACGTCACGAAGCTTTGGCTGGCTTGCGGCATCACGACGGTTCGGGATGCGTGGGCGAATGCAAAGATCCTGGAATACCGCGACAAGATCGCCGCAGGAACGCTGGTCGGCCCGCGGATCTTTGCCTATGGCGGTTTTCCGGCGGCCAACCTTAACACCGCTGAACGCGTCCGCCAGCGTGTCCGCGACCTCAAAACTGCGGGCTACGACGGCATCAAGCTTTACACGATGGACCGCGACCTGATGAACGCGATGATGGCCGAGGCCAAAGTTCAGGGGATGCGCGTGATGCATCATACGGGCGTCGAGGAAACGAACGCCTGGGACGACATCAGGAATGGCACGACCTCGATCGAGCACTGGTACGGCGTTCCCGACGCGGCGATCGAATCCGGCCGCCAGAACTTTCCTAACTATTACAACTACAACGACGAGGTCCATCGCTTTCGTTATGCCGGCCGCCTGTGGCGCGAGGCGAACTGGGACCGGCTGATGAAGGTGCTGGACGGTATGGTCGGGGCCAACGTCGCCTGGGACCCGACGCTTGTGATCTACGAGGCCTCGCGCGATCTGCAGCGTGCTCAGACCAATCCGGCTTTTGCCGAGTATCTCCATCCGGTGCTTGAAGATTTCTTCCGTCCGAACCCGGCCAATCACGGATCGTACTTCATCGGCTGGTCGACGACCGACGAGACCTTCTGGAAAGAGAACTACCGTATCTGGATGAAGGCCCTGAACGAGTTCGGCCGGCGCGGCGGGCTGATCGGCACCGGCGAGGACGCGGGTTTCATTTATCAGGTTTACGGCTTTGGGCTGATCCGCGAACTTGAGCTGCATCAGGAAGCAGGCTTCCACCCGCTTACGGTGATACAACACGCCACGAGCAACGGTGCCCGCATTCTCGGAAAGGAAGAGACGATCGGCCGCATTCGGGTGGGCTATAAAGCCGACCTGATCGTGGTCAACGGAAATCCGCTGGAGAATTTCAAGGTGCTTTCTCCGCTTGGCGTCGGCGAGATCCGGGATGGGAAAGAGGTCCGTACCGGCGGTATCGAATGGACCATCCGCGACGGCGTGCCGTTCCACGCTCCGACGCTTGCACGGGAAGTAAGGGAGCTTGTCGCTGCCGCGAAACAGCCGGCCCCTCGATAAGGTTTGCCCGGCACGCGGCCGCGCGAACTGCCGCCGGGTTCGGGTGCGTTCCGGCGTTCCACTTAAGGGAGCCTATAGTGGAACGGGCCAAGTGTTGCAAGTGTTGGGTTTACGCCAAACTATCGTTCCACTTAAAAATATAGATGCCCCAAAGTGGAACGATTTGGCGAAATGGCGTAAGTGCTTGTGTTTGCCGCATTTGACCATTCGGCCCTCCGCAGATGCTATTCCTTTCGTCGTTTCGAGCCTCAACGGAACAATTTCAAAGATCAAACGCCTCACAGAGGCGCAGCGGGAAACAGGCATCGTGCCTGCTGTGCAACAGTGTATCATAGTTCGCACATAATTCAAACAATTTTTTTGGTCAAAGCAGCGCGCGATCGGTCCAATGGAATGACTCGGAGCAAATTCTGGCGAAGATCGTTGAGGGATCGGGAGAAACTGGGTCGGGAGATATCGGCCACTGGGAGCGGCTTGCCGAATTGTCCGTCCGTATTGCACGAACGGCTGTGATTGCCTCTGACAGATTCAACTAACGATAAAACCCAAACCGGCATCTCCACGAAAACCCACCGTTTTCGCTCGAATCTGTTTAGAGCCAAAAATTTATAAACACTGTTAAATAAAAGGTGCAATAGAAATTTTCATGACGGCAAAGCTAACGAGATCGTCAAACGGACTGCAACAACTTAAATGTTTCTGCGATGTCAACCGGTGTAAGTTCGGGAAAGTCGTCGATGACTATTTCAATGATCGCGTTCTTCAGACCATTTTCCTTGTTAGATTTAATTGCCCCAAGCTGAGGAAAAGCGGCAACAAGCTGATCTTCGAGTCCGTGTCCGTGGTAATCCAGATACCAGTCCGGAATTTGGACGGATCTTCCAGAAAGATAACTAACTTGCTTCATTGTTTCAGTGGTCGGCCCAATTATCGATCTGACTCTATCAATAATATGTTTCGCAATTAGCTGAAGTTCCACATCGTCACAAGTTAAAATATCAAGATGTTTCCTTTCTTTGGAAAGGCCCAGCTCAACGTTGGAAATTTTCTTCTCCCTCCATAGTAGATAAGCCACAAGAATTGGATCGCATAAGTAGTTTTCAATGCTGTAGCGGCTTCCCGTGCCAAGTACCTTTACAAAAGCGGAACCTTGATTGTCTTCGTCCCGATCGATTAACCCAAACACGAAGTTATTTCCAGCGACTCTAAGGACGTTTGTCGCGTTCTCGACCTGCGCGGAGTTTGACGACGGCAACCCGTCACTGCCCGTATAGACTTCGCCGGACGAAATAAAGGTAAGCGATACTTCGGGTTCAAGATATTCCAATATTCTACGATAAATACCTTCGTAGTAACCGACGTCGTTCTTGCTTTCAACAAATACTTGACGTCGGTTTTCGTAATTAACGCTAAATGACGGTACGCCTGCGGTTAGAAGTTTGAGAGCGGCGTCTTTAGTTGTCTTTTGTATTCGATTCCCGGTCTTGCTTGCGACGAAAAGCGATTCTTCGGGGCTTAGGGCAACCGTGGATGGCGAATGCGTAGTCATTATCACCTGAACTCTGAACTCATCCACTAGTACTTTGTTCATAATATCAATGAAAACCCGAGACATTGACGGATGCAGATGGGCATCGGGCTCGTCGAGCAGAAAGAGTTTTGGGAAAACGTTTTTTGCTCGGGAGCTGTAAAGGTGGAAGACGAGCGACATAAGCACCTTCTCGCCCGACGAAAGAAGATTGAAAGGCACCTTCATATTCGAAGTTCGGTCTGTTAGTTCGAGAACGAACGGGTCCGGAATCTTGTTGGTACTCGGATCGTTAATATCGAAGGGCAATTTCGCGATGTCCAGAATTGAACGCATCGTCACCCACGGTGGTTCCTTAATATCCTCAATTATTTCTTCCCTGGACTTTCCTTCAGCGAGAAGGTCAATCTCGTCCAACCTGTATTTGACAAAAACTTCGCCGATCTTTTGGCTTAATTGGTTATGATGTTCAAAATAAATTTCAGGGAACCGCTCCTTGAATTCATTGAATGTGACTTCTTCGGGTTCCTTTCCGGTTTCTTCGATCACCTTCATAAGAGCGGCGTGCAGTCTGGGCTGACTTCGCTTGATCTCGCCGTGATTAACTTTTGCCTTGAGCTTCTGATAATGGTCGTTCAATTCTTGAGTCAAGTTGGCAATTGTTGTTTCCCCGACGCGATCTAATTGCCACTCACCACTCAGATAAATTACTTCATGCGGCTCGATATCATTGCGCGAGAAGCCAACACGTTCCGTGTCCCTCGGATCATTTCGGATAGTTTGGTTGAAGAGTTCGAGGAGCTGGGATTTGCCTGTGCCGTTTACGCCAGTTATCACGGCAAAGTTGGGGATGTCGTCCCATTCGAACGGCGTGATGGACCGGAAGGTTGTTCCAAAGTGTATTGATAGCTTCGGCAAATCGTCGATAGCGTATTCAATCCCAGAAGCTGAGTCCGCTCGATTTTCAGGATCGTTCATGTTGTATTGTCGCCGTAGTACAGGGTGTTCATGGGAAACGGTCGGACGCTTTATGGGAAATCAAAGGACGATTCCGTATTATCCGGCTTGCAGCGGCGAATCCGGCTGACGAGAAGACTTGTCGATTTAAAAATGCTATATCGCCTGAGTGCAATAATCGCGTACTCCGAGCATGATGGGTAGAATCGACAAATGCAGTTTCTTTTCTTGGCAAATTTCAAGCTAAGCCGCTTTTGCCATACCGTCCGAATTAGCCAAATACCGGCCTTATTTAAGACGATCGTACTTAAGTACTCGGATTTCCTGGTCATAATGCGAAGAAAGGCAGTCCGGACAGCTTCTTAGTCGATGGAGTTCACTCCGACCTGCTTCGATATTTCTTGATGCCTGCGAGGCCGTGTTCAGTCCTGTCGCCCCGCACATTCCGCAACTCATCGCGCCCGCCCCTTGCGTCCAAGCGTTCCTTCTTTCATCCGCCTCGATCTGCCTTTCCCTTGACGCGAGGGAATGCCAGACTTTCCCGCACCTATTGCAGGTGCGGCGATACTCGAAAGGCATGCTCGAATTCCGCTCCTCCAAAGGTACATCGGATACCTTGACAGGTGCGGTAACGAGTTCGGGAAGGCTCGACAACAATACCCAATCGATCTTATTCGGATTCGTGGTCATACGATCGTGCGGTACAAGTTCACCCGAAAGAACCATTTCCCGAATCTTTTCCAAATCATAGGGGCCGTGCACTTCTTCTCTCAACAAGACCCAATAGTCCATCGTTGTAGGACCTCATAACTAATGGATTGTGCACGGGAAATGTAGCACTTATAAAAAGGGCTGGCAACGGGCGGGGGCGCTGCAGCGAAATCTGGGCGAACTTTCCGTCGAGGCGAAGCCATCGCCGCTCATCGAAGGGCAAAGCCCATCGGAACAAAGCCATCCCTTCTCATTCGAACGATAATGCTCCTTGATCTCTCGCCGTTCCGCTCAACTTCCCCGCTTGCTTGAACGTAATTCCGGTTGGGGGCATATCAACTTGTTTGCCGGCGAGGATCTCTTCGACGGTTATGATCTGGAGGCGGGGGTAGTCGCGGTTCCAGCCGGGGGAATGGTAGAAGCCTTTCTCGACGGCCTCGGTTATCATCGGCCTTGTTGGCGGTTCGAGCGTGACATAGACGCCGATGGCGGCGTTTTCGCGGTCGATGACGTGGCCGAGGTCGCGGATTTGCGAGACGTTGGGGTGCCCGCTTTTGACCGAGACTATCACGCGTTTGGCCTTGCCTGAATTATCGTCCACAAAGGTTATCGAGCCGTCGATGCCCTTGTCCGCACCCTTCTTCCCTTCCTTTTTACCGGCCTCGGCCCCGAACGCTTTCGCCCCGATCAGCGGAAGTATCCACCACTGGAACCCGTAACGGTCGTTCGCCGCCAGTTCGCGTGCCCCGTCGAGGTCTTCGGGCTGGCCTATGACGCGATAGCCCGCGATTTCCGACTTGCCGCCCGGCAGTGCGGTCAGGCTTGCCTGACCGTCGGGCGTTTCCGCTTTATATTCCTCGCTCGGAGGCTCAGCCTCCGAGCGAGGCGGGGTTTGGGGGGCGTCGTTCGGTCGGGCAAGCCCGACCGCTCTGCTTTTCGGCACAGCCGATGCCTTCACCGGCACCAGTCCGAACGAATCCTTCAGCCGCAGCATCATCAATATAGATGGTCAAGAGGTGCGGGGGTGTAGATGGGGATGGGACGGGTGTTTAGTGTAGAAAATGGCAAGAGAAACTTTCCCCCAAGCCGTGGTCTCTCTTGCCTATGGGCTGGCTAACAGGATAACCAACTCCCAAAATGGAGTCTTCGAAACAAACGCCTTAATAGGCTACAAAATTCGCAGAGGTCATCTCATCCAAAAACGAGATAAAAAGGGTTGGCTCGACGAATGAATATCTTCTATGCCGTGCCTCCAGGACGACCACACCTCCGACCGGAACGTCGTTGAAAACGTAGTAACCAAACTGAGAGGTCAGAGCCATGCGAACGGGCCCTCCATCCCCGTCGATCATCCGAATTGTTACTCTAGGAATTCCCCGGCCATCTGCAGTTGTCACTCTTCCTCCGATACTTGCGCTCGCAGCGGTCGGGGAGCATGCTTCGATCGAGATCGCATTTGAATCGAGGGTGACGGCCTCAGTCAGTGCTATGGCCCGTCCATTCAATGTCACACCCGTGGTGAGCGTAATACTCGCAAGCGCCAGTATATTTCCCTGAAAGGATGTACCCGTTCCCAAGGTCGCAGAACTGCCGACTTGAAAGAAGACGTTGCAGAATACAGCGCCGTTTATCAGAACGACTGATGAGTTGCTTGCAGTCGTCAGGGTGCTTCCCATCTGAAAAATGAAAACCGCACTTGGGTTGCCCTGAGCGTCGAGGGTAAGAGTTCCTGTCAAAAACGCCGATGTGTCGAAACAATAGACCCCCGGAGTAAGGGTTAGGCCGCCCAAGTCCTGGCCCGTCAGGTTGGTATTGCACGCCTGGCCCGCAAGATTGTTGTATGCGACAGTGGCGTCACTCTGAGCCTGAGCGGCGACCGCATTGCCCGCGTGGATCGTTCCGGTAACCGTGCCCGGAGGAAATCCTGTTATCGCAGTACCGGGGCTGACCCCGAGATTACCCGTTAGAGTGCTTGGGCCGGTGTTCGTTACGGTCGAAGCACCCAGCACAGAAAAGAACGTGGCGGTACCAAGATCTGGAGCATCCGCA
Organism: Pyrinomonadaceae bacterium; assembly: GCA_041750855.1. GTDB lineage: Bacteria > Acidobacteriota > Blastocatellia > Pyrinomonadales > Pyrinomonadaceae > OLB17. The sequence goes on along the minus strand of JBGSYT010000054.1, from coordinate 40,674 downwards.
AGACTTTGCGACGCTGCTTCAGGGTTGTTGATATTGGGCGGCCTGGCCGCCGTCTGAACCGTAAAAATACCAAGGATAGTTAAGATCAACGCCATCACAGAAAAAATTGTGATGGGAGTATGGTTTTTCTTCACTGTAATTGCCTCCCTATGATCGTTCCCTTATGTTCTTGTCAATGGATCGAAGACTTGCAGAGCAATCGCTTCGACAGCAAGCCGTTTTGGTTGGAAGGCCCGGAGGGAACTCACGGGCCCCTTAAACCATCACCTTACTTACGTTCCTATAATTATGCTCCTATTCAGGCGGTATGTCGGTGCGCCGGCGCACGGCGTCCAGAGACCATTTTTCCGCGAGGAGGCCGGAAGCGGTATTTCTGAACCGGCTGAGAATATTAACTTTATAGGCGAAAGAACAGCGATTTCGGCCTCCCAAACGGACAGTGCGCTAGCGCACTGATGGCGTGGCCCGATCTCGTTTATCTTGATCGTGCGTCACGTTACCTTTTTTGGGCTGATCATTTTTCGGGGAGTTATCGAGTGACGGGTTCGATCGGTAGAGGACGGTCCTAAGAACAATCGGGAGGGATTTCCTATGGAGTACAAAGAAGAAAGACGATCAATGCAGTTTGTAGTAATATTCTTGACCCTGCTGGCGGGATCGGCCTTCTCGGGTATTGTCTTGTCATTCCTTATTTTTTGACGTTTCTGGAAACCCCTCGGAGGACAGGCTAACTAAATGTTCGGGATATACCGCGGCCAAGAAGCCGGTCATACTCGGCACTTACGATCGCATAGCATTCGCAGGAAGCCTGTTCCAGTCCCCATCTATCCAGGACGGTTACTGTTCCTCGGGTGTTCTTGATCAGATTTTTCGCCGCGAGTTTACGGGCAGCGACAGTGATCCCCTCTCGCCTTACTCCCAGCATATTGGATATGAGGTCATGGGTCATAACAAGGTCGTTGCCATCAAGACGGTCATGGCTGAGCAGCAGCCATCGACAAAGCTGCTGATCGACGGTATGCAGGCGATTACAAACAGCAGTTTGGGATATCTGGGTCATCAAGGCCTGCGCGTACCGAAGCAGGAGTTCCTGAAACCGGCCGGCCTTCAAAAATTCGTTTTTCAGATCGTCAGCCTTGATCCGGTAAGCATCGCCGGCGCTTTGAATATTCGATCTGCTTGTCGTCGTCTTGCCGCCGAGGTAAAGGGCGACGCCGAGAAGTCCCTCGTTCCCGACGATCCCGATCTCTGCCGTTCCGCCATTTTCCATAATGTACAAAATGGAGAAGATAGATGTAGTTGGAAAGTACGCGCAATCCAAAATGTCGCCCGATTCATAGATCACTTCGCCCAGTTTCAAAGAAACCGGCCCTAGCTTGTTTGCGAGGGAATTAAACTCGTGCTCTGGGAGCAATTTGAGAAGGTGATTTTTTAGAGCCGGATGGGGCGGTTCATGTCTCTCCATAGTCGTGGGATGTGGCCGAATAGGGCACAGTATAATACCACAAATAAAGTTCCAATTTTGTGCGCTAGCGCACAATTCATTTTATTTGGCAAATGAAGCACCGGAGCTCCGCTTACAGTGCAAAAGAAAAAACCCGATGCGCTCTCCCCTTCGCATCAGGCTTTTTCGTTAATGGCCGCGGATCATTCGAACTACGACCAATCTTGTAATTTTTATAATCGCTCACCGGGAGCGAGAGATCGTTATTCAAAACGATCTCAAATTTTTCGTCCGTCCTTAGATAGACGTCCTTGCCTTTTCTGAACAACCCGAAGGCTGCACCTGCTCCGGCGCCGATCCCGGCACCTACCAGGGCACCGGCCTCCGAGCCCGCGACCGCACCGATCAATCCGCCGGCCGCAGATCCGGCGAGCGACGAGATCAGTATTATCGGGCCTGCCGGGTCCGGTGTTAGCTCGCGAACCAGGCTTGCTTCCATCGACCGCCACGGCCTGTTCGGAAACCGAATGCTCTCGAATCGCACCTGCAACCGGCCATTCTGCCGGCCAAATCCCGGCCGTGTGACGCTGACGACCCTTCCCTCGATCACGGTTCCATACGGGACGAGAACGGCATTTCCGTCCGTGATGGGTTCGGCGACGGTCGAGGTGAACGTGTCGTTGACAGCGGACCGCTTCGAGCTGATCTCCGAATCAAGGCTGAGCGTTATCCGCGTGCCTGCGGGCAATCGGCCGGTGAGGCCGGGTTGCGCGTCGGCGTTCAGAAAATTTGCAAAGATCAAAAAATGAATAGCGAAGACTTTGGTGAAACGAGCGATGAAGTTCATTCAACCTCCATCTTCGCGGATTCTCAAGCGACATCCGCGAAGCTGAAATGCAATGGGTGTGCCAATGTTACCGCATAAAGGACGATTCTCGGAAAATCGCCGATTTATCGGGATCTACTGGCCGTAAACGCCGTCGGGCCGAAGCGGCCTGTGACAATTTCGGTTATAGGATGCACGAAATAAGGCAAAGGAGGGCGGGACGAGAAAGGCGAAAGGAGAAAGGCGAAAGGAGGAACTCGAAATTCAAAAGCCGAAATTCAAAACACCAAACTCAGAATTCAGAACTCAAAACTCGGAACTCGGAATTCAGAACTGAAAGAAAAGGCGGACGCTACTGAAGTATCGGATGGCCGCCGCCGCGGCTGTGGTCGGCGGTCGCATGATATCGCCGGCGGTCGTTGTGGTAAAGAACGAGGTGTTCGCCCTCGTAGCGGACGATGTCGGCGGCACGGTTGAAATCGCGGCTGTGTTCGGCGATCAAAAACGAGGCAGGATCGTTGGAAATGACCATCCCGGCCGCATAGATAAAGCCGCCCTGGTCATAATCCGTGCCGGCATACTGGGCGGCGCGAACCGCGATGTCCGGCGAATATGCGCCGTCAGCATTCTTGTCGCGGTCGGCCCGGGCTATAAAAATCGTGTAATCGGAATATTGCATGCGACGTGAATAGCCATTTTTCCTGGCTACCGCAAACAGGTCGGTCAACCCGCGATCGATCGCCGCCAGCATAGCGCCTCTCGGCCTGGTGACGGCGTAAACATTGGCGCCACGGGGGGACTTTGTCGATATAACAAAACGGTCGCCGGATATCCGCTGGGCCTCAGACATGACACGGCGGTTCTGCCCGTTTGCACCCAAAGCGGTAAGAAAAAGAATCGAGAATGCCAATGTAACCAGGATCGTGTTTTTCATGCTTCCACCCGCGGCTTTGATGCGAATAAGGCAGTCCGGCTTTGCCGCCAAAAAAAACTAACTGCCGGGGCGATAGGCCTTTGCCGTTCGCCCTTTCATTTGCGAAGGGTAGAAATAGACCTCGCGAAGGGCGCCGTCGGCATATCGCTGCGCCTGGTCGTTAAAATGTTTTGAGCGCGGGTCACCGCTCTCGCCGCCCGCCGTCACGGCAAGGGCGCGGACCGTTTTTCCGAACTCAACGACGGCGACAAAACTATTCCCGCTGGTACCGTACCATTTTTTTGTATTGCGTCCCGGCCTTGCCCCGAACGATGCGAGCGAGCCCCAATTACCCGAAGTGAAGCCGACCGGAATGCTTGGCTTAGTATCGTCAAAAGGATGATCGATATTGCCGGTGAGCCGCTGGAAACGATTGATCTCGCCCCATGGAGTGTTCCATTTTCCAAAATCAGCGATGAGGCGGTCGGAGGCGGCGGACAGGGCCTCAAGCATCTGGGCGGGTGTTGCTTTCTCAGCAACGTTGTCCTGCATCATCACGCCGGGCGTCGGTGCGACACGACGTGATATTTCGCTTGCCCAGAAAACTGCGAGCGATGTCGCGACCGAGTCCACCGACCAACGCGTGTCCCAATCGAGGAGCACCTTGATCTGATCGGCGAGCCTTGCTCTTAACGGATTATCTTGGGGTGCTGAATCCCAGGCTTTTATCAATGCGGGTATCGGCTTTTCAAACCATGGCAGCTGCGTGCTGTAGGCAGTGTCGCGAAGTTTCTCGAGTGTGAAGTCCGTGCGGCCTTCGAGCAAACGCATGGCGTGAATTCCGCGCGCGTTCTCGTTTCCGACATCAACATATTTGGGGAAATTCGCGGCCTTTAGGCTGCTCGGGCCCGCGGCCGACCACGGATAATTGTTGGTGTTATATGCCCAGCCGGAGGCGGGATTTACGAGGTTTGGAAGTTCGTCGAGTTCGTGCAGGCCCTTGTAATCCGTGCCGGGATCGCTGCCGTCAACCGGCCGCCGCCAGTCATACTTCTCATCGCGGCGGGGCATATAGTTAACGTGAAAATAGGCGATATTGCCGTCGGCGTCCGCGTAAAGCGTGTTGTTTGAGGAGTTTGCCTTTAGCTCCATCACCCTTTTGTATTCGGCGAGGTTCTTGGCTTTTGTGCGGAGATAGCTTTGCTGCAATGCCTTGACCGGCTCGTGCATCAGCGTGACGGTGATCCATTCGCCCGTCGGGAGTTTGCGAACGACCGGGCCGTGATGCGTTCGAAATACGTCGAATGAACGTGAGCCCATTTTACCGTCGGGAAGTTTGTATTTGACAGCTATTTGTTTCGAAACGACCGGGCGTTCTCGATCGCCGTGTTTGTAAACGTACTGCATGCCTTTGCGAGCTACCGTTTCACGATACTCGTCGATCACATCCGCTGAACTGGACGTGTGCATCCATCCGAGCCGCTCGTTAAATCCCTGATAAATAAAGAATTGTCCCCAAGTGACGGCCCCGTAGGCGTTGAGGCCCTCGCTGCTGGTCATCTGGAGTTCGGAGCGGAAATAGAAGGACGTGTGCGGATTAATGAGCAGCAAAGCACGCTTTCCGGTGGTGAGCTTCGGAGCGATTACGATGCCGTTCGATCCTTTAGGTTCGGCGAGCGGGTCTTCATCGATGACGGCGGCGGTGGTAGCCGGTTCGCTGCCGTAAAAGGCGGCGAGTTGATTGAGATTTATCCGCTCGATATCGCCGCCGATGCTGCCCTCGGTAAAGCTCAATGCCATCCACGGGTCGAACCGCATGATAACGCGAGGCTTTACACTCGGATTTTTAGCGAGGTAAAAATTCAGCCCGTCTGCCCATGCCGTCATCAATTTCTGCATCCACGCGGGGCTTTCGCGATAATTCCGTTTCAGCTCCACGGGATCGATAAATAGCTTCATTCTCAAGTCGCTCCAGATCGCCGATTCGCCCTCAGCTTCGGCGAGGCGTCCGAGTGAATTCAGATAATTCACCTCGATCCGGTTAAAGTCGTCCTCGGCCTGGGCATAGATCATCCCGAAGACCGCATCTGCGTCCATTTTTCCAACGACATGTGCAATGCCCCAATCATCACGCGTGATGGTGACATTGCGAACGTGTTGGTCCCAACGGGCCTTTTCGTCGGTTTGAGCGGGGACGGCGGCGGCCAGCAAGAGGACGGCGAACATGGCCGTGATCCGGGCCGGTACAAAGAGCCTTCTGACTTTCATAATTGAACCTATTCTAGCCTAGGTTTCTTATACGCCGAAATCGTTTGACTGCGGCTGGATGTTTGACGGCGGGCCGGGTTCGGACAACACTTCGCCGGCTGATCATCAAAGACGCCGAGCTGAATCATTTGAACGGCATCGCACCGGCCATGTCCTATGCACGAAAATTCTTTGACGGAGGTTTTGGAGGGGTGAGCGAGGCGCAGTGATCGATAGGTTGGTACTGGGGACGGGAATCGAACCCGTACGCCCCTAAGGGCACAGGATTTTAAGTCCTGGGCGTCTACCAATTCCGCCACCCCAGCCTGAAGATGAGATTAACACAGTCGCTGCCCGGCATAAAGAGATCCGGAAGGCCCGGATGCGGCGGTGGCGGGCCGAGAGGCCGGACGCTTGTGTTATCATTCTAGCGGTTTCTGAGGTTCTCGTTCGATGGAAGAATACGCCTGGATCTTCTGGATAATTGTCGGAGTTTCGCTGATCGTGGCGGAGGTCTTTACGCTGGGATTCGTGTTGTTCTGGTTCGGGCTTGGTGCATTGGCGGCCGCGTTGGTAGGCTTTTTAGGATTCGGCTATTTGGCACAGTTCTTTGCATTTATAGCCGTCTCAGGCGCGCTGACCGCGATGTCGCGGACCATCTTTTCAAACTATATGTGGAGCAAGGGCGACCCTGAGCTCAAGATCGGCGCCGATGCCCTGCCGGGCAAGATAGGGACGGTGATCGAGGGCAGCAAAGGGGCATTGAACGCGGGAGCTGTCAGCGTTTACGGCGCCGAATGGACGGCCTTTCCAGCCGATGACGAAATTGTTCTCCGTACCGGCGAAAAGGTTGAAGTAGTACGGGTAGAAGGGACAAGATTATATGTTCGCCCCTCGAGGAAAGAGGTGCCGGGCTGGAAACAGGATTAACGGACCGATTTAAATGATCTCGGCCGTGTCCTGATCGGCGGTGTCGTGGATGTTGCCGAGGTCGACCAACTCCAGTTGGACTTCGTCTCCCTCCGGCGGTGGAAGGCCGTCACCTGACAGTTTTGCGAGAATAACAGTGATGTTGTCCTCGCCACCATTCTCGTTCGCCTCGGTAACGAGTTCAGCACAGGCCGCACCAAGTTCATCTAAATTCTCGTTTACTATTCGCTGCATGCTTGCCGCGGTTACCTTATTTGACAGGCCGTCGCTGCAAAGCAGGATCACGTCGGATTGGTTCGGGGTGAGCCGGGCAGATACGGGGTAGATCTCATTCTGGGCGCCCAATGCCTGAAGGATGACGTTCTTCAGGGTATGCGTCTCGGCCTCTTCGGGAGAGATCTGCTGAGCATCGATCAACTGCTGAACGAGCGACTGGTCTTTGGTGATCTGATAGATCTTCGAATTCCTGATCAGGTACGCACGGCTGTCCCCGACCTGAACTAAGTCGACCGCATCAGGCGTCACTCCCACTCCGGTAAACGTTGCGCCCATACCCTGAAACTGGGCATCGCTTCGGCCCTGTTGGTGGATCAGGTAGTTTGCGTGAACGACTGCGTTGTAAAGCCTGGAAATTAGGTGGTGCTGATACGCTTCCGGGGTAAGGGTCTCTTCGATATCTTCGTTTAGTATCTTCTCACAGCAAGACTCTACCGCCATCTTGCTGGCCACCTCGCCGGCCATAGCTCCGCCCATGCCGTCGGAAACTGCCAGGACGATCCCGCTTTCGTCCACCTCAAATGTCTGGGATTCGATGACAAACTCTCCGTCCGCCTGCTCACTTGTCCAGGCCTTTGAGTGGGCAACGTTGAGTATAAGGTAATTGTCTTCGTTACCTCGCCGGACGCGACCGATGTGCGAGGTCGCATGTATCTCGACAGTGAACATAATTATCGCAGCTTCAAGTTTGGCCGGCCGTATCAGCCGGTCCCAAACACCAACTACCGGAAGCTAACCAAAAGCTTGATCCAAATCCTCGATTATATCCTGAACATCCTCGATGCCGACCGATATTCTCACAAGGCCGTCCGTAATTCCCAAACGCTCCCGTGTTTCAACCGGAACCGACGCATGCGTCATAGTTGCCGGATGCGAGATCAACGTTTCAACTCCGCCCAGACTTTCACCGAGAGTACAAAGCTTGACGTTTTCCAGCACCTTTTTTGCGTTATCCAGCGAGCCGGTCTCGAACGAGACCATCCCGCCAAAGCCAGACTGCTGGCGTTTGGCCAATTCGTGCTGCGGATGCGACACCAGCCCAGGATAGTAAACTTTTTCTACTTCCGGATGCTCTGCAAGAAAGTTTGCCACGATCCGGCCGTTCTTGTCGTGTGCCTCCATTCGAACGGCGAGGGTCTTCGTCCCCCTCAGTACCAGGAATGAATCGAATGGTGAGAGGATCGCGCCGATGCCGTTCTGAACAAATTTTATCCATTCTGCGTCCTCTTCATCGTTCAACGCGACAAAGCCGCCAACGCTGTCGGAATGGCCGTTCAGGTATTTTGTCGTCGAATGGACGACGATATCCACGCCGAATTCGATCGGCCGCTGGAAATAAGGCGACATAAAGGTATTGTCGCAGACGACCTTTGCTCCCCGTGCATGAGAGATCTCCGAGACGCCCTTCAGGTCCGTGACGGTCATAACGGGATTGGTCGGGGTTTCGACGAAAACCATTTTCGTGTTTGGCCGAAATGCCTTTTCCAGTTCGCTCAGGTCCGAGGTGTCCACGAGATCGAATTCGACGCCATAATGCGAAAGGATCCGGCTAAAAAGGCGAAATGTGCCGCCGTAGGTATTGTCGCCGAGGAGCACGTGATCGCCGCTCCGCACCAGCTTTAGCGCAGCGTCGATCGCGGACATGCCGGACGCGAACGCGAAACCGAACCGAGCATTTTCAAGTGCGGCTATATTCTTTTCCAGTGCAAGCCTTGTGGGGTTGTGTGTACGGGCATATTCAAATCCTTTGTGCCGTCCAAGCCCGTCCTGGGCATACGTCGACGTCTGATAGATCGGGACGCTAACGGCGCCCGTGGCAATATCAGGCTCATTGCCCGCGTGGATGGCAGTTGTCGAAAAGCCCATAAAATGTATTTATTAAAAAATTTACCGAAAAGATGTTCTGAATATTTAATGCCGTTTTCGGGTGCTCAAATGCTTTATTTTAATGGCATTAATGGTAACTTGCCAGTATCGAAAATGCAAACAGGAATCATTTCGTCGCAGGAAGCGGCTGATGGGCATAAAACCACCATTGTGCCCGGGCGATCGCGGCCATCGATAGGATCTGACAGCGGGGCGGATGTTGCTGCAAAAGAGGCTGATTTCCGCAAAGAGTGAGCTTATGATATGGCGTTTTATATAATGCAATGTTATATATCTATTATCAGCATCGACCATGTATGCCCTCCGGTCCCGCGTTCAAATTCGGGGTCCGGATCCGGAGGCAAATAGCGATAAATGGACATCAACCAGCTTGAGGTATTGGTAACCGTTGCCCGAGAGAGGAGCTTTTCGAGGGCTGCCGAATTGCTCGAACGGACTCAGCCGGCGGTCAGCCAGGCGATCCGTCGACTCGAAGATGAGCTGGGTGAGACCTTGTTTGACCGGTCGTCCAAAGACGGGACGCTGACATATGCGGGTGAGGTTCTCGTGGGTTATGCACGGCAAATGCTCAACCTGCGAAACACCGCGGGCAACGCGATCAAGGACCTTCGCGGGCTGCATAGAGGAAAGGTCACGATATCGGCGAATGAACATACGGTTTTTTGTCTGCTGCCCGTAATACAGGCGTTTTGCGAACAGCATCCGAATATAAAGATAGAGGTTCAGCGAGGTGTTGCGAGCAGGATACCCAAGGAGATCACGGCCCGCGAAGTCGAGCTTGGCGTGATCTCGTTCAAGCCGAACGACGCGTCGCTTCGGTCGGTTCCCATTTTGACTGATGAGCTCATGCTGATCGTTTCACCCTCGCACCGGCTAGCCGGGCGACGGTCGGTCTCAGTCAGGGAGCTTGGCGGCGAAACATTCGTGGCCCACAATGCGACCTCGCCATATCGGCGAAAGGTATTCGAGACCTTTGAAAAATACAGGACGCCGCTCAACATAACGATCGAGCTTCCGTCGCTTGAGGCGATAAAACGTCTGGTGGAGACCGGTGCCGGTGTCGCGTTGGTACCAAAACTTTCGGTAAAAGGTGAGATCGAAAAAGGACAACTGGCCGGACTTGCGGTAATGGAGATGCGGCTTGAACGAAAGCTCAACATCATCTACCGCAAGAATTCCGTTCTGTCACATGCGGCGGAAGCCTTTCTCAGGACCGCGAAAGAAGTCAGCGGCCGCTAGGTGCTTTCTTGTGGATAGTCCTGCGAAACTCTAATATAGTGACACTACGCGATCAATGAAGAGCGTTAGGCACCCTGAAACCAGATCCGATCTGTATCAGCACCATTCGGGTACCCGACACGGCGCGCCGGGCGATGGTTGGATCCTTTGATCTTACGGTTTAACTCAGGAGTCGGACACGGTCCGTATCTAAATATATGTTCGAACAGTTCACGCTTGGCATCGAAGAAGAATTCCAGATCGTTGACCCCGAAACAAGGGAGTTGAAGTCACATGTTTCCGAGATACTCGACGAAGGTGTGCTGCTGCTCGGCGAGAAGATTAAGCCAGAAATGATCCAATCGATGATCGAGGTTGGAACGGGCGTTTGCTCGAATATTCAGGAGGCCCGCACCGACATCACGCAGCTTCGGTGCATCATTTCGGACCTGGCGAGAAAGAAGGGAATGGTGATCGTGGCGGCGTCAACGCATCCATTTTCAAAGTGGTCCGAACAGCAGATCTACGACGGCGACCGTTACAAGCTCCTGGTAGACGAACTTCAGATGGTCGCACGAAGCCTGCTTATTTTCGGCGTTCATGTTCATGTCGGGATCCCGGACCTCGAACGGCGCATCCAGATCATGAATGCGGCCCGTTACTTTCTGCCGCATGTGCTGGCGATGACGACATCGTCCCCCTTCTGGCTCGGCTTTAATACCGGGCTCAAATCTTACCGCTCGGAGGTCTTCAAAAAGTTTCCGCGGACCGAGATCCCTGACGAGTTCGAATCGTACCAGCAATATCAGAGCTACCTTGACCTACTTGTGAAAATGAGATGTATCGCCGACGGTTCAAAGATCTGGTGGGACGTCCGGCCGCATTACAAGTTCCCGACACTCGAGTTCCGGGTTTGCGACATACCGACGAAGGTGGACGATACGATCGCCGTCGCGGCCCTTTTTCAGGCGATCGTCTGCAAACTTCACCGCCTTACCGACAACAACCTCGGCTTCCGCATTTACCATCGCAGGCTTATCCTCGAAAACAAATGGCGTGCTATTCGCTACGGGCTTGACGGGAAACTGCTCGACCTTGGCAAGCAGAAGGAAGTGCCCGTGAAGGACCTGATCCGCGAACTGCTCGAGTTTGTTGACGACGTCGTTGACCCGCTCGGTTCACGCAAAGAGATCGAGCATATCCACACGATCCTCGACCGCGGTACATCGGCCGACGATCAGCTTCGCGTTTTCGAAGAGACCGGAGGCGACTTTAACGCCGTCGTGGATATGCTGATCCAGAACACGCTGGAGAACGTGCCTGAGAAGTGCTTTGACTAGGTGGGCTGAGGGACGAGCTGATCTTAGCTGCTTTCCGTTTTTCTCGATCTTTAGCCGTCAGTTCTTCCAGGCATCGCCTGTCTTTATTAGAGAAAATTTAATGGGTCTTGATAACGGATCGGTTATTTTCACCACCCTGCCCAATGCGGGTACCCCTCCATAAACAGTAGCCCGATCATCACTTCTTTACCGCCGAGAGGCAACAGTTCGACTTTGTTGCGCTCGTTACGGCGGAGACGAGGTAGCACATCGGCGGGTCGCCTGCATTATAAAAACCGGCCCGAATAAGTGCGAAGCCGCGGCAATTCTGGTTGCGGTCACAGTCGGCCATGCAGCTTTCGACCGTGGTTCCCGGGTAATATGTCAGATTCGTGCCGTTGAGGCTCGAACTCGGATCTATCTCGCTCCAGAGCGATGTCAGGCCAGGCGGTTTTTGCGTCGTGGAATTGACCGGGCCGCTGCTCGTTGCCTCTGAAACGGGCGTACCATCGGGCGAGAATTCGTATGTCAGGGTGCCGACCACCCGAACTGGTTTTCCGGCGATCCGTGTGGGCGTAACACGGGCTTTCATTGCCGCTTTTTGCGCCGCCTCGCGGAGAAGCGGATGGCCCTCGGCCGCCTGAGCGCCCAGGATGACGCCGTTCTCATCCGCCGAGATGGCGACCCGGACGATGCCGCCGGCCTTTACCGACCGCGCTGCGGCCGGATATTCCGGCGCAGGTTTTTTTACGGTCTTGCCGTTGAGAATACCGGCGACAAAAAAGAGGCCGCCGCCTTTCTTGTACGCGGCTTCGTTCTTTTGATTTACCTCTTCCAGTTCGGCGTCATAAAGTTCGCGGCTGTAGAAGACTATCCGCGAAGGCGTTCGCGTGCGAGAGCCTTCCGATACGCTCCCCGATGTTCCGAACAGGTGCGACGAGCCGTAAAGGAGTCGCCATTTATCGCCGTCGTACTTTACGGCATCCTCCTGGAACGGAAGTCGAATAGCATTGCCCAGGAGCACATCATCGCAGGTCGTAGTTTCCGTCATGCACATCAGCTCGATCCGCTCGATCACTCCGTTTTCGCGATACTGAACGAATATCCGGCCCGAGGCGCCCTGCGGTCGATATTCCGCAAGTGTCGGGCTGAACTCTTTGACCGGTTGTCCAAGCACTTGTACGACTTCAGGCCTTGTGCTCACACCTGCCTTGAGCCCGAGAAATGGTGTCTGCCCAAGGCAGCCTAGTGCGGCGAAGGCGACTGTCAGATAGATTAAATTCACAAGTTTCATACTTTGCCTCAACAAGAAACCTTATTCAGTGAAAGAAAATTTAGATGCCCTATGTCTTGGGTTTTTTTCGACCCGCCTTAACCTTGGGCTGTTTAACACCCTTGCAATCAAGCTTGAACAATATCCCGGCCGGCAGATCCTGCGGAACTCTGAATGTCAGGGTGAGTTCGGTAGAACCGCCAGGCATCAGGTTGCTGCTCGCCGTCGCTTGTGCGACCCGGCATTTTGTTTCAACCCTTGCCTTAAATGAGCCGACGGGAACTTCCATTTCTGCTACTCCGCCCGCAGCCGTCGTCACGGAGTTAGGCCCGATCCAAACTTTGACCCCGGCTAGCCCAGGGCCGTCGACGCTCTTCGTTTCAATACCTACGTGGACCGTTTGGGCCGGTGCTTCGAAAGCCGCAGACATCGACCAAACGAGCAACAAAAGCGCGAGCCGCAAGTGAACGCCGCCTATGATTTTCTGAAACATTCTCATCATTCGTATTCGCTGCATTCATCCGGCACCCTGATTCTCGCGGGCCCGGCTACCGCCTACTGCGTGACGGTTATTCTTATCGGCCCGGCCACCGGGTTTGTGTTCACATTCCTGGTGGCGGCCATAGTGCTCGGAAACAGGTATATGTCATATTGGCCCGCGGGCAAATAAAAGTGCCAGCTAAGGCCGCAAGCGTTAGCATTTTGCGGCTGATCGTTATCGCCGACAAAATGGTTTGTGCCAGCGCGATAAACACGGAAATGGTGGCGGTCGGCACCGATGGGTGAACTCCAGGGTATCTGAAAGCCAGATGTCTTAGCCGTCGTCGGCGTTCCGAGCCAATATGAACCGCCGCGACAACTGCCGTCGGGCTGCCGCTGCGGCTGCGTTGTGCCTCCCGTTGGCTGCTGCTGTTGTTGCTGTTGCTGCGTGACGGTTGTGTTGATAGCGGTACCGAGCCTTTCCCAGAATCCGGGGCCTTCTTTCTTGGGCGCTGGCGTCGGTTTCGGCTTCGGCGGAGGCTGCTGTCTGGACGGCGGCGTTCGTTCTTCTTTTGTCGTTGCCTCGTTAATAAAGACCTTGTTATCGTCGTTGTTTTTTGCAACTGTTATCTCGCCATCGGGAGGGATCTCCTCGACCTTTGGCTTGGGCCTGGTCGTAGCGGGGGGTTGCGTAATTTTTGCAACTGCTATTTCGCCGTCAGTAGGGATCTCCTCGACTTTGGGCTTCGTTGTCGTGGGGGTTTGGGCGGTTTTTTGCGGCAGGCCGACAACGTCGCACAGACTGTCCTTTCTAACCCACACTTGAGCCGCGTAGTGACCGGCCTCGCCGGTTTTGACGATCCTGCACTCGGACTCAATCTTCAATGACAGTTTGCCGCCGCTGATCGCAGGGCTGCCCGGCAGATCGACCCACGAACCATCAATGGAGCTGCCATTGACGTCGCCCTGAAATGTGTTGGCGAAAGATCTGATCGGAACGGCATCAACGCCCCAGTGGAGTTTGCTGCCGACATGGCGGAAGCGATAGATCGCGTCGCCGCCCGGGTTGCGCCACAGGCCCGAAAGCGGACCAAGCGCGGTCACAGGCGTCCCGCTGCCACCGCCCGCTTGGCGGTCGCAGGGGCTGTCCTTTTTTACCCAAACGTCGGCGCCGTATCGGTTTACGGAACTGACGCGGACGAACCTGCACTCCGACTCGACCTTCAGCAGCATCCTACCGCCGCCGATCGTCGGGCTACCGGGAAGGTCTTCCCAGACACCGTCGACGTGGTCACCGGACATCTGCCCCTGAAACATATTCGCGACCGATCCGAGCGAAGTGGCGTCAAGCCCCCAAATGACCTTCGCCTCGATCTGCCGCACGCGGTAAACGCCCTCGCCGCCCGGATTTCGCCATAGCCCGGTCAGGTTCCATCGCAGAGCGGCCGGAGTGATGTTCGGGGGAGGTGTGACGACCGGGGGCTGTGGAGGTTGTGACGAGTTGCCGACCGTGAAAGGTGCAGATGCCTTCGGCAGGTTATTGCCGCCGTCCCAGCTTATATAATGAACTTCGTATTCGCCCTCGGGCAAGGGTGGGAATGAATTCGTGCTACGCAAGTCGCGCGGCGAGTTGTTGCTCGGCTCGAACTGCAACGCGTAAGCGGGGCCGACGCTGCTGTGCGGGCCCGAGGCAAGGGGCAGCTTGCTCGGCTGTACGATAACCACCCAGTCCCAACCCATTGCTTTCGGATTTGAGTACTCGACATCGATCCGCTCGTTCGGGCCGAAAACAGCCTTAACCGGCCTCACTGCTGGCCCATTCGCGCTGGCTTGGGCTCCCGGAGCCGATACTCCCGATGGCGAGATCTCGGCGCTCTCGCCGGCCCTAAGGTAGAATGGGCTCTTGTCAAGATACGATGGCTCAATGTTGACCACGCCTTCAGTTACTCTGACGGAAGTGGTTTGGCGTGTTTCATCATAGCCAAAGCGGAATTCCGTGCCCTTAATGGATATTCTTGCGTTCGGGCTCTTGATAATGATCCGAATTGGGATGCCTTTCTCATCTCGGATGACCTCGTTCTCGTACGGGTCTTTAGGAGGCGGGAGCAGAAATTTTACGGCAGTTGCGGAAAGGAAATCTATGAAACCCGGCTGAGGTTTCGGCGACACTCCGACGGGCGTCGACTGATTTGGGCCGATCACGAAACTCGCACTGCCGCGAGGGTCGTCAAAGCCAACCGTTCCTGCCGGGTCAAGCCATTTTAGTTTTGCGGTTCCGCTTATCCTTACGTGATCTCCATCCCGAAGATACATGCCCACAAAGCCATTCCCCCGAGCGTTACTGCGAGTTACTGAAACCGAGGCCGGATTGCTCGTTCCGGTAACACCGATCTCGGTGATCACTGCCCTTGCCTTTTCGCGGCCATCCTCACCGCATGTGAACATCCTTATTTCGATAGTTTCCGTTGCATCACTCAAATTGAGGGTAGTCAGGCCAGACTCGTTTTTTTGAAGTTTCAGGCCGTTACGGCTTGCATAGCCGAAGGTAGAATCCTTCCACGAAGCAAAGATCGGATAGCTGCCAACGGGCACATCGGCCTCGATCACTCCTTTGTCGTTGCTCGTATAGGTGTTTTGGCCGATCTGCACCTCAACACCGCCTTGCAATTTCACCTCGCCAGTAGGGTCGTCGTTGCAGCTCGTTCTCGTTGCGATCTTTACCCGCACGGTGCCGGCGGGCTGCGACCCGCACAAGAACGTGACCGACGTAGATCCCAAACCACCCGCCTTAAACGACAGAACAGGCTGCTGGGCCGAACCGCCCACCGATGAAACGTTGGGCGGTGTTACAACTCGGACCACCGAACACGCGGCCGAGGACGCGTATTCACCCGGTGGTATCATCAACTCGCCCTTTCCTGCCGTGTTTGTAGTTGTGGCGTAGGGGCCGATATTAACGCGCACTCCAGGCTGTGGGCCGGTAAAACTGTCAGTCGAAATAAACACCTTGATAGTGCCCTGAGCAAAGGCCGACTCGGCACCGGCAAAGATCAACAATGCGATAGAAAACGCCAACGGCAATGGCCACGGTAATAAATTGGTTCGGTTCATCTTCTTCGTGCTCCTATCTGATCATGACCGTCATTGTGAATGTCGCCTCAACGTTATTTAGGGGTTGACCACCAACCGCACTCCGTTGCTGATCGGTGCGGTCGCTCCCCAGTTGAAAATGTAAATGTCGTATTCGCCGGCGGTCATGCCGTAGATCGCCCAAAAATGGACGAATCCACCGGCGATGGGCGGCGGATGGGACAGGTATCCCCAATTGATTCGGTTTGCATCGATGAGCGCCGAATTCGCCTTATAGATGGCGATATAATCGTTCTTGGCCCGGTTTGCCGGTGCGCACCAGTTGACGGCAAACTGGGTCCCGACCTTCTGCGCTGCGATCCCGGGCAGGCGATAAGTTCTTCCATCGCATTTCCCTGCATCGCCACCCGGCGTTCTTGCAAGCATCGCTGAGATCTCAGCAAAGAGTTCGACCTGCGGTTCACCCGTTTTGAGACATCGCAGGGCCACGCCGACCTTCCAGATAAGGTTGTCCCGATAAGTGGCACGAGACTGCGTACGCGCCCAGTTTGCGTGAACTTTATCGTCAGGATTTCGCGAGCCGCGATCATTTCCGAAGCACGCCTGATCGACCACCCGCACCGGTTCGCTGATGCGTCGTGCTATTACACCCGACGCGGCCCCGAAGGTCTGAATGGCCTGTTCGTTGCTGACCGCAGTGCAGTTAAAGACCATCGCGATCTTTGCCTGAAGGTTGCCGATCAGGGTCCCGGTGCTCTGGCTGCGTCCCCAGTTTGCGTGTTCGATCTTGTTGGTCGAGCCTGCTCCCTTGTCGGCGGAAAAGCAATCCTCAAACACCGAAGCTATCGGCAAGTGTGCTGCGGTTTTCACATTCGAACTGGCCGCAAAAGTTCCTGACGCTGCGGCAAGCATGATAAGTGTGACAACGATCGATCTCATTCGTTATTCTCCTCTTTTCGTCTATTTTCCGACGACAATCCGTTACCTGCGGATCGGGTGTCGGAACTCTGTTCAGCCGAATGTTCCGATGACGGCAGGGGCCGCGTGATAACAACTGCCTCTTCGCGATCGCCCGAGACGTCGATCGGTTCATTCCGGTCACAGGCCTCCGCCGTACGACGGAGCGTCGTTACGGCAAGCCGGATGCGGCGCTTTGTCACTGTGACCGATGTAGAGTTTTTCATAGAGTTTCCGGAACGATTCGTATATACTGCGAAGCTAATCGACAAGGCTAGTTCGTGTAACGAAAGAAACACGAAATTTTTCCGAAACTTCGGCTTTAAGGCGACAAATGGCTGATAGCCAGATCTTTTGCTTCGAGGGGTTTGAACTCGACTTGGCGCGTAATTGCCTTGTGCGGGACGGCGAAGAGGTGCATCTGCGACAGAAGGCCTTTTCGGTGCTGGTGCGGCTGGTCGAACAACGAGCGCGGCTTGTGACGAAGGACGAGCTTTTTGAGTCTGTCTGGGAAAACGCTGCCGTAACGGATGATGTTCTGGTCCAGTGCATCACGGAGATCCGTCGCTCGCTTGGCGACGATCCGCATTCACCACGCTTTATCAAGACCGTACCGAAGACCGGATACCGATTTATCGGCCGGGTAAATGAGAAAGCCAAGCAGGCCGAAGGCGGGACGATCACGTACACCGAGGAAGTGACGAGGATCGAGTACGATCTGGAAGAAGAGACCCGGACCGAGGAAATTGTTGTTTCGGATCCGGAAGCCCGTCGCGGACTAGGGACGCTGTTGCCTTCGACATCCGTCCGATTCTTGTTGGCGACGGCAGCAGCGATCGTTATTACGGCCGGAGCAGGTTCTTACTTAGGATATTTTTCGATCTCGCCTGCGGCGAATGTAAGCGTGCCGGTGGTTCCGGGCCGCACGGCCGTTGCCGTCATGTTCTTTGAGAACCGGTCCAGCGACGCCGAGCTTGACTGGCTCCGCGAGGGCTTGGCCGATATGCTGATATCTAAACTTTCCCAATCGGATAAGCTGACCTTGCTAAGCCGCGGTCAACTTCAGGCTTTGATCGGACGAAACCCCGGAGCCGCGACCGATGAAAACTTCGCTGCAAGGGCGATCTCGATAGGGCAGAAGGCCGGTGTCGATTCCGTTGTTATCGGCAGCTTTGCTCGATTGGGCCAGTCGATAAGGGTCGATGTTAATCTGCTTGACGCCACCACTGGCGCATTGAAAGCTTCGGAAAGCCTGACAGTCGAACGGCCTGAAAAGGTCCTGACGGAGATCGATATGTTGTCCCTCAGGCTTTTGCGTCGGCTGACTACGGATGGCATGCCGAATCAAGCGACGCTGTCGCGGTCGATGACGGCCAATCTCGAAGCTTATCGCTCGTACTCGCTTGCACTCGAAAAGGCGAAGGGCCTCGATGCGGAGCAGGCATTACGGCTGTTGGAGCGGGCGGTCGAACTCGATCCCGAATTCGCAATGGCGCACGCCCGCATCGGCCACACATATGCGATCACCTGGGCTTGGGCCGAAAAGGCTCGTCCGCATCTGGAAAAGGCGTTCATTCTCTCGGACCGCCTGAGTGAAAAGGACCGACTTCAGATCCTCGCCTGGTATTCGATAGCAAACCAAGATTTTCCGGAAGCGATCGACTATTACCGCGAACTTGTGTCGCGGTATCCGCTCGATGACGAGTCTCACCACAGGCTCGGCAACCTTCTGCGTGGTGAGAACCGGGTTGACGAAGCCATCAGCGTTTATAAGGAAGGACTGGCCATCGATCCCGAATCGCCCGGCCTCCACAATGCCTTGGGCCTTACCTATTCAGAACGTGGGCAACACGATGACGCGATCGCGATGCACGAGAGGTATGTATCGCTTGCTCCGGATCTGGCGAACGCCCACGACAGTCTCGGGATGAGCCTTCAGTGGGCGGGGCGATACGAGGAATCTCTTGCTTCGTTCAACCGGGCGATCGAGCTGGACCCTTCGTTCGAGATCCCTTATTCCCACCGCGGCGTGACCTATTATCGGCAGGGCCGTTACGAACAGGCGATCGAAAGCTTCGATAAGTATATTGAGATCGCGCCCTCCGCCCTCGAACGTGCCCGCGGTTTAAGCTATAAGGCCCATATTCATATGGCGCGCGGCAATGACAAAACGGCAGAGCATCTCGCAAGACGGGCCGCGGCGGAAAATCCGGCGAACGGATGGCCGGCGGTCGTGCTGGCAATCAAGCGAGGCAACCGTTCGGAGGCAAAGCGGCTTGAGGCAGGCCTTTTAGAGGTCAATAAGTTCACGGGCCGAGGCCGACGGGTCGGCATAAGGCCGATCATTTATTACAGGGGCTTTGTCGAACTTAAGACCGGCGATCCAAACAAAGCGATCGAGACGATCAAGGAATCACTGACACACGCCCCGATGACATGGGACATTGATCCGTTCGAGGACGCTCTCGCAAAGGCCTACCTCGAGACGGGCCGCTATCAGGAAGCGATAGTTGAATTTGAACGAGTACTTCCGTTAAACCCGAATTATCCGCTTGCCCTTTATTACCTTGGCTCTGCGTACCGGGCGCTCGGGCAGAACACCAAAGCAAAAGAATGCTTTCTAAAATTCCTTGAAGTTTGGAAGGAAGCGGACGCGGATATTCCCGAGATCGTCGCGGCTCGCCGAGAGATCGGATGATCAATGATCGAGGGCGAGTTTGAGGAAATTCTCGAACAGAATGCGGCCGTCGCGGCTTTCGTTCGGATGTTCCCAGCGGGTCGGGTTTTTTGACCAATCCTCAAACGATTTCTCGAGGTGAAACTGGACGGTGTAGATAAGCTGGCCGCCGCTTCGCTTTACCATCATCTGGTTCCTGCACAGGTAAGACGAGGCCAGCAGCTCAAATCCATCGGGTACGCCTTCGACCTGGACACCGTGGTTCTGCCAAACACGGAGGATGTTGTCCTCTTTCGTGTAGTCCTGCCAAATCCCTGAACCTTCATCATTGATGCCCTCAAAGATGGGATCGTCCGGTTCGGTGATCTTTACGAAACGGTACTGATATTCGACCACGCGATCAGTACGCTTTTCCGAGAGGTCCAGATCGTCGAGCGTCCTGAGGTCGGAGCCGAACGCAAGTGCGACAAGCTGGTGTGCACCGCATATGGCGAGCACGGGAATTCGCGTCGTTTTGATGAAATCCGTGAACGAACCAATGTGCAGCGGGCTGTAATAGTCGAAATCGCTGTATGTGCCGCTCATCACGATGGCGTCGGGCCGAAAATCCTCGGCAGCGTCAGCGATCTCGGATAGATGGACGGTCAAGGTTTTAGGCTGTTTGACAAGGCGGATGACGTTCTGGGCGATGTTGTTTACGGCCAGCGACGAGACCTTTCTTTCAAAGCCGAGGCGGCTTTCGACCGTGTCATGCCAATCCTCGTGGGCGAGGTCGGAAATGTCCGACTCGTACCGCAAAAGTGAGTTGACGATCAGGACGCGGGCATGTTCGATCTTTTTCTCTATCGGCTCATAGCGGCAAAAAGCACGCCCATTGTAGGGAAACGGGAGTTCCTCGGAGACCGTATTCTTTGTTGCCGCATCGAACATAAAACTCAATTCTATGTTACCAGTTCAGGAAACCGAAACCACGATCTCCTAAATTTTGATGATTATATCAGGATTTTCTTTGCTTCGTCGATGTCTTGAACTCCGGCATTATCTCGCCGGCCCCTATTTCCGCGATCTCTTCGCGGATCCTGCGGAGTATCGCGGCACGCTGCCGTCCGCGAACTTGCGGCGACGCAGACCTGTCGGTTTTCTCGATCATGAGCATAAGAGTTTGCCACGCAACCTCGAGTTCGTCGGCGAGAATCGAGATCTTCGTAATGTCGTAAGGGATCGCGACCTTGATGCAGCCGAGACGGGCGAAAACGAGCAGATAGCGTGCGGTTGCGAGATCGGGACATGCAAAGCGGCGTTTGCCGACCTTTAATTCGATGCCGAGCAGTGTGAACAGTATCTCGGCCCGGTTCTCACGTTCCGAGATCTCCATCTCATACGATCGTGTCCTCTGAGTACGCACCTTCTTCCGATAGATCGCCGGGATCCATATATCGTGAAGCGTTTCGATGTTGTCGGGCAAATCCATGAATTACTGGAGTCTGGCGGAAGAGGATGGTGAAGCCTGCGGGAACTTCCGGGCGGCGCAGTTATCTATACTAAAGCGCGGGGCAAGACGTCCTTTAACGTTGAACGCTTCCGACCGTTCGCGTGGTGCGTGAGAATTTTTCAATGACTCCGCTGCTGAATACGCCAAGGTAAAACACGCCGATCACGGCAATCAGCAATGCAGCCGCAAGGGCGGAAGGGATCTTTGGTTCGATCCATTGTTCGGTGCGTTCACGAAAGAACATTACAACGATCAGCCGTAGATAATAGTAGGCCGAGATCGCCGTGTTGATGACCGCCGCGACAACAACTATGGTCAGCAGCGTGTCCGCTGCCTCCAATGCAGGCCTGAACACTAGAACTTTACCCATAAAGCCGGCGGTCAACGGAATGCCGAGCAGGCTGAGCATAAAAAGCGAAAGCGTGAATGCCAGCACGGGCGAGCGGAAGCCGATACCGTTGTAATCCTCAAATTCGGTACGGCGATCGTTCTTTTGGCCGAGCAGTGTGATCACGGCGAAGGCACCAAGATTTGTGATCGCATAGGTCAGCATGTAGAATGCGACGGCGGCAATTGCGGCGTCTCGCTCGGCTATCGTCGAAGCCGCGCCCGCACCTAGAAAGCCGACGAGAGCGTAGCCAGCATGCGCGATCGACGAATAGGCAAGCATCCGCTTAATGTTGTTCTGCATTATCGCGGCGACGTTCCCGACGGTCATTGTCAGGATGGCAATAATGGCGAGGGACGTCATCCACGTCTCATGAAGATAAGCTGCCGCCTGCACGCCGGCGACGAGCGGAAATCCGATGACAAAAACCCTCAGGAATGATGCGAAAGCGGCTGCTTTCGGGCCGGCAGACATAAATCCGGTGACCGGGCTCGGTGCTCCCTCATACACATCGGGCGTCCAGAAATGAAAGGGAACTGTCGCAACCTTGAACCCGAATCCGATGATCAGCATCGCGGCCCCGACCAGCAGGAGAGCGGGGAAGTTCGGGTCGGCGACCTTTGCGGCAATTTCCGTGATATTCGTGGAGCCTGTTGCCCCGTAGATAAGGGCCATTCCGTAAAGCAGGAATGCCGTCGCGAACGAACCGAGGATGAAATATTTCATCGCCGACTCGTTCGATTTAAGGTCGGTCTTTCGGAAACCGGCCATCACGTAGGTCGATATCGAAAGCGTTTCGAGCCCGAGGAACAAGATCACCAGATCGTTGCCCGATGCCATCAGCATCATACCGAATGTCGCGAACATCAAGAGCGCATGATATTCGCCGACCGGGACGTCCTCATTCTCAACCCACACGGTCGAGATCAGGATCGTCATTGCCGTGACGAGCAGGAATACAAACGAAAATGCGAGCCGGAGATTGTCGTGGGCGATCATCCCGTTGAACGCGCTGCCCGGCAGGCCGTCCGTCCACATCAACGCAAGCAGGACCGCGGCGAGCCCGAGGCCGAGCATCGAGATCGCTCCTGAAACGCGCCGCTGGTTCGGGAAGAAACTGTCGTAAACCATCACGATTATGCCGGCAACAGCAATGACGATCTCCGGCAGGATGATCGGAATGTTTACATTAGGATTTATTAGTTCTGCTAAGAAAAACATTTCTTCTGTTTTTCGGCGGCGTCGAGATCGGCTACCTGAGAATACGCCACGCGGTCAAATACAAAAACTTGGTTCTTCCGCTTTCCTTTGCGATCTCTGCGGGCTCTGCGTGAGATCAAATCCTTTTTCGCAAAGCTCGCAGACGACGCGAGAGAAGAGTCAAAGTTGCCCTTCAACACACAACGGTCTCCTATCACCGGCCACCTTCAACATTTTCAGCAACCTCGCCTCCCGCCTGCTGCACGACTCGCTTTTGGATCTCGGTGACCGTCTTTTCGGTAGCATCGAGGAACGGTTTTGGATAAACGCCCATGAACACCATCAGGAAAAGCAGCGGGATCATGATGCCGATCTCGCGCAAGCTCAGGTCGCGCAGCGAGCGATTCTCTTCGCGGGTAACCTTGCCAAAGAAGACGCGCTGGATCATCCACAGCAGATAGACCGCGGCAAAGATCACACCGGTACCCGCCAGCATCGTGGCGATATAGTTCCAGTTAGTCGTTGCGGATATCGACAAAATGGTCGATTTCCACATTCCGAGCATTATCAGAAACTCGCCGACGAACCCGTTGAGGAACGGCAGCCCGATCGACGACATTGCGGTGATCACAAAGATGGTGGAATAGATCGGCATGACGTTCGCAAGGCCGCCAAAATCCGAGATCTGACGCGTGTGACGCCGCTCATAAATAAACCCGACCAGCAAGAATAGGGCACCGGTCGAAATGCCGTGGTTCAACATCTGGTAAACGGCACCCTGCATGCCCCATTCGGTGAACGAGAACATCCCAAGGATCACGAACCCCATGTGTGCGACCGACGAATAGGCGACGAGCCGCTTTACATCGGGCTGGACCATAGCGACCAGAGCTCCGTAAATGATGCCAATAATCGCGAGGGTGATAAAGATCCACGCAGTTTCGCGGGCTTGATCGGGGAAGAGCGTGAAATTGAACCGCATCAGCCCGTAGGTCCCCATCTTTAGCAGGACCGCCGCGAGGATCACGGAGCCCGCGGTCGGGGCCTCGGTGTGGGCGTCGGGAAGCCAGGTATGGAACGGAAACAACGGCACCTTGATCGCAAAAGCAAGGGCGAACGCCAGGAACAAAAGCATCCCGACACCCGCAAGATCACCCGTAAAACTAAGGTTCCCGGTAGCGATGGTCCGCGAGAGCGTTACAAAATCGAACGTGCCGACCCCAGCCTCGTTCGCATGAATAAAATAGAGGCCGATGATGGCCGCCAACATCAGCAAACTGCCGAGGGCCGTGAAAATAAAAAACTTTACTGCTGCGTAGATGCGGTTTTCGCCGCCCCAGACACCGATCAGGAAAAACATCGGGATCAGCGATGCCTCGAAGAAGAGGTAGAACACCAACAGGTCAAGCGAAACGAAAACGCCGATCATCGCGGATTCGAGAAGCAGCAGAAATATGTAAAAGGCCGCTACCTTTTTTTCGACCGAACGCCAGGTCGAGAGCACGGCGATCGGCATTATGAACGTAGTAAGGATAACAAGCCATAGGCTGAGCCCGTCCACGCCTACGTGATAATTCGTATTGATCGCCGCGATCCACGGCACGTTCTCTTCGAAGATAAACCCGCTGGTCGATGCCTCGCTCCTGCCGAATACCAGAATTAGCGATAGGCCAAAATTGACAAGCGTCGTCACGAGAGCGACCCACTTTAACAGTCCTTCCTGCTTAAGAAAGACCTGGTAACCCAGAACGGCAACCGCTCCGAGCACCGGCACCAGGATGAGGATCGTAAGAAGATTTTCGGTTATGAGGTCCATAATGTACGACGGGCTTTCTAGCCTGTCGATGCCCCAAGTTCGTTCAACTCACGGCAGTTTTTTGAGTTTGCAAACACGACAGGCTGGAAAGCCTGTCGTACTTCTAACCGACTAGTTTCAATCCGTAATAGATAAAGTAACCGAGCAGCACCACCGCACCCAGCATGATCAGTGCCGCGTAGGTCCTTACATACCCAACCTGCAGGCGGCGAGCGAGATCGCCCAATTCTGAAACGAAATGGCCGATGCCGTTCACGATGCCGTCGATAAATCCGAGATCGAACCGCTTCCAAAGCGCGCTGCGTGACAAGTCGGTAATCGGATCGACGATGTATCCATTGTAAAACTCATCGAGCCGCCATTTTTCTTCAAGTATCTTTGGCAGCCTACGCAGCGGATTGTTCCGGAAGAGTGCAAAGCCGATGACGATACCGAAGATCGCCAGCATTGTCGAGGCCACAGCGAGCCAGCGTTCTGTGCTGACCGCCTCTGGCGAATGTGCGGCCGCATTTTCGCGGGCCTTGATCGCGGTTGGCGTATTGACCTCGGCCACGACCGGATCAAGCGTGCGTGCAAAGACATTCGCGTCCTTAACACCGACCAGCGAACTCATCGCATAGGGAATTCCGACCCAGCCTCCGACAAAAGAAAGAACGGCCAACACGATCAACGGAACGGTCATCACCCAGGGCGATTCGTGCGGCTTGAAGTCGGCCGGCAAGGCGTGATGTTCATCATCGTCATCGTCGCCAAGGGCGTCGTCATGTCCCGCATCATGTGCGTGAGCTCCTCCGTGATGATCACCGTGTTCCTCGTCCGCCGCGTCCCCGTGTCCAGCAGTCCATCGCTCCTCGCCCCAGAAAGTCATTATCATCATCCGCGTCATATAAATGGCGGTGAGAATTGCCGTTATGACGGCGACGATCCACAGGACCTCACTACCGGGGAAATATCCCCCCTGGAAATATTTGTCGGCGGCGAACGTCCTGTAAAGTATCTCGTCCTTTGAGAAAAAGCCCGAGAGCGGCGGAATACCGGCAATTGCCAGCCAGCCGATCGCCATCGTGATGAAGGTGATCGGCATGTATTTCTTCAGATTGCCCATTCGCCGCATGTCTTGCTCGTGGTGCATGCCGTGAATGACCGAACCTGAGCCCAGGAAGAGAAGCGCCTTGAAAAAGGCGTGCGTCATTACGTGAAAAATGGCGACTACAAAAGCACCGACACCGGCCGCGAGGAACATAAAACCAAGTTGCGAGACGGTGGAGTACGCGAGGACCTTCTTGATGTCGTTCTGTGCGATGGCGATAGTTGCCGCGAAAATGGCGGTTGCGGCCCCAATGACGGCAATTATCCACATCGCGGTCGGTGCCAACTGATAGATCGCGTTCGACCGGACGACCAGGTAAACGCCGGCGGTGACCATCGTTGCTGCGTGGATAAGGGCCGAAACAGGTGTCGGGCCGGCCATCGCATCGGGCAGCCACGTAAGCAGCGGTATCTGGGCCGATTTACCTGTCGCCCCGATGAACATCAGAACACCGATAGTGGTCAGCCCGCCGGCGAGGATCGCACCCCAGGTGAACGGTTCGGCGGCGCTCACGTTCTGCAGCACCCACGTGAAGACGCTCTGCACCTCTACGCCATCGACAGACTTGTCAAAGAACGAGATGGTGCCGGTCAGCGTGAAGACAAGAAAAATACCCATCAGCACGCCCCAGTCGCCGATGCGATTCATTACGAATGCCTTTTTAGCGGCCTCGCGTGCCTCGTCTTTTTTGACGTAATAGCCGATCAGCAGGTACGAGCAAAGCCCCACGCCTTCCCAGCCGACGAACATCAACAGATAATTGTCCGCGAGAACGAGCGTGAGCATCGCGAACATGAACAAATTTAGGTAAGCGAAAAAGCGGTAAAAGCCCTTGTCGCCGTGCATATAGCCGACGGCGAAGATGTGTATGAGCAAGCCGACAAACGTTACGAAGAGAGCGTATATGCCCGAGAGGCGGTCCATTCCGAGGGCGAAATCCGCACGGAAACCGCCGACATTTATCCACGTCCAGATGTGGTCGAGGATCGGCTGGTTAATAAATAAAGCGCCGCCGTGGGCAAAGAACGCAAGGTAGAAAGCGACGATGGTCGAGATAGCGATCGAGCCGCAGGCGATGACACTGCTGAACAGCTCGTTCCGCAACCGCCCGCCGATCAGCCAGTTGATCACGGCACCGGCAAGCGGCGCGAAGATGATAAGACTAAGTAGATTGTTTTCAATCATTAACAAAACCTAGTAACCAATAAACCTGCCGTTCCGATACACGTGGATACCTCCCACGTCGGATTCGCAACGAAAATCTGCCGGCGCATCGAATTTCAGCCTAAAATTCGATTCGCCCAACTCATATTGGTCTCCCCGATTGAACAGCATAAGGTCCGAGAGCCTCGCATCGTCTGCGTCTTTCCATATGTGTAGATAAAACGGTTTCCATTGTTTTCCGTTCGCAAGGAAAGCCATCAAAAACCCTTTGTTGCCTTTCACAAACTTAACCGCGTAATCATTTTTACCATTTCCGTCAAAGTCGCCTCTAAGGACACTTTTGTTCTCGCTCGGCGTCTCGTAGCATTCACCCGCCAACTTCCAACCACTGTAATTTCGGTCGAGGAATCTCTCAAGGCTACTTGGAAGCGCTTGCCCGGTCGCGGATGTTGCCAAAAGAAGCAGGCAAACAAACAGCACTGCTATAACGGACACTCTCATGTTAAAAACTCAGGTCGTCATCCTCACCGTCAACGGTAAAATCCTGCTCGACCAATTCACGCCAAAATCCCAAGGCAAACTCACTTGCTCCTCGCTCAGTCAAGATCCTGCTAATCTCACCGTCCGCAACTTTTAGCTTTGGAAACCGGACAAGAAGCATGCCGAGATCCCGCCAGTCGGTTCCGGCTTTTGGTTTCCCGCGACGTGATTCGTATGCAAAGATCTTGCGAACGATCAATTCGACCGGCGAGAGGACGCGAACATCTTCGAAAATTTCGGTCGGCGGCAAAACGCTTTCGATCCGCACATCGGCCAAATGCCTATTGCCCTCTTTTCGCGTCTGATACACCCGCAAACCCTTATCCTTGATCTCTCGAACCCGGACCGCTATGTGAAACCGCTCACTCAAATGCTCTCGCAATTCCTCTGCAAACTCTCTTGCCCGCGTCGAGAGAATGTCGACATCCTGTGTTGAACGCGGCTCCGCAACATAAGCATTCACGGCCTGGGCACCGAACAGAACCACGTCATCCCGCCCTTGCAAAAATTCAAGGATGGCCCCTTGGATCTTTGATAACGGCAGCGGTTCGTGCATCACAAACTCCTGAAATGTAAGCACTTCTGCGTTCAGCATCAATTCTTCAAAATGTTCGCGTCGTCCACGTCCACCGAGATCCGATTACGGAAGAACGCGATTATGATACCCAAACCGACCGCCGCCTCGGCTGCGGCCACACTCATCACCATAAAAACGAAAAGCTGTCCCGTAACGTCGGCATAATATCTTGAAAAAGCGATAAACGTCAGATTTACAGCATTGAGCATTAGCTCGATGCACATAAACATCGCGATCGCGTTGCGTTTATAGATAACGCCTACCGCACCGATGGTGAACAGTATTCCCGAAAGTGCGAGACAACTTTCTAAACTGGGTTCCATAAACTAGTGAATCGTGAATCGTAAATAGTGAATAGAGACGTCGAGCAACAGGCAGTCTATTCACCATTCACCATCTACCATTTATTCATCATTTTCGAGTCCGCGATCTTCGAGTTCCTCATTCTTTACGAGCAAAAGCTCCGCCGGTTCGAGCCGCCGCACCAGGATCACGGCGCCGATGATCGCCATCAAGAGCATTATGCCGACGATCTCGACCGGAAGCAGGTATTCGGTGAACATCGCCTGGCCAATGCTGAGCGGGCTTCCGGCGGTCTCGTCTAGATTGACCTCATGCTTCGGAGCACGCAGAACCGCGTAAAATATAAAAAGCGTTTGTGCCATCAGGATAAGCCCGAGGCCGCCGCCGAATGCGTATAGATACCTCAAACGGTTCAATGGCCTGTCTTCGTCGAGATTCAACAGCATTATCACGAACACGACGAGCACCATGATCGCACCCGCATAGATCAGGATCTGGACGGCCGCAATGAACGGTGCGGCCAGCAAAACATAAATGCACGACAGCGCAATGAAAACGCCGACGAGCGACACAGCGCTGTACAGCGGATTCTTGTGATACACCATCGAGACCGCACAGGCGATGGCGAATCCGGCAAAAAGAAAGAATAAGATGCTCGAAGCCATAAGAGAACTATCCACCGATAAACAGGGATGGACACCGATAAGATAGGCCAATAGATCTGTGTTTATCTATGTTCATCTGTGGACCGAATTCCTATCTATTCAAAAAGTAAACCACTATTATCGTCAAAATAACGTTGCCAAGTGCGACCGGAAGCAGAAACTTCCAGCCAAAGCTCATCAACTGGTCAAACCTGAAACGCGGCAGCGTCCCGCGCACCCATATATACAGGAACAGGAACGCGCAGATCTTGCCGATGAACGCTATGTGGCTAACAAGCGCATACGGGATCGAACCCACCTCGAAAATGTGGCTAAGCCCCGGCACGTACCAGCCGCCCAGAAAGAGCACGGTACCCAGCACCGAGACGGTGAACATGTTCACGTATTCCGCCATGAAAAAGAGTGCGAATTTCAGTGCGGAATATTCGGTATGGAACCCGGCAACAAGCTCGGTCTCGGCTTCTGGCAGGTCGAACGGTACGCGGTTCGTTTCGGCAAACGCCGCGATCAGAAAGACCACGAAACCGATGAATTGCGGGATTATATACCAGCGAAATGTTGACTGCTGTTGAGCGTAAATAATGCCGTTCAGATCAAGCGTACCGGCAAGCATAACAACGCCCAAGATCGACGCGCCCATCGCAAGTTCGTACGAGATCATCTGTGCCGAAGAGCGGAGGCCGCCCATCAGCGAATATTTGCTGTTCGAAGACCAGCCTGCCAGTGCGATGCCGTAAACACCCACGGAAGTTATTCCCAGAACGAACAATACGCCGACGTCGATCCGTGCGATCGTCAGCGGCATATTTCGGGCCTGTTCGGCTATCCACGCTATCGCGGGACCGAGCGTCTGCCAGTCGGCAACGTAGGGCACCAGCCACCCGAGCGGGTCGGCGATACGCGGCCCAAAGGGATACACGACTATCGGCAGCAACGCACAGGTCAGGGCGACAAGCGGTGCAAGGAAATAGATGAACTTCGTCGATTTATCAGGGACGAGGTCTTCCTTGAAGATAAACTTCAAAAGATCTGCGAATGGCTGTAAAACGCCCCACGGGCCGACGCGATTAGGCCCGATACGCCCTTGTATCCAACCGAGGACCTTGCGTTCGGCCAGGACGGTATAGGCAACGATCATCAGCACGCCCTGAAAAGCGAGCAAGATCGCGACGCTGTAAACAATGAACGGGAACGCTG
Organism: Pyrinomonadaceae bacterium; assembly: GCA_041750855.1. Lineage (GTDB taxonomy): Bacteria > Acidobacteriota > Blastocatellia > Pyrinomonadales > Pyrinomonadaceae > OLB17. The sequence continues at coordinate 10,705 of JBGSYT010000054.1, read as the reverse complement.
TTTTAAGAGCCGATTCCATAAAAGAACACTTCTATCAAAAAATACGCTTTTTTAGGAATGAAGCCGGATCGCGAAACTATCTTCCGCCCGGATTCGTCCTGTCACCTACCCCGACGGCGGCCGCATCAGCCATTGCACTCGGTTTCGGCTCGCCGTCCAGGCCGAATTGCTCGAGCGGTGCGAGCATAAGATTTGCCGGTTTCGGGTTGCCGTTTGCCAGCAGATGGAACTGTGCCGTCTTGCCGGTCATCGTCGTGATCCGGTGAAGCTTATGCCCGATCCGCGGGATATCCATGTTTCTAGCACCCGTACCCGCATTCTCGATCCGTGAACGCAGTGCCTCTATCGCTCCTGACATTTCGCGGCCCGGTTGGATGTCGTATTTCGCCTGGACCGGACGCGATTCGTCCTTCAATGCGGGATAACGCAGGCCGCTGTAAGCAGCGACAGAATCGGCCAAGGTACGGAATACAGCCGAGGCTGAAAGTTCGTAGCCGGGCTCGGCGCCCATTGCGCGTGCGATCTTACTCGCGATCATCCAATCAGGCCTCGACTGATTCAGGGGCTCAATGGCCGTCCGAACCCTCTGCACGTTTCCGGCATTGTTCGTATAGGTTCCGTCAACCTCTGCAAACGACGCGGCTGGCAGCACGACATCGGCATAACCGGCGGTCTCGGTCTCAAACATTTCCTGCACGACCACAAATTCTTTGCCTTCAAGCTGACCGGGCTGCTGCAGGCTTCCGGCGACGAGCACCGCCTTACATTTCGCAGATACGTCGCTCGCCATCATAGCGTCCGGCAGCACGTCGATCGCACCGACCGAGTTGTTGTAAAGCGGCAGCGGATGAAGCAGAACCCGCCGCCCTTCCGCCGATAAACTGCTGGCGGTTCCGGCGATAACGGCCTGAGCCTCGGGGGAAAGTTCCCAGCCGCACATTATGACCACATCGCCTTCTGACTCGAGGACTACATTTCTGATCGTTTCAATATCAGCCTTATTGACGCCCAGTTTCTCTGCCGCGTCCGAATTGTTTGCCGGGCCCGCCAATGCGAGGGCAAACGCGTCGATCGACCCTCCGTGCACGTGAAGGAAATGGGTGGAACTGCGGATGAGGTTTATCGGCCGTTCATTGACGATGATCAGGTTTGCACCGCCGTTTCTGACGGCCTGTCGCGCCTGTTTTGCCGTGTAGGTCTGCTCTTCTTCAGGCTCGCCGCCGATCAGAAGAATGGTTTTGGCATAGCGGATCTCTTCGTGCGTGCAAAGCGGCGCACTCAGGTTCTCGAAAAATGCCGACATATCGCCGCGGTCATCTACGCCGATCGGTCCCTTGAGGACGTCTGCGGCAAGCCTGCCAAGTGCGAAAAGCGATTCGTTCGTCAGGCGAGGTGTCACGATAACGCCCACCGATCCAGCGTGTTCCGTGAAGCCGCCAGTGATCCGTTCGATCGCCTGGTCCCAGGTGGCCGGTATCAGCTTTCCGCCCTTCGAGTACCTGATCAACGGCGTTTTGATACGGTCCTTGTGGTTAATGAATTCGTGGGCAAACCTGGCTTTAACGTCAAGAAACTCGCCGTTCAATCCGTTTACATATCGATCACGGGCGACGATCCGGTGAACCTTGCCGGCGCGTGAACCGATGGAGATCTGCATCCCGTCAGAGCTGTACGTATCGGTCGAGATGATCTGGTCAAGTTCCCAGGGCCGCGTTTCGTGACGATAAACCCCGTCGAGCAGAGTTCCGGTCGGGCATACCTCGATGCAATTGCCGCACTGCGAACAGTTCAACCAGCCGCCATAGGTGCCAATTACCGTGCTGGCTCCGCGGTTGCCGGCCTCGATCGCGTCCTCGCCCATCCATTCGCTGCAGACCCGGGTGCATCTTTTGCACAGAATGCACCGCTGCGGGTCGTTCGCGACGATGGGCGACAAGTATTTTTCAGGTGCAGCGTTTTTCTTCTCGGTAAAACGCTCCTCCACATTGCCCCAGTCGAAGATCACTTCCTGTAGTTCGCATTCGCCGCCGCGGTCGCAGACCGGGCAGTCGAGCGGATGATTTGCCAAAAGGAATTCGCCCATCGAACGCTGAGCCTTTTCGATTTCCGGGCTCTTTGTCGTGACGGCCATGCCGTCCGTGACCTTGATCGTGCACGAAGTTTGCAGTTTCGGCATCTTGTCGATGCGAACCATGCACATACGGCACGAGCCCTGCGGTTCGAGGTCCTTGTAATAACAAAACGAAGGAATATGCTCCGCATTGTCGCGGCACACGTCGATGAGGACCGCACCCTTTTCGGCCTCGACCTCCAGCCCGTTGATCGTAACTTTTACTTGCTCAGCCATTCGTTTGCAGGTTTATTCCCGGAATAAGTGATAGGTGATAATGCGAAATTCACCTGATACTTTTCACTCATCATTTATCACCTATTTCGAAATGCGCACCCTTTCGGTCAGCCCTTCTGTTCACCCGCGTCGCCGGCGGCGGCAGGTTTCTTTTTACCTCTTGGACGCGTTTTGCCGTAACTGCCGGCAAAGATCTTGCCGCGTCGTGTTCGTTTATCGCCTTTTCCCATAATTCTCCTCTTTGGATTGCAGGCTTCGCAGCCTGCTGCGTCGACAGGCTTGAAAGCCCGTCATACTGTTAAACATTAGCCTCGACACCGTTTCCGCCGGCTTTTACATGCAGCCATTTCTTGAAATCTTCCGGAAACTGTTTGATCGCACTCTGTATCGGCCACGCGGCGGCGTCGCCCAATGGACAAAAGCTCTTGCCCTCGATGTTGTCGCAGATATCGAGCAGAAGCTGAGCGTCTTCCGGCCTTCCGCCCCCGGTCGAGATGCGGTTGAAAATTTTCACGAGCCAGTCCGTCCCTTCGCGGCAAGGCGTACACCAGCCGCAGGATTCGTGTTTGTAAAACTCGGTCAGGTTTTTGGTCGTATCCATGATATCGACCGTTTCGTCCATCACCATCATTCCGCCGGTCCCGAGCATCGAGCCGGCTTCGACCAATCCTTCGTAATCGAGCGTGACATTCTTGCCGATTATCTGGCCCGAGTTCATTATGTAAACGCTCGATCCGCCGGGAATCACGGCCTTCAGCTGATTGTCGCGAAGCATCCCGCCGCAGTCCTCCATGATGAACTTTTCCATATCGGCGTAGCCCATCGGAAGTTCGTAAACACCGGGCTTTTTAACGTGCCCGCTGATCGACCAGAGCTTTGTACCGCCTGATTTTTCAGTACCGAGATCACGCCACGCGATACCGCCCATCTCAAGTATCTGCGGGATGGAGGTAAGCGTTTCGACGTTGTTCACCACGGTCGGGCAAGAATACAGGCCCTCGACAGCGGGGAAGGGCGGCTTCATTCGCGGATGGCCGCGGAAACCTTCGAGGCTGGACAGCAGAGCGGTCTCTTCGCCGCAGATATAAGCACCCGCACCGGTGTGCGTGTGGATGTCCATGTCGAATCCGGAACCGAATATGTTTTTACCCAGGATGCCGGCGTCGCGAGCTTCGGCCAGCGCCCGGTCCATGATCTTGATCAGGTAGTTGTATTCGCCGCGAAAGTAGATGTAACCGGTGCTCGCCTTGAGAGCCCAGCCGGCGATTATCATTCCTTCGATCAGCGAATGCGGGTCGTATTCGAGCAAATATCTGTCTTTAAAGCTGCCCGGCTCCGATTCGTCAGCGTTGCAGACGATGTACTTAGGCTTCGGCGAATCCTTCGGCACGAACGACCATTTCATCCCGGTCGGGAAGCCCGCCCCTCCGCGGCCGCGAAGTGCGGAGTCCTTCACGTGCTGGATTATCTCGTCCGGCGACATCCCGAAAGCCTTCTTAAGCTGCACGTAACCACCAGTGTCCTGATACACCTTCAGCGTATGCCCGTCCTGCATGCCGACGCGCTTTAACGATAAGGGTTCGCAACCTATTGCTTTAATTTCCATGCGATCTAATTTCTAAAACCAGTACCACACCGTGACGACGCCATCGCCGCCGTCCGAGGAATGCGATATCCCGATCAATCTATCTTTGCCTATCCGACCTGCGAATTCAGCCGCTTCCTGAAAAAGTTCCGGCCAATTCTTAAAAGTGCCTCGAAAGATCTCAAACTTGACTTCCATTGTTATTGCAGCTAATTCACCCGTGTCTGCACACAACCTTAAATTCCCAAGTCTCTTTCGATAACCGCAGTGTCCGTATGCTGCCGGAATAACACTACCTTTCCGTCACGCAGTTCCCATTCGTGAGCGAAGGGTACCTTCGTGCTTTTACCGGTTTTCAGGTACTTTCCCGAATAGGTTCCGGTCGAGATTACGTTACCGTCCCCGCCGTCTACGATCTTGTCCGGCACCGCAGCGAAACCCTCCCACTCGGTGCCGAGTTTCATGAAAACGTTTTCGAGGACAGCGTTCGGGCCGTTGTAAGTGCCGCCGTACATAAAGCCCTCGGCCTCGGTCCATGCGATGTTCTCATCGAACGCACCCAAGACGGCTGGCACGTCGCCAGTTGCAAATGAATCGTAAAGCCCGCGAATAATTTCGGCGTTTGTCATAATATTTCGGTGAGCCCTTACGTGGGGGCTACTTGCATAAGCGGTCTACTGACACTCCTCCAGTATTTTGTCGACCTTTTCAACTGTAAGGTCTTCGTGAAAATCGTATCCGATCTGCATCATCGGGGCAGTGCCGCAGCTTCCAAGGCACTCGACCAGCGAGACGGTGAACTTGCCGTCGGCGGTGGTTTCGCCAGGGTGGATGCCGAGTTTTGAGCAGATGTGCCCGGTTATCTCCGGCTCGCCCATGATCTTGCACGACAGTGTTTTACAGATCTGGATGTGATGGCGTCCGACGGGGCGAAGGTTGAACATCGAGTAGAACGTCGCCGTTTCCCAGATGTCGGTCACTTCCAGGTCGAGAAACTTCGCCAGGAAATTCACGCCCGGATTGTCCACCCATCCTCGTTCACGCTGGACAAGCATCAATAGCGGGATCAATGCCGAACGGCTGCGATCCGCCGGATACTTCGCAACATGCGACCTCATCTCCTCGATGATCTCCGGCGCAAATTCCGCCACTTCAGCCGAGACGATGATCGTGTCTGTATAACTTGTCGGTGTTGCTGCAGCCATCAATGTGTTTCCGATTCGAGCTCAGCGATACGTATGTCATGGTCGTCGATTCTGGTATGGTCCTTGATCGCCATACCCGCGACATCTCTGAATTGACCCGAAAGTACGTCAACTTTACTTTCGAGAGATCTAAGACCCGTCGTAACGAACTCAAGTTGATTCGTGTTGGTGCGTAATTCTTTCCGCATGTCTCGCACTTCAAGTCGCAGTTCATCGACCCGGCCAACAACACGCTCAACGACCGTGGTGAGTTTCTCAAATTTTTCGTCGTATTCTCCGGCCATAAGCTGCTATCGGTCTATCTCTCCTAATACAATATCCAAACTTCCGATGATCGCAACGACGTCTGCGATCATTTCGCCTTCTGACATAACGGGCAATGCCGATAGGTTCACAAAGCTCGGGCCGCGGAAGTGGACGCGTTCGGGTTTCGGGCCGCCGTTTGACTTCATATAGACGCCGAGTTCGCCCTTGGACGCTTCGATCGGCATATAGACCTCGCCCGGCGGTACATTGAAGCCTTCGGCGACGATCAGGAAATGATGGATCAATGAATCCATGTGCTTTCGCATATCGTCGCGGTCGGGAAGGACGACCTTTGGCGCGTCTGCCTTGGTCGGGCCGGGCTTCAGGCGTTCGAGTGCCTGGCGGACGATCTTGGCCGATTCGCGAAGCTCGCTCATTCTTACCAGAAACCGCGACCAGACGTCCCCGCCGGTCTCCGTCGGGATATCGAAATCATAGGTCTCATAACCCGTGTACGGATTATGGCGGCGCAGGTCAAGTTCGACGCCGCTGCCCCGCAGGCATGGCCCGGTCAGGCCCCAGTCGATCGCGTCCTCCTTTGAAATGACACCGATGCCTTTCGTCCGGCTGTGCCAGATGGTATTTCCCGTGATCAACGTGTCGAATGTCTTCAAAGCATCAGGGAACCCGTCGAGAAACTGCCTTACCCGTTTGTCGAACCCCGCCGGCAGATCCATCATCAGGCCGCCGATGCGGAAATAGCTCGGCGTCATTCGCCCGCCCGATGCGGCCTCGATCAGGTTTAGGATCTTTTCGCGTTCCTTGAATGTAAACCAGAACGGGGTCATGGCTCCCATATCTAGGCAAGACGTCCCGAACCAGACCATATGCGAGGCGATACGCTGAAGCTCGCACATTAACACGCGGATGACCTGAGCTCTTTCCGGAATTTCAAGTCCCAAGAGCTTTTCGGCCGCCATCACATACGCGAGATTGTTGCCGAGCGGATTGAGATAATCCATCCGGTCGGTGATGACGATGCCCTGCTGGTATTTTTTGTATTCAAACAGCTTCTCCATCCCGGTATGGAGATAGCCGATGTCGGGAATGGCCTTTACGACCAGCTCACCGTCAAGCCGCAGATCGAGCCTGAGCACGCCGTGTGTTGAGGGGTGCTGCGGGCCCATGGACAGAGTCATCTCGGAATCGAGAGACTGGTCCATTACATCGAACTGGCTTGGAATGTTTTGAACAGAGGTGCTCATCTTATGTTTTGAGTACCTGCTTCAGCAGGCAAAAGGCCGCCTAAAGGCGGGACTCCAAACTTAGTTCATGCTGTAGGGCTCGTAGCCCCGCAGCGGGTAATCTTTTCTCAATGCGTGTCCGTCAAAATCGCTCGGGAGCAAAATTCTACGTAGATCCGGATGCCCTTCAAACACAATTCCGAGCAGGTCAAATGTTTCGCGCTCGTGCCAATCAGCAGTTCGCCAAACCGGCGTCACCGTTTCAACTATCGGATCGTCCCCAGATAGGACTACCTTTAATCGAAGTCGTCTGTGATGAACGGTCGAGAACAAGTGATAATTCACCTCAAAGCGAGGCTCTTCTTCAGGGCCCCGGTCGACGCCGCAGAGGTCTGCAAGCATGTCAAACCCGTGGGCAGAGCGAAGAAATTCGCATGCTTCGACGATCGATCCGGAGGGCACGATCACGGTCGTTTCGCCAAATGCGTGCGAAACGTCGACGACCCACGACGTGTTTTCGTTCCTCAATCCTTCGACAAAGTCGTTCTGTTCCATCGCAGTAATTTACATAGCCAGCCGAGCCTTTCGCATGGCCGGCGGGTACTTCCAACTAACTTGAACTGAAAAGCAAACCTAAATAAAACCTACGACGTGCGACGTTTTTCGTGCCGCGACGGAACCGAATATGGCCGCGAAACGTCACCCTGGGCGACCTCGGCCTCGGTCTCGCGTTCGAGTGCGGTCCCTTCCGTGACGGGCAGCGTACCCGGCACCAGCGATGCTCGCGACTCAGCCTCAAACGTGTCGCGGCGGTCCTTTACCGATTCGGTCATTATCTTTTCCTGAAGCATCGTTATCGCGTGGACCAGCATTTCCGGCCTCGGCGGGCAACCCGGAACGTAAATATCGACCGGGACCACCTTATCAACGCCCTGCACGATCGCATAGTTATCAAAAACGCCGCCCGATGTCGCGCAAGCTCCCATCGAGATAACCCATTTCGGCTCAGGCATTTGATCGTAGATCCGACGCAAAACCGGAGCCATCTTTCGCGAAACGCGACCGGAAACGATCATTACGTCGGCCTGTCGCGGCGAAGCTCGAAACGTTTCTGCGCCAAATCTTGACAGGTCGTTTCGGGCCGAAACCGTGTTCATCATTTCGATAGCACAACACGCCAAGCCGAATGTTGCAGGCCACAAACTTGACTTTCGCGCCCAATTGATCACGGCGTCGAGCTTTACGGTCACAACGTCCGGTAGCGATTCAAAAAGATTGTTCTCCAGGCCCATAATTCAACACTTTTTCCGACTTTAAGCCGTTCCGTCCTAGGCGTTCGGCTTTAGGCCGCTCTCTTAAGCTCTCTCGGCCCCGACAGCTCACGTTTGCGCATTAGCTCTGCCTGTGCACGGGCGGAGGCTCGTGCCTGTATGCTCCAGTCGAATGCCCCTTTCTTCCAATCGTATATGAGGCCGACCACAACGGTTACAAGGAAGATCATTACACCGACAAAGGCAACCGTTCCGTAGAGCACACCCGTCTGTTTTTCCAGGGCGAGCAGGTTCTTAAATGCCACCGCGAAAGGCACCATGAACAGGACCTCAATGTCGAAAAGCAGGAAAGTTACCGCAACAACATAGAACTTGATAGAAAACCTGTCTCGTGCACCGCCCACCGGGTCTTTGCCGCACTCATACGGCATCAGCTTGGTCGCCGTTCGCTTCCGCGGGCCAATTAGGTGCGTAACAAGGAGTTGGCTGAGAGCAAACCCGATCGCTACAAGAAACATTATGCCGATCGGGGCATAATCCATTAGGCTGAAATCGGACATTGAAAACCTCTAAACCTTACACGGGATCAGGTATCGGGAGCCCGCAGAACGTTGCCATCAAGGCATTTAATTCACTTTCTTTGCCGCAAGTTAAATCGTAAGTTAACCGCTGAATAGTGTCAAGGCACTTCAGCCGTGCCGTTTGGGCGTAAAAAAGCCGCAAATATAACACGTGAGCGGATTTGCAGAGTTTGGCCCGAGTGCAATAATTGATTGACCCTCTATCAATCGCTGTGCTAGCCTTTAAAGGACGGCTACTCCCCATTTTGCCGCCCACACCTCCATTGCGCCAACTGAAACTTCGTGATCACGGGCTTTAATACAGACATCGAATACGACGGGGTCGTTTACCACGTTCAAACCGAGGACAAAGGACGATCAAAACCGATCATCCTCTCACTCGTGTACGATCGCGGTACTATCCTCGCGAGTAAAAGAACTGCCTACGATGATCTGCTAAAAGGGAACTTCAGCGAACGAATACTCGCCGAACGGCTCAGCAAGCAGCACAGGATCATCTGCGCCGCGATCCAGGCCGGACGGCTTGAGGACCTCAAGAAACTTGCGGCCCGCGAGGTGGCCACCGGAAAACAGCCGCCCCAGCCGCAGCCGTCCGTGCCGCAGGCACCTCACGAGCCGTCAGTACAGGTGCCGTCAGAACAGGTGGTCGACGCGCCGGCCGTCGCAAGGCCAGTAGAGCGTGCACCCGAAGAGAAGGCAATTCTTCCGCCGCTAGAGCCGCTGCCGGAGATCAAGCCGCCAAAGCCGCAGGCAGTATCACTTGAGGATTTTCTGGACCACGAAGGGCCGATACCAAAGCCCATCCTTTCAACCGAAGAAGGCCTTGACGACGGCGGCCTTATCGACGCGCCGATCATCGAAGCTGTCGCGATCCTCGATCTGGACGAGATCATTCTTCCGGAAGAGGCGGTTGCGATCATCGACGAACCGCATTTTGTCGAACGCCCGAATCACAACAAGCTTTGTATCGAGATAATCGGCGACGCGAAGTTCAAGGGCGGCGAACGCAGTTCGGTCGGCTTTCTGGTAAGCCGGGGAACCTCAAGAAAGGTCGTTCCGGGTGCTCAGATCATGGTCAAGATCCTTGGGTCGAGCTTCCGCCCCGTTATTTTCCACGCGCAAACCGACACTAATGGCGTCGCCACAGTAAACATGCAGCTTCCCAGCTTTTCAAGCGGGCGAGCGGCATTTCTCGTTCGAGCGATCAGCGATGGCGAAGAGATCGAACTCCGCCGGTCGATCGCCCACGGATAACACGCATTTTAAAAACAAATTCGAATAGGCGAGAATTATCGTAACGTATGGTTACGATAGTTTTGAATGGCGAAGAAAAAAAGATAGAACACGAGGTCACGGTCGACCGGTTGCTCGACCTTTTTTCGTTGCCGCGTCAACGTGTGGCTATCGAGCTCAACAAAAGAGTTGTTCGTCGCCAGGATTGGGAAAATACGCTGGTGCGCGAATCGGATAAGGTCGAGGTGATCCACTTCGTCGGCGGTGGTTAGGCTTTGCGTTCTCCGCGGCTATGCGTGAAAATTCTTTCAGATGTCAGATAAATTTGTATTAGCGGGAAAGGAGTTTTCGTCTCGGTTGATCATCGGCACCGGTAAATACCGTTCGTTCGATGAGATGAAGGCGGCTCATTTGGCGTCCGGTGCCGAGATGGTAACGGTCGCTGTCAACCGCGTTCCGCTCGACGGTTCTTCGGAGTCCTTTCTCGATCATCTCGATCCAGCAATGCAGATACTGCCAAACACGGCCGGTTGTTATGACGCAGAGCATGCGATACGGACGTCGCGGCTGGCACGCGAAGCGCTTGAAACAGATTGGATAAAGCTCGAGGTGATCGGCGACCCGGTGACGCTGCTGCCTGACAACGAGCAGACTTTGGAAGCCGCCAAAGTGCTTGTTAAAGAGGGATTTATCGTTCTGCCATATTTTTCGGACGACCTGATAATGGCGAAAAAGCTTCTCGATGCTGGCTGTCCGGCGGTGATGCCGCTTGCCGCTCCGATCGGGTCGGGAATGGGCGTGCAGAACCCTTCGAACCTGCGGATAATGCGTGAACAGCTTCCCGACGCGACGATCATTGTCGATGCCGGTGTCGGCGTGCCTTCAGACGCGGCGATCGCAATGGAGCTCGGCGCCGACGCCATCCTGATGAACACCGCGATCGCAGAAGCCGGGAACCCCGAGCAAATGGCGATTGGGATGAAACTGGCCGTC
>JBGSYT010000053.1:0-2240 GCA_041750855.1 Pyrinomonadaceae bacterium | reverse complement strand
TGATCATCGGAACGCTTTTATTTGTCGGCGGTCTGCTGAACTTTTTCGTGATGGTTCCCTACCATCCAATTTGGGTTTCCCTGATCAGCCTCGCGGTCTTTTACCCGCTATCGCTACTGGGATATCGTTTCGCGCGGCGATAGAAAACACAAACAGAACGGCCCTGCAGTGTAAGCTTCAGGGTTTCATACCGTCATGCCAAACGGGTTTGAAATCGGCATTCACCAGCCATCGGACCGGCTCGACCATTGAATTGACCGACCGTGTCATATGGACAAAATCGATCGTCTTCAGCTCATCCGAGGGGCGATGATAGTCGGTGTGCAGGCCAAAGCTCGACACCGTGTGGGCGACAATGCCCTGGCGTGCAAGCGTATAGTTATCGGACCGCTGGAAAAAGTTCTGCGTCGGGTGCGGGTCCCGGACCAGTTTCGCTCCGCGTTTTGCCAGTTCCGGGCCGAGATTCGATCGTTCATAGCCAGTCAGCCAAAGTTCCTCGGCCTTGACCTTAGGGTCCGGCCGGCCGATCATTTCGAACTGCAGATTCGCGACAAGGTTTTCTTTCGGAAACGGCATATTGCTTGCGAAATGATTCGATCCCAGACCGCCGGCTTCCTCGCTTCCGAATCCCACAAAATACACAGTGCGTTTTGGCCGCCGTCCCGCGGCAAGCGTTCGGGCCAATTCAAGCACCGCGACCGTTCCCGAGGCATCGTCATCGGCACCGTTAAAGATATTGCCCTCGCGTACACCGAGATGGTCGATGTGCGAGCTGAGCAGGATGACCTCAGACGCGCGGTCCGTGCCCGTGATCCTGCCAATCGAATTCCAAGTCTGTCGGATCTCACCGGGACCGAGTTTGCCGGCGACGTCGATCCGGGTCCCGGCCGGTAGCGCGGAGATCGCGGCAGCCGATTCTTTACTTAAAATCACCATGACTGACGGCCTTGCCGGTGTCGATGTGACCGAGTAGCCGATCGGCCTCGATGCCAAATTTACCCAGCCGGCTCGTATTTGCGGGGTTTCCTCGATCATGACGACCGAGGCTCCGCGGGTTACCATCGCCTGCATAGCCTGCGTCGGGTTCCCCGAAAAGCCCTCCGGGATACGTAAGAATATAACCGCGTTTGGGTTCGGTGTTTCGCCCGGCTTTGCCATTTGCAACTCGCCGCCTATCGCCTCAGTATTTGCCCGAAATACCAGCATTTCCTTGCCATGCTCCAGGGTTGTCGTTCCGAACTTAAGCGAGGGATTGTCGGCAAAGGTATTTCGCGTACTGCTCACCGTCTGAACGAAAGACGGTTTGCCTTCCCAGCCGTTCTCACCCGCAGGTTCGAGCCCAAACTGCATGAACTGCGAGCCTATATATTCCGCTGCAATCCGCTCGAATATAGTTCCGCTACCTCGGCCCTGAAGGGCGTCTCCGGCGAGAAAGTTCATCTGCGCCCGCACGTTGCGTTCGTCGACGACGCTTTTCGCCGTTACCTGTGCCAAGCCAACAATGTTGGCCGCGATCAAAAATAATACGATCGCTGAGGACCGTCGAAGTGAGTTGACTTTCATAAGTGACTTTTAACGCAAAAAATTGCCTAAATGTTTCTGATCAGATGCCGAAAAACGACTTTCGACAACCAGCACTATTTCGATAGGCCCTGATAAAATCGCCAGTTCGCAGTATGGCCTTTATCGAGTTTCTGTTTGGTGAGGATCGCCCGAACGAGTTCGACCGGGATCGCACCTTCCTTAAGAATGGCATCGTGAAACTGCCGGTCGGTCATCTTTTTCGACCCGACCAGTTCACTATGCAGATTGTAAAATTGCAGCCCGCCCATCATATAGGCCATCTGATATAGCGGCCCATAGTCGCCCGAGAATGACCGCCGCACCTCGGCAAGGGCATTCTCGCGTTCATGGCCGACTTTGTTTACGAGCAGATCGACGCATTCCTGCGGCGTCCATTTCTCAAGGTGGAAGTTCAGCGAAAAGATGATCCGCGCCGCGCGGTGTGAACGCCAGAAGAGCGCTCCGATCTTGTCTTCCGGAGTCTGCACAAAGCCGCGGTCCCAAAGAATGAATTCCCAATAAAGTGCCCAGCCCTCGCCCCAGAACGGCGTGCGAAACATCTCACGATAAGGCCGATGGCGGCGCGTCATATAGCCCTGCAGGTGATGGCCGGGTATGAGTTCGTGATGCGTAACGGCGCGGGCGAAATGCGGATTATTGCCGCGCATCGACATCAT
>JBGSYT010000052.1:0-5225 GCA_041750855.1 Pyrinomonadaceae bacterium | reverse complement strand
GGGCCCGTCTAACGAGACTTGACCTTGTGACTAACGCGCGTGACGTGCGCCTGGCCGGTTATCCTCCCGTCAGAACCAACCGTGGCGTCTCAATATCAAACTAAGAGTTGGACGACGCAACTGACCACAGTATCCGAGAACCAGCCAGGAAGTTATCGTTTATTAATACCTTGTATGTGGTCTACCTGACAGAACTTCTCCAAAGCCGAGCTAGAATTACCATGTCAACTTCATTGGTCTGGACCTTATGACGGAATTATTGCGAGCTAACGCTAGGGGACGGGTTTTTGCTATAGGCGGAGGCGAAGATAGAGATGAGGAGTGTGTGATCCTCAAGAAATTCGCTGACCTGGCGGGCGGCAGCAAAGCCCGGATCGTTGTGCTGACGACGGCTACCAACGTTCCTGAGAAATCGGTTGTTGTCTACGGCAAGGCATTCAAACGTCTCAAAGCTACATCCGTTGACTTCATCGATGTCGCGCAACGAGAAGACGCAATGAGAGAAGAGGCCGTTGAGACGGTTAAAAAAGCTTCCGGCATATTCTTTACCGGCGGAAATCAGTTTCCTATAACCAGCCTAATGGGTGGCACCAAATTGCAGTCCGCTATCTTTGAAGCCTATGAGAATGACGTGATCGTCGCCGGTACGAGCGCCGGGGCCGCGATGATGGGAAGCGGCATGATAATTAAAGGCAACAAAGAACTAAATCCGCGAATGGGCTCGGTTGAAATGGCGGCCGGTTCGGGTCTGATCGGTAGTTGTGTTGTAGACACGCACTTTTCGCAGCGAGGCCGTCACGGACGACTTCTGACGGCCGTCGCCCATTTTCCGCAGTATCTCGGCTTTGGGATCGATGAGAATACGGCGATGCTTGTGAAGAAAAACAAGGTCGAAGTTTTTGGCGAAGGGGCCGTTACGACGTTTGACGCCAGTCAGATGACGTATTCGGACATTCCATACGTCGAAGAAGGCCAGAGTATCGCTCTCGCAAACATCATGATCAATGTACTGCCGAATGGCTACAAATATGATCTCGAAACCCGCACTATGATCCCGCCCAAACTAACCCGAGCCGGTTCCCAAGCAAAAGGAAAAGCCGCCGAAGCTTCGGAAACCGCAATAGCCGCATCGATCGATCAGAGCAGAATTTCGACGTCGATGGGTTTGAGGCCGCCGCTGTTCGATTTGGGCGCCGAGCAGGCGGTGACGCAGACGATAAGGTCCATTTCTGCACGGAGTTCAATAAAATCACCGGCTTTTGACGTGGGAGGTTCAATACTCAACTCGCCATCAGCGGCGACGTTGACGTTCATGAAGACATTCAATGTCGTCGGGACCATATTGGGCGAGATGCCGTATGGCTCGAGATTTCGGCAGATATTTTCGAAGCAACTTGAGACGTAAACGTGGTTTTCGTAAAGGATCTCGAACGTTTCAGGGCTGCACGGCGTAAGCAGGAAATCATGCTTACCGACCGTATCGGCGGTGATCCGAAACATCGGGCGGCTTCGATTGGAATACAGTATATGGCCGGTCGTCAGGTAGATCGTATTTGAGTAATCGATCGTCCGTCCGGACGAGAGCCATTCTGCTGTATCATCCGCTCCAAAGGCGATTAGATCTGCGACCTGCTCTCCCTGGACGTCAATTATTTTTAAGATCTGGCCTTTTTTAAGTTCAAACGCCGTTCCGCTTTGCGGCGCAATATGGATCTTTTCAGACATGCTATTTTTCCTTATTCATGCGGATTCTTCATCCACCGCCCGAAAACTCGGTGGAACGGACACTTCCATTCCTTTTCGACCGGCCGGCCGGAGTACTGTTTCGCTTCGCTCTGCTTTCCGAAATCACTAAGGTTTGGATTGAGACTTCCCTGAAGGTGAAGGTCCCGGGCTCGAATGGTGGACTGCATTCTTTCGAACAGCCCTGCCTCCCGAAGCCGTTCGAACTGAGCGTGCACGTTAAATACCATCGTCGGCCATGCGAATCGCCGCGAGATCCGCGACGCTCCCTGATGCAGCCCGACAATGAAAAATCCGACGCCGGCAAAGCTGAAAGAAAAATGAGATTCGCTGGAGTCGCTGCTCACCGTGTCGTCCCAATCCGATCGGTCGATCTCATGCAGGCTCTGCAGTTGGTTCCACAAGAGCTTTTCCCACTCAGCCTCGTTCATTACTTTCGGCCCGCGAAAACTTGCGATAAAGGTCGCGTAATTGGTACCAAATGTCGCTTGATCCTTAGCGTAGTGCCAAAGATCGTGGGCCAGGCCGGACGTAGCCTCAGGTGAATTAACCTCGTCGTAGAAGCCGTACCGGTAAAAGTTTCCGTTGAGAGAGGCTTTTGCTCCAATGCACGGGAAGTCTGCATTCGTGACGTGCTGCTGCAACGCATCATGCGCCTCCAGAGCTTCGCCGCTGATGCCTCGGTCGGGAGAAGCGGCATGCACGAGGCTGCCGCCGCGCAATTTGGCATACGAGCTAAAGGCGGCGTTATACGGATTCGAGAGAGTTTGGATCGCAGCCGTGCTCATGCGAGTTCTCCAGCAGTGATGGGGGCAGCGACCGTGTTTAAAACACTTTCCGTCGGAACAGCCTTGTATTTTTCGAGGATAAGTTTGATCGGTTCGAGTTTTTCATAGAAGAAGACAACGACCTCATTCGCACGGATCGTCGAAATCGCGTTCTCGAACGCCGCGTTCGGGTCAGGTTCGAATGTAATCTCCTTCGGGCCGCCGTTAGCTTCAATTGCACGTATCATCATCTCAGCCACCTCGCCTTCCCGCCGGCCTCTAAGGTTTTTGTCGCCCTTAATGATGATCCGGTCGAATGCTTTCGCAGCCTGCCTGCTGGCAGCCTCTATCACCTGGTCCGTACGGTCGCCCGGAAAGCTGATTATACCCGTGGTTCGCATTCCCCAGCTTAAGATCATTTTGCCAATCGCCTCGATCGCCTTAGGGTTATGGCCGTAATCGACGACAACAAAGCCTTCGTTAACGTGATAGATATTTGTGCGGCCTTGATTGTTTCGGTCGCCGCTAAAGGTGCCAAGGGCTTCCGCGATCGTTATTGCGGACATTCCCATGCCTCGTGCCACAGCCGTAGCTGCCATTGCATTTTGGATCTGATATTCCGCGGTTCCGTTGATCGTTACCGGTATTTGGGCCGTCGCTACCAGTTTTTCGACCGAGCCGTTTCGGGATTCGGAGATCCATCCATCCTGCAAAAAGTAGACCGTTCCGCCAGCGTCCATGTGGGTTTGAATGATCGGGTTTGCTTCCTGAGTGGAGAAGAAGACGATATTTCGCTCGGTCCTCGCGACGGCGGGGCGATGGACGAGATCAGCCGATTCTTCATCGTCTGCATTTAAAACGAGCGTGCCTCCTTCTCGAATCCTCTCGGCTATCAGTGCTTTTATTTCGACGAGATCTTTTACGGATGCGATACCGTCCTGGCCGATATGATCCTCAGTGATATTCGTAATGACGCCGATGTCCGCCCAATCCCAGCCCAGGCCGCGTCTTAAGATTCCGCCTCGTGCCGTCTCCAGCACCGCGATATCGACTATTTTGTCGCTCAGGATCGTTCTGGCCGATGCTGGGCCCGTAGTGTCGCCAAAGACAATGCTCTCGCCGTTTAGCAAAATGCCGTCGGTCGTCGTCGTTCCAATATTCCGGCCCGTGGTGCCGAGAACGTGCGAGATCATGCGGGTGACCGTTGTTTTACCGTTCGTTCCAGTTACCGCGATGATGGGAATTCGGCTCTGAGCGTTATTAGGGTAAAGCATTTCGACAATCGCCCGCCCGACGTCGCGTGACTGTCCTTCGCTCGGGTGTACATGCATTCGGAGCCCGGGAGAAGCATTGATCTCGATGATCCCGCCTCTTTCCTGCGGAAGCGGTTTGGAGATGTCCTGCAGCATCAGGTCGATCCCGCATATATCCAGGTTTACGACTCGCGCGGCTCTTTCGCACATCAGCTGTACCGATCGATGAACATCATCCGTAACATCTCGTGCGGTGCCGCCGGTCGAGAGATTCATGCCGATCGAGACCTCTACTTCCTCGCCCGCGGGAACTACCGTACTCAAGGAAAGGCCGTTTTTTAAGAGGTTTTCGATAACATTCGGCGTGAGTTTGAATTTAGTGAGCGGTTTTTCATGCCCCTCACCGCGAAGCGGATTCTGGTTCTCCGTTTCTACAAGTTCCTGTAGTGTCTGCCGACCATCGCCGGTAACCTTGCCGGCCTGACGTTCGCTCGCGGCGACCATTTTACCGCCGACTACAAGCACCCGATAATCATTGCCGTGCAAAAGCTCTTCGATAAGAACGCGGGATGAAAATCGCTGTGCGTGGTGAAAGGCTATCCTTACGTCGTCGTCGGTCACTACATCGAGCGTGACTCCCTTTCCCTGATTGCCGTTCAGCGGCTTTATAACGACCGGAAACTGCAATCGCTCAACTGCCTCAACTGCCTCGCCCTCTGTGCAAACAATGCATCCCGGCGGCGTGGGAACTGAAAATCGTTCAAGCCTTTTTTTGGTTTCGTTTTTATATCCGACAATGTCGACCGCGATGACCGAGGACAGATCGGTCGCCGCAGCTTGGACAAGGTGCAGATTACGCCCGTATCCAAGCTGTACGAGGCTATAGTCGTTTTCTCTTATCCAGGGGATGCCGAGTTTTTCAGCTGCGTCGATGATGCAACGACCGCTCGGCCCGAGCTCAACATCGTCGAAGATCTCACGCGCCGACACGAGCACGTTCCCAAGTCGTGGCTCTTGCCCGTGTACAAGAGCATCGACGATCCCGACGGCGCGAGGTATCAGGTATCGCATCACCTCGCCCGACCGGGTTTCTACGACTAGACGATCTTGCTTTGTTCGCGGGCTACCGCACTGGCATCGCCCCGTCGGCTCCCGGTCTATCTGGTCAAACATTTCCAGTGCGACATGCTCGATCGCATGCGTGAGGTGGATGCCCTCTGCAAGTCGAGCAGAAAACGTCTCGCCGCTTTTATCGGCACAACGATGATTTATAAGGGATGGGAATATCTCAAACAAACGATTGGGAAGATCAGGGACCTGCTGCGTGTTCGTTTCCGCCAATGTTTCGTAATCGAGACTCGCGACGATCGCCGCCTGATGGGTATAAAAATTTACACCACTAAAATGTTTTATTGATTCGACCTTCACTGTTTTTGATCTGCGGCAGACAAATATCTTAAAA
>JBGSYT010000051.1:0-30172 GCA_041750855.1 Pyrinomonadaceae bacterium | reverse complement strand
GGCGTTTTACGGATTTGAAAGTATCGAAAGCTTCCTGGATCTTTTCCTTCGAAATTCCCCACGCATCGGCGGCGATGATGACAGCGAGACAATTGCGAACGTTGAACTCGCCGATCAGATGAGTTTCAAATTCGCCATAAGCCTTCCCATCATTGAACACTGTGAAGCGAGTCGTGTCGCCTGTGAAATCAATGTAGCGGGCCTGCCATTTTGCATAGTCACTCAATCCAAAAGTTTCGATGTTCGTAAACAGCTTTCCTTCCATTTCGTCCAGCACCTCGCGAACGACGGGCGAGTCAATGCCGCAGATCAGCCGGCCGTTTCCGGGTACCAGATTCATCAAACGCGAAAATTGGAACTTGATCTCATAAAGATCGCGATAAATATCAGCGTGATCGAATTCGATGTTGTTGACGACGGCGATCTCCGGAAGGTAATGCATGAACTTCGGCTTTTTGTCGAAGTAGGCCGTGTCGTACTCGTCGCCCTCGATGACAAAAACGTCGCTGTCGGTAACGCGAAAGCTAGCACCGAAGTTCTGCACCACGCCGCCGACGAGGAACGAAGGATCAAGCCCGCCAACCTCACAAACCCACGTCGCGATACTTGTCGTCGTCGTCTTGCCGTGGGTACCTGCCACAACAAGCGAGCGACGGCCGCGGATGAATTGTTCCCTAACGATCTCCGCCTGCGAACGGTACACCAGTTTGCGGTTCAGCACCGCTTCAAGCTCAGGATTGCCCCGCGAGATCGCGTTGCCAACCACGATGCAATCAGCACCGATGTCGGCATTCTCCGGTCGATACCCGTTAAGTATCTCGATGCCAAGCGCCTCAAGCTGTGTTGACATCGGCGGATAAACATTCTGATCCGAGCCCGTGACCTTGTGCCCGCGAGCCTGCAGCATCCCCGCAAGCGAAGCCATCGCCGTCCCGCAAATTCCTATTAGGTGGTAGTGCATAACTAAACTCAAGCTATCGGATCAGCAAAAGGCGGGCGAATGGCAATTGTCTTGTGGTCAGATAATAATTCTCTTCTTCGATGGTGTCTTTCTGATCCAAGTGGAAATCTACATCAGGTTTCTTCGGTTTCCCCGAGGCGAGATCGAAATAGTTTTTTGTTTTCTTCAACAGCCGTCCGCGGCCGTCAAAATAGAAGTTCTGCCGAACTACCAGATCGCCGTAAAAAGTTCGGAGTTCCGATTCGGATTTCGCGAGTGTGCCGTTCACTCGAAAATACATCGAAAGGTATTTTGCCCAATCGCCGGAAGGGCTGGAGAACGTGAAAGCAGCCAAAACCACTTTGCCGCTTCTTCGCCACACATTTGCCAACGCATAGACTTCGGTATCTTCACGAAATCTCTCAAGCTCCGATTCATTCTTAAACCGAAGCCACTTCACTTTGCTCTGTTCCTGATCGGAAACGTCGGCGAAGACAAGCTTCGATCGGCTGTTGCGTTTTGCAAATGAGTTGAGAGTCTTTACATATCCGTCAATACGCTTGATCTCGGCGCCCCTGCTGGATTGAGAAAAGCCAGTCGATCCAAGGAGAGCCGATAACAGGATCAGTGCGCCAAATCGGACCATCATCGTTTTACTTGGCGGTCAATTCGTTCACTAACTCGTTCGCATCGTAGATCTTTCGCAACGCCTCAATGATGCCGCCGCTATGCACGCCGACGGCGCGTGAGCCTTCGTTCTCTTCGATATACCAATAACGGTTCGAGAGCTTCTGCAGGTTGCTATCAAAGTTGAGCCCGACCAACTCTCCATTGCGATTGATCACCGGCGATCCTGAATTACCGCCGATCGTGTCGGCGGTGTAAACAAAATTCAGGCCGACACCGAGATCGAGTTTCGACCTGGCATCCATAACGCGTTTTGGAAGGTCGAACGGATGTGCGCCGTTAAAGCTCAGCGTTCGGTCGTAAAGGCCGAAATAGGTCGTTTTATACGGCACCAATGTTGTGCCGATCTCGTAACCGAGAACCTTACCATAGAGGATGCGAAGTTGTGAGTTGGCGTCGGGCGGAATTGTCTTGCCGTAAACAGCAAAGCGGGCCTGGGCGATCTTTGTTCCATTCGCCGTCTCGACATTAACAATGTTCTTCTCGTTCCACGCACGAAGTTCGCGGATAATCGGTTCGACACGGCGGGCAAGCGTGACCATCGGATCGGTTGACGCAGCGACCGCGCTTGCCGGGCCATCAAGCAGTGCTCGACGAGCCGCCGGATCCGTTAACTTCGTTTCCTTTACCGCACGACCAGCAACCTCGGCGGGTTCGGCGTCGCCGATCGCAGCACGCACAAAAGGATCATTTGCACCTAAGACGCTGCGAGCGTCGGTAAGCCACGCCGTTAAAGCAGCTTCCTCCATTTCGACATAGATAGGTGCCGGAGAAAGAAGCGAATTGCGAAAGGCATCGAGCCGAGCATCGCGGTATTCTGGATAGCGAAGCTCGTTGGCTTTTGGCCGTTCGATGTGATAAGTGACGATCTGTTGAGCAATTGTCGCGAGACGCGATGCTGCAAGATTTGAATAGGCAAGCCTGTTTGCCATCGCGGGCAACGCTTCGTAGGCCTTAGCGACATTTGCCCAGGCCGGCGCAAATTCTTTTTCGAGCTCCGGCTTTTGCGCCAGCCGCTCGCGAAGTTCTTTTTCTTCGGCTTCCTTCCTTGCGAAATTTCGAGGGTTCAACAGCCCCTCCTGTTGACCGGCAAGACGTTTCAGCGAATTGGCAAAACTCCGCATCCCCTGCGACGCTTGACGGGCTTGTTCCAGGCCCAATTTCGCGTAATTTTCCAAAGCCCTTCGCCGCGCTTCCCAAATCTGCTTTTGAAGAGGGTTCCCGACGTCGCGCTGATAAGCCAGCTGAGCAACCGTCAGTAGTCGGGCCGTCGAGCCGGGATAACCCGAGACTAGAATGAATTCGCCGTCCTTCGGCCCGGCCTCGGACCACTTGAAATAGTTCGGTGTCTTTGCCGGCTGGCCGTTCTCATAGGCCCGGAGGAATGTGAAGTCGAGATCGTGGCGAGGATAGGTGAAGTTGTCGTAATCGCCACCGAAAAAAGCCGTCTGCTCTTCGGGCGCCATCACTAATCGCAGATCGGTGTAACGCTTAAACCTGTAAAGCCAATATTCTCCGCCGCTGTAGAACGAAATCACTTCGCAGCGAAGCTCGGCCGGACAATCCTTCTCGACCGCCGCGATCTCGGTGGTACGCCTCGCTGCCGCCTGGTCGCCGCCGGCCTTTTCGGCACTATGAACACGCTCGGTGACGTTCGCGTACGAGAACAGCACCGAAGCGACCGCGTCCGGGATCTTCAGTTCCTCCGCCTGTGCTCGCGCGTAAAAGCCGGTGGCCATAAGATCGCGTTCCTTTGTCGACAGACGTCCGATGTAGCCTGCCGCGACGTGATGATTCGTCGCGATCAGGCCGTTCAGACTGACGAACGCCCCCGAGGCCGTCCCGATCTTGGGCGAGGCGAGCCTGACGTTGTCCAGCCATTCACGTGATGGTTCGAACCCGTACCGCTCCTTCCACTGTTTCAGCGGCGGGTTGTCGAACGTCCACATGCCGTCGTCCGCACGAAACATCGGCACCCCGGCGGCAAGAAAACTCAGAACGACCAAAAGTACGAATGATCTTTTCATAATGATCTCAACTAAGCGCGGATTGCAGCTTTTCAAGTGCGCCGTCGAGGATCGCGTCCTCGCGGGCGATGCATATACGCACGTAGGGGTCCCACGCTTCGGTATCGGCAAAAGCGGCACCCGGCGTCATCCCGACTCCGGCTTTTTCCATCAACATCTCGTTGAACGCGATCGCGTCCGAAAACTCGGCCGGGATCTTCGCCCACAAATAGAACGCCGACCCTGAATCATAGATGTCGAAACCAAGTTCGCTTATGCCTTCGGAAAATCGGCGGCGCTTTTCGTCGAATTTGTCGCGAAGGTTTGGATAATAATCATCGTCCGCCATCAATACCTTTGCCAAAGCAGCCTGCAGCGGCGTCGCCGGGCAAACATAGATGACATTCGCGGCGTTGTTGATCGGGGCGATCAGCTCGCCCTTTCCATATGCGTATCCGAGCCGCCAGCCGGAGATGTTCCACGATTTCGAGAACGAGTTTACCGTGATCGTTCGTTCGAGCATTTCGGGCAGCGAAGCGATCGGCGTGTGCGGGTTTTCGCCGGTCACGTAATGCTCATAAACTTCATCGGAAATGACGAGCAGGTCAAGCTCCTTTGCCACATCGGCGATGGCCTCGAGCTCGGTCTGAGATAAAACCTTCCCTGTCGGATTAGACGGTGAACAGACGATTATCGCTCTCAAGGGAAAATCCGTTCTGTCTTTCAGATTCTTGCAGCGAGCAAGAAGAGCTTCTTTATCAAAACGGAGCGCCTCGTCGAGCTCGAATGTTTCGGTCCTCCCGCCAAATTCTTCAAGGATACGGCGATGGTATGGATAATAAGGCTCGAACACCAACGCAGCCTTTCCGCGCAAATACGATTGAGCTATGCCGATCAAGGCTCCGGTGCCGCCATTAGTGATCATCAATTCAAAAGGCCTGGCATCGACATCAACGGTAAGGCCGTTGTACTTCTCGATCTTCTCCGCTACGGCCTTGCGCAAATTCGCATCTCCTTCGCTGCCGCCGTAATGGTTCTCGCTCGCGGCGATGATCGCGGCCGCTTCGGCGGCTAATCTGGGATCGATCGGCAATTCAGACTGCCCCTGGACAAGGTTCCCACTCGGCGGGACGAGGCGGGTGATGGCCCGGATATCCGGTTTCACTTTCTTCATAGTTGGTTCTGACATAAGCTATAAACTAACAGTTTTCGCGGGAGATTTCTAAATGGCTGATACCGGAAGAAAACCCGTGGACGATGCAACTGGACCCAGACCAAAAAGAGCGGTGCGACACCGAATTGCGGTTCGGTCAGAGTTTGATATGAAGATGAAGGTGCAAAGCGGATGAAAGTCCGAAAGGCGATCATAGTTGTTGCAGTTTTCGTTTTGCTCCTGGCGGGAACTGTTTTCATCCTCCGTGAGATCAGCAATTCTCGAACGTTTCAGTTTTTTGGTGAGGTCGTTTCCCGTGTCGAAACTGATAAAAAAGTGATCGCTATCACCTTCGACGACGGTCCGACGCCGGGATTTACAGACGAGGTCCTGGAAATTCTTCGTCGGGAAAATGTAAAGGCAAGTTTCTTTCTGATCGGTAGCGAGATAGAAAAACATCTCGACGAAGCGAAAAAGATTAATGCTGCCGGACACGAGATTGGAAATCACTCCTTTTCGCATACCCGCATGATAATGGTATCCCCGTCGTTCGTTCAAAGCGAGATCAAAAAGACGGACGATCTGATACGAGCCGCCGGTTATAATGAGCCAACACATTTTCGACCGCCTTACGGCAAAAAGCTCTTTGCCCTGCCTTGGTATCTCTCAAGTCATCATCGCAAGACCATAACTTGGGATGTCGAACCTGAGTCTTATCCAAATATCGCAAAAGACACAAGAGCTATTGTCGAACACGTACTAGCAAAAGCGAGAAATGGCTCAATTGTTCTGCTTCACGTAATGAACGACCGCGAGCGAAAATCGATGAGAGCTGTGGAACCGATAGTAAAAGGACTGAAGGAACGCGGCTTTCAGTTCGTAACCGTTTCGGAATTGTTGAGATAGCTATTTCCGGCTTACGTGTGAGCAGTTCTTCAGCCAAAACCGCCACGGCCGCTGGACGTCCTCGCCGGCGTAGTCGATTCCGATTCGTTGGCCAGCCGCTATCTCGTCATCGTTGAATTTGCGGTGGTCCTCGATCCATATCCTGGTTCCTTCGTTCAGGTCTTCGCCGTTGAGTGAACGATCGATGCCGAGTGCGATGCAGAGCTTTCCGGGGCCGGAGGTCAGATTTTTGTCCGGCATCGCGCCGCGCCGCACTCTCATCAGTTCGACGCCTTCAACGGGCTCCAGCGCACGAATAAGAACGACGTTAGGAGTGCCGATGGGGCCGGTGACGACATTCAACTGATGATACATTCCGTAAACAAAAAACACGTAAACGTGGCCTGCGGGGCCATAGGTTACCTCATTTCTGGCGGTACGCCTGCCGCCGTAGCTGTGTGCGGCTCGATCTTCGATCCCGCAGTACGCTTCGGTCTCCACGATCATTCCGGACGTAATCTCCCCCGAATCGCCGCGAACAACAAGAAGCTTGCCGAGCAGACCACGGGCAATAGCGATAGTGTCAGTTCCGGAATAAAACGACCGAGGAAGTTTGTTTCGACGATCGACTTTTTTGCCCTTCATCATCGGTTCTGCGGCCTCGTCGGCCGGTAAGGTTTAAGATATACCGAAATTCGGCAAAATCAGCATGGGTTGGACGCCTGTTTGATGGGCGATGTGGTAAATTTTCGATAATGAGGATCGTTTCGCTGCTGCCGTCTGCCACGGAAATAGTCTGCGCTCTTGGTCTGCAAGGCTCGCTTGTCGCAATCACTCACGAGTGCGATTTTCCTGCGTCCGTCTCGCGGCTTCCGGTTATCACGTCAAGCCGTATTTCACATGAGAACATGTCAAGCATCGAGATCGACCATGCCGTCCGAACTCAATTGGACGGGCACGGTTCGATCTATGACCTGGACGTAGAGCTTCTAGAGAGCCTATCGCCCGACCTGATCCTGACGCAGGAGTTGTGCGATGTTTGCGCGGTCAGCTACAAAACGGTAAATCAGGCCGCAAAGGTGCACGCCGCCGACGCGACGATCATTTCCTTGGAACCAAATTCCATCGAGGATATATTCGATACGATCCTGACCGTAGGCGAGTTCGCGGGAGTGAAGACACGGGCAGAGGATGTTGTCGCGGGCCTCGCGGACAGGCTCGGGGCGATCGGGGAAAAGGTGGAATTCATCGAACGGCGTCCACGCGTTATGATGCTCGAATGGCTCGAGCCGCCGTTTGCACCGGGCCATTGGGTGCCCGAACAGGTGGAAACGGCCGGGGGCGAATCGGTCATGGGCGAGGCCGGAAAACGCTCGATGACTACAACGTATGAGGCGATCCGTGAATCGAACCCGGAGATACTGGTTTTTATTCCGTGTGGTTATTATATCGAGGATGTGAGACGCCAGCTTGTTTCTCAACGTTTTCCCGAATACTGGCAAGAGATCGACGCATTTCGAGACGGAAATGTTTGGGCGATGGACGCCACGAAATATTTTTCTCGTCCTGGCCCGCGCATTATTGAAGGAATCGAGCTTTTAGCCAAGGTCCTGCATCCGGAGACATTCGGGTCTCCGCTTAGCCATGAGGCTTTTCGATTGGATAACCGAGAAATAAGATTTACACACTAAACCTGTTTATGAAAGTTCTTGCAGCCTATTTAACGATCATTTTTGCCGTCGTGTCGATCGCCGGGCAGCGCTCTGACGAGGTGCTGGCAACGGCAGAAGGACTGACGTTCACTGCTAGTGTGCTGCCCGACGATGTTCGAAATGTTTTCATTGAACGCAATGCTGCTGTTGCTGCGGAACGTTCGCGGCTGCTGGGAGAAATGGCCCGCGAACTTTTGATCGATGCCGAGGCAAAGGCAACAAACACAACGGCTCAAGCCGTGATCGAAGCAGAGCAACGAAAAGTCCCTCCGCCAACGCCAGCCGAGATAGATCGAGTCTACGAGGCAAACAGGCAGGTGTTCGGGGAAAGGACCTTAGACCAGGTTCGTCTGCAGATAATCCATTTTCTACGTAACGGTGCGGAGCAGAATGTTCTAAATGAGCTGACGGTAAGGCTTAAAGCAAAGCACAAGTATCTTACCGGAAAAGATGTAAATGCCGCGGGACTATTGGCAGGCGACGCTCTGTTTACGATCGCAGGAAAGCCGGTGACCTTGGCGGAATTTGAAGATCGATTCAGGGCGCGGATCTACGACACGCTCGCTGCAATTTATGTCCATGCATCAGAGCATTTGGAAGACGCTATCCTCTCAGCGCTTATCGCTAGGGAAGCGAAGGCTAGGAATATTGCGCCGAGCGAGCTGATCGCCGTTGAAGTGACAAACAAGCTGCGAGATTACACGGATGTGGAACGGGTCGCGTTAGAGACAGCGCTCAAGAAGAAGTTATACGACAAGTACTCGGTCAAGATCCTCTTAACGCCGCCTGCTCCGGTCGCACATAGAGTGTCGGTCGATGACGAACCAAGCGTCGGGAGGCCGGACGCTCCTGTCACGGTCCTCATGTTCAGCGATTTTCAATGCTCGGCGTGTGCTGCTACGCATCCGCTGCTGAAACAGACGATGGCCGAATTTGGCGATAAGGTTCGGTTTGTCGTGAAGGACTTTCCGCTTGAGGGGACCCACGGCAACGCATTTCGGGCCGCAATGGCGGCGAATGCCGCTGCTGTACAGGGAAAATTCTTCGAATTTGTCGAGTTACTTTATGGAAACCAGTCATCGCTTGACGAGGCTTCGCTGAAGGGCTTTGCGGCAGAAGTGGGTTTGAACATCAAACAATTTGAGATAGACTTTACGAGCGAGAAGGCCGCCGCCGAGATACGGCAAGATATTGCGGACGGGACACGCCTCGGTGTACGTTCAACACCCTCTATCTTCATAAACGGTTTCAGGCTTCATCGCCTCTCGCCGGAAGGCATTCGGGCCGCGATCGAACATGCGCTCAGTGTTCGTGGCTCAAAATAAGTAATCATGCGTTTTTTCCTCATCCTTTTCCTGACGGTCCTAACGACTTCCTGTAGCGATGGGTCCGGGTCGAACGGGAGTTCCAACGCAGCTTCTAACCCCTCGAACTCGAACCGGAACTCGGGTTCTGTGCAAATTTATTCCGTGGAGATCGTAAAGTCATATCCCCATGATACCGAGGCATTTACCCAAGGCCTCGTTTTCCATAACGGCTTTCTTTATGAGGGGACGGGCGGCAAAGCTTCTCGCGGTGACGATTTCTTCTCATCGCTTCGCAAGGTCGAGATCGAAACGGGAAAGGTTGTGCAGAAATATATGGTGCCGCCGGAGTTTTTTGGCGAGGGCATCACCATTTTGGGAGACAAGGTTTATCAGCTCACCTGGCAGGAACGCACCGGGTTCATTTATAACCTGGAAGATTTCAAGCTGCTTCGCGAAGTCAGATATGCCGGCGAGGGCTGGGGACTGACGCACGACGGGACGCATCTTATCATGAGCGACGGCACCCATGTGATCCGGTTTGTCGATCCTGAAACCTTCAGCACAGTTCGAACAATAACCGTGAACGACGAGCGTGGCCGCCCGCTGATGCAGTTGAATGAACTGGAATACGTCAAAGGTGAGATCTGGGCGAACGTGTGGCAGTCAGGTTGGATAATGCGGATCGATCCTGCGACGGGAAAGCTTCTCGGAAAGATCGACCTCACGGCCATTACCGAAGAAGAGACCCGCCGAAATCGTAAGGCCGACGTGTTGAACGGGATCGCTTACGATCCGCAATCCGATAGGATATTTGTGACCGGAAAACGGTGGACGCGATTATTTGAGATCAAGGTAAATCCGAAATGACGGACCACCGCCAACTGATGATGCGGGCGATCGAGCTGGCTCAGGAGGGCGTGGACGCCAACGTCGGCGGGCCTTTCGGATGCGTGATCGCCCGGGACGGCGTGATCGTAGGAGAGGGCGTGAACCGGGTTACCTCGACAAACGATCCGACCGCCCACGCGGAGATAGTGGCGATCAGGGACGCTTGCGCAAAGCTGAACTCGTTTCAGCTCGAGGGCTGCGTGATATACACGTCGTGCGAACCTTGCCCGATGTGCCTGGGGGCGATCTACTGGGCGCGGCCCGAGCATGTGTTCATCGCCTGCGACCGACACGACGCTGCCGCTGCCGGATTTGACGACGCGTTCATCTACGAAGAACTCTGCGGAGTCGACTTTGAGAATCGAAAAGTCCCGATCACTACCCTGTTGCGAGACGAGGCTCTAAGGGTTTTCAGGAATTGGAAGACAAAGCCTGACAAGATCGAGTATTAAGGGCAGGTTATTTCGGAATAAGCCCCGATTGCACGTTAGAACAAAGAGGTAAGACATCGAGCCGCGTACAGCGCGAATAAACTTAATAAAGCCCTTTCGATTCGTGACAATTCGCCTTATTCGCGGGCAAAAAATCCTAATGCGTAACTCGGGATATGTCATTAGTAAGAAGTGTGAAGGCATATCCATTTCACTTCTACCACTTTTTACTTGCTTCGAATAACTCATCTCGGCGCCCATGTCCAACACTTACATATACCTACTGGTCGCCGTCGTCGCCGGAGCGATGATGCCGACGCAGGCCGCCACGAACAACAAGATGGCGGTCTTTGTGGATAGCCCGGTCCTCGCCGCTTTCATCTCGTTCGTCGTCGGAACAATTGCACTTTTTATTTATTTGCTGATGGCGGGAGTTTCGCTGTCGAACCTCTCAGGTGTCCGCGACGCACCGATGATCGCATGGGCCGGAGGATTGCTTGGAGCATTCTTCGTCGCGGCGGCCGTAACGCTGGTGCCTAAACTTGGTGTTGCGATGACCTTCAGTCTGATCATCGCCGGGCAGATGATCGTCACGCTCATCATCGACCATTACGGCCTGCTCGGCGTGCCGGTTAAAGAGATCAGCCTCGCCCGTATCGGCGGGATAATGTTGATCACGGCGGGAGTTGTTTTGATTCGCAAGTTCTAGTGCGTTTTCTGCCCGCGAAATACGCGAATGATCGCGAATTGTTCGGTACCCATTGTTCAGTGGCAGTTCGACTAACTTAACCTTTAGACCGTACCTCGAAGCATTCGCCTAATTTGCATTACTCGCGGGCAGTCTCTTCTGATGATCAAATTTATCCTGAACAATGACGACACTACCACCGACCAACCTACCGGTTTGACGGTGCTCGACTTTGTTCGTTATCACAAGAACCTCAAGGGTACAAAAATCGGATGCCGCGAGGGTGATTGCGGCGCGTGCACAGTTTTGGTCGGTGAACTCGTCGGCGACGAGGTGAAATACCGTACGATGACCTCCTGCCTAATGCCGCTGGCCAATGCCGTGGGAAAACACATCGTAACTATCGAAGGCATCAACCCGCAAGACGGCTCGTTGACGCCCGTTCAGCAAGCGATGGTCGATGAATCCGGAACTCAGTGCGGATTCTGCACCGTCGGCTTTGTCATGTCGCTGACCGGATTTTGTCTCGACCGTGTCAGTAGCCCGCACGTAAGTAAGGGCTCTGGCGATGTGTCTATTGGGGCGATCTCAGCGATCGACGGAAATATCTGTCGCTGCACCGGGTACAAATCGATCGAAAGAGCAGCGTGCCGGCTGTCAGAACCGGGAGCGATAGCGACTGGGTTCCGTGGCGTTGTACCCGAATATTTCAACGGCATCAGCGAACGCATGTTCAAACTTAAGGCGGAAACGCTCGCCGCTGGGGGCGAGCCGCCGTCCCCAATGTTCGTCGGCGGCGGAACCGACGTCTATGTTCAGAAACATGACGCCATGATAGAGGCCGACGCGATTCCCCTGCTCTACGACGACGAACTCCGCGGAATTCGCGACCTCGGCGACACAATCGAGATCGGCGCGTCCGTAACCGTCACCGATCTGCTCGAATCGCCGGTGATGAACAAGATCTTCCCGGATCTCTACAAGCATCTCAAACTCGTCTCATCCACCCCGATCCGAAACATGGCGAGCCTCGCCGGCAATTTCATCAACGCCTCGCCAATCGGCGACATGACCGTCTGGTTCCTGGCCCTCGATGCGGAAGTCACGCTTCTTAGCTCCCCTCCGTACCAAGGAGGGGTGGCAGCGGCCTCCGCTGACGGGGTGGTTCTCTCTCGCTATATCAAACTCAAAGATCTCTACCTCGGCTACAAGCAGCTCGCGAAACAACCCGACGAGATCATCACTAAGATCCGTTTCAGAAAACCAACGGGCGACATCCTGTTCAATTTCGAAAAAGTCTGCAAGCGAACATATCTCGACATAGCGACCGTCAACACCGCGATCTCGTTCTCTTGCGCCCCTCCTTACAAAGGAGGGGGGGCAGCCCCGGCTTTTGATTGGGCTGACGGGGTGGTTCTCACTTCCGTTCACTTGTCAGCCGGCGGCGTCGCGCCAATACCGCTCTACCTAAAAGAAACCTCGGCATTCCTCAGCGGCAAGGATGTGTCCGAAGAAACGATCACCGCGGCAAATGAGATAATGCAATCCGAGATCTCGCCGATCTCGGACGTTCGTGGCACGGAGCAATATAAACGGTTGCTGTTGCGGCAGCTTTTCCGAGCGCATTTCGTTGAGGTGTTTGGCCAAAGAAGATGAGATTTAGCGTTTCAAAAGTTGTGATATCAATTCTCATGATATTCGCGGGTTATACGCAGATTCGCGCCTGCGTCTGTGAAATCGTTCCGCACCGTACTGATTTTCGACGGGCGGTCGCGGTTTTTACTGGAACAGTTTCTTCCGTTCAGAACTTGTCGCCGCCTGAAGACATACTCGCTATGCAACCTCAGCAAACGCGCCATGTGAGCTTGGTTGTCGGAAAGAGATACAAAGGAGCAAAGACCGCAACTGAAGAGCTGTGGTCTTACGAAATTCCCCTTTCATGCGGTGGATTTCAATTTCAGGTAGGAAAGGGATACTTACTCTACGTGAAACGCGCTCACGGAGGGAGTCGTTATGTACCAACGGCATGCAGCCCAAGTGGGCAGTTGATAGCTCGTGATGACTGGTTGGAGGCTCGCCTGATAGATCTCGATAAGTGGACGTTTAGATTTTGGTCGAGGATCTGGCCCTTTTGATGAAAAACATCGACTCACATTCACACGTTCGCGGCGAGTCCGTTTATCTGGATGACATTCCGGTTGTCCGCGGGACGTTGTATGCGTGTGTTTTTGATTCGCAGGTTGCTCACGGAAAGTTAAAGAGCATCGATACAAGTGAAGCGGAAAAGTCAGAAGGAGTTGTCCGGGTCATCACAGCCACTCACCTCATCGGCGAAAATCAGATCGGCGGGATCGTGCCGGACGAGCCACTGTTGGCTGATGGTGAAGTGCATTTTCAGGGGATGCCGATCGCCATTGTTCTGGCGGAATCAGAAGAGCTCTCGCGTAAAGCGGCCAAGAAGATCACTGTTGAGATCGAACCGCTTCCGGTCGTCACCGATCCGCGTGTCGCGGCGGCGAATGGGGATCTGATCGTTCCGCCGAAGAAATTTGTGCTTGGCGATACGGCAACCGCATTCAGCAATTGTATTCATGTTTTCGAAGGAAGGACTGAGCAGAACGGCCAGGAACATCTCTACATTGAGACGCAAGGCGCATACGCGGTGCCTACCGAGAACGGCGGATTAAAGATCTCTTCGTCCACACAAGGCCCGACCGCCGTTCAGCGTGCGGTTTGCCGTGTGACTGGCTTGCAAATGCATCAGGTCGAGGTGGACGTTCAGCGGTTGGGAGGCGGATTTGGCGGAAAGGAAGATCAGGCAAACGCATGGGCGGCGATCTGTGCGGTCGGAACGCAGTTGAGCAAGCGTCCGGTCAAATACGCCCTGCATCGAATGGAAGACATGAGGATGACCGGAAAACGGCATCCGTATTCGTCGGATTACAAGATCGGACTCGATAACGATCTGAAGATCGTTGCTTACGAGGTGACCTTCTATCAAAACGCCGGAGCCTCGGCCGACCTTTCGCCTCCAGTTCTGGAACGCACTCTGTTCCACTGTACGAATTCCTACTTCATTCCGAACGTCACCGCCACCGCATACAGCTGTCGCACAAATCTCCCGCCAAACACGGCCTTTCGCGGCTTCGGCGGGCCGCAGGGAATGTTCGTCATCGAATCGGCGATCGCCCACGCCGCCGAAAAGCTCGGCGTGCTCGCCTCCGAGATTCAACGGCGAAATCTCATCGACGACGGCGACGAATTCCCTTATGGCCAGATCGCCGAGAGTGATGCGATCACTTCTTGGACACAAGGAAACGACAAATACGATTTCGCCAACCTGCAGTCAGAAGCCGATGAGTTCAATGCCTCGTCGAAGTATTTCAAAAAAGGCGTCGCGATGATGCCCGTCTGTTTCGGAATCTCGTTCACCAAAACGCCGATGAACCAGGCACGCTCGCTGGTACACGTTTATACCGATGGCAGCGTCGCTGTCTCGACAGGAGCGGTAGAAATGGGACAGGGCGTGAATACAAAGATCGCCCAGGTCGCCGCCAAAATGTTTGGCCTTGAGTTAAACAAGGTAAAGGTCCACACGACGAACACGCTGCGTATCGCGAACACTTCACCGACTGCCGCCTCTGCTGCCGCTGACCTGAACGGCAAGGCAACCCAAATGGCCTGCGAAGCGATCCGCGACCGACTTTTCGCCGTCGCCAAAGACCTGGTCGAAGCCGAAAACACCGGCGACCTCTCACTCGAAAATGGCTTCGTGCACCGCAATGGGGAACGCACGTCGCTCGATTGGAAAACTCTCGTGATGGATGCCCATCTTCAGCGCGTGAATTTGAGCGAACATTCGCATTACGCAACGCCCGGCATCAATTTCGATTGGAGCACCGCCAAGGGCCACCCGTTTGCATACCACGTCTATGGAACGGCAGTCGTCGGCGTCACAGTCGATTGCCTTCGCGGCCGCTATGAGGTCGATTACGTAAAGTGCTGTCACGACTTTGGCACGTCGATGAACACCGCTGTCGACCTCGGCCAGATCGAAGGCGGCATCGTTCAGGGCCTCGGTTGGATGACGATGGAAGAGGTCGTCTACGATTCTGCCGGCAAACTTCGGTCGAACGCCCTCTCCACATACAAAGTGCCTGACATATATTCGGTCCCGAAAGAGATCAGCGTGGTACCGCTCGAAACAGACCGCGAAAACCTCGCGATCTTTAATTCTAAGGCAGTCGGCGAACCGCCCCTCATGTACGGCATCGGAGCTTACTTTGCGATCCGCAACGCGATCAAGGCATTCCGGGACTGCTCCCCCGAATTCGATCTGCCATTTACGCCCGAGAAAGTGCTGATGAATCTTTATCCCGACAGTTGATCAGTACAGGAAATAAACGAACATCTGGTTCTTAACCGACCCTCAACCTGGTCATTCTTTAGATCTTGTTTGGATTCACCTCTGTTTCTGGATAACGGTGCGTTAAAATCTCATCTAAGTGAAAAAGGAACTCGAGCTATGGCGATTCGCTGCGTCGCACCTTAAGGGAGGTGAGGATGTAGTTTTGCTGATCGTTGCAGAAAGCAGCGGTTCGAGCCCCGGACGTGCGGGTTACAAAATGGCTGTTGCAGCGGACGGTGAACTTTGCGGCAGCATCGGCGGCGGCGTGATGGAAGTAAATCTAGTCGAGCATAGCCGCAAGCTTTTGTCAGAACCGGGAGCGGTAGCGACTGGGTTTAGACCCGCTACTTCGATCAACCAGGAGCACCGAAAGAACGCGGAACATCCTTCCGGCATGATCTGTTCCGGACGTCAGACTATCATCCTACAGCAACTTGGCTCTGGTGAATTGCCGTCCGTAGAGCTCGTAATCGCTGACTTGATCGCCGGCAATCGGCCCCGGCTCGTAATCTCGGAAATTGAATTAAAGACAGCTCCAGATGGAACTGAACCGCCAAACTGCCCGCTGCCGAATTTCGAAAGGATCGAGGATGCCTTTACCTACATTGATAAATTGGGACCGAAAAATTTCCTCTACATCATCGGCGGCGGCCATTGTGCACTTGCTCTGAGCGATCTAATGTCGAAACTCGATTTCCACGTCGTGATCTTCGACGACCGTTCGGATTTGAATACGATCGAAAAGAACGAATTCGCCGATCGAGTGGAGATAATCGATTCGTACGAAAATATCGCCAAACACGTGCCGCGTGGCGACGATATTTACGTAGTGGTTATGACAGTCGGTTATCAGAGCGATGCTGTAGTGATCAAGCAATTGATCGATCACGAGATCAAATACTTTGGCGTGCTCGGCAGCAAAGCAAAGATGGCGACGTTGCTGAAAGAGCTTCGCGACGAAGGCATCGATGCAGAAAAACTCGCCCGCATCCGCACGCCGATCGGCCTGCCGATCAACAGCCGTACGCCCGAAGAAATCGCGGTCAGTATCGCAGCCGAGATCATCGCCGTTAAAAACTTATAGTCGCAACGTTACTTGAACTCGCTTTTCCTGCCGTCACGATTGAATACGGTTAACGTGCCGCCATGTTCGTTTGCGCGGAGCTGGGTCGTCGCCTCGGTTCGCTCGTCCATCAGGATCAGCCCTGAGCCTCTCGCATCGGCGCCGAACTTCGCCCGGATCGTTCCGGTCGAATCGCGGAGTCGAAAGACGACCTCGCCATCGGATTCGACATTTAGCTGGGCCCGCTTTTTGCCTTTCTCATCGAGCAGTTCGATCGCTCTGGTACGCAGTATCGGCAAGACACGCTCGTCAGCCCACGAACGGTCCTGAAGGCTTATGAACACTAAAAGAAGTAAATTGACAATGCAGAGAGCCACGCCCAGTCGATAAATTTTCATTTGATCCTCCTGATTTCCTTTCTTTAGACGATCTGTCGGTGCATTTTCTTCCGTTTCAGAGTACCAGTACAAGTCCGGGAACCAATCCGTACTGCCGGTGTCTAATGAAGCGAGTGGTTGGCACCGCGATGCATACAGGAGGATTCGAAATGTTTGACAAGATGATCGTTTCAGAAGCCAGTCACGAGGGATCGGGCCGCAACAAGTATTTTCTGGTGTCAACACTTGCAGTTGTTACTCTCTTTTTCACCGCGGTCGTGTTCAGCCTTTATGCGGCGAATATCGGACTCGGCAGCGAAGAATTTGATATCTCGACCATGATCGCCCCGGTCACGCCCACCGCACCGGAGCCGCCCCGTCCGGAAACACCGGTCGAACAGGGTCAGCCTCGTGACACTAAGGAGCCTACACGCGTGCGTGATATTCCGAGGATCGAAGAATCGCCGACTGCGGTGCCGGACACAGTGTCCGTCGAACCAAGCAAGTACCTTTCCCGTCCGACAGGACAGTTCAAGCTAGACAACTACGATTCAGGGTCCGCCATTCAATTCGGCCGAACGACCACGGGAAGAGACGGGGATCGTGTAGGAAGCAGCGTTGTCGCAACGCAAGCCGAATCGACATCCGAAATAGTCAGGATGCCCGAACCACCACCGGCGATAGTCAAAAAGCCGGAGCCTCCTCGTTCGCTCGGGGTGATAACCGGAAAGGCGACCGTCCTTCCAAAGCCGGTGTACTCACCAGCGGCAATACAAGTGAAGGCGCAAGGTGACGTGACCGTTCAGGTGACAATAGATGAGTTAGGCAAGGTGGTGTCGGCAAAGGCGGTCTCCGGCCATCCGCTGTTGAAGCGAGAATCGGAGCGGGCCGCGATGAACGCACGCTTCTCGCCGACGACACTCTCAAAGGTTCCGGTAAAGGTCACCGGAATGATCGTGTACACGTTTCGCCGCAATTGATAGATCGGCAAATAAGACAATGCGATCACATTTTCGAGAGGAATTCGAAAAGACCGGCGGTGTCAAGATCGTAGATCGGAACGGGGAACTGCGAACGAAGCTCTTCGAGGGTCATGCCGTCCAACAGGATCGGCTCGTCAGATTTGATCGTGTGCTTCGGTATGACCACAAAATCCCCTTTAATCTTGTCCTTCACCCTCAAATAATCCTGGCCGGTCAAAAGGCCGGCCACGGCCACGTCGCCGCCGAAATACGTGTTTGGAACGCCGAGCACGTTGAGATGCGTGCCCCTCAGAGCGTTGAACCGCCCGATCGCGTCACCAAGGATCGGTGCGAACATCTCCCCCGTCAAGATCGTTCCTCGCAGGCCAGAACCGGGATCAGCAGCGACCGGATTCCGATCTATCCACGATGCCGGCTGAACAGGAACAGCAGCGAGGCGGTGAGTTCGAACATTCGTCGGCGCGACGTTGTGAAGAGTCCGGCCACTACCTCTCGAAGTTCTGACAAGTCGCTCGAACGAATTCAGGAAGGTTCGCACCATTCCGACGCCGTCTTCTATCTGCGGATAATTACCGTAATGACGTCTGCTCGGAACGTCTATTCCCGCCTTCAGATATATTTCGTCGCCAAGAAATGCGAACGTCACGCCGAGGTTCTTTCGAAATTCCTTCTGCAGTTTTTCGACCTCCCTTATCGTTCGCTGGCAGAATTCAGGCGTCACGCGGGTCAGCCTTTCGTCGGTGTTGTATCGCGTCAGAGCTACCGGGACGATCGCAATGCTGACGATCTTCGGGTGCTCGGCGGCCAGTTCGCGCAGGGTTTTTTCAAGGATCTCGCCGTCGTTAATGCCGGGGCACAGAACGACCTGTGCGTGGAGCTCGATATCGTTATCGAGAAGCGTGCGCATTTTAGAGGAAATATCTGCGCGTTCTTCGGACACGCCCAGCAAATAAGCACGCGTCTCGAGATCGGTCGCATGGACCGAAACGTACTGAGGTGAGAGGCGTTGCTCGATGATGCGCTTCATCTCATCGTCGGTGATCGACGAAAGAGTCGTATAGTTTCCGTAGAGGAACGAGAGTCGAATATCCTCGTCTCGGACAAAGAGCGAAGGCCGTGCGTCGGCCGGGTTTCCTTTGCAAAAACAGAAAATGCATTCGTTCGCACATTGACGCGGAACGATCTGCTCGAAGTTCAACCCAAAGTCCTCGCCTTCTTCGCGGTCGAATTCGATGTCGAGCGTCTCGCCGTCCGGCTTTTTCACGCGGAAGATCAGTTCCGTCTCGCCGGCAGTTTGGAATCGAAAATCAAGATAATCGCGTACCGATCGGCCGTTAACTTTAATTATCCGATCGTTCGGTTCCAGCTCAAGTTCATCCGCGAGGCTGCCCGAGGCGACCTCTGTTACGATCACGCCAGGACGCCTGATCTGTGTTACTGCTGGTGTTACCGCAAATTCGTACATTTTCAAAGGCCTCTCAGGCGACACGAGGAGGTGCTGCGTTCGCCCCCAATGATTTGAACTGGTCGAGCACCTCGAAAACCTGAAGCGCATAGCTCACATTTCCGAAAGGCGCGGACACCTGAACCCCTGCGATCACGTCGCGAACATCGAGCAGGCTTTCGCGGGCGATCGCGATACCCTCTTCCCGAGCGGCTTCTTTGCTTTTATTCGAAGCTATCCGCATCCGTTCGAGTATTTCAGGTGTGACGTTCACGCCCGGCACCTCGTTGTGAAGAAATTCTGCATTCCGGAAACTGACCAAAGGCCAAATGCCGGCGACGATGGGGATCTTGACGTGAGCGATCTTATCAAGGAAGGTGCGGAGCTGTTCCGTGTCGAAAACCGGCTGTGTGATGGCGTACTCTGCACCGGCCTCGACCTTCCACTCAAATCGCCGTATCTCTTCCGCCATATTCAACGCTCCGGGATTCACGCCGACACCGATCGAAAAGGATGTCGGCATCCCGATAGGATTGTTTCCGAGGTCGAGGCCGTGGTTCAGCTTGTTGACCATATTAGTGAGGCCGATGGAATCAATATCGAAGACGGCGGTCGCGTCGGGGTAAGGCCCCATCTTTGGCGGATCACCGGTGATGATCAGGAGGTTGTGCAGCCCCAAAGCCGCTGCACCGAGCAGGTCTGACATCATTCCGAGCAAGTTCCGGTCACGGCAGCAATAGTGGAGCACGGCCTCGATCCCCACCTCGTTCTCGACGAGCACCGCCGTGGCCTGCGCGGACATTCGAGTTTGAGCACGCGGCCCGTCGGGTATATTTACGGCATCTACGCCGGCCTTTTTCAGCAGCGCGATCGAATCGAGCGTCTTTCGTGCATCGCAGCCCTTCGGTGGAAGAACTTCCACTGAAGTCACGAACTCGCCACGGGCAACCTTTCTCGACCAGTTCGAGCGTTCTTCCGGCGGTGTTACGGTAACGTCTGCCGGTTTCAGATCGACAACGCTTCCCGCGGCCGAAGAGACCGACACCTGAGTTTGCCGAGGGCTTATGGAACGGATCGAATCGGAAATGAGCTTGATATGCGTCGGCGTCGTGCCGCAGCACCCGCCGACAAATTTTGCACCAGCCTGCACGAAACGCTTGGCAAACGTCGCCATGTATTCCGGCGAACCCATATAGAACTGGCGGCCTTGCACGTCTCTAGGTAGGCCCGCGTTCGGCTGGACGGAGAGGCTCCTCGTGGTAATTCCCCGCATTTTCTCGAGGGCCGAAAGAATGTGGGTTGGTCCCATGCCGCAGTTTAGCCCGATCACGTCGACTTCAAGTTCGTCGAGCCGGACGGTGAACTGCTCCGGCGAGGTGCCAAATGTCGTATTTCCGTCCATTTGGATCGTCATCTGTGCGACGATCGGAAGGTCCGAGATCTCTTTGATCGCCCGAATCGCCTGTTCGATGACCGGAAGTTCGGAAAATGTTTCCAGGATGAACAGATCTACGCCGCCTTCAAGCAATGCCTCGGCCTGCTCACGATAAAGATCACGTGCTTCGTCGAACGACGTCGGGCCAAAAGGTTCGATCCGCAGCCCGAGCGGGCCTATAGCGCCGGCAACGAATACGCTCTCGCCGGCGGCTTCGCGGGCCAAACGAACAGCCGCGATGTTGATGTCCCGAAGCCTTCCCTCAAGGCCGTAAGACTGTAATTTGTGCCGTGTCGCTCCGAAGGAGTTGGTCTCGATGATATCCGCACCGGCCTTTACATATTCTTCGTGTACTTCGCGCACAAGTTCGGGAGCCGAAAGATTGAGTTCATCGTAGCTTCGGTTTATGTAAATGCCTTTATCGTAGAGGCGCGTTCCAACGGCACCGTCAAAGACGTAAACACCGTTGCCATTCAAAATATCCCGAAAGTTCTTCATCACGTCCAACGGCTATCGAATTGTTATCTCGTGATCGACATCAGGTGCGATCAAAGTCACAAAACGAAAACCTTGTATCGAAAATCAAAAAGCCTCGCCTAACAGCGAGACTCTTTTCAGAAACTAGTTACGCTGTTTAGCAGATTATTTAACGTGGTCGCAAGTCGCATTAACTCACCACGATGGATAACCAGATGATGCGATTATTGTTGGCCGCTGTCAAGCCTTGCGGCAGCAGGGTCCTAGTCTGGACTAGACTCGACGGGCGGTGCGAGTTTTCCGTGAAACGCATAGTCTGCCCTCGGGCCGCTTATTTCCAAACGCCAATTGGTAAAATCCGAAGGCTCGTCGCAGCCGGCCCCTCTGCCCTGAAATAGAAGAAAATATGTCGTCCCGCGTCTCCAACCCGCGCGCGTAAAGCCGGTTGCGGACGAGACGGTGCCGCGGAGACGTATCTCCTTGTAGAGAAGTGGCCCGTTTGGCCTGTTCTCGTCATCACGAATGTCGGCTTTGAATAATTCGAGCCTGACTGGCATAGGAAAGACAAGCGATCCCGGCTGGCCCTTTGGTGTAGTGTAATCAAATCTCCAGGTTTGGCCGTTAAGAGACGCTCTTGATCCGAATCGGGTTTGGGCCGTCCAGTCACCCGAATCGTATTCCGGCCTGACCGGGTCAAGACCTTTGATCATGTCAAACCCCGCCTCAGTCGTGAACAGATCGGCCTGCGAGTCGAATCTGAGCTCGGAGAGTAGGTTTGCAGTTAGCTGTTCCGGCCGCAACTTTACATCTAGATAAGTTCCGGTCTCGGCACAACAGGCACAGGCTAACGCCGAAACCGGGGCGGCGGCGATGGCGAACAATGCAGCTAGTAATATCGTGAATTTCATAATTTTGCCTCCGATGGATAAAGCGTATCGCCTGTCCAAAAACTATCTTTGGCACGTCGGGCAATAATAGGTCGAGCGTCCGCCCTGTTTTATCCGTCGTATCGGCCGGCCGCAATCGAGGCATGGTTCGCCTTCGCGGTCGTACACCATCCAGTTCGTCAGGCTGCCTGAGCCATATATGCCCTCGCCGACAACGACCGGGTCCGGCACGACGCGTTCAAGACTTTTCATCGCTTCACTGAGAACGGTACGGATACTCTCATGTAGCCGTGCCGCGCGGCTTCTGGAAAGGTTCTTTGCGCGGCGAAGGGGACTGATCCGTGCGAGAAACATAGCTTCACAAGCATAGA
Source organism: Pyrinomonadaceae bacterium (assembly GCA_041750855.1). GTDB lineage: Bacteria > Acidobacteriota > Blastocatellia > Pyrinomonadales > Pyrinomonadaceae > OLB17. The sequence continues at coordinate 8,030 of JBGSYT010000051.1, read as the reverse complement.
TATTTCCGAGGCCGCAAACCCGCGACTGATCAAGCAAAAACTCCTTCAGGCTTTTGCCTGATGATCTCAGTGTCCTGTAAAGATAATCGACGTTGAAAGCATTCGAGAAAGGCTCAGGTGCCAGTTTTACAATGGCGGGTTCTTCAGATAATCGATCGGTCGCGACTACTTTCATAAAGCCGAAATGCCGTTGATCTTGAAAGATCAAGCGGCGATCGCCGTCAAGTTCGAACACGGCATGCGTGAACTTGGCCTCGGGTTGATCTGGGCCGAGAAGCATGAAGCGTCCGCTCATCCTCAGATGGGTGACGAGCGAGTTCCCGTTATCAAGATCGAAGATCACAAACTTTCCACGACGATGTACGATCGTGATTCGTGCGCCGGTTAATTTACTGGAGAACTCGGCCGGAGTCGTATCTGGTGCCAAGCGGTCACGCAGTAGCCAAGCTTGTTTTATCCGAAGCTCCTTGACCATTGCGTCTAGTTTTTGAGCAACCTGCTCAACTTCGGGCAATTCGGGCATACCTATTAGAAAACTTACCGATCAGGGCGTTTCAAAGCCGTGAGTAGTCGGGAATCGACGCCTTATCGCCCAGGACACATCCTGTATTTACCACGGCATTTCGACCGATATAACAACTCTTTCCGATCACGGAACCTCGAACCTCGGCAGTCGTTGCGATACGCGAATGGGCCCAGATGACCGAATCTTCAATGAGAGAGCGCTCTTCAATATGTACGCCCGGCCCGATTACTGAACGTGAAATACGGACTCCCGGCTTGATGACGCAACCATCCGCGATCGCCGAATTCCTGTCGATATCAGCAATTGTCGCAATGTCGGACGCCGCAGCCGAGTATGCGGCGAAGCCTGCTACACGGCCGTCCAGCAGGTCAAGGTTAGCCTTCAGGTAACTCATCGGGTTGCCGATATCCTGCCAGTATTGATCGCCGATGTCGTATCCGAAAAACGGCCGGCCCTGCTTTAGTATCTCGGGGAAAACGTCATATTCGAAAGATCTATTCTCTCCGGCGGGTATTAGGTCGAGGAGCGAGGGCTCAAGAACGTAAATACCTGCATTAATTGTATTTATATCAAGCAAAGCACGATCTGCGGACTTCGGTTTCTCAAGGAATCGAACGACGCTCTGATCGTTCGAGACCTCGACGAGGCCGAACGACGACGGGTCATCTACCCTCGCAAGGCATATTGTTGCTTCTGCTCCTTTAGCCTGATGGAATTCGATCAGCGATGCGATATCTACGTCGGTCAGTATGTCGCCGTTAAGCACAATAAACGATTCCCGCATCGTTTCCGCAGCAAATCGATATGCGCCGCCAGTTCCCAAGGGACTTGGTTCAGTAACATATTTCAGTTTTACTCCCAGCTCAGAACCGTCACCGAGCACGTCCTCGATCTTATCGGGCTGGTAGCTCAGCGAAAGGACAACCTCGTCCACTCCCGCCTTTGAAAGTATCTCGATCTGGTAGAGGAGAAAGGGGCGATTGACCATAGGGACGATCGGTTTCGGAGTATATACCGTTAGCGGCCTGAGCCGCGTGCCGCGGCCTCCCGCGAGGATCAGAGCTTTCATAGTCATTGGGACAGGTCTAACCTGCAGAAAACAAAGACTAGGAGAATGCGGTCCGAAATGCAAAAACGGGCGAAACAGTAGAGTTTGGCACCGTTAAAAGGCGTCAAACGGTGTTGACACTAAGTAGCGAAGCGTGCTAATTTATTCTCTGCAGGTTTAGACACTTTTCGCCTGTACTCTCCGTTCTCAACAAAATAACCAAACGGCCCTTCATATCTAAGCGTCACTCTGATCAGGCAGCGAACCAACGATGACTTTTGATAAAACAAAGGCAATGCGCAATGCCGAACGCTACCTTTCCCAAGGAAAGATCCGGTCTGCGATCGGCGAATACGAACAAGTTGTCAAATACGATTCGAAGGATTTCGGTACGATCAATATGCTCGGTGACCTCTATTCAAAGAACACCGATACTCAGGCGGCAATAATATGCTACACGACCGTGGCGGACCACTACGGCAAGCAGGGCTTCGCCCAGAAGGCCATTGCCATTTACAACAAGATATCCAGGCTAGACCCCGATTCGACCGATGTCTGGCTGAAACTCGCCCAACTTCACAAGCAGAAGGGATCGGTCAGCGAGGCCAGGACGCACTACAAAAAGGTTGCGGACCATTATGAAAAAGCTGGGCGAAGGCTTGACGCTCTTTCGATCTGGAAGGAGATCGCGGGTCTTGACCCGACAAATACGGATTCCTATCTTAGCCTTGGCGAGTCGTACCAGGGCGAAGGCCAGCGCGATGAGGCTCACGACGCATTTTTCGAGGCAGGGAAGCGTTTTGCGAAGAAAGGAGCCCACAAAGAGGCGGTCGACTGTTTTCACAAGGCGATCGACATCAGGCGCGGTGACATAAAGGTTCTCGAAGAGCTGGTGCATTCGGAATTTGAGCTTGGCCGGCCGAGAGCCGCCGCAGATCATCTAAAGGATCTGCTTGGCGACTTTCCGCATAGCCGCGAGATACGATTTCTCCTTGTAGAATGCCTGATCAAAGGAGGTGACATCTTTGAAGCGGAGCAGGTAACCGTTCGACTGGTTGAGATGGAGCCGGCCAATTATCCTCGATTCCTCGAACTTGCCCGCATCTATGTGGATCAGGGCGATCTTGCGTCCGCGACACGGATCCTGTCGATGTCCTCTGAACATATGCTCGTAGGAGGGCAAGCGGATGAGTTTAATACTCTGGTAGAAGCGGTGCTCGAACGTGAGCCGGACCAACTGGAGGCCTTACGGTTGAAGGCCCGATATTGCTCATGGCAGCGAGATGAAGGCTCACTTTGCGAGGCTTTGACGAAACTGGCTCGGGTAGCCCGCGATGCCGGCTCGATCGACGACGAACGGTTTGCGCTTATCCAATTGAGTATGTTGCGGCCGCAGGAAGCGGATTTCGCGGACCGACTGAGAGAGATAAATCTTGAGCACGGATTCGAAGACCGCAACGACGACGAAAACCTCTTTGACAAACGATTTTCCAAGGCGATCAGTAAGCAGACGCTTTCTCATAACGATGAATATCTCCGGCCTGACGAAGCTCAGCCCGTGTTGCCGGTTTCGGTAGCCGAGACGACGGATAGCGAGGTAGTCGAGGTTTCGGCAACGGACTTTGCCTTTGCCGCAGATGTGATCGAGGCGGAGCCGCAGCCCGTAGAAGCGGCGAAGGAAACAGCGACAGAAGCTGGTGCGGACGCTTCATCGCGACTCGAAAAGGAAATAGACGGAATCAAATTTTATATAGAGAACGGTTATCTCGAGCTTGCACTGAAAGCCGCGAATGAACTTAGGGAAGAATTCGGAAACGCCCCCGACATAAACGAGCTTTTGGACCAGATCCGAATGCTCGATGGTGGGCCAGCCGAAGAATCAACGCCGGAATTTACGGTCACCATAACGGGTGAAGAGATGCTTGCAGACTCGATCCCGGAGAATACAGCTACAGACACTGCCGAGGAGAATGTTGAGATATCTAAGTCCTTCGATATTGAGGATCTCCGTATCGAGCTTGGCTTGGATGAAAGTCCTGAAAGCACTGCATCAGATTTCGAAACCCACTTCAATACTGCGACGGCATACCAGGAAATGGGCCTGATCGAAGAGGCGATCAAAGAGTATCAGTCGGCAGTGTCCCTTGTTCGGGTGAACGACGGCACGCGAAGGTTCTTTTCGTGTGCGAACCTTCTGGGCCACTGCTTTATGGAGCAATCGATGCCAAAGTTGGCGTTAAAATGGTTCCAGCGGACGCTGGAGTCTGACGGACTTTCGATCGAGGAAAAACTTGGGATCTGGTATGAACTTGCCGCTGCATACGAAGCCGATGGTGATATTGAAACCGCATCGCAATATTTCGAACAGGTTTACTCCGAGAACGCTAACTTCAGGGATGTCAGCGAACGGATGAAGGCACCTATAATAAGCCGATAGATCGGGACACGGGGCTGAGTTTTCTCGCGGCCGCAAAAGGACTATAATTTGACGGTATGGTTGAACGCCTGACCGTCATTTTTTTTATTATCCTCTGCCTGCTGCTGGGGTTTTATCTTATCCTGTCACCGTGGGACACCCTTTTCGGAAATTGGAGCGAAAACTATCTGCTCGCACTTGTTTCCGACGGGACTGGCTTGCCGATCGTCCATTCGACGGTAACGTCAAGCTGGTTTCGCGGAGCCGTGACCGGCCTGGGCGTGCTGAATATCCTGATCGCGTTTTGGGAGATAGCCCATTTCGAGCGGAGCGTCAAACTTCTTAGCGAGAGCGAAGGCGGAAGGTCAGAGAAGTGAATTTGGTCGTGGACTATCCTGTCGCCTACTGCATTTCTGATGGAAGCAGTTCGGGCGAGGACCCGGAAGACAGAAGGGAATCGATCGTCGAACGAGTGCGATTCGCATCGTCTTGCGGCATTTCCATGTATCAGGTCCGCGAGAAAGGCCTCGACGCAAAGACGATAATTCAGATAACAGAACAAGCGGTAGCGGCCGCAAGCGGCACGGCCCTGAAGGTACTTGTAAACGAAAGAACTGACATTGCGCTTGCAGCGTTTGCGGCGGGCGTTCACTTGCCATCCGACGGCGCGCCGGTTGAGGCGGTTCGCGCAATAGTGCCGGCTGATTTTATTATCGGGGTGTCGACCCACAGTCTGGAAGAGATCGTCTCCGCGAGATCGTCCGGGGCCGATTTTGTGGTTTTCGGCCCCGTTTTTCCTACTCCGGGAAAGCAAAGCCATACTGGGTTAGGTGTCCTTAGGAAGGTATGTTTGTCGGTCGAGCCTTTCCCGGTGATCGCGCTCGGCGGTATCGACGCCCGCAATTATCAGAGCGTGCTTGACGCCGGGGCTTTTGGTTACGCATCCCTTCGCTATCTTAATGCGATGATCGATGAACGGATCCGCACAACCAGATCCGGCAGACACTAAATAATGGCAATTGATGAAGTAAAAATTTGCATGTCGATCGCCGGGCTCGATCCTTCCGGCGGTGCGGGTGTGATCGCCGACGTCAAGACCTTTACAGCGTTTGGCTGCTTTGCGGCTGCGGCGATAACGTCGATAACTTTTCAGAACACAACCGGGGTGTTCGGAGCGACACATCTCGATGCCAGGTCGATCAGGGGACAGATCGAGGCGGTGATGAAAGACCTCAAGATTGCTGCCGCAAAGACCGGGATGATCGCAACGGAAGATGGGATAACGGCAACGGCGGAGATGTTGAATGATTGGCCGGTGCCTTACCTGGTCGTCGATCCCGTGGTCCGTTCTACTTCTGGTTACGATCTGATCGATGATGCAGCCCTCCGCACGCTGATAGACAAACTTTTTCCCTTGAGTACCGTGGTCACGCCAAACAAGCAGGAGGCTGAGAGGATCGCCGGCATGGAAATACGGGGCGAGGTTGAAATTGAAAGGGCTGCACGGGCGATATTGTCGATGGGAGCTCCTAACGTGTTGATAAAGGGCGGGCATCTCGAGAGCAGGAATACTGAGAGGGCGACGGCCCGCGACTTTCTTTTCGATGGAAACGGCAGCGTTCGGGTTTTTGAAAGCGAACGGATCCACACGAATGCCACGCATGGCACCGGATGCACGCTCGCCGCCGCGATCACTGCCAATCTTGCGCTCGGCCTTGCCCTTGATGATGCCGTCAGCGTTTCCAAACAATTCGTTACCGAGGCGATAAGGAACGGCATTGCCGTCGGGCACGGCCATTCACCTATTAATATTCCAAGGGATGCCGCATACCTCGGCACCCGTTGAAGATAGTTCGATCTTCATGGAACGGTGATATGTCTTGATCTTGGACATCCTGTCTGAAAGTTGGCAGAATTGGTTTCGGACTTAGTTATGCGGAGTTAGATCCGCTTTGCTGATCCATCCCGGCCATCGGGCCCTATTTTCCCAAAAATGGAGTTGAAAGACCGCCAAAAAGATCAGCCCGAACAAGGAAACCTTCGCCTCGTTCAGGAAAAAGACTGGCCTCACAGTTCGGCTGAGGTAGAGAAGCAGTTCGTTAACTTCATCTTTTTTAAGGTTGATCCCTCGTGGCGGAAACTGGACATTGAGACGAAGAGCATTCTCAGGCGGGAGTTTCAAGGCGTCCATGATTCGTTTAACGACGAATTTCTTCTTTACAGTTACTCGCTTGTCGGGTTTGATTCTAAGGCCGACCTGATGCTTTGGAGAATCGGAAGCTCGCTCGATCTGATCCAGGAAATGACCGCAAAATTGTTTCGAACTGGCCTAGGCAGTTATTTGGAGACGTCCGAGAATTTCCTCGCCGTAACGAAAAAGATGATGTTTGTCGGGGATGATGGGCTCGGTGAACCGCAAAACCGGAAGCATGTAATTGCCGGAGCGGGGAAATATCATTTCGTCTATCCATGCGTAAAGCACGCTGAATGGTTCGACAAGACAGTAGAGGAACGAGACACTCTCATCGCCGAGAATTTCATGGTCGGGAAGAAATTTCCGAATATACGGATCCATTTGACCCACGCGTTCGGATTTAGCGATCAGGAATACGTCATTTCGTTTGAGACAGACGAGCCGCGTGATTTTCTAGCCCTGGCCGAAGAGCTGCGGCAGACCGCAGCGAGCAAACTGACCCATCGCGGAATGCCGATATTTACCTGTCGTCGCCGTACGCTGTCCGAATGTCTGGACGCTCTTGGGTGAGGTCGTAACAGTTGTCGTTATGTTTGTTGCCAGAAAGTTCTTCATCAGCGGGCTTGTTCATGGCGTCGGGTTTCGGTATTTTGCGCTTCGGTCTGCTGCAAAGCACCAGGTGACCGGCTTGGTCAGGAATCTGGCGGATGGACGCGTTGAGGTGATCGCAAATGGGCCCGAATCGTCGATCGAAGCATTCAGGCAGGATCTTTCGGCTGGCCCCAGCTATTCTCGAGTGGAAAAGGTGGAAGAGATCGTGATCGAGCTCGACCGGGAGTATAAAGCGTTTAGAATTGACGACTAGAACCTGGCTGTATTCTTCGCCAGATGAAACAAACTATGGATGTTCTGAAGAAAATGGTCAGGGAAGTTCCTGATTTCCCAAAGCCGGGCATAAATTTTTACGATATTACGACGCTTCTCAAAGACTCGGAAGGATTGAGAATGACGCTTGACGCGATGCACGATCTCTGTCACGACAAGCAGATCGACACCGTTATCGGTATCGAATCCCGTGGTTTTATCTTTGCCGTACCCTTGGCCTACCGGCTTGGCGCCGGCTTTGTGCCCGTACGCAAGCCGAAGAAACTTCCGGCGGAGAAAGTGTCGATCTCCTACGATCTCGAATATGGGCAGGACACGCTCGAGATCCACCGGGATGCTGTCGGCGAAGGCCATCGTGTGCTGATCGTGGACGACCTGCTGGCCACCGGAGGCACGGCGAAGGCGGTCGTGGGCCTGGTCGAGCAACTGGGCGGCGAGGTGGCCGCGCTTCAGTTCGTGGTAGAATTGAGCTTCCTGAACGGCCGCAGCAAGCTGGATGGATACGACGTCAGGTCGCTTTTAAATTATGACTCTTAAGGAATTGAGAAATGATAATTGGACGATTGCTTGTCATTCTCCATTTTCAGTTATCCATTCTCAATTCGATCCGGTCCCGTAGCTCAGTTGGATAGAGCGTCCGCCTCCTAAGTGGAAGGCCGCTGGTTCGAATCCAGCCGGGACCACCAGTGAATATAAGTGCCGACCATGGTTATAGAATATGACTGATAGGCGAAGCGTTTAACTTTCCTCAAAGTGTCACACAATGCAAGAAGAATTGTCAGAAGCCTGCATTTATACGATCGTTAATGGCAGGACCTTGGCCGAAACCGCCGCTCGGGGCGGGCCTGCAACTTTCGCTGAAGGCCGATCTTGGGTGACAGGTCAGAGGCTTTGGCAGATTGCCGTAGAAGCTAATCTCTCTATGCCCGTTGTCTTTGGGGACGCAGCAGATTGTACGCGC
>JBGSYT010000050.1:0-11448 GCA_041750855.1 Pyrinomonadaceae bacterium | reverse complement strand
CCGATATCCGAATAAACAAACCTCGTCCCCGGCGGATTTCTCAATTTCTCTTTTTTCAGAGCGGCGAGCATTCCTTCGCGGCCGGTCCATTTTTCGCCGAGGTCGAAATCGGGGCGGTAGCCTGAGGTGTGGGTGAGGAGTTGCTGGATGGTGACGCGTTTGGCTTGCGGGTCGTCAATGTCGGTGATGTACATCCCGACGGTGTCATTGAGTCGCAGTTTGCCCTGCTCGACGAGGATCATTATCGAAGTCGCCGTCGCAACCGGTTTCGTCAGCGAAGCAACATCAAAGATCGTATCGACCGTCATTTTCTCGACCGTCGGCACCAGCGAACGATTGCCGAACGCCTTGCGGTAAACGATCTTCCCTTTTCGGCCGACTATCACGACCGCACCGGGCAGCTTCTTATCCGCAATGTCCGCATTCACCAACGCCTCGATCTGATCCAGCTTCGCCGCGTTCATCCCGACCGACGCCGGCGCCGCCACCGGCAAACCCTGCGCGAAGGAATCGACCGCCAAGGCCAAGAGACAAAGCGTGAGAGTCAAGAATCTTTTGTAACAAAAACTCATTTTCACGGCTGTTAATTCTTTTGTGAATAGTCGGAAAGCTTCTCGCGAAGCCAGGAGTTTACAATTGCGCCGGACGGCAAATGTTCGGATCTCGATATTTCGGAAAGCCGTTCGGCTACGTCGTCGTCAACCGCAACATAATGTTTACGCCTGCCGAATTCTACCTCGAACCCGACTTCTGGCATCGACCCGAGATAGTCTCCCATATCGTTTTCGTCAAAAAACCTGGTCAACTCCTCTATCGAATCAAACTTAGGCAACTCTTTATTCTCACTTACGCCCATACATTTTCCTTTCTTTGTCAGCCATATCCCGCGCGCTCAAAATTAGCGCTTCCTTCGACTGTTTGTAAATAAAAAGGATCGCAAGATACCGGCCTCCTTCCGTCTGGCCAAGGGAGATAAACACATCTTCGTCCCGGCGGTCGCCCTTTTCAACAAATCGAAACCTCGAGCTTCCAAAGATCACCTCTTCGACTTCGTACGTTTCGACCGAATGCTTGGACGCTAACTTGTCAACAATAGTATCAAGCCAAATGACGCCTTCGATCTTCATATTGAAACGCGCCTATCTCTTCGCCTTCAATTCCTTTTCCCTTTCCGTGAAACTCTCCTTACACAGTTTGAGAAACTCCTTCCCGATCGGCGAAAAATGCCCGCCGCGAAGCCGTGCGAGACCGAGTTCCCATTTTATCTCAGCACCTTCGATGAACCATGAGATCAGCTTGCCTTCACGCTTTTCCATCGCGACGGTCTTTGCACCGGCCATCCCGACGCCTAGGGCGTGCTCGACCATCCGTGTGATGGCCTCTTGCCGCGAAAGCTCCATCGTGATGTTCGGCCTCACATTCGCGGCCTGGAAAAATTCGTCTATCATTCGCCGCGTGTTCCCGCCGCGTTCACCGAGTATAAGCTTCTCGCCCGCAAGCGCGGCGGCGCTAATAAACTTTTCCTTTGCGAGCGGATGGCTCGGGTGTGCGATAGCAACGATCTCGTCCGAAAAGAGTGACTCGGTGCTCACGTTCAAATTATCGACCGGCAGCGAAACGAACGCCATGTCTATTTCGCCGTGCATCATCTTGTCCACTAGTGTCTGGCTGGTCCCGGCCGATACCGTAATTTCGGCGTTGGGAAACGTTTCTCGCAATGCGGCCAGGATAGGCGGAAGTTGGTGCATCGCGAATGTTCCGGATGCCGACCCGATCCGCAGCCGCCCGTATTCCGCACCGGCCACCTCCGCTATCTCGGCCAGCGCCGAGTCGTGTTCGCGGAGTATCTTTCTCGCACGTTCGAGCAGGTATTCGCCCGCTTCCGTCAGGATCACGCGGCGTGGCGTTCTGGTAAAGAGCGACAGCCCGACCTCATCCTCAAGCTGGCGGATCTGCATCGAGATAGCCGCCTGTGTCACGTTCACGCGGCGGGCGCCTGCCGTAAACGTCTTTGCCTCAGCGATCGCCAAAAATGCCTTAAGCTGTCTGATCTCCATATTATTACGTTTTGAGTCCCGCCTTCAGGCGGTTTCACTTTCGTACTTCACAAGTGGAATGAATCCTGGAAAGGAGGCCGCCTAAAGGCGGTACTCCGAGCAGACTGCGCATCACGTAAACTTATTGAATACATAAAATCTGTTAAATTTGATTATATGTCAAGTTTATCCAAGAATGTATCTGTACTTTAAGGCCTAATAGTAAAAATGGCTGGCAGTAGGACAAAACGAAGCGGAAACAGCCGCGTGCATCAATGGTTTCTTGGCGTCGATGGCGGCGGAACGAAATCGCACATCGCGTTGATGGACCATGCGGGCGAGGTTCGGAGCGAAGGCTTCGCCGGCCCGGCCAATCCGCTTCGTGTAGGAATTGAAACTGCGGTCGGGAATATCGTAAAAGCCGTTAACCAGGCCTGCGACATCGGTAGGGTTTCGAGAGGCGATATCGCGTCGGCAACGCTGGGACTCGCTGGAGTTCGCCGTTCCGATCTTCGCCAGCATGTGCGCGAACGTTTTATAAAGAGCATCGGCATCAAAAACACGACCGTGATCACCGATGCAGAGATCGCGCTATATGCATCCACTCGCGGCAAGCCTGGCCTCGTCGTTATTGCCGGTACCGGATCGATCTGTCTCGGAAAGAACGAAAAGGGCGAGATGGCGATCTCCGGTGGTTGGGGGCCGCTGGCCGGTGACGAAGGCGGCGGCGTTGGGATCGCGCAGACCGCGTTGCATTCGGTCGCTAAGGCATCGGACGGACGAGGCATTCCGACCGTCCTGAGCGAACGGGCCGCCGAATATTTTCGAGCATCGGGCCCCGAAAATCTGATCGTCGCCATCTACTCGCCGCAGGTGGACAACAGCCGGATCGCGGGCTTTGCGCAGTACGTCGTCGAGGCAGCGCAGGCGGGCGACGCCGTCGCAATGGACATCTTGAACGAAGCCGGCTCGGAACTCGGCCTCGCTGCCTGTGCGGTCATCGAAAAACTAAAGCTTGAGCGCTCGCGTGTGCCCATCGGCTGCGTGGGCAGCGTGTTCAAGGCTGGCGATATTTTGACCAAACCCATGCTCGACACGATTCGAACCGTCGCTCCAAAAGCATTTCTTACCGAACCGGAAATGCCGCCCGCACACGCCGCCGCCCTGATGGCAATGATAAGGTCGCGCGACGGCCAAAACGGCAGCGGTCCCAAATAGTCGAAAATGGTTGCACTCACCGAAACCGAGAATCCCGACACAACCGCGATCGACACGGTATCGACGCTAGAAGCCGTCGAAATGATCAACCGGGAAGACGAAAAGGTCGCCGCGGCCGTCCGCAAAGTGTTGCCCGCAATTGCGGAGGCTATCGATCGTGTGACCGAAAGGCTCAACAACGGCGGCCGGCTTTTTTATGTCGGCACCGGCACGAGCGGGCGTCTCGGCGTTCTTGATGCTTCAGAGATCCCGCCGACATTTGGTGTATCATACGAACTCGTTCAGGGCGTGATCGCCGGCGGGCCCGAGGCTCTATTCCGGGCGACCGAAGCCAGCGAAGACGACCGCGAGATGGGCGCAGCAGACCTATGCGAACACGGTGTCACGAAACACGACGCGGTCATCGGCATCGCGGCGTCCGGCAGAACGCCTTACACGATAGGCGCGGTCGAGTATGCCCGTTCTATCGGTGCATTCACCGCCTGCATCGTTTGCACGCCCGATTCTGAACTAGAGAAGGTTGTTGAACTTGCTATAAGGCCCTTACCTGGGCCCGAGGCGATCACCGGTTCCACCAGGATGAAGGCAGGCACCGCGCAGAAAATGGTCCTAAATATGATCTCGACCGTTTCGATGATCCGTCTCGGTTATGTCAAAGGAAACAGGATGACAAACCTTCGCCCGTCAAATCGAAAGCTGCGCGAAAGGGCACTCAGGATCCTGGCGAAAGAAACCGGCCTCGACGAGGAACATGCCCAAAGGCTCTTGGACGCGGCAAATAGCGACGTACGGGCAGCGATCGTTATGCATCGATCCGGCGCGGCCTACGCCGAGGCCGAAGAAGCCCTGATAGAAGCGTCCTTCGTGGTTGACAAAGCCGTGAAAAAATTGGGGAATTAGAAGATATGAAAACACTCATTCTTTCGATATTGATGCTCGCTTTCATCGGATGCGGTGGCCAGACCTCACAAAAGGGAAAACTGCCGCCTGACACAGACCTTCGTGCGGACTTGAGTTTTAGTGAAGTAGAAGGCACGCGAACGGCCAAGATCATCTACTACTATACTCAGGGCGTGCCGCCGAGTTCGAAAACACCGGCACCGCTTACGGTCCTGGAAGTCGAAGAAGGGCGGCTGAACGGCGAACTTCTTACGCCCACCGTCAGCGAAGCCGGCCACCACTTTTACACGACGACGACCATTACCTCGGGCTCACCCTACACGGTTTCCGCCAAACTCAACGGGAAGGAGTATGAGGGCAAAATTTCGACGTTAACTACCATAACAAGCAGAACGGGTTCGGCGGTCCTGAACCCGAAGTAAACGTCGTCGGTTTTGCGGGTCTGCCTTTTCCTGGATGCAAACACTTGACCTCATAATCATCTTTGTCTATCTGATCGGCATTACGGCCTTCGGCGTGATGTTTCGCAAGTCTCAGCAAACGGCTACCGACTATTTCGTCGGCCGGCGAAACACACACTGGATAGTTATATGCGCGTCAATAGTCGCTACGGAAACGAGCACGCTGACCCTCATAGGTATTCCGGCCATCGCCTATGCGATCTACGCAGTCCCAGAGCAGGGCGGTAATTTTACGTTTCTTCAGCTGGTGATGGGCTACATTGTCGCCCGCTTTATCATCAGCGTCCTCTTTGTCCCTGCGTATTTCAAGGGTGAGCTTCAGACGGCGTACAAGCTGCTCGAGAACAGATTCGGCACCTCGGCCAAGAATTTCGCCGCGTCGCTCTTTTTGTTCGTGCGTGCGGTCGGCGACGGTGTCCGCACATTTGCCGCGTCGATCGTCATTGCAGCCGTCATCGCCGTTTCGTTCCCGGATTTCCCGTATCTGACGGTGGTCTCGATCCTGATAGTCGGTATCCTGACGCTTGTCTATACATACCAGGGCGGTTTGATAGCCGTGCTTTGGACAGATCTCGTCCAGTTGGTTATTTACGTTACGGGGGCGATAATTGCCGCCGTCGTTATATGGAACAGCATACCGGGCGGATGGGAAGAGATAAGGTCGGTGGCTTCGGCGGCGAATAAATTCCAATTCGTGTCCTTCTCGTTCGATTATACCGTGCCTTTTACGTTCTGGGCCGGGCTAATAGGTGGAATGTTCCTGACAACGGCCTCCCACGGTACCGACCAGATGCTCGTTCAGCGCCTTTTGGCCTGTAAGACCGAGAGCGATGCAAAAAAAGCGATCATCACGAGCGGTTTCGTCATCCTGTTTCAATTCGCATTGCTGCTCTTCGTCGGTGTTTTGCTTTACGTCTTCTACCAGCACTACCCGATGTCCACACCGCTGGCAAAGAACGACGAAGTGTTTCCGAAGTTCATCGTCGAGCAGCTTCCGACCGGTGTCGCAGGCTTAATGATCGCCGCTTTGACCGCCGCAGCGATGTCCACGCTTTCGAGTTCGCTGAATTCGCTCGCATCCAGCAGCGTTCTGGATTTCTATAAACCGCTGATCGATCCGAATGCCAGCGAAGAAAAACTCCTGAAGCTTTCGCGTTGGCTGACCGCTGTGTGGGGCGTGGCATTGATCGGCATTGCGTTCCTTTCGCAGGACATCGGCTCTGTTTTGACCGTCGGCCTTGCCATCGCATCGCTGATCTATGGGCCAATGCTGGGAGCATTTTTGCTTGGGGTCCTGACAAAACGCGCAAACCAGACGGGCGTGGTTGTCGGGATGCTTGTATCCATCATCACGATGGTATCAATATGGAATTTCACGCCGATCGCCTGGACCTGGTATGTGCTGATCGGAACGACGATCTGCTTTTCTGTCGGGCTGCTTGTCAGCATGGTGGCGGGCAGCGATCGATCAGAAGTGGATAGCTGACAATACGGTTTTTTAATTAGAAATATGACATTAAGAAGTTCCGCAATTTCCCCGACGATGCTTCTTGCTGCAGTGCTGGGGGCGGCGGTTTTCGCCATGGACCTTTCGCCCATCCACGCTTCGAGCGATAGCCGAACCGAGCGATTCGAACCGGCGAAAAAAGACTGGGATTGGGCTGATAAGACATTGAAAAAAATGACGGTCGATGAAAAGGTCGGCCAGCTTGTTCACGTCGGCGTCAACGCTCGTTTCGCCAATCAAGACAGCAGGTTCTTCAAAGATCTGCAGCGGCACGTCGTAGAAAACAAGATCGGCGGCATCATCTTTTTCGGTGCTCCGATCTATGAAACTACCCACCTGATAAACCGAATGCAGGAAGCGGCAAAGACCCCATTACTGATGTCGCTCGACGCCGAGACCGGCATCGGTATGCGGTTTCAGGACGCGACAAATTTCCCGTGGGCGATGGCCGTCGCCGCGACCGGCGAACCGGAATTCGCACGCCGAATGGGCGTCATCACCGGCCGCGAGGCGCGTGCGATCGGCATCCAGCACGTTTACGCTCCGGTGCTCGATGTGAATAACAATGCGGACAATCCCGTCATCAACGTTCGCAGTTTCGGCGAAGATCCTGAAGACGTCGCACGTTTCGGTGTTGCATTCGCACAGGGAGTTCAGAGCCAGAAAGTCATCGCTACAGCGAAACATTTTCCGGGCCACGGCGACACGAACGTCGATTCACACCGTGGCCTGCCCATCATCGACCTGCCCCGCCAACGGCTCGATTCGCTCGAGCTTGTGCCCTTCAAAAAGGCCATCGACGGTGGCGTCGGTTCGATAATGATCGCCCACATCGCTCTGCCCCAGATCGACGGCGAGATCATCAAACCGCTGAAGGAATATCGAGGCGGCGATGCCGAACCCGGCACCGAGATCGTCAGCGAACAGGCGACAATTCCGGCGACCCTTTCAAAGACCGTTCAGACCGATATCTTGCGAACCCAGATGGGATTCAAGGGCCTGATCGTCTCCGACGCAATGTCGATGAGCGGCCTGACGATTTATTTCACGCAGGAGGAAGCTGGCGTCCGGGCGATTCTCGCCGGCACCGACATACTCGAAAAACCCGAGGATGTCGATGCAATGCTTCGCGGCCTAAGAGCTGCGGTCGCCAGCGGCCGTATCCCGATGTCGCGGCTTGACGATTCGGTGCGCCGCCAGCTCGCATGGAAGCACGCCGTCGGCCTCGCGAAAAACAGGATGACGCCGCTCGACCAGATCGACCGCATCGTCTCTGGCCCCGATTCGACCAAGCTCACCGACGAGATCGCAGAAAAAGCGATAACCCTCGTCCGCGAGGAAAACGGCGTTCTGCCGTTGAATCGGAATGCAAAGATCGCCGTACTCGGCGTCTCGAACGGCTTTGACGGGCCATCGACCATGGGGGCGTTCGCCACGACGCTGCGAGCCGACGGACTCAGGTTCACTCAGGCATATTTGCAGGAGAATTCGATCGCCGAACAGGCCGCTGCCGCACGCAAAGCTGTCAGCGAAGCCGACATCGTCATCGTCGGCCTTTACGGCCGCGTTAGATCAGGCGCCCGAAACAGCGTCGGCATTCCCGAGAACGGTGCCGCCGTCCTCCGAGAAGCTCTGGCTGTGAACAAAAAGGTGATCGGCGTCAGCTTCGGCAATCCGTACATTTTGTCATCGTTCCCCGAGATAAAAACCTACCTCGTTGCATATGGCGATATGGCTTCGCTGCAGCGGGCCTCGGCTCGGGCTCTTCTCGGAACGCAGCAGGTCTCCGGCAAGCTGCCCATCTCGCTGCCGGGCCTTCATCCGCGAGGAACAGGACTTCAGTTAATGAAGTGACTGGAGGGCAAGCAAGACTGGAGGGCAAGCATCCCTGCTTGCCATGAGTGCGAAGCACGAACAGCGATGACCGACTACAATTTCAAGCCAAAACTTACCCGTGAAGACTACGGCTGGTACAATCTCGAGAACTTGCCTCATTTCGACGGGCCAGAACAAACGCAGTTCGTAACGTTTAGACTTTACGACTCGCTGCCCGAGGATGTCGTCGCAAGGCTCCGGGCTACAACTAATAAAGATCACGAGTATCGGAAGCGGGTCGAAAAATATTTGGATTCAGGCTGCGGCCAGTGCTGGCTTCGAAAGGCGAAGATCGCGTCTATCGTCCGTGACGCAATAAAATACAATGAAGGAAAAACACACGATCTTTTTTCGTGGGTGATAATGCCGAATCACGGGCACATATTGATCAAGCCCAAGCCGGGCATTCATATCCCGGACATAATGCACTCGGTCAAGTCATTTTCCGCTCAGATGGCGAATCGTGAATTGGGTCGAAGCGGACAGTTCTGGCAGCATGAATCATTTGACCGGTACATCCGCAATTTCAAGCATTTTCATGCGGTGATTCGATATATCGAAATGAACCCAGTGAAGGCCGGACTTTGCGATAATCCGGAGGATTGGGAATTTAGCAGTGCTTTCGAACGAGCACGGGCCACGGATTCAGCCCCCTTTCGCACTTCGTGCTCAGAGCAAGCAAGGATGCTTGCTCTCCAGTCGTCTATGACCAATTGGCAGATCGAAGATTTCCTCGATGTCCGCAACGGCCGGCTGCACATCGACGGCCATGATGCCGTTGAGCTTGCACACGATCACGGCACGCCGCTTTTTGTTTACAGCGAGCCGCGTATCCGCCACAACATCGCTCGGCTTCAGAAAGTTGGCGACAACGTAGGCTGCGCCTTTAAGCTTTGTTACGCCGCCAAGGCGATGTCCACTATGGGCATTCTTCGGGCGATCAAAGACGCCGGCTGCGACCTCGAGGTCAATTCCGGCGGCGAACTTTGGAAGGCGCTGAAAGCCGGCTTCCGCGGCGACCAGCTAAACTTCAACGGCCTCAGCAAAGAGGTGTGGGAAATTGAACTCGCTATCGAGAACGGCGTTTTCGCGATCCAGGTTGATTCGATCTATGAGCTTTCGCTGATCAACGAAACCGCACGGCGCCTAAACAAAAAAGCGAACGTCAGCTTGCGGCTTGTGCCCGAGATCGAATCCAGCACGCATTCCGGATTGCAGACCGCTCTGCTCACCTCAAAATTCGGAATGATGCCGGACGAGGCATTCGCGGCGTTTGCAAAATACAAGGATTCCGGGCACCTGAATCTCCACGGCATCCATCTCCACGTCGGCTCGCAAAATCCCTCGCCCGACGTCTACTCGCAGGCATTTAAAGAGATGTTCTCCGCGATGCTGCGGATCTTTCGCGACACGGGCATCCGGCTGCGCCACATCAATCTCGGCGGCGGTTTTCCGGTGAATTATCTTCGAGATGGATCTCAATCAACCGCCTTCCCAGCCGAACAGCGGGAGATGTTCGCCGCCGATTTCGAACCTGCCGACGCGATACGTGATGCCTGGTCCGCCGTCCGCGAAATTGCCGAAAAAGAAAATGCCCTCGATCTGCTCGAGGGCATCACTCTGCTGCTCGAACCCGGTCGCTCGATCATCGCCGACGCCGCCATCTGCCTGACCACCGTCCGTAATCACAAACAGCGACCCGTTTCCAATGGACAGCGGACCGTAACGAATGGACAGTGGACAATGGACAGTGGACAATTTGGAACCCAGGAAGAAAGCGGCGAAAAAACGGGGCCAACAACCGCTACGGAAGAATTATCCATTGTCCACTATCCACTATCCACTGAACCGCCATCATCGACTGACAATTGGTTATTGACCGATGCCGGCTTCAACATCCTGCTCTCGATGGAAACGTACAAGTGGTACTACCACCTGATCTCGGCCGAACGGGCGGGAGAGCCGCACGAGACGCCTTACAAAGTGGCCGGCCCACTGTGCGATGGCGGCGATGTTTACTTTGATATCGAAGGCAAAGGCCGTCTGCCCGATCACAGGCTGCTGCCGGAGAATGTTCAACCCGGCGAAGTGCTCGCTCTGCTGAATTGCGGTGCCTATTCGCTCGCACAAGCCTCGCAATACAACGCCCGATTCCTCTCGCCCGTCGTCCTGACCAAAACCGACGGGACCGCCGAACTCATCCGCCGCCGCGACAACTTCAACGACCTCATCGCCTGCGACCGCGCCTGATCAGAACTGTCCCGGTACCAACATCTGCCGAATGATCTCTCTGTGTTTTTCGTCTAACTCGAAACGGTTCGCATCGAACACTCCGGCGAGTTCGGTCAGGGCAGCGACGCGGCTGCTTTCGTTCTTGATGGAGGCGGCCGTTTCGAGGGCGGCGGTGGCGGCAAGCAAGGCTTTGTCGGGATGGCCGAGCCGGAAAAATCGTGTCGAAAGCCCGCTGTAAACCGTCGATCGCGATGGAAGCTGCGGAACCTCTTCGGCCAGAGCAAACGCCTCGTCAAGAAACTCGACGGCGGCAGCCTTATCATCTTCGCCCGCAACAGTATCTGCCATTGCCGTCAATGCAGATGCCCGCTGTGCGTCGTCCGCGATCGCAGTCAGGGCGGTGCGTGCCGTCTCCGGGTCCTTTTGGTAGATAAGAATATTCGCGGTCTGGGCGAGAGCGTTCATCGACGGTTCCTCGTGATCGATCGATTGCGCAAGCTCGATCGCCCGTTCGCCCTTTTCAAATCCTGCGAACTGGACGGCAATATTCTGAAGCAAATTGTACCGAGCCCGGCTGTCTCGCGTTTCCTTTTCTGCTTGCGACCGCAAGATCGCGTTCGCCTCCTCGAGTGCGTCGAGGGCGTCTTCCCTTTCGCCCTTTTTCCAGGATTCACGGGAAAAGCCTAGCAACGCGTTGGCGATCTGCGTCTTATCGGCGACGAGGTCGAGCGTCCTGTCTGCCAGCTCGATACTTCCGGCACGAAAGAAACCGATCGCGATCGACGACAGAAAGTTGTCGCGGTAAACATTGTCCAGAAGTTCCGCAAGTTCCCTCGCCTTGTCGAGAGCTTCGATCGCGCGGTCGCTTCGCTCCGATGCCGTGAACGAGTTGCCGATGTCGATCACGGTTCGGATGCGTTCCTCTTCGTGCTCTATCTCTTCGCTCCGCGCAACCGCGTCGTCAAGAAGCTGTACGGCCTCGGGAAAATTTTCGCGATCTATCTCGTCCGCCGCCATTGCCAACAAAGCCTGCGTCGCAGCCGCCGGATATCCGATCTCGGCCATCGACTCTTTCGCCGCATCCGGCTTCCCGCTGTGATGCTGGCGAACGGCGATCCCGGCAAGCAGATTGTCCCGATGCTCCATCGAATCGGCCAGCGAATGCGCCGCGTCGAATTTTTCCAGTGAGGCAAGTTTTAGCCCGATCGTCTCTAGCGCC
>JBGSYT010000049.1:0-2629 GCA_041750855.1 Pyrinomonadaceae bacterium | reverse complement strand
CGAATGTTCCCGTACGATGATGAACGAAATGCCCGGGCGGCCAGTATCCCAAGGATGCCGTAAATCGTCGGGTGCGCAAGCTTTCGAATGTAGCCGTGATAAATAGCGAGTGTTTCCGGCGTTGCTCCGGGAAAAAAGAATTCAAGCAGTGGCCTAATAAATCGCGAAGTCTCGTTCGCCGCACCCATTCCGCTCCCGAGCCCTAGGATCACTACGATCCAAAAAACTAGGGGCGCGTAACGGGCTAGCCGTCCGTACCAAATGGATATATTCGGATTTGCCGACACGGTACTATTTCTCTCTTATTCTCAGCCGCATAGCTTGGACGAGGCGAGTTCGTGTTTCTCGATTCCGGTGTCCAAATGTCCCTAACCCCTCAAGAATGGCCAGATCAGGGCGTACCCCGGACCATACGCCTGGCGGGAGTCGCTTTTTTAGGAGGGAAAGGTTTCTTGTTTGGCTTGTGAATGAGTTCGAACTTGGTCGTGTCGAACGCGGTAATGTCTTCTTCCGAGTCTCCGCCCGTCCTAGTGAATTCGAACAAGATCGGATAAACGCCACGCTCGGTTTCGTCGAAGGTGACCTCTAGCGGTCCCGTCCGGGATTTTTTGTGAGCGATCCAGAATCCTGTCGCCCCAACTTCGAGGTTTGGCAACGTCATCGACGGTATATCCTTCATTGCCTTTGTCACCATCGCGGTCGAGTGCATCGAGGGCGAAAATTTGATCTTTAACTTGTTGTCGCCAACAATGCGGCTTTTCGACAGGCCGCTTTCGTCCAGATAATCTTCGCGATACTTCACCTCCAAATCAACAATCGCCGAGAAAGCGGTCTTGAGCATCGAGGCTCCGGGGCCGCAGGTGGTCGTGATGCCCTCGGCGGTGCACTTAATAGATTGAAGAAACGGATTAACGTCGCTGTTTGTTTCGCCCTCTATTTTGATATCCGAAAGCTCCGCGTATAAACCGCCTTCATTCGGTTTGAATTTCAATGGGATCCTACCGTCGATCACGGAATCGAGCTTTAAGTCATAATCGACCTTGGTCGTCGACACATAATGCAATTCGTAAATAGCGCATTCCGTGAGCGCGTCTTTCATCCACGAATCGTCCGACGCCGAGCCTGACAAAATTTGTACCTGGCGTTCCTCGAGTACGGCCCACAATATTATCTGCTTGAAGCGACCCGTTGCGTTACACTCATCGAGCTTTTCCTCCCGGCACCGCTTCTTGACCGATGTTGCGACTGTTCCGGTGAAAATTTCGATGTTGCCCATCCCCTCGATTCCCAACAGAGCCTTCTGCCGTTCGTTGCCGAGCAGGAGCGAGAACATTTCTTGTGACTCCGCACATGAGGCCGCCGGGTTACTCGCTATCCGGTCCATCGAGCCTTCAATGTTATCCTTCCACCAATCTTGTGCCTTGGTCAGTAGTTCGGCCGGGGACATGCCTTCGGATTCGATCCCGAGGAGTGCCCGCTGCCTTTCCGTCCCGAGTTCCTTTGCAGTGATTGTCCGGATACGGCTAAGAGCTAACCGGAGAGTGTTCTGATCGGCGAGAAGTTCGCCAATATCGCTCGCGTCCGCACGACCGACTTCGACGCCCCAACCAGGCGCGCGAGTTGTGCTCGAACCATCTGTCCTGTACGGGATAGCAATGAAGGAAGAACCAAAGGGCGTGCCAGATCCAGCATAATTACCAAAGGACAGCTCGCCTTTGGTTTGCGAAGGTGCAGTAATTGCGAAGGCCGCGATAATAAAAAGTGAGAACAATACTGAGTTTTTCATAAACTAGGCCATGGCTGTACAGAACAAAGGGTTCCAAAGTTAGTTCCGGGAGAGATTCAAAATCTCACCTACTCGATTATGATCTTGCCTTTTTCGATTCGAAGATCATCAGGATCGGCTTTCAGGACCAACTCGATCAGCATTCCAGCAAGTTTTTTGGACGTGGCGAGCGTTTCGGCATTTTGCGTTTGCTTTCCCTCCGTATAGGTCGCGAGAAGGATTCCGCTGAAACAGATCAGCATATTGTTAAAACCCTGTTTCTCTTTATTCGTGATTTTTGCGAATTCGGGGATATCGTCGATCGCAATGTTCAAAGATCGGAAATATTCGTTGACGGCGTCATTGCTCGGTTCTTCGGTGTCATGATAAACGGTCATCGCGGTTGCCGTAAAAAAAGTTAGGCCGGCCGCGATGTTATTCTTCCATCCGCGTGCGGCCGCTTCCTTGTCATAACCTTCTTTTGTTGCCGTATAAATTTGCTTGATCAACGCCTTCTCCTCGGCGGTTTCGCCGAGTGCGTTTGCGAGCGTGTTTGCCGAATCAACCGTAGAATCGGGACGAAAAACGCCTACATTTTTTGGCACAGCCGGCCGAGTGGCAGCAGGTTTTGCATTTGGCACAGTTGCCCGATCCGGAACCGCTGACCTTCCAGCCGTCCGCGACTTCATATTGTCGTACAAACGGCTCTGTGCAGCACTCGCCTGACCGAAGGAACCGTAAACTGTGCCGTAACCTGCGACGTAATATCCGCCGCCCGCAGCTTGTATCTGAGCTCCGGCGGAAACGAAACCTAAAAGAAAGATCGGGAGGGCCAGCAATAGGTTCACTCCTCGCTTATCCATT
>JBGSYT010000048.1:0-13534 GCA_041750855.1 Pyrinomonadaceae bacterium | reverse complement strand
AGCGGTCAGATCAAGCGAAAAGTATCGCAAAATTTGACGGAATTTCTTACGAGAAATTCGGGCACGCTTGAATATGTTGTAACTACCTGTCATTACTAGCTTTATCTTATATAATAAGATGTTTAACTAGTCATGACCCATTCTTTATAATGTTGGGAGATAAAGCTATGCGTACATTGGTATCCGGAATACTTCTTTTCTTTATTTGCGTTGTTGCGTCGGGGCAAGGGGCTCTTTCCGAAAAACCGCTATCCGGTTCGGGGTACAAGCCCGCGGTGTTTACCGATCCGGAACGGCTGGAAAAGATAAAAAAGACATTCCCTGAGATCGAGAGGATGTATAAGGACCACGCCAAGCGAAACCACTTTCCCGGCATCGCATTTGGCATCGTTGTTGATGGGAATCTGGTCTTTGCCGGCAATGACGGTTATACGAACATCGAAAAGAAAACGCCTGTAACGTCGCAGTCGCTGTTCCGTATCGCGTCGATGAGCAAAAGCGTGACCGCGATGGCGATCTTAAAGCTGCGTGATGACGGCAAGCTCAAGCTCGACGATCCGGCCTATCTTTACGTGCCGGAAATGAAGACGCTCAGATATCCGACCGCCGATTCCGCACATATCACCATTAGGCAGCTTTTGACGCATGGTGCCGGATTTCCCGAGGACAATCCGTGGGGCGACCGCCAGCTTGCGGATACGAATAAGGAACTTGCGGAACTTATCGAAAACCAGGTCTCATTCTCAAATGCTCCCGGCGTTACTTACGAATACGCGAATCTAGGCTTTGCGCTTCTCGGCCGCATCATTACCAAAGCGTCCGGAAAACCCTATCAAACATATATCCGCGACAACATCTGGCGACCTCTCGGCATGAACACGTCCGAGTGGGAATATGCCAAGATCGATCCTGTCAAATTGGCTTACGGCTACCGCTGGCTCAATGAAAAGTGGAACGATGAGGCACTGCTGCATGACGAGGCGGACGGTTCGTGGGGAGCGATGGGCAGCATGATCTCGTCGATCGATGAATTCAGCAAGTACATGGCGATACATTTGTCGGCATGGCCGCCTTCGAGTGCACCGGACAACGGGCCGATTCGACGCGATTCGATCCGCGAGATGCACCATCCGTGGCGCTTTACCGGAATGCAGCCGAATTTTACCTATCCGGGCGGCCGCGTCTGTGCGTCGGTTACTGCATATGGTTATGGGCTGGGATGGCAGCGTGATTGCGAAGGCCGCGTGTATCTGGGCCACGGCGGCGGTTTGCCCGGATTCGGCAGCCATTGGCGGGTGATGCCGGAATACGGGATCGGTATCGTTGCATTTGGCAACGTGACCTACGCGGGACTCGGCAACATCAACCTTGAGATCCTCGATCTGATCATCAGAAATGCTGAACTTAAACCGCGTCAATTGCCTGTCTCGGCCATTTTGGAGAAACGCAAAGCGGAACTGCTAAAGGTGATACCAAGTTGGGAAAATGCAGAAAAGAGCGGTATCTTTGCCAAGAACTTTTTCCCTGACAACCCGATCGACCACCTTAAGAAACAATACGCGGAGCTTTGGGCCAAGGCCGGTAAGATCGTTGCGGTAAAGGAGATGATTCCGCAGAATCAGCTTCGCGGCAGATTCATTTTAGAGGGCGAGAAGATCGATATCGAGGTCTATTTCACGCTAAGCCCTGAGAATCCGCCGATGATACAGCAGCTTAACGTACGAGAGATCGCGAAAAAATGAGCGGGTATGTCTAGGAAATATTGATCGTGATGTTTCGCCGTTCAAGTTCCGCGACGAATTTTTCCGGATCGATCGCTTTTTCCTGAGGCGTGGCACCGCGCGACAGCACATCACCCTTGGCCATCATCTGAGCGATGATCGACGCAGGAAAAGCAGTGGTGCGCATCATTGCTGAAAGGCCGGTTGAATCGTCGAAGCGGTCGACGATGTCGTAGCGGAGGCGGTCGGGGCCGACGTGGGACACACTCCCTACCGGTCGTGTTTCTGCCTTTAGTGCGCCGACGAAGTCGAGGCGGACGAGGACGTAGTCAGGGCCGTCGGCGGGGAGGTGTTTTTGCAGCAATTCGCCGAAGACCTTTCGCGGCGTGACCTTTTGATAATCGACAACGATCTCGTCACTTGAGCAGAGCCCGAGGTCGATCATCGTTTTGAACTTATCGCAGTGGCCCGCATAGCGGATGGTCTTATAATCGAGTTCCTTTATCTTGCCCAGAAATGTGTCCGGCAGTGTCGATGTGCCGCCGCTGGTCTGAAATGCCTCGAGCGGCGGGAAGCCATCGAATGAAAGGCTCTCAAGCTCGGTCATCGATTCGACCTCGCTGATCTTACCGTCGCGGATGACGCGGGCGACCTCGACGTATTCATTTATGAGGCCGTCAACCGAGAACACAAGTTGGTAATCGAGCGGTGGTTCGGGCTTTTGCGGAAGTCCGCCGACGCGGATGTGTATCTCGTCCAGCTGATCAAATTTCGCCGCTCCGTGCATTGCCAGGATCGAGACCATGCCCGGTGCGAGCCCGCAATCAGGGATGATATTGATGCCCGCTTCGACCGCGGCGTCGTGCATTGCGAGCTGCGAATCGACGACGTAATTATTGCCGCCCAGATCGCAAAAATTCGTTTTGGTTTCGATCGCGGCCCGGGAAAGCGATTCGTTGTACCAGTAATTAACACATGAGATCGCAGCGTCGTGGCCTTGCATCAGGCCGGCCACATCCGAGTGGTTCGCGACGTCTATGTGATGGGCGTCGATGCGCGACGTCCCGACATTCTCGGCGACCGTTTCTGCCTTTTTAAGATCAAAATCGGCAACGGTGACGCCCTCGACGCCGGATGAATTATGAACAAGGTCGTATGCCGCGCCAAAGCCCATTCGGCCGGCTCCTAGGACTAAGATCTTCATTTGCTGCTATTTAAGTGTACGGGAACTGTAGATAAAGTGTGTACAGAAGACGGCATCGAGGAAACGACCCGATTACCAGTCGTCTACTTCATCGGGCGTTTGCTCGGACAGTGTTTCGGCGGCGTATTGCCAAACTTTCTTTTTCCAGGCCCGCATGCCGTCCAGCAAGATAAGAGCGACCTGCGGATGGGCGGCGTTTCGCTCGAGCCGGATGACCTGGGCACTGACGCTAACTTCGTCGTCGGCATGCTCGGTCACGGTCAGTTCGACCTTCGCACCGACGGTGGGAAGATTCCGCGGAAGGTACACAAGTGCTCCATTTACGGCGACATTCTCGGTCAGCCCGTCTTCGGAGACGTAAGAACCGCTGTCGTTTTTCCACTTAACGCGGATCGGAAATGAGACCGGATATCGTGCGCTTTGTCGGCGTTCCTGCATAGAATTCCTTTAACTGATCTGGGGCCGCAATTGAGCGGCGACCACGAAATATTAGCCGCCGGAGCAAAAAAAGTCCAATAATTTTAAGGCTATTGAGAGTTTTTAACCCTGTGTGAACACTTGGTTTGCATTTGGAGCAGGGTATTCCGGGCCCCGGGCCGGTTGGACACAACAGGCCAGAGGTGCTAGCATTCTAAGGTGTTTTGCCCTCTGCGGGCAAGACATGGGCGGTGTATACCGCTGCGGCAGTCCCCAAATTATGCTCTAAAGCGAAGCAAAATGGCGGTTGATGAATAAAAGACATCTCCCGAGGCATTTTGCGCTTTTTATTTTGGGGACGATTAGAAAAGGAGACAATGAATGAAGTACCTCGTTAGAGGAGGACTTGTTCTGTCGGTGATAAGCCTCTGCGTCGTAATAATTTACGCGCAGGCTTCGACGGATACAACCCTCAGTATAGCGAATGATTCGCATTTACAATTTAATAATTCGACGATTCAAAATAATTTAGTATTCGAGAATATTTCGACAGAGACATTAACAGAAGAAACAGTTCAAATTCAGGACCCGGCGCCGAAACAGGATCCGGTAAAACAGGACCCGGTAAAGGAAAACAAGGAACAGCAGCCTGCCGGGCAGGACAGGCAAACAGCAAAAGGGAAGGTTGAAAAAACGGTCTCTACAAGGGCGATCGGTGCAAGCCGGGGCAAGTTTACGGTAACGGCATATTGCCTCCGTGGACGGACGGCCATGGGGCACGGCGTTCGCAAAGGATTGATCGCGGCTGACCCGAGGGTACTGCCGCTTGGGAGCAGGATCAGCATTGACGGCTCTTATGCGGGGACCTACCTCGTTTCGGACACCGGCGGAAAGATAAAGGGTAATCGGCTCGATATCTGGATGCCAAGCTGTGCCGAAGCAAGGCGTTTCGGACGCCGGACCGTTTCGGTAAACTACCTGGGCAGATAGACAGGACAATTTAATACAAAAACGAAAGGCTGCGTCGAAAATGACGCGGCCTTTTTTGATGTACCAAGCCGCAGAAAAGCGGCGACACGGACGGTTACGCAAATCTGCAAAAATCCCACGTTTCGGCCCAAAAAGCGCGTCCAATTCTTTACCCACGAAACCCGAGGATGTGCGAGAAACGAGGTTCGTACCCGGCCGGGCCCCCGCACTTGTACCCAAACCCAAGAAAAATTGCTTGACCATTGGTGCAACAATGTGCGATAAATGACACGATTGTTCGATTCGTTCGAACGGACGAGCAACACCGGAACGAAGCGGCGAGCAGGATGGGTTGAATATGCTGAAGATCGGGCCAGAATGGGAAAAGTTCAAGGGCGGGCAATTTCGCACCGGGAAAAAGGTCCCGCACGTTACGCTAAACGAAAAGGGGCAATTTTATATCAGCCAGAGCCTATATAACCTAATGGGCCGCCCGTCGGCGGTCGCCCTCTATTACAATCGCAAAAAAGGCCTGATAGCGATGCAGCCGTTTTCGGTCAAGCGGGCAGATTCGTTTCCGGTGGTTGAGAAGCGCAACGGAGCGCATTGGATAAATGCGGCACTTTTTTGCCGGCACTACAAGATCCGGTTCTTTACCTCTCACAAGTTCCTCGAACCGAAAGTTACCGAAGAGCGGATGGTGATCCTCGACCTCCAGAACACGACGCCCATATTTCACAAAAGCCAGCTCAAAAAAACAAAACCCGCACCGCCGCTCCGGCATAGCCCGGAAGTCGACGCTTTAATGGAAGAGTTTAGGGCCGAAGATGAAGATGACGATATTTGACCGTTTGCCTCGCCCTATTTGCGGAAAGGCTCCGGTTTGCCGCTGATCTACTGATACATCGCGCCGCGAGAGCGAGGCGATCAACGACTGCAGGTTTGACGGCCCGGACGAGGACTGTTGTACAATCGTCGGGAATTCCGGTCATCCGATGCCCGTACCGAAGCCGAAATCGGCCGTCGGAGGAAAAGGGTTTCAGACCTAAGCAAAGTATATGCCCAAATTCAACGACATCGATTTAGAAAACTGGCGAGAGAGTGACATTAACACCGATTCGCTTTGGTTAATTGGTGAACGGGCTAAAACGGGCAAACACAAGAATGTCTATCACGGTAATTTCATTCCACAGATCCCCTATCAGCTAATGAGTCGTTATACGAAACAAGGCGAGGTTGTTTTAGAGCCGTTTATCGAAAGCGGTATGACATTTTGAATGTGAGGAATTGGATAGAAAATATCTTCTCCTGGATGGGAGATTGCTTTAATGAGGCGGCGTTAGCCGTCTTTCCGTGTTTCGCGGCAAATAGCCACGTTGTTTACGACGTGGGAGAGGTTCTAAATTGATCTATCAAGGGCGTTTTAACGTCCTTATTGGCCCGGGCTTTAGTCATCGTCGTCTGAACGCTTTTCCAATCGTTCGTGGATCGTGCCGTTCTTGTGATGTTCTTTCTGATTATTTATGTAATCGACAACAAATTGTAGATCCTTCGTGCCAAACGTAACGATCCCATAGCCGCGTTGCCACTCCAAAGCCTTCGGTTGAACTTCGTGATTGATATAATACGAACTGGAACCTTTCAGCTTTCCGATCCAATCCGAAACGAGAATATTCGGTTGAAGGCTGGCCGCAATATGAACGTGGGTTTCGATGCCGCCGATAGCGTAAAATTGTGCTCCCGGCGTTTCGAGTATCTTATGAGTTAGATAGTGGTAAAGACGGCTTTCGATTCGCTCATTTATCATTGGCAGACTGAGTTTAGTGTGCCAAGTGATGTGGAAGTTCATCTCTGAATAAACGCTGCTCGACATATCTGCTAAAGCGGGCTAAAGGACGTTAAAACGCCCTACGAAATCATTCGCTCAAACTAACCACGTGCTGAAGCGACGTGGCTATTTGCCCTTCGGGAAAGCCTCGTGAACGAGGCCAAAAATCCGTTTGAATTGATCAGTAGTTCAATTGGTACCTGAGTTCATGAATATCCTTCTCCGCAGCATATAGCCGCTCCACCTTTTCGTAGGCCCAGAAACGAACCTGCTTTTCGATAGGTTTAAAAGTCGGTTGTTCCAATATCCTATTGAACTCATTTTCGCGCCCTGGTGGAGCAACCACAAACATTGCGGTTTTGAAATCGACCAACTCCATAAATTTCGAGAGTCCATTCTTAATATCCGTGGTATTTTCGACTTCAAAAACCTGTGAGGGCATCCCGCGTTCGTTGAACCACGAAACATCGATCATTCTCGTGCGTTTAAGAACCCTATCATAGGTGAATTTTGGAAACTCACTCAATGACGCAAAGTCTCCCAATTTCTGAGAAACGTAATCCTTTGTTCCGTCAGGTGTGTATGTTTTGAAATGGTTGAATTGCCCAAGTTGAAGCAGCAAGGCCTGTATCGAAACATGAGTCAGATTTTCCTTTTGGTCAACCGTGGTCGGATTTAGGTGAGGTCCAAGCGAATCCAACTTTTCAACCAAGGTATAAAGACCTGGGACGAGCTTGTGAAATCGTTTGTCACGTTGGACTCTTTCATCAATAGTGTTATGTGGCGTCAGACCTTTAATTTCATTATGCTGAGCGTAAATCGGAGGCGCCTGTTGATGAAGCAATTTCAACGATGCGACATTATCATTTTGTCTGATAACTTCTTCGATGGCGTCCGACCAAGTAAATTTTGATTTTTTCATTAAGGTTTTTACGAAAAGCCGATTTCTTTCTCAAAATGTCAATCATACTTTCAAGGTTTATAGGATTGAAGGGTCAAACCTTGCCAATCCTAATTTGAAATATTCTCCCTTTTGCGATCAAAAACGTTACTAGGGCACATTAGTCCTCTTCGTCCTTCGTCAAACCATTGTCAAAATAATACCCCTCAATTATCCTTTCATCCCAGTATTCGACATTGTTATATCGAAAATCTATGTCTTCCATAAGGATACTAAGAAGTTCTTGTTCTTGTTCCTCAGTAAGGTCTGGAAATTGTCTGTACATACTTTAACTCCCCCAAAATTGGGCGGAATCGACCGCGACAATTCGGCATTTCAATCCGTCGTATTTAAATGTTGTTCGGAAATCAGCCCAAACGCTGTCTATGAATGTGTATTCGCAAGCCTGATAGTTTAGCTCCCAGTTTGGATAGGTCTTGCAATTCATTCCGTTGTTGCCATTATTGGTCGCGGGATCTTTGAATCCAGTAGGAAATGGCTTTGCTTTCTCCGTATCAATCTCGATCGTCACCAAAAATATTTGCCGGATCTTTGCCATAAATAAAGTAAATACATGAGTTATCATGCAAACCCGTGAAATTCAACCACCGTCATGTGCATTACTGACGCGATATTCTTGCGGGAACCGGAGCAATTGGGCGCTCTTTTAAGCGTGACTCGAAAAATATCATTTCAAATGATGTCGAATACGACAGCTATGTTCTAGACCAAAACTATATCGGAAACCATACGCCGATGGACTATTGGGCAAGTTTGCAAGAGGTAAATCATTTACGTGGTGAACAAGGGTTTGTTTTTAAGCACTATTGTGCTGGTGGCGGAACTGGAAGGCAGTATTTCAGCGACGAGAATGGCCGAAGGATAGATGCAATACGAAAGAAAACTGAGGAATGGTTCAGGACGAAACAAATTGAGAAAGGACTTTATTTCTTCTTGCTAACGAGCCTACTTGAAGCTGCAGATGCCGTCGCTAATACTGCAAGTGTTTATGGTGCGTATCTAAAACATCTAAAGAAAACTGCTCAAAAGGATATGTTCCTTCAACCCGCAGATTATGTCGTGAACGACGAAGAACACGAAGTTTATAATCAAGATGCAAACAAACTAATCGGCAACATCGAAGGCGATATTTTGTATCTCGATCCGCCTTATAATCATCGTCAGTATGGAGCAAACTACCATCTTCTGAACACGATCGCGTTGTACGATGATTTTGAACCTTCGGGGAAAACTGGATTGCGTTAATATAAACGGTCGCGCTGGTGCATCAAGAGCGAAGTGTCAAACGTTTTCGCAGATCTTGTTGAGAAGGCAAAGTTCAAATACATTTTCTTGTCCTATAACAATGAAGGCCTTATGAGCCTCGATGAGGTTCGAAAGATTATGGAGAAATACGGGCGTTACGATCTTATTGAGCAGCCTTATCAGCGGTTTAAAGCGGATAAGACCGTGGCACGCAACCATAAGGCCGACGCAACCATTGAGTACCTGCACGTCTTGGAAAAGCGTTGGTTGGGCCAGTAGCAGGTTGGTTTTCGAGGTCGGAGAGTGTGTAACACGCGAAAGCTCTGTCGCCTGTTTCACAGGCTTAGGCACTTTCCCGTAGCCAACCCCACGTTCCGCTCTGCTCCACGCGGGGCTAAAGTTATGGCGCCTGCGCCGCAGACGTATGCGGCGTTGACCACCACCCCGTCTGCGTACAAAAGAAGTACGCATCCACCCCTCCTTAGACAAGGAGGGGAGTTTTTTGGTGCTTCGTGTCGAGCCGCCCCGTCTGCGTACAAACGACGTACGTATCCACCTCTCATTAGATAAGGACGGTAGTCATTGGGACTTGTAGATGGCCGCGTGGAGAGGTTCGCGGGGTGGGAAGTGGAGGGCGATGGCGGCGGCCCCGAGGGCCATCCAGACAAAGAAGTACTGATACTCGAACGCGAAGGCCAGGACGAGGCCGAAGAGGGACGAGGCTTCGCAAAGAGCGAGGGCGATGACGAGGCCGGTCTGCACTTGTGCCGGATCCTGCGATTCGACGGCCCGTTCGTTGAGGCGGCGCTTGAACGCGAAAGAGAAAAGCACGGCGGTCACGGCAGCAATGGCGAAAGCGACGATTACGGCACTTGTGCTGCCGGTGTCACGCCCGCTCGGGCCAAGCAGCGGCTGGGTGAACTCAAAATTTAAAAGCCCAGGCCGCGTGATGAATACTATCGCGACGAACACGGGCTGCGTCATCAGGATCGCCGCCCAGATGACGAGGAGGTTGCGGTAGCGGGCTTCTACATTAGGATTTTCACTACTCATTTGGAGATTTCCCAATCGGGTTGATCGTCTTCAGGTACGGAATCCTGTCAAAATCGTTGTCCCTGGTGACCAAGGTCGCTCCGGTGTTCATCGCCGTCACGGCGAGATATGCGTCCATCACAAGATCGCCGCCGAAGCCGTATTTTTTCATGAACACCGCGACCTCGACAAAATGCTCAGCGGACGGATGATGCATGAAAACGTCCGGCCTTTCCAGCAACTCGGTGATTATCGACACGGCGTCCGCAAACGGCAGCGGCGGGTCAAAGATCCGTTTGTTCGTGGTCAATCTTAGAAACGAGAGGAGCG
This sequence comes from Pyrinomonadaceae bacterium, assembly GCA_041750855.1. Taxonomy (GTDB): domain Bacteria; phylum Acidobacteriota; class Blastocatellia; order Pyrinomonadales; family Pyrinomonadaceae; genus OLB17. The sequence continues at coordinate 3,827 of JBGSYT010000048.1, read as the reverse complement.
TTGACTCGCAACACAAAATTGACGAACTAGGGTCGTCCAAGGTTCCCTGCAGCCACGCAACGGCCGCCGCGTGTTCCGCAACGCCCTTCATTTTAGCGTAGACGAAGAGGTTGACATCTGGGAGATAGAGCATTCGGCGCCTAGATCTCCCGCATCATTTGTTCCAGCTTTCGAATCGTCATCCCTTTCGCAAGTTTCGTCTTGAAAGGCTTTATTTTGAACACCTTAGGACGCTTAGACTCTTCCATTTTTATGCCTTTGCGAAGAAGGTCGTTTATAACCGTCTTCTCTCGAAGCCGCTTGTCGCCGGAAAGCTTACGCTCGACGTAGTCCGCAACGTCGGCCTCAAGAGTCAGCGTGGTGCGTCGTGTTTTCCGATTGGTCAGGGTCGTGGTGTTCATATCTCTAGACGCGATAGTATATCAGGTTACCAAAAAAAGAAAAACTTTTATGTTTTGATGCATTTACTCTTCAGCGTCGAGTTCTTCTTCAAGCAACTGGCGCTGATAGAGCTGTGCGTATTCGCCGTCGAGTGCAAGGAGCTCGTTGTGGGTGCCGCGTTCGATGACGCGGCCGTGGTCGAGGACGCAGATGAGGTCGGCGTCGCGGATGGTGGATACGCGGTGCGAGACGACGAGCGTCGTGCGGCCCGATCGGACGTCGCGGAGGTTGTGGAGGATCTTCTCCTCGGTAAACGTATCGACCGCCGAGAGTGAATCATCAAGGATAAGGATGCGAGGGTTACGCATAACGGCCCGGGCGATCGCCGTCCGCTGCTTTTGGCCGCCGGAAAGCGTGATGCCGCGTTCGCCGACGAGCTGCTCGTATTTGTCGGGGAACGACTTGACGTCGTCGGCCAGGCCGGCGATCTCGGCGGCTTTCTCGACGGAGATGGCCGTCCGTTGCAACGAAAGAGAAGTATTAGCCGCAGATGGACGCGAATAAACGCTGATATTCGGCTCGTTGTTATTTGAATCCTCGTCGTTGCCGTTCCTTTCAGACGATTCTTCCACCCCAAAAGCGATGTTCGCGGCGAGCGTGTTGCTGAAGAGGAATGTTTCCTGCGGGACAAAGCCGATCGAGCGGCGGAGCTGTTCGACGGGGTAGTCCTTTACCGGAATTCCGTCGATGAGGATGGTGCCGTCGGGCGCGTCCATCAGACGCGGGATCAGGCCCATAAGCGTCGATTTGCCGCTGCCGGTGCGCCCAACAAAAGCGACGGTCTGGCCGGGCTCGATCTTGAGATCGATGTCGCGGAGGACGAAGCGGTCATTCGCCACAGAGGGCACATCCGACGGCGAGGCAAGAACCACCCCGTCACCCGATCCGAAAGGCGTATCGGCTGCCACCCCTCCTTCGTAAGGACGGGAGCCTTGATAGGAAAAATTCAGGTTGCGGAACTCGATGCCGCCTTTGATCGGGGGACGCGGGCGTGCTTCGGGACAATCTTTTATCGCCGGCTCGGTCTCGAGGATCGCGTTGAAGCGCTTGAGGCTGGCGGTGCCGCGTTGGTATAGATTGACGACGTAGCCGAGAGCGATCAGGTACCAGATCATCCGCTGAAGGTAGAGAATGAACGACGTGAAGTTGCCGGCGGTGATCTCGCCTCGGACGGCCATCGGCACACCGACCGCGACTATGATGACGAACCCGAGCCCGATAAAAAAGAAAAGCATCGGCCGCATGGCGGCGGCAAACTTTACTAGGCGGATGTTCTGGGATGCGTATTCGCGGTTGAGCTTCTGGAATTCTTCGATCTCGGCATCTTCCTGCGCGTAGGCGCGGACGACGCGGACGCCCGAGAGATTTTCCTGCGTACGGGCCGTGATCGACGAGAAAAATTCCTGGATCTTTTCAAACCGGCGGTGGATCTGGTCGCCGAGGAACTTCACCGTCAGCGAAACCAGCGGCAGCGGGATCAGGATCAGCAGGGTCAGCTTGACCGAGATGCTCAGGAGGATGGGCAGCACGATGCAGAGTGCGAAGACCGCCTGAAAACTGTAAAGGATCATCGGCCCGACGATCTGGCGGACCGCCGCGAGATCATTCGTTGCACGGGCCATCAGGTCGCCGACACGGTTGTTGTAAAAGAACTCGGCCGGTTGATTGACGAGGCTTCCGTAAAAAGCCTCGCGCATGTCGTATTCGATATGACGGGACGTGTTTATCAGGATGCGACGCTGCAGGAAGAGAAAGACACCGCTCATCAAGTTGACGCCAAGGATGACCAGCGGGTAGTAAATGATCTTTTCCCACGTGATGCCGGCGGCGAGATCGTCCACCGCAAGGCCGACCAGATAAGGCACCGTCAGGCCGAAAACCAGCGACGCCGCGATGCACGAAATGCCGACCGCCATCCGCCAGCGATACGGTGTGACGAAGCGTGCAAATTTGCGGATCGGTGAAGACATTTACATTTTCGGCTGCTGTTCAAGTAGAGCCGTTAGCCGTTAGCTAATAGCTTTTAGCCGGATCAGGTTCAAAGTTTCGTGTAGGTCGAGATCGCCGTGGCGATCTGCTTGCCTTCGTCATTCACAACGTCGGCCGAGACGGTGATGATGCGTTTTCCGGCACGCACCACTTTCGCTGTGCTCGTGAACGTGCCTTCGAAGTGCGGCCTGAGATAATGGACGGTCAGGTCGACGGTCGTCGCTTTTTCGTCCGGGGCGAGCCGCGTGATGACGGCGAACGCCATCGAGGTATCGATCAGCGTCGCGGTCACGCCGCCGTGGAGCACGCCTTGCGGTTGGCGAAGGTCGTCGCGCATCTCGATCTTGATGACCGCTTCGTTGTGCCGCAGATCGACGAGCCGCATGCCCATCAGTTGTGCGAACGGGAGGCCGTGCAATGTATCCTCGGCCTGCTTTCTTTGATCGGCGGTCAGTTCGGGGGCTTCATTCATAAGTCGCGTTTGCCGGCAAGTTCTTCATAGCCGACATTCCTGAATCCAGCCGGTAGTTCGAATAATCCGGGATCGGGTTCGAGGGAAAAGTTCGTGATCTCGATCGAGAACACAAGGGTTCGTTCGCCGTTGTATAGCGAGAAAAACTCTTGCTTTACCGGCAATTCGATGGACGTGTCGTAGTGTATTACGACCTCGCTTTTCTCGCTTCCGTCTGTACGTGCCCGAAACCGGATGATGCCGCCGTCGCGGCCGATCTCTTCAATTTCGGTGTGCGGGCTTTTGAGCAAAAGTTCGCGTGTCAGCTCACTGAACGCACCGGGCTGCCACGTCGGCTCCGGTCTTTCGGCGTAAATTCTCCGGCCAAAATCGATCAGATACTCCTTGTCTGTGACGAGGATCGCCCGGTGGTCTTTCGCGCCTGGATCGAAATCAAGTCGGCTCCACGGCCCCTTCATCGCAAGGCGTTTTCGGCGAACGATGGCGCCGGCCGTCTCGATGATATCGCACTGGAAATTCTCCGGCTCCCTGGTTTTGAAGGGAAATTTACTCTTGGGCGCCTCGACGGTTGGGACAGGTTTGTTCCCGCTAGTTTCAAACCAACCGCAGCCGGTGAAAGTGGCGAAGATCGCGATCAGAACGATCAGGTAACTGGCGGGATTTGACAAAAACATCAAGGTTATTCGAAGTTTATCATATCGATGTCTGAGAACGGCAAAAGCACCAATCTCGCACGCTGGCAGGCTGCTTATCTCGCGGCGGCGGCCGCTGTCATGCCAATTTCGCCATTTCTGTATGTGCAGGGGCTCTATACAAGGCGAAAGGTCGGGCTGCTGCCAGACGCGGCGGGCGAAAAGACCGGGGTCGCAGGCGATGCGGGCGAGCCGGCAAGGCTGCTGGTGATCGGCGAGTCGACCGTCGCGGG
>JBGSYT010000047.1:0-8998 GCA_041750855.1 Pyrinomonadaceae bacterium | reverse complement strand
AACGGTGCATGCTCACCGGAAATTTCTGATCAAAACAACATCGCTGGTCGTCGTGCCGCGGGCGACGACGAGCTTTTTGCCGTCTGCCGACAGATCAAAATTGTAGATCAGCTCGGTCTTAAAGTTCGTCACTTGCTTGGGTGGAGAGCCGTCGAGCGGAAAACTCCAGATGTTTCCCACGCCGTCGCGCGTATCGTTATATATAAGCGAACGAGAGTCCGTTGACCAGCGAAAGCGGTCGCGTCCGGGCAGATCGAAGATCTTGATGGGTTCGCCGCCTTCAAACGGTATAATCGCGTATCTCCAAGTACCAGAGGCTGCTTCACTATACTCGCAGGCGATCAGTTTTCCATCGGGTGAGACTTTCGCGTTACGCGAATGGTAATCGGTCAGTTGCACCGGTTCACCGCCGTCGATAGAAACTTTCGATAATCGCCAATTGCCCGAAATCCTAGAATTGTAGATCACCCATTGGGAATCGGGCGTGACGGTCGCGCGGTTTGCGACGGGGCCGCTTGCAAGCTGCATTTTGTTGCTGCCATCCGGGTTCATTCGCCAGAGTGTCTGTCCGCCATCCCGTTCGGACGTGAAAACAATATATAGGCCATCCGGCGAGGCGCTGGCGTCAAAGTTTCTCTCAGTGTCGACTGTTAGCCGATTTTGACCGCTGCCGTCCGTGTTCATGATCCAAATATCCAGAGTGCCGCTCACCAGGGAGTAATAGACGATCTTGCCATCGGGTGTCCACGCGAGGGATCCGATCCCATCAAGATTGTTACCGCCAGATCGTATTTGCATTGCTTTCCCTGCATCTCCGTTCGGCACGACCCAGATGTTGGAGAGCCTGTTAGACTGCACTGCGGCGAGACTGCCCGAATCCGCGGTAAGGCTCATTCCAAAATAATTATTGGTGTCGGTCGTAATTCTGCGCGGCTGGCCGTCCGGGTACGAGATGCTCCAAATTTGCTGGTTATAAATGGCGGAAAGCCTGTCAGTTCCGAGGATGAGGAGCGCGCTTTTATCTTTCATCCATGCAATGCGCCTGATCAACGGCCATCCCTCTGCGATGGTTTCTAATGTCCCACCCGTGACTTGCGCTTCGACAACTTTTAATTCGTTTTGCGCAGCGTCGACGAGAACCGAAGCAATTGTTCCTCCGTCCGGAGACCAGGCCGGCATTTGCCCGATTCCCCCCAAAAAAAGGTTCGGTCGTTTGACCGAGGCGAGTATTCGTTCCTTGGTACCGTCCGCGGCGGCGATCATCAATGAGCTTTCGTCGGCCGTCGGAAAGCCGTTCCGCACAAATGCAAACTCCTTGCCGTCCGGAGAATAAGAGACACCAGCAGCAACATTTGAAATCAGCTTTTTTTGAGTGCCTCCTAACAAGGGCATCTGGAAGAGTGCCAGCGGCCCGTCCGGTCTTTCCCGCGTAACAAAGTTGATGTAATTACTGTCCGGAGAAAATACAAGCCCTGAGTATTCCACATCCGCCGGTGGAATGATCTGCACGTTGCTCGTCGTCGCAACCTGCCGCGTCCAAAGGCTCTGCTGCCCCCCTTCGTCAAGAATATAGACGACATACTTACCCTCCGGCGAGATGGCGGCATCACGCGATTTGCCGTTCGTGGTCAGCCTCTCGATACTCATCGCCTGAGATGGTTTATCGGTCTTAGGCCAAAATTTATAGATCGCAAAACTGATTCCACCGATGATCAATACAAGCGCGGCCGCCGCAATAACCAACCATTTGCGCTTCGAAGGCTCCGCCTCCGTTTCTCGCGGAAAGACAGCAGTCTGGTCGGTTGTGTGAACTTGAGGCCGAGTAGGCTCACCATCTCGGAACCCAGGCGCTACTGCTCCCGGTTCTGACAAGATCACCGTCGCCGGTTCATCGCCCGCGCCCGAACCGCTCGCTGGGCCGAATAGCAAGTCCGACCCGTCGTCGAGGCAAAAGCTCATCGAATCATCATTGTAATCTCTTCCGCATTGCGGGCATCGTTTCATAAAGTCTATTCCGGCAGATTCAGGCGCGTCAGCATTTCCAGGTAGCGCGGGTCGTCGCGGAGAGGCTCTGCAAACGGGTCGGTTTTGAGCCGCTGGAGGAACCAATCGCGGGTTTGATATGACTTTTCGAGTTCCGCAAATGCGGCGTCTTTATCGCCGATCAGGGCGAACGTGACGGCCAGCCAATAGATCATTACATAGTCAGCTTTCTCCGCTTGTTTCCACTCGCCGACGATCTTCATCACCTCGTCACGTTGGCCCGCTTTTGCGTAGGCAATGCCACGTTGAGCCCTGGCCTGGTAGGATGGGATGATTTGAACCTTATCCGATATGGCAAGTGCTTCCTCGTACATACCTTTAGCGTTGTAAGTGTGTGCCAGCCAACTCAAGGCCCCGACGTGGTTCGGGTCGAGGTCGTGCGTTTTCTTTGCCTGCTCCAACGCCTCATCAAAGCGTCCGGCATACATTAATACGGCTGCGTAATTCGCCCCTTGCTGGATCGATAGCGGTTCCAACTCCATCGCTTTTCTCATCTCGGCGACGGCCTCGTCATGGCGGCCCATCGGGCTGAGGTAGACCCATGCGTACCGATAGTGGGTGATTGCGAGATTCGGATCGAGTTCGAGCGAACGCTTGAAAGCTCGTTCTGCTGCCGGATAATCCCAGTCGTGGGTTGCGGCGATCATTCCGGCGACAGTGTGGGCCTCCGGAAGGTCGGGGTCGATCTCGAGGGCCTTTGCAACCGCCGCTTTTGCTTTAGGCACGCATTCCTGTGGAGATGCGTAAGGGTAGGACGGGATGGTCGAATACGATTCCGCTATTCCAGCATACGCGAGGGCGAACTTCGGATCGAGCTTGACAGCCTGTTCGAACAACTCAATGCTCTTGTTCATGTCGTCTTTTGTTCGGCGGGCGAAATGAAACCGCGCTTTTAGCCAGAGCTGGTAGGCTTCGCTGCTACTCGTATATTTTTTCGTCAGTCCCTTTTCCTCGCCGGACAACTTTAGTTGCAGTTTTTGAGTTATGGTCGCGGCGATCTCACGCTGGGTCGCGAGCAGGTCGGAAATCTTGCGGTCGTATTGCTCACCCCAAAGAATCTTATTATTTACGGCATCGATCAACTCCACGCTGATGGTCAGGTTGTCTCCACGCTGCGTCATCCGTCCTGACATAACGGCTCCGACGCCAAGTTCGGCTGCGATCCTCTTCGCGTCAAACTCTTTGCCCTTATAACGGATGACGGAACTGACCGGGCTGACTTTCAAATCGGGCAGTTGTGACAGACGGAAGATGAGTGACTCGGCAATACCATCTGAAAGATAATCCGTATCCGCGTTACCGCTCCGGTTCTCAAACGGAAGCACGGCGATAGAGTTGATCTGCCCGCCATCCGCGGAATCGAGATATCGATAACCCAAATAACCGCCGATCAATAAAGTAACAGCAACCACCGCCGCGATCAGCGGCTTCGCCGCTCGAAGTGCGAAAAAGCTATGCCTTTCCGATGAGTCACCTAACTTGCTTTGAGGCTCCGCCTCCGCTCCGCGAGGGAAGATCACTGTTTGGTCAGTAGTATGTACCTGATCGCGAGTCGGCGATTCAGACCCTTGACCGCCTAAACGCGGGACTCCAAACCCAGACAAGATCGCCGTCTGCGGTTCGTCACTGAACTGGCCGCCCGCTGACGCAGGCGGTTCTGACCGCGAGCCGCTCCCCGGGCCTTCGAGCAGCGCATTGCCATCGTCGAGACAATACAACAGCGTTTCGTCGTAATAATCCCGCATGCATTCAGGGCATCGTTTCATATGTTCATCATTCCTCGAGCAAGCTCCCGGTAAATAGCTTTTGACCTCCGAGCGAAGTGTGAAATGCCCAGCCGGCGATACCCACGATCGCGGCTAATGAGGCGATCATATAGGCCGAATACCATGCCGTTAGATCGGCGGTCAAAGGTGCCGCTGAAAGCACGGTGTAAATGAATATTGACGTTACTAGTGTCAAGAGGCCGAGCCGCAGAGCGACGACAGCAGTAAGTCCGTGGAATATAACCACGAAGATCGCCACAACCAACGTGTCGGATTCTTTCACCACATTGTTCATGAAGAAGATCAGAACAAAGATCATTGCGGCGATCCATTCCCGGCGAGTCAGTATCCGCAATATAAAGGCCAGGAAAAACAGGAACAACCCGATACCGACCGCCTCGTTGATGGGGCTCAGAAATCCCGCAGCGATAAGCTGACGAATGCCGAGCCAGGCATCCAGCATTTGCACTGAAGTCGGCGCCGTCCCTTTCTCGTGCTGCACAAGAATTTTGAACATATTTATGAGGCCAAAGGTGACGCCCAAAGCAATGCCTACTAATACGTCTTTCGCTACAAGCGGATCGCGGATGGAGCCTCCAACAACACGGGTCCACGTGATGATCGTATTCGGCCATCGGCGACGTACATACGGCTCCAGTGCAATGTAAAGCAGCCAAACTATGGCTGCGAGCAATAGGGCCTGTCCCAGATACGAAAAGAAGAAGTAGACAATTTGGTTAGCCGTCGGTGCGTGGTCAGCTCCTACGACCCAGACAAGTAGGTTCACGGTAAAGATGAAGAAGGCCAACCGCGTCGCGCCGCGGCGGTCGCCGCGGCCCTGCCGCAGATTTTTTCGAGCCAGCATTATGGCTCCAAGAAAGATACCTAAGACGAGGGTAAGAATTATCGCGAAGCCGACCTGTTCGCCGCCCGTCCGCTGAATGCCTACTACCAATCGAGGCGTCTCCCATGGCGGGATCACATTGAAGTAAACCGGTTTGCCGCGATAACTAGCGGCCTCTATCCTGATCGGAATATCTGGTTGATCTGGCAGCGTCCCCATCCATGCCGCTCTGTCGTCAGATACTGTATATGGGGTCCACGTAGAGTCGGTCGGAGTAAAGGCGCCCAGATCAAGGCCGGCGGCAGAGAACAACGCCGGCCAATCGGAAGGCGGCGTTCTCTCAACCGGTCCCTCGACCTGTGGGGGAACCGCGAGCAGCCATATCAAACGTCCGGACGGATCAAGATTGACGGTGACAAGCCCAGATGCACTTGTATAATGCGGATCATTCTCGGTCACCCACCCAAAACTATCCGGCCGCTCGGATTCTAAATAACGCGGACTTTGCCGGTACCAGAAAAGGACAGGGCCCGGCTGAGAGTTCGTATATTGATTCCATCGGTCCAGTGACTCTGTGTTTTCCTCAAAATAACTTACGGCGCTGGTGATCCGTTCAAACCCCCAAGCGGTACCGGTCGGCGGGTCGGTGTAGCCGAGTCGCTGAATGATATCCTCAGCCTTATGGGCGAGAACTGTGGGTGAGTTTTTCCGAACCTTTTGAGCTACCCAGCTGGTTTTGCTGCCAACGAACGCACTCGCGACAAGTCCTAAAACGATCGCTGCGAGCAAGGCAACCGCGAACGCGGGCCTCAGCCCCGTGTTTTCGCCCGAAGCCGCGACCATCTCAGGCGACGGCGTTTCGCCGGCCGCTAACGCCGCGGCAAGCGGATCACCGCCGGGCAGTGCAGCGGCGACCTGGATCGCCGACGCTGGCCTTTTCTTCGGATCTTTTTCAAGGCAGCGTAGGATCACGCGTTCGACCAGCGGATCAATATTCTGGATGTGGCTCGATGGCGTCGTCGGAGTCGACTGCTCATGTAGTCTCAACAGCTCGAGAACGTCATTCGATTCATAAACGCGCTTTCCGGTGAAAAGCTCATAAAGCACCAGCCCGAGCGAATAGATATCGCTGCGCTGCGTCACCTCTTCACCCCTGAGCTGCTCAGGTGCCATGTAACCGGCTGTCCCCGAAGCGGCCTCGGCACCCCGGAGCTCTTGGGCTACCACCGCAACGCCAAAGTCCGTGACGCGTGCACGCCCACGGCCGTCGATCATTATGTTGGCCGGCTTCAGGTCGCGGTGGAGCACCCCGTTGTCATGAGCGGCGGCCAGCCCGGCACATATCTGACGTGCTATTTCGTTAGCCTTGTCACCCGGTAGGCGCCCGATGCGGCGGAGAAGGATCGAAAGGTCTTCGCCGTCGATGAACTCCATCGACAAAAAGTGCATGCCCTGCGTCTCGCCGATGTCATAGACGCGGCAAACATTCGGGTGCGAGATCTGGCGCGTGATTCGAACTTCATTCTGAAATCGCGCCAGGGCAGCCCCGTCCATCGACACTGCCTGAGGCAGGAACTTGAGTGCGACCACCTGCTTGAGCTTGAGGTCCTCAGCCTTGTACACCTCGCCCATCCCGCCACGGCCGAGCAGGCTGACGATGCGGTACCGGTCGGCGAATATGGTGCCGGCTGGGAACCTTGCCCCATCTGACGACTCGGTTGAGTGGATCGACGCCTGCCCGCCGGCATCGACATGCGGCAGCATGGCCGTTGCACCCGATGTCTGGTCAAACGACAGTCCGCAGTTTGTGCACTTTAGTGCGCCGCGGGTGACCGTATACTTGCAGACTGGGCATGTTGTCATATCTTCGTTCGGGCTCATCACAACCGTTTCGAGAACCGCAAGTCTTTAGAATCGCGAATATCTTGGATCGGGCGGCACACAATGATACCTTCGTCCGTATCATGCATTGAAATTCTTGAATCCTCGTCGGCCCTTCGCTGTTTCGCCCTCATGTCCATTAAATTGTTGGGCAGCGCGTTAATCCTGGCCCGCGCTGTTCACCTCGATCCAATATCCATCGGGGTCCTGAAAAAAAATCTGTTTCACCCCATCACTACGCATCTGGATTTTCCGCGCGTTGCCCTGCCAGTCGCCGTACGCAACACCTTCAGCGTCGAGCAACTTAAGGAAATCATCGAAGCGTTTTGTTGTCAGCGCCAGATGCACTGCCTTGTTGATCTTTACTGCGTCTCCGCGGTAATACAGCGGCGATATGAGGTGCAGTTCCTTACCTTCGCCCAAGGAGAGCCAGCGCACCCCTTCGGTTTTGGTTTTCTTTTGTATTTCGCTCAGATTCAACACTCGTTCGTAGAATTTGGCGGAGCGATCCACGTCTGCCACCGAAAGTGCCACGTGATTAAAAGTTAGAGTTACGCGCTCGATGGTCTGGCTTACAGTCGATTCATGAGCGTAGATGATCCGCCAGCCTTCGGCCCGCTTCTGCCACAGTGACGAAATTCCAAACCTTGTATCTCGCGTCTTGCCGTCAGGGAGTGTGCGGCGTGACGTTAGGAAATAGGTAACCATTACAAGGCCGGGCGCGTGCATTCTGAAATCCGGCTCGCCGACCAGTTTGTATACGACGTCCGTTTTCCCGTTCTGCCACCATTGCCGTTGCTTTGCGAGCAGGGCGTCATACCCGGCAATAGCCTCATCATTGATGATAAAGAGAAGGGACGGCTCACGGGCGTAGAACGAAACATGCTTCTCGGCATCATGTGCATTCGCGGCTGCCTGCATCGCCTCGAATAGCGGAAGGATTTCGGTTCGTGCTGCCGCAAGGTCATCTGACCGCACCTGAGCGATAGCTGTAAGCGAAGTCACCAAAAGTAGAAAGCATGGGATATACGTTTTCATCAAGTTTCACCTCATTTCTTTCCTTAACGGATGCGGGCTACGCGGTCAATAGGCTTTGTCCGACGAAGACTGACAGCCCCCCCCAACTACTTATTAACACGCAACCCTTTCTTGTTTCCTTCCGTACGCCTTATGGCCTTCCCCGGCTTTGCGTCGTCAATGATCTTTTCATCGCGGACGACGAAGACACCGCCGACGAGCACGTGACGGATTCCCTCGGAGTATTGGGCTGGCTTCTCAAAAGTCGCGCGGTCGATGACCGTTGCCGGGTCGAAGATGGTAATATCGGCGTCGGCTCCGACCTTGATGCGGCCCTTCAAACGCATTGACGGGACCACTTTTTCCAAACGCTGTGCGGGCAGCAGGGACATCTTGTGGATCGCATCCATTAGCGACAGCGCCTTTTGCTCACGAACGTAGCGGCCAAGAACGCGGGCAAAAGTCCCTACGCCACGTGGGTGGCCTTTTCCATTCTCGAGCCGCCCGTCGCTGGCGACCATTACACGCGGGTTGGCGGCGGTCATGCGTGCGACCTCTTCCGGTATCGCATGACCAATGACGGGCCCGCCCTGCTTGCGGTACCGGGCGAAAGATTCTGCCGTCAGCCGTTCGCCGGTTGCCACCCACTGCAGATCTTTGTATGTGATACCGAAATTCTCTTGCCAGCCATCGTTGTAGAGGGCCGATTCAATGCGGGTCTGCGTTGCCGTGTAAGGATAGGCCTCGGTAGTTACGTCCATGCCGCGTTCGGCGGCTCCTTCGATCATTTTCAGGCAGGTGGCCGTTTGCGCCAGGCACATGCTATTTATGTGTACGACGTGCAGCGAGGCACCCGTCGCGGCCGCGGCCGCAAGTATCTCCTGCAACCCTGCAATCCCGCTTCCCGGCTCCTTCGCCCCGGCGTGCCGCATGTGGACATAGTTCGCGACTCCGCGCTCAGCCGCCAAAGCAAATAGGTCAAAAACCTCGGCCCGCGTTGTCGTCGGCACGTAATTGATGCCGAAGCCGATGCCGAGACCGCCTTCGTCCAGGCCCTTTTTGATGAGATCGGTTACCTGGCGGACCTCGTCGGGCGTGGACGGGCGATTCATCGCATTATCCCTTGGCAGAAGGTCCCCGGTGTCTTTCATCACGGCCATCTTTGCCGGGATGTGCCCGACCGTAGCTCCGAAGTTAATGAGCGACTTCCCTTCACGCTGAGCGTACCAAGCGGCTACCGGCGAAACGCCGACTTCCATCTCCAACGCTGTCGTAACACCGTCGCGGGCCTGATATCGATTGTTCTCGGCGTCCTGCCCATGCGCGTGAAGATCAATGAATCCGGGGGAGATGACCAAACCCTTAACGTCGACCACTGTTCGGCCCCGCAATGGCCGCGTCGAAATTGCCGCGATCTTGCCGTTGCGAATTCCGACGTAGCGGACCG
>JBGSYT010000046.1:0-3017 GCA_041750855.1 Pyrinomonadaceae bacterium | reverse complement strand
GACCTCGAAGTTTGTAAGAGGAATATAGTCGTCGCCAGGACCACAGGAGTTGCCTGCAGCCGCAGTCGCATCGCCGGCAACAAACGAACCTCCAGGCCCCGTGCCGGACGTAGTGACAAGGTATTTAGCATCCGTGCTGGTGTCACCCGTTCGAGTTACAGCGATCAGAGCGGTATTGCCCGGTCCGAAAGTGCCCGAAACCGGATTACCCTCAACGGCGGTAGTGGAGCCTTGGGCGACGGACAATGTGCTGTCGCATGTTCCGGCCTGCCCGGCCTGGGAAATTCCGTTGATCTCGTCAGCACGAAGTGCACGGTTATAGAGCTGGACCTCATCGATCCGGCCGTCAAAGGGCTCAGCACCATTATTAGCTATGCCGATCCGGAGAGAAATGTTATTAGCAGCGGCAGCCGGGACGGCCGTGGTGGTGCCTGCCAACACGCCGTTGACATAGATACGGAGGTTTCCGGCCGTATCCAGGGTACCCGCGATGTGCGTCCAGACGTTGGGCAACACGACAGGACCTGTTACAGAAAAGAAGGATGTCCCGTCAGACACGACAAATCTTGCGTTGCCGCTAACGAGGTCAAGCAAGTAACCTCCGCCAGTCGGATCAGACGCTGCCGACTTGTCGACGATGCGGCCAGTTTCGTTCGCATTGTCAGGATTGACCCATGCGGCGATGGTGATCGCAGTCGTGAGATCTAGTTCACTTGCGGTTGTATCGGGCACCAGGACGTGGTCGTCTGTGCCATCAAACCCATATGCAAAGCCGACCTGTCCAGGAGCATTTGCAACCGCCCCGTTGGTCAACGTTCCGTTATTAGCTTCGACATCCGTCGGAGCACGATCGATCACACCGCCGGCCCCTGCAGTATCGCCGTCAGCCTGATACCAGGCAACCATGTTTCCCGGTGCCGGAAAGCAGGTACCGAAACCAGCGCCAGTGATGTTACCCGGACCAACGATGGTCGTGGTATATGGGCCAAACTGCTCATTAGAAAACGCGGTATTGACGGCAAAGTAACTTACGCCGGCGGTCAAGGTACGGTTAACCTGCGAGTTGCGGAGATTCGTGAAATCATCGTTGCAGAACGGCGTGTTCGCGAGAGGGTTGTTCGGATCAAATGCACCCTCGTAAACACACAGAAAACCATCATAGGTCGACGTGCTGCTGGTGATTGTATAAGCACCAGTAGTATCTACGGTGAACTGCCTAACTTCATAAGGTACAGCAGTAGCAAAGCCGGAAAGTGTCGTGGACTGGGTCGACCCCCCTGTACCGTTCGGCCGATTGAATACCGGGTCACCAGTGGTGTCACCCGAAAAAGTGCCTACTGCGTCGGGAGCGAGCACCAATGAGTCGCTCTCCTCCGGATAGACTTTCACCCTGCCTTCATCATCATAGATGGGCGGCGTCTCCTGCGGCTTTGGCTGGACGCCACGAACCTTGTCGTCGCCTCCAACACCGAAAAAGCTTAAAAATTGACTATAGGCAGCGGCGACATAACCCGTGGTTGTCGTCTCGGCTGCCGGTTGATTGGCGCTGACTGTGAAAGCAGTCGCGCCCAGAACTGTGGTCAACGCAAGTAACGCAAAAACCGCGATAAATCGCGTTTTAACATTGTGCAGCGTCGCAGTTCCATTAAGAAGGGACCGTTTTTTGGACGATTCCTTTTGTTGGGACATCGATGACATATTCATTCTCCTAGATTCAAAATATCGAAACAATCTTATTACCATAAAGTGCGCTCAGGAGCATTTCCCGGCGTTAACCTAACTTAAAGCACCAGAGGGGCGAAACACTGACCTGCAACCAGGCCTAACCGTACCTCTTTCCCCCTTGCTTCATACTCCCGAAAACTGAGCCTCGCCGTTCTATCCTGAGCTTCTTCACACGACGGCCAGCGAGAAAAGAACCATCGCAAAAACTTGATGATCTATAAAAGCTTTGCGGCCTATCGGCCACGAATATTGTGTATATCGGTCAAAATCTTTACTATCTTACCCCTTTTTCTCTGACATGCAAACGAAATGGATGAGGATCGGCTAAGCGGCCGCTTGAGCACTACCTCAATTGCATTTCTATTCAATATTCAAATAAAAATTTCTGACGAACACTTCGGAGTATAACGAATCTGACAATGATGTCAAGCGAATTTTCCGGTTCGAGACTGTAAACACATAAGTTTGTGAAACAATCGGTGCACCAATGCGTAGTGACGTTTTTCCAAACTTGCCCGCTTTATGACTTCTTCGCGTTATGATTTCTTTGTGCGACACGGCGTTTAAGCAACGCGACCAACCTCAGACTCTAAGAAACTAACAAGACCGCGGCTGACCCGAGCCGCTTCGTAAGATGTAAGAAAGATTCAAGATACGTTTCCAAAGGCCATGCTTGTCGACAACAACCTCTTAAAAGCATTCCGAACATACATTAAAACTTTATGACAAGTCAACTGTTCGCAGAGATTTTAAATTTCGATTTTTAATCTTGGAATCCACGTTTTACTTTTTTGGTTTTTCCTGACTCCGCGGTTTCTGAGCCTGAGGCGTATCCTCAGACGTGCGAGCCTCACGATCCAAGATTTCCTTGGCTATGGAAGAGCAATCTACCTTGCCGTTCTTATTGTGTGGGCCCTTTCTATCCTTTTCGGCCTTCAGAGCCATGGCCAGGAAAAGAGAAACGGCCCCTTGTCGATCTATTTGGTGTCCCGTCAACGCATTGAACTTTACGGTGGTCTCGTCAACAAGCTTGAATGCCTCCTCAGACGACAACCCGCACACCCTCGTCAATTCCCCGGTCGTCACTCGCTCAATCTCCTGATAGTCGGGCGTAGGAAATGAAGGGGTGGCATTAGTCACCTCGTTCACTTCGGTTTGGCTTGACGAACAAGAGCATGCAAAGACAAAACACAATAGAATAGTTACTAGTAAAGTACGCATCTTGATTTTAATTATTGATATTTGATTTTTGAACTTTGATTTTTGATCTTCGAAAATCAAAAATCGAAAAT
>JBGSYT010000045.1:0-2176 GCA_041750855.1 Pyrinomonadaceae bacterium | reverse complement strand
AACGATCCTGCCCTGGATATGCGCTTCGACATCAGGCGACGGAGCCTCGGAGGCGAGCGAAGACAAATGTATCGCCTGACCGTTCTGGTCCGGCATCGGAACATTGCTCTTTACGAGCGGCATAACGACCACGCCCGTCTCAAAACCGGAGAGCCCGAGAGCAAGTTTTGGAAACAAAAGGAGAGAACCAATGATCAAATAGAAAACGCTGCCGCCCACGTTCGGGTGGAGCCACAGATTCGCCGTCCAATTGCCGATTACTTCGGGCTGAACAACGATGATTTGATGGAGACCGACACCGATCGTGACGATGTTCAACGATAGAAAAACTATAACTATAACGACCGCAATGCCGATCACTTCATTAAATCCGCGAAGGAACACAGCACCAAGAAATCCGATAAGCACAAGCGTTACGATGACTTCGTGGTGAAGGAAATGAAAGTTCTGCTCAACGTAGGGATTTTCGATTATATGAGCCGTCGCATCGGCCGCCGAGAGCGTTATCGTGATGATGAAACTTGTCGCAACGAACCCGAGCAACACAAGCACGAACATCTTTCCTTTCCAGCGTGAAAGAAGCCGTTCGAGCATTGAAATAGAACCGTCACCATGCGGGCTTTCTTCTGCAACACGCCTGTACATTGGCAGTGCGCCGAACAGCGTCAATAGTACCAGCACGAACGTTGCAAAGGGCGACAAGGCACCCGCGGCAAGAAACGCGATCCCGGGTTGGTAACCCAGCGTCGAAAAGTAATCGACGCCCGTAAGACACATTACCTGCCACCAAGAGTGCTGCGGGTGGCGGCCGACTTGCTCATGCGGTCCTTCGATCTCGGAGACCTCATTGAACAACCATTTTTGTAACCAGCTTCGTCCGCGTCGCTTCATATAAAAAGGAAAAGACCGCTCGTCGTAAATCGGCGGCCACCAGAGTCAAACTTGACTGATAAGGAGATTTGAACACGGCAAAACAATAGAAACCAGGGATTATCATCGCGTGGCCCCATTAAATAACAACGTCCAAAAAAATTAAGGGGCGGCGTCTCCCACTCCGCCGCCCCATTGGCCACAAGTCCTCACCCCTCGTGACCTTGGTGTTCACCGGGGAGGTGAACACTCAAGATTATGCACAAAGGGCAGTAAATTGCAACTAACTTTCGGACCCTAAATATTAAAAGATCGAACGAAAGCCGCGAACCGCAAAGGCTTCGACACTCAGCGATCCGGGCATCGGAACCGTTCGTCCATTACTGAGCTGAAGTAGAAGCGAATAATCGCCGAGTTCCGCCGATGCATCGATCTCGAGCTCGACACTAATCACCTTGATCCCTTCAAAAAACGAGTGAACAAGCAAGGATTGCGGATCGACCAAAATATTCTTCGAAGTCGAAAACACTTCAACCGGATCGGTTATCCCACTCGGGACTCCTATATAAACACGATAAGTGCTGCCCCGGTTGATGGGGACAGACACATTAGAAAGTTGCCCATTAAGCCCGAGGAAAGTTTTCGCTTCTATATCAGTGGCAGCGGAACGTCCGGCGAACTTCGATTCTTCTCCCGTCCGGATCTCGACCTCATCACGTTCTTCGCTGAAGATGTCAGAACCCTTAAACAAGCGGTAATTACCTTCCGGAACGTTGTCCATTCGAAAACGGCCTTGCTCGTCAGTTCGGGAGTTTGCGACAATTCTTCCGTCGGCTGATGCTTCAAGCCAAACTTGTACATTTGCCGCGGCACGCCCGTTAGGTAACGAAAGCTTTCCGCTAAGTGAACCACAACATTCCAAATCGGAGTTCAATCCATATTTCGCTCGAGCTTCGCCAATATCTGCGGCTGAGAGCGTTCGCACCGCAAAAGCCTGCGTCCCGAAAAGTCCGTTTCTTGGCAAACTTTCAAAAAGTGACGAGGAAGGAAGGTTGGAATGCCCCAGTCCGAGCAAATGGCCAATCTCGTGCACGAATATCGATTCGAGGTCATAAGTGCCAAAGGTACCATCCGTCGAGAACTGCTCGGCAGGATTTAGCAGGATGTCGGCCTCAGTAATGCGGCCCGCCTTATCGAAGAACAGCCGGGTTGCGGCAGGTATTCCCATCGCTTCTTTGCCGATGAATAAAGTATTCTGTGCCGTGCCGGCTATCGTTATCAGATTTACGCCATCGCCAGTCGGACC
>JBGSYT010000044.1:0-3393 GCA_041750855.1 Pyrinomonadaceae bacterium | reverse complement strand
TGTACCGTGATCTCCTTGGGATCGCGAATGTTCGTTCTAAAGCGAACGAGCGATACGGCCGCGAAGATCGCAAACGCACGCGCCGCATTATCGCCGACGATCATCATCAAAGCCGCGGCAACGACGGAAAGCAGTATTTGTGTTTGCGAAACGAAAAGACTGCGGCGAAAAAGCGGAACATTCTTGCGAGGCCGAAAGGCCAGAATGCCTGAAAGCAGCACTGCCAGTAGCAAGCGCTCGATGATCTCGACGGTGCCGATGAACGATGCGTCGGATTCACCGGGTGTCGAATCCTGCATTACCTGCTGCAGCAAGTATGGCTGTTCGGGCGAGGCCGCCGCAGAGGATCCGGCGGTCCCAGGTGCTGTAGCCGAGGCCATGTCAATATATCGCGGGGCCATAAACGATATGATCGCTATTAGCAGCCCCCCGGTGAGAAAGATCGCCAGAACTAGATAGGCTCGAGTATCTTTCATTATCGGAGGCCCGCAACGCGGTAGTCTGCCGCCATGTCCAATTGATGTACTCGTCCCTTAAATGCCTGTGTCAACATATTTATTTCGGCAGGTGAATAATTCGCGGCCCTGAAGGCGTCCCGTATCTGCCGGTCACTGAGCTGTGTTAGCAGGTTTGCAAGCCACCGGGCCTGTTCCACCGTAATATCATCGAGTTCGCCATAATTTTTACCATTAAAAGCTACTTTGACGCGACCCTTCTTATCGACCTTTTTAACGAACGTTTTCGATTTACTGTAATCTTCGGGGTTATTTCTTGTGCGGCCGATCCAGCGGAGCACCGGCAAGTTGCTTATGCCCATCTTGCCAAACGTTGCCCCGAGGTCGCTGATCACGTAAAAGCGATCATCCCGGCTTTCGAGAATGACGTTGTTATCATTCTTCATGTCCCAATTATTGAACATGGCCATCAGGAGCTTGAGGCCCTGAAACTGCTGGGTCCCGATGAAAGGATTGTCGTCCCAACTCCACCGGCCCTCGCGTTCGACGGAATCGGGACGCGCCTCGAGCCGAACATTCGTGAATGTTCCTTTAGTGGGAATGGTCAACCGCGGCACGAGATAAACGACCTCAGTTTCATAGCCGAGAGCGGAAAGCAGACGGACGGCGGCCGTTTCGCTCTGGGCCTCTTTGCCTATTTTGGCGACCCATACGCGATTCGAGCCGTCGCGGATGCGATACTTGGTGGAATAGCCGCCCTTGTCCTCCCGGATGAAAGTGATACGGCTGAGATCGGGCATGGCAGAGCGTCCCGCTAACCCAAAGTATGTGTCCTGCGATCGAACATTTACCTTTTTCCACATGGCCGGGGCTTTGGCCACCGAACTTACGGATTTCTTTTTTGCCTTCTGTGCGTCGGCAGCGCCCGCGAATGCTAACGTAAGAATGACCAGCGAAAGTACTGGGCGAAACAATAATTGCTTTCTCATAATATTATTCCTCCTATGACGCGGCCTTTTCGACCACAATGCCCTGGGTTGCGAGGTCAAGGGCGCGAATGCGCCGCTTGACAGAATCGGTCAGCAGATCTACTTCTTCAGCCGAATAATTTGCCGCACGAAAAGCGTCCTCGATCTGTTTGTCGGATAGCTTATTCAAGCGTTCGACTAGCCAGCGCGCATCGTCAGGGCTTATATCCTTGAGCAGATCGCGGTTTTTTCCATTGAATTCGAATTTGATTTTCCCATCCTTCACGTCACGGACGAATTCGGCCTCGGCGTATTCGGTAGGTTCATTCCGGCTTCGCCCCATGATCCAAAAGAGCGGAAGGCTGTTCTTGCCAGTTCGGCCGAAGCTCACACCGAGATCACTGATAACGTAGTGCAAGTGACCGCCCTTTTTGAGGATGACATTGTTGTCGTCCTTCATATCCCAGTTATTGAAGAAGGCCATCATGATCTTCAGGCCCTTCATCTGGGGAGTGCCGTTGAAAGGCGATTTCTTCCAGCGCCACCGGTCGACGCGTTCGACGTCATCCGGTCGAGCCTCGAGGCGCACGTTTTTATGAGTCCCTTTGCCCGGAATGGAGATTTCGGAGACGAGGTAATTGATCTCGGTGTGATAGCCAAGAGCGGAAAGCAGTCTGACGGCGGCCGTTTCGGATTGTGCTTCGGCCCCGACCTTTGCGACCCAGACTTTGCCGGCACCGTCGCGGATACGATATTTGGTCGAATATCCGCCCGTTTCCTGCCTGATGAATTCGATCTTGCTCAGATCCGGTTTCATTTCCTCACCGCCCGGCCCGGCTAGCGTGTCTACGGACGCTACATCATTCGCCGTCCACATGACGGGCGTACCGGTCATTTTGTCAACTTTTTTATCTTTTTTCTGGGCAATGGCGCCCGAAGTGATTAATAGTGAAAGTGAAAGTAATAAGAAAAACTTAGATCGTATATTGAACATTGGTCCAACCCCCTTGAGTTAAATGAAATTATTAATGGGCCTTCTCAAATTTGAGAATATTGCCCTGCCCCTGAAACCACATCTGGCTATCGATAACCGGATCGTCGGGTTCGCGTTCGACGCGACGATAGCTGCCATCGGGCATCATTTGACGGGCCTTGACGTTGTCGCGCAGATAGGTCGCAAGCAGCTCGTCACGAAGATATCGTCTGATCTCAACATCCTCGACGGGCGAAATGACCTCGACGCGACGGTCGAGATTTCGCGGCATCCAGTCGGAACTGCCGGTATAGGCCTCAGGATGTCCGCCGTTCTCAAAGTAGTAAACCCGACTGTGTTCGAGCAGTTTGCCTACAACGCTTCGGACGCGGATATTTTCCGAAAGTCCCGGAATGCCGGGCCGTAAGGTGCAAACGCCGCGAACGATCAGATCTACCTCAACGCCGGCGTCTGAGGCGGCATACAGTGCACGTATAATGTCGTGGTCGGCGAGGCGATTCATCTTGGCGATGATCCGCGCGGGACGGCCTTTTTGCGCATGATGAGTTTCGCGTTCGATCAGGGCGAGGCCTTTTTCTCGTAAGCTGATAGGGGCGACCGCAATCTTCTTAAAGTTCTCACGATGCGAATATGCGGTGAGATAATTAAAGAGTTCGGTCACGTCCTCGCCGATCTCCCGGTCGGCAGTCAGAAGGCCAAGATCGGTATAAAATGCCGAGGTCTCGGGATTATAGTTACCGGTCGCGATGTGAACATAGCGGATCAGTTCTTCATCCTCGCTGCGGACGATCAGGGTGGCTTTACAATGCGTTTTCAGTCCGAGGATCCCGTAAACGACGTGGACGCCGGCCTCTTCCATCCGTTTGGCCCATTCAATGTTGTTGGCCTCGTCAAATCTCGCCTTGATCTCAATAACAGCCGTCACCTGTTTCCCCGCTCCGCTCGCCTTGATCAACAGCGGAGCGATCGGCGAATC
>JBGSYT010000043.1:0-3095 GCA_041750855.1 Pyrinomonadaceae bacterium | reverse complement strand
GTTGGGCGAACACCTTTCCATACGTGAACGGCGGTCTCTTCTCGGGCAGTTCAGACGTACCTCGCTTTAGTCGCATCGCTCGCTCATATTTGCTGCATGTCGGCAGTCTCGATTGGACAAAGATCAACCCGGATATTTTTGGATCGATGATCCAGGCCGTGGCGGATGATGAGGAACGCGGTGCGCTTGGAATGCATTATACGAGCGTGCCGAACATCCTCAAGGTGCTAAACCCGCTCTTCCTCGATGACCTGCGAACTCAGCTTGAGGAAGCAGGTGACAATGCCCGCAAGCTCCTGAATCTGCGCCAACGTATCGCCCGAATTCGCGTCTTTGACCCTGCTTGCGGATCAGGTAATTTCCTCGTTATCGCCTATAAGCAGATGCGGGAGATCGAAGCAGAGATTAACAAGCGGCGAGGCGAGGCAGAACGTCCCACCGACATCCCAATCAATAATTTTCGAGGCATCGAGCTTCGCAATTTTCCGGCCGAGATTGCCCGCCTCGCACTCATCATCGCTGAGTATCAGTCGGATCTACTCTATCGCGGTCAAAAGCTCGCTCTTGCAGAGTTTCTACCGCTTGATGCTGCTAACTGGATCGTTTGCGGCAACGCTTTGCGGCTCGATTGGTTGAGCGTTTGCCCACCGACCGGTACGGGTGTAAAAATCTACGCCGACGACCTCTTCAGCACGCCCCTGGATCAGACGGAAATTGATTTCGAAAATGAAGGCGGCGAAACGTACATCTGCGGGAACCCGCCTTATCTCGGCAGCAAATGGCAATCGGATCAACAGAAAGCAGATCTTTCGATGATATGTGAACGCCGAGTGAATGGCTGGAGGAGCCTCGACTATGTCGCCGGCTGGTTCATGAAAGCCGTTATTTATGGCGGTCACACGCGAGCGGCGTCCGCATTTGTGGCTACGAATTCGATAATCCAAGGTCAACAGGTTTCCACGCTATGGCCTGCTATTCTGGCCGCCGACCACGAAATCGTCTTTGGACACACGTCTTTTAAATGGGCGAACTTAGCGAGTCACAATGCGGGGGTCACCGTTGTTATCGTGGGTCTCGCGAACAAAACGCAGAACACCAAAAGACTTTACTCTCTTTCAGAAGGTGGCCAGACGATTGTTAAGGAAGCCGCGAACATTAATCCTTACCTGATTCCCGGGCCCAATGTAATTGTCCATCCGCGGTCGAGTAGTTTGTCTGGCCTTCCAGAAATGGCGCGAGGAAATTCCCCGACTGATGGCGGCCATCTAATCCTAGAACATGACGAACTCGCTTCTCTCAAACTAGGTGAAGAAGCTAGAAGGACGTTCATCCGTCCATTTGTTGGTTCACGTGAGTTGATCGCTGGGAGTTCACGCTTTTGCATTTGGATTGAAGACAATCAAATTCAAGCGGCACAATCCGAACCTAGTTTGAACGAGAGGATTGAGAAGGTTCGCAGTTTCCGTAGTGCAAGCAAAAAAGCCGGCACGATCAAAGCCGCCAAGTGGCCTCATCGATTTGATGAACGCAAACCGATTCCGGAATCACCTGTCATTTGCGTTCCCGTTATTAGCTCGGAAAATCGCCCTTATCTGCCAGCTAACGTTTTGCCTGCCGGAACAGTCGTCTCAAACAAGGCCTTTACTATTTCCGGGAAGGCTCTCTGGCCGCTTGCACTTATCTGTTCACGCCTAAACTTAGCATGGGTTTCTGCCGTCTGTGCGAGGATGCGGACGGATTTCTCGTATACTAACACCCTCGGCTGGAACACTTTTCCGGTTCCTTCGTTCACCGACCAAAACAAAATCGATCTGACGCATTGTGCCGAGGAGATCTTGCTGGCTCGCGAAGCTCACTTTCCGGCCACGATTGCCGAGCTTTATGATCCCGAGAAAATGCCGGCGAACCTTCGCGAGGCTCACGAGCATAATGATGAAACACTGGAGCGTATTTACATCGGTCGCCGGTTTAAGAACGACACCGAACGGCTGGAAAAGCTCTTCGAACTCTATACGCAGATGACGGCGAAGAAAACGGCCGCAAACGAAACAAAGGTAACCGCCCTATGAGCAAATCAGTTCCCATTCCGTCAATTTCCGTCACATACGCGCAAGACGGCAAATCCACGAGTTCGAATTCACTCGGAATGCGTCCGATGCAGGAGCGTGCCTATCAGAAACGCGGAGAGCAATATCTGCTTATTAAATCTCCACCGGCCTCGGGCAAGAGCCGCGCATTGATGTTTATCGCACTAGACAAGCTGGCAAACCAAAAGCTCAAGCAAGCGATCATTGTGGTGCCGGAACGGTCCATCGGGGCGAGCTTTCAGAATGAGCCATTGACCGAGTTTGGCTTTTGGGCAGATTGGAAGGTCCAACCGAGATGGAATCTATGTGACGCCCCGGGTGCCGACACAAACGGCAAAGTCGATGCGGTGAAGAAATTTCTGGAAAGCGATGACAAGACGCTTGTTTGCACTCATGCAACGTTCCGTTTCGCCATGGATAAGTTCGGAGCGGAATCATTCGACGATCGCCTTATCGCCGTGGACGAGTTTCACCACATCTCGGCGAACCCTGGCAACAAGCTTGGCGAACACGTTCGAGAGCTGATGTCCCGCGACAAAACTCATATCGTAGCCATGACCGGCTCCTATTTTCGCGGCGATGCAGAGGCTGTGTTGCACCCGGACGACGAGTCGCGCTTCGACACGGTAACCTATACCTACTACGAGCAACTCAACGGCTATCAATATCTAAAGACGCTCGACCTCGGCTATTTTTTCTATACCGGCTCTTATACCGACGAGATCCTGAATGTACTAAATCCGCAGGACAAGACGATCCTGCACATACCGAACGTCAATTCCAAGGAAAGCACAAAAGACAAGATTCGCGAGGTCGAGCACATCATCGAGGAACTCGGCGAATGGCAGGGTACCGATCCGAAAACCGGATTTCAGCTCGTTAAGACCGCTGATGGCACCGTCCTAAAGATAGCCGATCTGGTTGATGACGACCCAGCTAAGCGCGACCGGGTAATGGCGGCATTGAAAGACCCTTCGGAAAAGAACAACCGCGACCACGTCGATATCA
>JBGSYT010000042.1:0-7227 GCA_041750855.1 Pyrinomonadaceae bacterium | reverse complement strand
AGCGAATACGCCAGAGCCGAATGCGCTTCGGCAAGCGTCGGGTCAATCGCCAAGGCTTTTTGCGCCGCCGCTTTCGATTTTGGAATGGCTTCTTGTTGTGAGATAAAAGCATACGAAGGCATTATCGCGTAGGAGTTGGCGATGCCGACATACGCGAGGGCAAAGTTCGGGTCGAGCTTTATCGCCTGCTCGTAATACTCGATACCGAGCGTGTGGAAATTATCTTTGGTGCGTTTGAGATAATGATAACGCCCCTTCAAATAAAGCTGATACGCTTCGTTGCTCGTGGTGTATGTCTTTGCTAATTTCTGCTCGCCTTCGCCCGACAGTTTCAGTTTCAGATTATTCGTAATCTCGGTGGTTATCTCTCTTTGCGTTGCCAACAGTTCCGACATCTTGCGTTCGTATTGCTCGCCCCACAAAGATTTGCCGTTTCGCGTATCAACCAGATTGACGCTGATGGTCAGGTTATCGCCGCGCTGCGCGATGCGTCCGGTCAACACCGAATCAACACCTAGTTCTTTGGCGACAACTTGCGGGTCAGTTTCTTTGCCTTTGTAGCGAAATACGGAACTTGTCGGGCTGACTTTCAGATTCGGCAGTTGCGAAAGGCGGTAAATAAGTGACTCGGCCAGACCGTCAGATAGATAATCCGTGTCCGCACTTCCGCTTCGGTTTTCAAATGGAAGGACAGCGACGGAGTTGATCGAACCAGAACCACCACCTGGGGCATTGAAATACCGATACCCGAAGAAACCGCTGACAAGGACAGCAGCCGCAACCACCGCAGCGATTAGCGGCTTTGCCGCTCGATGTGCGGAAAGGCTCTGCCTTTCCGAAAGCCCACTCAAAGATTCCCGAGGCTCTGCCTCCGCTCCTGTGCTTAGAATGGCGGTCTGTTCCGTAGTATGAATCTGCGCACGAGTCGGAGCTTCGCCCGGTGCAGCCGTCGAGTGCAAGATCGCGGTTTGCGGTTCGTCCGATGGGAACCCAGTCGCTATCGCTCCCGGTTCTGACACGGAGGCCGTCGCCGGGCCTTCGAGGAGCGCATTTCCATCGTCGAGACAATACAGCAGCGTGTCGTCGTAATAATCGCGTCTGCATTCAGGGCATCGTTTCATAGCTATTGTTGTGCGGGCACGAGGCGGCGTAGTTCGTCGAACCAATTCAAAACTATCATCACCGAAGAAGCAGTGCTCTCTTCGGCGGGGCGCATCATCAAAAAGCGGTTTCCTTTCGGATCAACGTCGTACGTGATGCCGCTGTTTGTCCGCAGATCGAAGATGCCTTCAAAGAGCGGCTCGGGCTTTCCGGCTTGGAACGTCGAGGCTGTCGTGACGGCAACGCTCATCAATTGACTGAAGTTCCTGTAGTATAGTTCACGACCGTCGTGTGACCAGCGCGGCTCAACACCCCCGGCAGTCGAGATCTGCCAGCGTCCGCCGGCTCCAGACATGTCTCGTACATAGATCTCGGGCCGGCCGCTTTCATTAGACTGGTAGGCCAGCCAGCGGCCGTCTGGTGCAAGGGCCGACGCGTACTCAGAGAACGGAGTTCTTACCAGATCTGTCGGAGTGGCACCTTGGTCGAGCTTCAATTGGACAATGTTGCTGTCACTTGTGTTTCGCTCAGAGTCGACGATCGCCAAGAGACCATCGGGAGTGATCGCCTTTAGATACGAAGTGCCCCCCAGTGAAGCGATCGGTTCCGCATCGCGACTGCCGTCGGCGGGCTTGCACATAATGGTTGTAGACGTTGGCATGCCGGGATCGATCTCAGCGTAGCAAATGTCTTTTCCGTCCGCGGACCATATCGGCGTCGAG
The DNA here is from genome assembly GCA_041750855.1 of Pyrinomonadaceae bacterium. Classification (GTDB taxonomy): domain Bacteria; phylum Acidobacteriota; class Blastocatellia; order Pyrinomonadales; family Pyrinomonadaceae; genus OLB17. The sequence goes on along the minus strand of JBGSYT010000042.1, from coordinate 5,404 downwards.
TTCCTGGTGTTGAAGGTCAACCGAGTCGACGTTCCTCGCACCAGATCAAATACCCAAACGTCACCGCTGCCGGTTGATCCGGTCAATATCGCCGCACGGGAACCGTCAGGTGACAGCCGCACGTCGTTGTATTGGGCAGGTGCAAGTTCGGTTTGCTGAACGAGTCCTTTCCGGTCAACCCAGGCGATCCGCCGCATATTGGCGCCCGAGCCGCCCGGCACATACGCCAGCGTGCCGTCCTCTGCGATCGCAAAATGAACCATACCGGTCGTTTCGTCTCCGGCTACGCCCTGCAGCACCAACTGAGGCTTGCCGCTAACCGACAAAGTTCCTGCATCGAAAACAACGCCGTAAAGACTGCCCTCCCGCGCAAAGATCAAATGGCCAGTGGGCGAATAGCGGGCGATGCTTGCCCCCTGCAAAATGACCTGACTCGCGCCCGTGGCCATGTTGAAGGCGACGATGTCCGACTTTTCGTAACTGTCAGGGCTATCGACGGTGCCGAGCGTGAATATCACGGTTTTGCCATCCGGCAGGACCTGTGGCCATCGGTGTGTGCGTTCATTCTTTGCAGCGTCAGGTTCAGTTATGCGTTGGGCCTCACCGCCGTCCGCCGATATTCGGAACAGTCCCTCAGCCGCGTCCGGCGTGTAGATCAAACTGTCTTCGCCGGCCCATCCTATACCGCGAGAGTCGTCCACCTTCGTAAGCGTTTCCACCTGCCCATCGAGTGTGGCCTTTTTTAACGTGCGGTCCGCGAGAAATGCTATCCATTTTCCGTCAGGCGAGAAAACGGGATTTGATGCTCCTTCGGTCCCCACGATCGGCTTTATAGCTGTTTCGTCTCGCCGGCGTGCGTAAAGCCGCCAACTGCCCTCCGTGCTCCCTGTGGTAACGAGGGTGGATCCATCCGGCGACAGGGTGATCGACGGCCACCGCACCAGATTGAAGGACGTCTTGTCAGGCGCTGCGACCTCATAACGAACGATCGGGGAAGACCGAGCTTGTTGCCCGCCTGAGCGTATGTATGCGAAAAACCCCAGGCCTGCGACTGCCATGAGAAGGACACCTGACACGATCCACCCGGTACGGGGATCACGCAATGCGGCATATGCCGACTTGACCCTCGTTTCCCCGTCGGTCGTGGGACCAGCGGGAACATTGGTCTCATGTGCCGCCCCAATATAGCGCGTCGGCCGCTCGCCCAAAGCCGGACCTCCCGACAATATCGCGGTCACGGGTTCGTCCGATACGGTGCCCTGCACCAGCGGCGTTCCGTCATCGAGACAATACAACAAGCTATCGTCCAAATAATCCTTTCTGCATTCGGGGCATCGTTTCATCGTTTCTGCTTTAATAATCGGTCAGGGCTCAAGCCCCATGCGGCGAACGAGGTCCGCGTAGCGCGGGTCGCTGCGGAGACCATCAAACGCAAATCTAAATGTCACAGACGGCAGCTCGTTGCCGCCTCGCTGCTGAAAATCCTTTTCAAGCCAAGCGAATGCCTGATCTTTTTCCCCGAGCCCAACATGCACGCCGGCTAAATGTAACCCGTACGCCTCGCGCCCAGCGTATTTCCCTTCCAGTTCTTTCAGCACCGCCAATGCATCGCCACGCCGTCCCGTAACTGTATAGCCATATCCCAAGTCGCTCAAATAGAAGCCGGCTCTTCCCGACAATTCGACCGCTCGTTCAAACGCCGCGGTTGCCTCGGCATACTGCCGCTGTTTAAGGTAAGCCCACCCTAAATGATGGTAAGCCGATGGAAAGTTCGGATCGATCTCAATAACTCTCTTGCATTCTTCAATCGCCGTCTCGGGGTTTTCTTGCAAGAGATGGACAAACGCCTTCGATGTGCCGATGATCGGTGAAAGGGGGTCAAGCTCCATTGCTCGCGAGATCTCTTTTAGAGAGATGTCAAACCGGCGCCTCGCCATATTATATGTAGCGTACCAGTGATGCGCGGTTGGGTAATTGGGGTTGAGACTGATGGCCCGTTTGAATTCCTCCTCAGCCTCCGCCCATTGCCATTGAGCCTGATGTACGGCTGCCAAAGATACATGAGCCTCCGGCAGCGATCTGTCGATCTGAAGAGCTTTGTCGATCGCCTCTCTGGCTTTCGGAAGCGTCTCGTTTGCAGGCACGCCAGCGTATTGCACCTGCACGAAGTAGGCATCGGCCAATCCGACATAACTGAGAGCATAATTGGGATCGCGCTCGATCGCCTGCTGAAATTCATGGATCGCCCGGCTTATATTTTCCGCAGTGCGCTTATTCCAATGAAAGCGGCCCCGCATGTAGGACTGATAGGCTTCCGCGTTGGTCGTGTCGCGTCTCGTCAACTCTTGCTGCTGTTCGCCGCTAAGCCGCAGTCTTAGGTTCTCCGTCACTTCGCGCGTGATCGCCTGTTTGATCGAGAGAGCATCTGAGACCTTGCGCTCGTATTCCCGGCCCCAAAGCTGGGCGCCGGTCGAAGTATCGACAAGATCGACCTGAACATTCAGGGAATCACCGACCTGACGCACCCGTCCCATCAGCACAGCCCTGACGTTTAGTTCGTTCCCGACCGCTTTCGGGTCGATCTCCTTACCTTTGTAACGGAATGCAGTGCCCCGCGCGATCACTCTCAATTGTTGTAATTCGGTCAGGCTGTTGATCAGCGCTTCCGAAATTCCGTCGGAAAGATATTCGGAATCTGCGAAGCCGCCTGCGTTTTCGAAGGGGAGGACCGCGATGGAGTTGATCGAATCCGCCGAGCCGTCGCTAAAATACCAATAGCCGCCAAACCCAAGCACCGCGATAACGGCAGCCCCAAGGACACCGGCGATGACCGCATTTCGCATCGAAAGCCCCCGAGAAACCGAGTCTTCAGGACGAGCTGTTGATTTACGACCTTCTCTATCCGCGTCCGACGTGCGGGTCGGCGCTTCGCCCGACGCAGCCGTCGAGTGAAGTATCGCCGTCGCCGGTTCATCAACGGACGCAGGGCCGACGAGCAACGCATTGCCGTCGTCGAGACAATACAGCAGCGTGTCGTCGTAATAATCCCGTCTGCATTCAGGGCAGCGTTTCATAGCCTTTGGTATGAATTAGGTTGGGCGGTTTTCCGCGTATTTATGCAAAATGCTGGCGATCAGTGTCTGATATGGTATGCCTTCGGCCAATGCGCGCTTTTGCAGAGCACGAAGATCGCGTGATGCGATACGAATGTTGATCCGGGCGTCTTTTTTAAATGTGCTCTCGGCTACCTTGCGATGCCGGGCAAGTTCTTTTTTAACACCGGGAAGTGAAACCGTCTTACTGCTGTTGTAAGCGGCCAATATTTCCTTTTCTTCAATGTCCAGTTTATTCATCTTTTTCTCCAAGATATCTTCTAGTGGCTTTGCTGCTCGGGATGATCGTCTTTAGAAATATTTCTTCATCATTTTCAACGAACGGCACGAGATAGGCATAATCTTCCACACAAACGACGATTATCTGCTGCTGCGGATATTTTGATTGATTCGGGTGAGCGAAAATATCCACCGCGTCCCCGGCCTCTATGTGAAACACAATGTCCTCAAACGAGATTCCCCGGCCCGTTCGCAACATGTCGTTCTTTTCCGGATTCCAAGCGTAAGTTTTCACAAAATTAAATTATCATAATGTGTGCCGATTGTCATCACTTTGACTTCCGCGAGCGCATTCCCATGATCGAGACAATACTGCAGCGTGTCGTCGTTAATAACCGCCTGCATTCAGGGCATCGTTTCATATTTATCGGGTGAGTTGATCAAAGATCATTTCACCTAAAATCCTTTATCAACACTACGTCGCTGGTCGTCGTACCGCGGGCGAGAACGAGTTGTTTGCCGTCAGCGGACCAATCGAAATTGTAAATTTGTTCGGTCTTAAAGTTCGTCAATTGCTTTGGCGGACCGCCGTCCAAGGGATAGCTCCAGATGTTTCCCACTCCGCCAAGCGTGTCATTGTAGATCATTGAACGAGAGTCTTCTGACCACCCAAATTGGTCGTTGCCGGCCAGATCGAAAACCTGGATCGGTTTTCCACCTTCAAACGGGAAAATGGCATACCGCCACGGCGAATTGACGTCCTCGCGATATTGGGAGGCGATCAACTTGCCGTCGGGCGAGATTCGCACCTCACGACTAGAAGAATCGGTCAACTTAACGGGATCGCCCCCGTCAATTGAAACTTTCCAGATGTTCCACTCGCCAGAACTACGCGAATCGTAGATCACCCATCGAGAGTCAGGGGAGACGGCAGCGTCATCGTCGATATTGCCGCTTGTCAGTTGCATCGGGTTGGCGCCGTCATTGTCCATTCGCCAGATATTGTGCCCCTCCTCACGCCCGGATGTGTAAACTATATAGCGGCCGTCAGGCGCAACGGCAGCCTCAAAGCTTCTGCCCGACTCGGCGGTAAGCTGCTTTTGACCGCTGCCGTCACCATTCATGATCCAGAGATCCTGAATGCCGCTCGCCAGAGAGCTATAGACGATCCTGCCGTCGGGTGTCCAAGCTAGAGACCCGACACCATCGAGATTGTTGCCGCCTGATCTGATCTGGGTGGCTTTAGCCGCGTCTCCGTTCGGGGCGATCCAGATATTGGAAAGAACGTTAAATTGTATGGCGACGAGCGCTCCAGAATCTGCCGACACACTCATAGCGGTGTAATTCTGTGAGTCGGTAGTGATCCTGCCAACTTCACCGTCAGGGTAAGAGATGCTCCAAATTTGTTGATTATAACGGCCGGACGATTTGTCCGTACCCAGAACGAGAAAACCGCTTTTATCCGGGAGCCACGCGATTCGCCTGAGGTAATGCCACCCTTGCACACCAATGTCTCTGATCGATCCGTCTGCGACTTGCACTTCGACGACCTTTAACCCAGTCGCTGTGAGGTCAGCGGCTATAGAGGCAATTGCTTTGCCGTCCGGTGACCATGCGGGGATCTGCCCTCCGACGTTGGTAAAGAATTCCGGGCTTTTGAGCGTTGCGACTATTCGTTCTTCCGTTCCGTCGGCATTGGCGATCAGCAATGAACTTTCACCCGTTGCCGGAAAGCCCTGCCGCACGAAAGCCATCTGCTTACCATCCGGTGAATAACCGACGCCGCCGGAAATATTCGATATCACCTTTTTTTGATTGCCACCCAGCACGGGCATTTGGAAGAGCGCCAGAGGCAGGTCAGCATTTTCCCGCTTAACGAACGTGATGTAATTGCTATCGGGAGTAAAAACCAGCCCCGTGTATCGGCCATCGCCCGAGGGAACGATCTGAACATTGCTGGTCGTCGCGATCTGTCGCCTCCAGAGGCTCTGCTGACCACCCTCGTCAACGATATAAACCACATATTTGCCGTCCGGTGAGATGGCAGCATCACGAGACTTGCCGTAGATCGG
>JBGSYT010000041.1:0-2462 GCA_041750855.1 Pyrinomonadaceae bacterium | reverse complement strand
GTCACCTTGCCGGTGCTGACAAGTCCAGGATAAATGTAGTCTCGGAATTCGGCAACGACGACCAGATCATCAATCGGCACCTCGCGGCTCTCAACGTCGTTTCCGTTTGCAGCCTCAATGCAAGCGACTCGCGTATTTTTTACCCGCTGGACGCTTAGCACGCGCCACAGTTGCTGATGGCCTTTCTTTGTCGAACCTCGGAGCGGAAGCACTCGCACCTTATCCCCCTTTCGTACGGGACGTCCCGGCAGTTCGACGCTCTCAGGGCTATGCCGTTCAAAATTGAGTCCGAACGGCAGCCGGGACGAGAGCGCCTTGAATTCTCGTGCCAGTTCCTTGGCCAACTCCGCATCGCGGGCCTTTACCTGTGTGATCAGATCCGTAAGGCGAGACACTAGATCCTTGCCCTCCACGCTTCGTAGATCATTACCATGGCAAGCGTACTGTTCGCGATGCCGGCGGCGTAAACCGCCTGTGAGTATTTTAAATATCGCATCGGGAGAATCGATCCTCGAGTTAGTGCCGATAATATACCAGTTCTTTTCCCGTGCTCAAAAGGTGAGAGCCATTCTGGCTATCGCACGGTTGGTTTTAGCTCCTGCCGTCGAGATCGCTCTTCGCGCTCTCGACGGCGGTCATTTGAGGCTCGACGTACTAAGGGCGGTACTCAATGCGGAATGCGGAATAGAAAGGCAAATACCCTGGGCTAATATCTGGCGCAGTTCTGCGGCAAGGGCGACGGGTTGTAAAAGGCTTCTGACAACTCGCGGGTTGATCTGCACGACAAACGACCACGCCTGCTTTTATCATGCGCGACGGTGACAGGTGTCAGGTCTTTCAAACGGGCCGGGCTGTAGATTTTTTCGAGGGTTGTGAAAAGCCTTATTTCTTGACGTAATACCCTTCGCGAGATCGTACTTTGACGTCGTTGCGATTCGTCACGCCAATGTTCACCTTCACGAACCGGTTATGCGGGAATTCAGCTTCGGAGTAATATTGAATCAGATATTGGGCCCGCAGCTCGCTGGAAAGCTGCTTGAATATTTGTTCGAGCGTGGCTTCGTTTCGTCTGGCATTTCCCGCGTTCTGAAGCGGGTCCTTCATATTCGTCGAATGGAACCGAGGGAGGAAAGCCGTTCCACCGGTTTCGTTGGCAAACCTGGCCATTCCGATCTGCGCCCGTCTACTGATCGTGTTTAATTTGTACGAATCACCTGCTGGGTTTATCACATAAAATACCGTATCGGCGTTCTGCAGATCTCGTAAAATGCTGCTCTGCGCGGCTACGTGTGCTGCGTCGGTCCGAGCCGCCAACTGATTTCTCTTTTCACTCGTGAGCCGGTTGATATCGATATCCCGATAATTCGCCTTTTCGGCCTCGCGGGTCAGTTCGCTCCAGTTGTCTTCACCGTCTGTAAGGGCGACGATCACACGCCGGCTTCGAACCGGTGCATTCTTTTGCAGATAGCGTGCGGCGGTCGCGACGGTGTCATAAAAAGCTGTGAATTTACCTGACGGCACGATCGTACGCAGCCGGGCGGCTGCCTGGGATGCATTTTCCCTGGCCAGGAGTGAAATCGGCTTGTCGCCGATAAGAAATATTGTGGCCTTGTCCTCTGCTTTCATCACAGTCTCAAGGAACTGCGCGGCGGCCTTTATCTGAAAGTCGAATAGTGGGTTTACGCTGCCGGAAACGTCGATAAGTAGTGCTATCTCAAGCGGAGTATTTTCCGCATCGCTAACCTGATCGATCTCCTGAGGCCGACCTTCTTCGGAAAGGCGAAAGTTTTGGGCGTTAAGGCCGAGAACCGGCTGCCCTGTTGCGTCGGTGACCGAAACAGGCACGACGATCAGACGCGACTGAACCTTGATGATCTCATCGTTTCCAGGCGGCGTTTGCCCGGGAACAACGATCATCAAACCGATTACAGCCGTCAGCAAGAATGAGGTGCTTATTAACCTTCTGTTCAGCATATAGATCTGAATTGTTTACCGGGGAGAACCGTGGAGAATAAAGGCATCGGAGTAAGTGTAAATTCGATCACTCTCCACCGATGCCTTTCGGATTGATTATTCTTCGTTAGAATCGAGAGTCTGCGATGTTATTTCGACATTCTGGTTGATGCCGCGGCTTACGAGAAGCTTGACCTCAACACGCCGATTTTGCTCTCGGCCTTCCCTGGTCGAATTATCCGCGACCGCGTGCATCGTACCAAACCCATATGAATCGGTCAGGCGACGCAGCGGCACGTTGTGAGTTTCGATAAGGTAAGAACGGACAGCCTGTGCACGCCGGTCACTCAGAAGCTTGTTTGCTCGAGCATTTCCCACGGCCGACGCAAAGCCCGTTACCTCGATCACATATCCCTTTAATGTCGCTGCGGCAGCGGCCACTTCGCCAAGCGAGGCTTTTGCCTCCGGCGAAAGGACAGCACTGTTAACTCGGAAGTTAACCGTGGCGG
>JBGSYT010000040.1:0-2923 GCA_041750855.1 Pyrinomonadaceae bacterium | reverse complement strand
TTTCGTAATCGAAACCTTTGATGCCTTTTGCCATTGCGTCGGCGATCACGCTCACGGAGTGATACCCGATCATTGTGTCGGTTTCTTCGCCCCAAAGTTCCCAAACCGGCAGCCGCCCACCCTGTTCATAAATGCGAATGAACGAATTGATGTAATCGACCGTCCGCTTTTGATCGATGATCGTATAAAGCGGATGCGCCGCCCGGAACGTGTCCCAGAGCGAGAAAACTGTGTACTGTTCTGACTTTTCACCGCCGAGACGCGGAGACGCGAAGTTTTTAAGACTATCCGTTCTACCGTTTCTTCCTCTCTGCGTCTCTGCGTCTTTGCGGTTCAAATATCCTGGCAATTGATGGATCTTGCGGTCGTGGCCGAGGTAGTTGCCGTCAACGTCGTTAAAGACGTTCGGGTGGATCATAGTGTGATAGAGAGCGGTGTAGAAATTAGTCGTCTGCTCGTCCGTGCCGCCGGAGACCTCTATCTTAGAAAGCTCTTTGTTCCACGCCGCTTTTGCATCCGCCCGCACCCTATCAAAATCCCAGTGCGGCAGTTCGGCTTCGAGATTCTTCCGCGCACCTTCGATGGAGACGTACGAGATGGCTACTTTTAACAGAACGGTCTTTTCCTTGCCTGTCTTGAACTGAAATGGACGTACGATTCTACTCGACAAGGAATTTGTCATGGACCGGGCTTGCGGACTATCAATGAAAACAACAGCCGGCAAAAAGGGCTCAGAAAACTCACCGGCGAAATAGACCTTCTGATTCTTAGCCCATGACGAAGATCTCCGATAACCGACAAATTGCCGCTGATCAAGTACGATGAGCTTTGCATCATCCAGTCGATCGCGCCAGATAAGATCGAGCATCACATTGACTTGCTCTGACTGCGGAAACGCGTACCGGTGGAAGCCAACCCGCTTTGTCGTGGTCATCTCGGCTAGAATCCCATCGTCATCTAACTTCACCGAGTAGTATCCGGGCTCGGCACTTTCGTTAGCGTGAGAGAATTTTGAGGCGTAACCGTTTACCGACTTGTCGCCTTCCTTCGCGAAGAATTGCGGTTCACCGACGGTTGGCATGAACAAAATATCCGCGCCATCAGGGATGCCCGTGCCGCTTAGATGCGTGTGTGAAAAACCGTAGATGATGTCGTCGGAATAGTGATAGCCCGAAGAACCGTCCCAGTTGTCGATGCGTGTGTCAGGCGAGAGCTGGACCATCCCGAAGGGCATCGTCGCACCGGGAAATGTGTGCCCGTGGCCGCCGGTGCCGATGAACGGATTGACCCACCGGGTGTAGTCGCGCGTCTGGGCGACGGCAGTGAATAGCGAACAGTGAATAGTGAACAGCAAAAGCCAAATGCCGATACCAGAAGACCGACGACCTAATCTGTGTTTATCTGTATTCATTTTAATGACTGGAACGCAGGCGCCCTCGCCTGCAACGTCGGTTCCTCCGACGTTAGTTTTTCGATTTGCACACCGTCAGCGTCCAGACGGACGCTTTGCAGGCGAGGGCGCCTGCGTTCCCGGCTAATGCACAAACTCGCCGCCCCAGGCTTGGGTCAGGCCGCGGCCCTTTATGCCCCAGCGGAAGCGGAAATGTGGTTCGCCTCCGCGGTGATTATAACGCAAAGACATCTTGTGCAAACCGGCCTTCAAAGGCACGATCGCCGAGCGGATCTTGCGGTCCTTGGTACCTGCGTCGTCGATTATCTTATTATCGCCGAGCACTACGGTCGCGTCCCACGTTGAATCCACCTGAAATTCATAAACGCCATCTGCAGGCACGCGGAAGTAGCCGTCAAACGTAACCGCAAAAGGTTTCTTCAGATCGGCGCGTTGGGCAAATTGGTTTAGATTGGTGGAACGCGTTTCACCGTTTTCGGATATACCCGTTAGAGCCGCATTCTCATTCGGAACCACGAAGTTCAAATTCAGTCCCGGTTTGGTAGCGTCCGTTTGGTCCGGTTCCCGCATAGTTCCGCGAACAATGGTCGCCGCATAGACAACGCTCTTTCGTCCAACAGAATTCACGACGATTGTCTTTAGCGATTTGATCTCACCTTCGTTCGATACCATCTCGATCGGCTTCGTGTAAACCGGGGAAGAGTCGTTCGGCGTGGAGCCATCGGTTGTGTAAAGCACACGCGTGCCAGCCGCAGGTTGTAGTTCGATAGAAACTTTCTCGTTCTCCGTTACGATATTCTCCAAGCCGCCCGGTTCCGGAATGCGGTAATTCACGCCCTGCTCATCAAGCTGCGGCAAGAGCGTGTTCAAACGGCGTTTAAAATCATCGAAATTGCGATCTTCTTTTTGCGACCAGAGAACTTCTGACAATGCGAGCATTCGCGGGAAAGCCATATATTCGACTTGCTGCGGTGTTTCGATATATTCGGTCCAGATATTCGCCTGTCCGCCGAGAATATATTTTGATTCTTCGGCGGTGAGTTCCGGCGGAACGGGTTCAAACGAATAGACCTTTTCGAGCGGTACGTAGCCGCCGATATTCAGCGGCTCGTATGCCGGATCGCCCTGGCCGTAGTCGAAATAGACGAAATCGGTCGGCGTCATTATCACGTCGTGTCCGGCCTTTGCCGCCGCGATGCCGCCGCGCATTCCGCGCCAGCTCATTATGGTCGCGTTCGGGGCAATGCCACCTTCGAGTATCTCGTCCCAGCCGATGATCTTTTTGCCTTTCGAACTGACGAATTTTTCAATCCGGCGAATGAAATACGATTGCACTTCGTATTCATCCTTAAGGTTCTCGCGTTTCTTGAGTTCCTGGACGAACGCCGATTCCTTCCAATAATCTTTCAGCACCTCGTCGCCGCCGATGTGGATGTAGGGCGAATCGGGGAACAGCTTGATCGTTTCGTCCAGCACGTCTTCAAGGAATTTGAAGGTCTCGTCGGTCGGGCA
>JBGSYT010000039.1:0-4445 GCA_041750855.1 Pyrinomonadaceae bacterium | reverse complement strand
GATAGATTGCCGAATGCGACGCATCGTGTCAAGGTAGAATGCAAGGTTATGGTGGGAGATCAAAGTCGCGGCTCCCATTTCACCTGCCTGATAAAGATGGCGAATGTAGGCTCTTGAATAACGCCCGCAAACCGAGCATGCGCAGCCAGGGTCAATAGGTGATTCGTCGTCGATGAATCGTGCGTTGCGGATGTTTATTTTCCCGAGTGAAGTGAATGCACCGCCGGTGCGGCCGTTTCGGGTCGGCATTACACAATCGAACATGTCGATGCCGTGTCCGACAGCCTCGATCAGGTCCTCCGGCGAGCCAACGCCCATCAGGTATCTCGGGCGGGCGTCGGGCATTCGGGGTACCAGGTCGGCTAGAACAGAATACATAACGCTTTTCTCTTCGCCGACACTTAGGCCTCCGATGGCGTAACCGTCAAATCCGATCTCGACAGTGCGTTCTAGACTTTCAAGCCGAAGATCAAGATACCCTGCTCCCTGAACGATGCCGAATAACGCCTGCTGGCCTGAAACGTAGGTGCCATCGGAAGATCCGGCTAACGGAGCCGCTTTCGGCGTTGATCCCATATCTGCACCATCTTCTTGAAGCTCGTTGAATCGCTTCTTAGACCTGATCGCCCAACGTGCAGTCAATTCGAGACTTTTTCTTGCGGCTTCTTTTTCAACGTTGCCAGGCGGACATTCGTCAAATGCCATGACGATCTCGGCACCGAGCGCGGCCTGGACCTCCATCGAAACTTCCGGAGAAAGAAACTTTGATGCCCCGTCGATGTGCGAGCGAAACTCAACCCCTTCTTCGGTCAACTTTCGAAGATCCGAAAGCGAGAAAACCTGAAACCCTCCGGAATCGGTCAACAGTGCCCTCTGCCACGATGAAAATTTGTGCAGCCCCCCGAGCTTTTGGATCACGTCGGTACCGGGGCGGAGAAAGAGGTGATAGGTATTTCCGAGGATTATCCGGGCATCGAGTTCGCTTTCCAACCATTCAAACCGAACGCCTTTGACGGCTCCCTGAGTGCCAACCGGCATAAACACCGGCGTCTCGATGGTCCCACGCCTGGTCTTTATCAACCCTGCACGTGCCTCGCCGTCACGGTCGGTCACCTTCCACTCGATCGGAACTTGCATTCGTAAACTGTCTTAATGGGACAAATTGAATTGTAGATCAAGGGCGATCATCGTTCCGCCGGTTTTCTGCCGATCAAAGACCAAATATTCTCTGGGCCGATCGCTGCTTCCGTGACGATAATGCCCTCTTCGTTGACCAGAACCGCCGACGGCACGCCGCGCATCCCGAACCGCGATGCATTCTTGTAATCCTTGTCGGAGATCATCGTTGTCGATAATCCCAGCTTCGATTCCTGCTCGGCATCGCCGTCCGTAAAGATGATCATCTGTGGATCACCGTCCTTTCGTTCGGATTCCCAGTCCCGCACCTGCTTCATCAATTTCGCGCAGTGCCCGCAGGTCGGGCTTGAAAACGCGATAAGCGTTCGCCGTCCCAGCAAGTCATTTTCAGTGATCGTTCGTCCGGCAATATCGGTAAGGGAAAACCTTGGGACAGACTCGCCGATATTCGGTCGGCGATGTCCGTTCATGCCAAGAAAATAAACAAATTCCTTACTCAGGTCACGAAGTTTTATCTGCTCTATCAGTCGGCGAATGGCAACATCGCCCGCAGCAATGTGGCTGGCGATCTTCCCGTCCGAACCCACAAAAAGGGCGGTCGGCGTCCATTTTGCATTGACCGAAAGAGCCAGTTTACGATCGCCTTCGACAAGCACTGTCCTTCCCTCGCGTTCGAATTTTTCGCGATTTTCCTGAATTGGACCATGCGAGACAAAAATAATGCTGAGGCGATCAGTTAATTCTCTTTCCCATTCCTCGATCTCTGACATCAAGCCATCGCAGGGGGCACAGCCAGCTCCCACAAACATGAAAAGCGACGGTCGATTTGCCGCAAGGATCTCGCTGACGCTCAGGCCGGTACCGTCCAGGCGGGTAAGCTCGTGATCCGGCATCGGGGCTCCGATCGGTAAACCATCCGTTGGATCGCCTGCTTCGTTTCTTTCGACCGGGCCGATCTCAAAAGTTCCGGCGTCTGACAAATTCAGTCGTCGAAGAATTTCGGACTGTTGCCGCGACAGCTTTACAACATAACCAAGTAGAACCATGCTAAGAACGATCAAAAAGAGCAATCCGGCCGACTGGACCAGTGCGCCCGTCGTCGAGGCGATCTCGGCTCCCTGATTCCCTTGTCCGGCTCCGAGCAGCGCTGCGGCAAGAACGATAAGGACCACGTTGCGGATAAGGCTCTTCGTGCCGACCGGCTCACTGTGAAGCTGCCCAAAACAATGACAATCAGGTGCACGCCCCTTGGCGATCTGCCAGATCATTCCTCCCGTAAAACCAAGCAGCAGAACAAGCGCTCCCACCGCGCCAAACCAGGAATATGAATTAAGAAGGAAACTTGTCGCCAAAACCAGCTCAAAGATCGGTAAGGCGATAGCAAGCAGGCTAACCAAATCTTTCGGTACACCGAAATCATGTAATGCAGACTCGGAGCCCTTGCGATCGAGCAGTTTCGAAATACCCGCGATCGCGAATACGCCGAAAAGTATCAATCGAATCCCTAGTAAAACGATTTCCATTTAAGATCGAGAGTAGGTCACGAGCGGCCGGACGCTTTCGTCCGCTGGCCAAGCGATCGTGACTTGTGTTTTTGTTTTAGCCTGATCGGGGTTGCAAAAAACCCGAACTCTGCACGAAGTCTATTTTCAATATACCTCAAGTAAGAAAAATGGAGTTCAGACCGGCTGCCGCCTGAGGTGAAAAGCACGAAAAGCGGCGGGCGAAGGCCACCCTGGGTGATGTATTGTACCTTCACTCTTGAAACACCGCCTTTAACGGGAGCCTGTGCCGTTCCACCGCGAGGCTGGAGAACGTTCTCTTCAAAGAATTTGTTTAGTTGGGACGTCGGCACTCGAAAATTCCGGGCCTCATCTGCATCGATCGCCATCGGCAAGAGCTTCGATACTCTTTGAGACGTAAGTGCCGAGATGGAGACGATGGGTGCCCAATCGAGGAATTTCATCTGTTGGCGGATGCTCCTCTCGAAGTCATAGATAGTGTTAGTTGTCTTTTCTTCGACCACATCCCACTTGTTGACGGCGATCAAAACGGAGCATCCGGAGTCTACCGCATAACCGGCGATGTTCGCGTCGAGGTGAGTTACACCCTCGACTGCGTCGATCAACAGGATCGCCACATCGGCCCGCTCAAGAGCCTTTCTTGCCATGACCACCGAGAGCTTTTCTGCCATTTCCGTGGTCTTCCCCTTCCGGCGAATGCCCGCTGTGTCAATCAATTGAAATTGGCGGCCTTCGGATTCGAAATCTGTATCGATGGCATCGCGTGTTGTGCCTGCGATCGGCGAGACTATGACCCTTTCCTCTCCGAGAATCTGGTTTAGCAGCGAGGATTTTCCGACGTTCGGACGGCCGATGATCGCAAGCCGGATTATCCTTTCGGATGGAGCGGTTTCAATTATCAAGTCTTGGTCAAGGTCAAGATGCTCCTGTTCCTGTTTCAGAGCATCAAGACTGGGAGTGATGGACTCAAAGATCTTGTCGAGCAGGTCGCCGACTGAGGTTCCGTGTTCGGCGGAGATCGGGGTCAGATCGAAGCCGAAACGATGAAACTCGGCAGCTTCGGCCTCGATCTTCTGCGTTTCGGACTTGTTCGCGGCAATAAAGACGGGTTTACCGGTATTTCGAAGAAAAAGTGCGATTTCTTCATCCAGCGGAGTTACGCCGGCTCGGGCATCGACGACCCAAATGATCGCCTCAGACCTTTCGATCGCAAAACCGGCTTGCCTGAAAATATTGGAAGCGATTATCGCATCGTCGTCGGGAACGATCCCACCCGTGTCGACCAGTTCAAACGCTTTCGACCGCCATTCAACGATGCCGAAAATGCGGTCGCGGGTAATACCGGGCTCATCGCCGACAATGGCTTTACGCGAACCTGTGAGCCGGTTAAAAAGTGTGGACTTACCAACATTTGGCCGGCCGATAATTGCAACAAGGGGTAATCCCATCGAGATTGAGAATAATAAATGGAGCGCTCCTTGTAAAAAGGCATCGCGACAAACCGTCCGCGAATTTACCGACTCAACCCTTAACACTGGTAGTTTTTGTGTGAATTCGGTCCTGAAAGGTTAACAGGATTGGAGACCGGAACTCGAATTGTTATCATCTGTTGCGTCAGGGGTTGCTTGCCATCGCTGCCGGAAAGGACCGCGCAACGCTGATCGAATAACCAGATGGATTTGGATGCGGATTATTTGGACAAACTTGTTTGTCCTGTCTCGAAGCAACGAGTAGAAATCCTTTCGCGACATGAGGCGGAGGGCCGATTACTCGCCTCTTTGGTTC
>JBGSYT010000038.1:0-25011 GCA_041750855.1 Pyrinomonadaceae bacterium | reverse complement strand
ATACATCCAGGCGATCGCCAGAAAATGCGGGAACTGCCACAGGAAAAGAAACGCGAACAGCGACCACGCGCCGAGCGATATTTCATTCGCCGCCGCCGTCCAGCCCATCAATGGAGGCATCGCTCCAGGCACCGCGCCGATGGCGGTCGATACGGATGTCCTCGTTTTTAGCGGTGTATATAGAAAAACGTAGCCTACGATCACGCTAAGGCCCAGGGCGGCCGTCAATGGGTTCACGAGGAAATAAAGGGAAATTAGGCTCGCTGCACACAGAACGATTCCGAAAACAAGTGCCTCGTTCGGCGAGATGCGGCCAGTGGGTATCGGCCTTCCGAGCGTCCTGTCCATCATTGCATCCGTCCGCCGCTCGATCACTTGATTGAGGGTAGCGACCCCGAAAGCAAGAAGAGCGATCGCGGTCATCGCATTCGCGAACAAACCGTACTCGAATGCCCCCTTTGTCCCAAGGAAAAATCCCGCTGCCGCCACGAGCACAAGCATAAAAGCGATGCGCGGCTTCGTCAGCTCGGCAAATGCGGCGATCCGGTCGCGGGCACCGAAGATCTTTGTTTCCTCAATCTCTGCGGCTGTTGCACTCATCCGTACTATTAATTGGATCGGTCAAGACCTAGCGTTCGGATTAGGATATCCGGTTCAGATCGGATTTCCAACTCGTACCCGGTCACCATCGGCTACTTTATCATCAAAGCAATGCTAATAAACATCGGGATGACAAACAAAAAGCAGTGGGCTATCATTTTGTTAACAGGAAATGTCAGCCGCACAAGAAACATTAAAGGCCGGCGATGTCCCGAAACCCGCTATCCCAATAGTAGACCGATTACTTAACTTTCTCAGTTCGGTTCGTTTGGGCGTAGTGCTTCTGTGCATTCTGGTAGCTCTGTCGATGATAGGCATGCTTATCATCCAACAGAACGTCAGCGGCTTCGATACCTATTTCGCTTCTCTTACGCCCGCTGAACGAATAGTTTTTGGCACGCTCGGATTTTTCGATATCTATCACAGCTGGTATTACAACCTGCTGCTTCTTTTGCTTTCGCTCAACATTATCCTTGCATCGATCGACCGATTTCCGTCGATGTGGGAGCAGTATTTTTCCAAGCCGAAGTTGACGGCGACACGCGACTGGCTGCTTGGGCAAAAGGAGAACGCGGTCATCGAAAATTATGGGACCGACGTTTCGTCAGAAGCCGATAGGATCAGATCGGTGTTTCGCAAGCATGGCCTCAAGGCCACGGTATCCGAAAAGCAGATAACCACTTATCAAATTGACGACGCGGGCATCAAGGATTTCGATAAAAAGGTCGTGACGCCGGTTACCGTGATCTTTGGAGAGTCGGGACGAATAAATCGTCTGGGCGCATACATTGTTCACGTCTCGCTTCTTACCCTTTTCCTCGGTCATTTCGTAGCCCTGCGTACGGGTTTTGATGCAGATGTTCGAATGATCCCGGGCGACGCGACCGACAAGATCCAGATGATCCAATTCGATCTGGACAAGAAAGAAAAATTCGATGTGCAGCTTCCCTTCACGATGACCTGCACTGACATCCAGCAAAAACTGGTCGATCCGGGCGGATCGATCGACGTCACGAATACGCTGGATTGGCGGACGCAGATGAAGGTCGATGACCCCGAATACGGCACTATCATCGCCGATATCAGCATGAACAAGCCGTTCACCTATCGCGGTTACCGATTTTTCCAGGCACAGACGATCCCGGTCGGCCACGCACGGAACATCAAACTGGAAGTTACACCCGAAGGTTCCGGGCAGCCATTTTATGTCGACATTCCGCGTATGGGTTCGGTCACCTTGCCCGATGGGACGCTGATCGAGTATGACCAATTTCTACCGGACTTCGCGTTTAATTCGAGCGGTAACCCGGACACGCGGTCGGGAGACTACAATCGGCCCGCAGCGGTGTTGAACGTGACACCACCGGGCGGACAGCGGACACAAGTGTTCGCCTTTGCGGGAAGCATTGCCGCGAATATGCCGGTCGGTGCCGCAAAATTAGGCTACAAATGGGTGTTGGCGGAGTTTGAAAAATCACCTTTTGCGCATGTACTGTCGATCAAATACGATCCATACAACGGTGCCTTTATCGCATGGTATTTTGGCGGCTTCGGGCTGATGGGCGCTTTGATGTTCGTTTTCTTTTTCTCGCACCGGCGGGTGTGGGCGCTTGTGCGTCCATCGGAGAACGGCGGCTGCGAAGTAGTTCTAGGCGGCAACACGAACCGTAACCACGTGGGCTTCGAAGAGAAATTCGGCCGGCTGGCAGCAGCGGTTCGTGGCGGATCTAAAAACGAAAGCGATGGATAGACGTGTTTTGCCAGAGTGTCCGGGCCGGTCGCTCGACGGACGAGCCGGGCATCTTCGCTAACATAAAGTATAATGAGACTTTTAAGGCTTGAACTTTCCCACAAAGCATTTTTCTCGAAATATTAAGAGGTTTTATGGCACGTGAGATCAGCGAAAGAGAGATCGATCAGCACTTGAATGGTTCGCAGCTAGGTTCATATCTTCCGGCGGCCATCGCAGTGGTTGGAGCGATTGTCGTCCTGGGTTTAAGGATCCAATTCGGTGAGTTGTTCATCGCGGATGGGGCATTGATGATGATCGCGCTGGCGGCTTATATCATGGCCGCCCTATTTCATCTGACAAATCTTTATGCACCGTCGGAAATGGCCCGGAAACTCGGTCTGTGGACGGCGACCATCGGCGTCTTCTTCAATCTCTCGAGCTGGCTTGTGCGATGGGTGGCGGCCTACGAACATGAGATCGCAGAAATGCGCCTCGCCGGTAACATGGAGACACCGTGGATATTTCGTTATATCCCGCTAGCCAATCTCTATGACTACAGTATCGCCTTTGCTTTCGGTGCCGGAATAACAACGCTGCTGCTGGCCCGCCGCTCTAATTTCCAGGTGTTAAGTGCGTTCACGCTTCCGCTTGCCGCTTTGATCCTGACGCTTGCACGCTTCATCGGCGGCGAGTTCATCGACCTTCCGCCCGTGCTCGATTCTTATTGGCGGCCGATCCATGTGGGCGTCGCTTCATTGAGTTACGGCGTCGCGCTTGTATGTTTCGCGATCGCGGTGATCTATCTGTTAAAAGATAATGCGAAGGTCGAGGCAATGGCGATATGGGCCAATGTTTTTATTCTTTCCGTTATCGCGACCATCAGCAAGTTCTCGGTCTTTACCGAATTCACTTATCGCGCTGGATTGTTCCTGCCGAACCTCTCCGGCGGAAAGCCTTTCTCAGCCCCGTTCAGGCTGGAGATACCGTTTGTCGGCCCGGCCCTGGTGGCGGCTGGCATCATCTCGCTTGGCGTAATAATCGCCTTTGCAGTTTATCTCCATCAGCAAAACGAAAAAGCCCGCACCATCGGCCATTTTTTACTGAAACTCTCGCTCGTCGCTCAATTGGTCGCCGTCGGCCTTCTTGTCTCGGGCATTAAGGGAACAACGGACGTGAACGCGAGACTCGGCCAGCAACTGGCTGCCAATACCGCCCAGTACAACACCGCCGGTCGAGCAATAGCGGAACGTGAACAGCTTACCGCACAGGAATTCTCAGCCATCACGCCGGCACAATTCGAACAGGCCGGGCGCTCGTATTTTCAGGCTAACGGCGACAAGATGTACCTGAACCTGAACACAAACCCTGTCGAACTTGCCGGTTTGTTGACGGGGCTGGCGGGAACTATTTTCGTAATGATCTTCGCGTTCAGAACGGAGAAGCTCCGTGAAAGGCTGCCGTCGCTGGAATCGCTTGACGGGCTTATGTACAAGACGGCGTGCCTGGCGTTTGCAGGGCTGGCGATGCTGCTTATCACCGGGGCGATCTGGGCAAACGAATCGTGGGGCAGGCCGTGGGGCTTCGATTCAAAGGAAACTGGTGCGTTGGTCGCCTGGCTGACCTATGCCGCTTTCCTTCACACACGTATTTCACGGGGATGGTCCGGAAGAAGCTCGGCGTACTTTGCGATACTCGGTTTTCTTCTCGTGATCTTTACGTATCTCGGCGTCAGTTACCTGTTGCCGGGCCTGCATAGCTACGCTTAGTTCTGGCTGGGATTTTCGATGCTAACCCGTGCCACCTCGGCGATCGGATAGCGGGTGGTAGTTCCGTTCTTGAGAATTACCACCAGGACGCCGTCGTTCATCGAGAACGAAAGAACCTCATTCATTTTTTTCTCAAAACTAGTGCCGTTCTTGAACTGGATTACAAAGGTTACCGCAGCGAGCGGGTCGGCTGAAGCGGCATCCTTTTTCTCCTCAGGCACAACCAACTTTTCTTCGCTGGGAACAACGATCTGATCCGATCTCGGTGTTGCGGCCAAAGCTTCAGTTGTTTCTTCGGTTTTCTTTTCCGATCCTCGTACGACGGCCTTCGAATTTCTACTGGCCGATCGCGTCGGAGGCCGTGCAGGTGCGACAGCTCTCCCCAGTTTTCCCTGGTTCGCCGGCGGTGTCGAAGGTTCCGGTTCAGTCTTAAGGGTCTCGGTGACGACAAGTTCTACCGGCGGCTGGCCATCGGAAGTCACCAACTTCGGGTCAGCTTTCGCCGCAGGTACTGTTTCCGTGTCCTTTTCGGCGCCGGCCTTTTCCTCCGGCGACTCAGCAGACGCAGGTGGGAGTACGGCCTCTGCTTTAGCTCGATCGGCCCGATCCTCATCCTTTGTCTCCGCCTCGGGCCTTACAGTTTCTCTTTCTCGCGGAAGGATCGTCCCGGCAGTGCTGACTCGTACCTGGCCAGCCGTTTCCGCGCTAACTTTGGGCATCTCGGGCGCCGCGCGTTGGTCGTCGGGGTTCATGGCTGCAAAACTTCCGGCGAACTTGAACGTGAATGAAGCGGGATCGTCGTTCGGCGTTCGTCCCTGTATTCGCAGCAGCAGTTTCTCGGGCCTGCGTAAATAGATCGCTCGCCCGGTCTCGCTTTCTCCAAACTCCGCGAGGACCACTATCTTCGCGAGCGGCCGCAGGCCGTTCTGTGTGAAAACATCGATATCGCCGCTAAAGTTTCTGGTGACAAGGTTAAGAAAAATATCGCCCTGCTCGCCCTGAAGAAGATAATAATACGTGGTCAAACGCGGATCGCCGACGGCTCGGGCCTTGATAACGGCCGAGACCTCATTTGTTACGACCGGCGTCGGAAATTCCTGGCTGCTGGATTGCGAAAAAACGAGCGACGGGGAGCACAATGCGGAAGCCAGCAAAAATAACACCGTGGCTGCAGATCGACGATTCATGGTGTGCCTGCACTGATTCTAACAGTCTTTATGGACCGCAACAACGAAAAAGCCGGGTCAGTGGCCCGGCTGTTTTCATAGGTGATCGGTTCGTGCCTCACGATGCTTTTGTCGCCGCGGCGGTCTGTGCCTTGTCCTGCAGCAACTCGATCGCACGTTTCAATTGAATGTCTTCCACCGCCTTCTTTACTTCCGGAGTAGGTGCAGGTGTCGGCGACGGCTGCGGATTCTGATTCTGGTCTTCCTGCTGTTCGATCAGTTCTTCTACCTCGATCGGCGCCGGCGTGTCGGGCCGCTTAACTTCGACCGATGGCTTTACGCCCATCGAGTCCTTGTCGCTGCCAAGAAATGGAACACCCGCCGGCGAAGCCCATTTGGCGGTTGTGAGAAGCAGCCCGTCGCCCGCACGAAGCGGGAAAAGCTGCTGTTCGGTCCCGGCACCAAAGCTTCGTTCGCCGACAACTTCGCCTCTTTTACGATCGAGGACGGCCGATGCCACGACCTCGCCGGGGCCGGCGGTCCCAAGATCGATCAGAACTGCCATCTTTCCATCGAACACGGCCTTCGCCGGATCGGCGGAGAAAGTCTTTATGGGTTTATTGTCGCGGCCGATAACTTTCGCGAGTTCCCCGCTTCCTATAAACAAATTTGCTACATTAACGGCCTCGTCGATCGTACCTGTGGCGACGCCGCGAAGATCCAGAACAACCTTCTGCACGCCCTGCTTCTGAAAGCCCTGAAGCTGTGCCTTGACCTGTTCGGCACCACCGGCCTCAAGACTGTGGACCTTGATCACACCTGTCTTTCCGGTCTCGATGCGTGACTCGGGCTGCGGAGCTTTAGAATCCCCACGCGTAACCTTTATCGCGAGTGGACGTTCTCCGGCCCGCAAAACTCGAAGATTTACGACCGTTCCGGCATCGCCGAAGATCAACTGCCGCGCGTCGAAAAGCGAAATGTCGCGCGTCGCACGGTTCTCGATATACTCGACCACATCGCCGGTACGCAAACCGGCCTTGTCCGCATTCGAGTCTTTCATTACCGAGACAACATAGAGGTAGAGCGAAACCTGAGAAAACTCAGCGCCGATCCCGGCCTTCTTATTCGAGCGGCCCGACGTGTATTCTGCAACCTGCTCCGGCGTCAGATAAGAAGAGTAAGGATCGAGCCCGCCGACAAGCCCTCGCAACGCGCCGAACCGGACCTTTTCCAGATTGGGCACATCGACATAATCGTTCTCGATGTGCTGCAGGACCGATTGAAGTATGCGTATCTGTGCTCCAGCATCGTTGATCGGCTGTTGGGCCCGTGTCCACGGACTGAGAATTCCGCCCACTACGGCATATAAACCGACCGCCGCGGACAACATCAGGACCGAGAGCTTTCCCCGAAATGACATAGATTACCTCATGTGATAAGAACTACCTTTTGTACTACGTTTCGACTCGACGATTTGTTTTAGCCGAAACTTGATCCTACGATTATATAATTTACGTGCAGGATAAAGAAACACTTAATACCGAGCAATTTACAGGTTCGATACTGCCCCCGGCAAACGGTCGCCTGGTCGCCCTTGATCTCGGAACGGTCCACATCGGCGTCGCCGTTTCCGATGAGCTGCAAACCATCGCATCACCTGTCCGCACTATCACGCGGACCAGCTGGAAAAAGACCCTTTTGCTCGTTAAAGACATTCTCGACGAGTTCGATGCCGTGGCACTTGTTATTGGTTTGCCGTATAACTTTGACGGGACGGAAAGCCCGATGTCGGCGGATGCACGGGATGCGGCGAGAAAGTTTTCGCTTTCCCTGAATATCCCGGTGCTGCTGCAGGATGAACGAGTTACCTCATACGAAGCCCGCGGCCGGCTCTGGCAACGCGGCGTTTCCAAGAAGGCCACCAAGCAATTCGTGAACAGCGAGGCTGCATCGATCATCCTGGCGGACTATCTTGATCGTCTGGAAACCCTCCGCAGGTGATCATTTGGCCGCAGATGGCATAAACTCCGTGGTTCTAACGGTTGCCGCATTCACAGCCGATGCGGTAAACGGAACGACAGACGCCTTGCCGGAATTCCATGCATCAAACTGGTCGCGGAAGTGCGGTGAGCGATTGTCGCCGCTTTGGCCAAGCGGTATGACGAGGCGCGTCGCGTCCCAATTGCCCGGGCTTGCGATGTGCCGCATAGAGACGAACGCCCCGACGTTTGGAGTTTGCCCGCTGCCGTTCACGCCTTTTGGTTCGACAAGGAATTGGCCGCCGATCAACGGAGCCGCCGCCAGCGGATGCGGAAACCGAGCCCGGAAGATCAAGTCCCAACGCCACTTCAACTCGTCCGGCCCTAGGCGATTTGCTGCGGCGAGCCCCGCTCTCGAACTTTCATCACACGCCTTTATCAATTCATCGTAATCCTTGAATCCTGCGGGCAGCCATCTTGCCGGCCGGTCTTTTATGGCCCACCAGAGGATGCGTTCACGCACGGCCGCGACCGGCGCCGGTTTGTTAGCTTCGGCGATCCGGCTTGCTAGACAATTGCGGATTTCATTCGCGACCACCGCGGCCTTCGAATCCGCCGTCATCCTTCCATCCCAGCTTTTCAAAGTTTCGATGGTCTTCGCGGATACTGCATTCGATGCGACGATCTCTTTGGCAAGCATAGAAAGCGGAATGTTATATACGTCGTGTTGGGCTTCGGAGACCTGGTCGCGGGTAATGTTTCGTTTGCCGGAAAGTAGATCGTGAAGCCGTCGTGCACGCCACGGGGATGCAGTCTCTCGGACCATTTGTGGATACTTATAATCGGTCCCGACGATGCGCTGGTTAGCAGTGATTATCAAACCGCTTGGCGGATTGTAAAGAAACGGCAGCTCGGAAAGCGGTATGCTTCCCGTCCAATCGCCGTCGTTGGTCGAGCCATCGTATGGAAATTCTCCGTGGCCGGTGCGCCGCAGCGGTATGTGGCCGGCGACCTGCCATCCGATATTTCCTTTCGTATCTGCATAGACAAAGTTTTGAGTCGCGCCGCCGTAACGAGACAGAGCATTTCGAAAGTCGTCCCAGTTGCGGCCGCGATTCAGCTTAAAGAACGCTTCGAATTCGCTGTTCTTTGGATCGCGGGCTGTCCACTTGAGTGAATAGCTGCGGCCGTTCTCGTTGAGAATGATGGGGCCGTTTCGGGTCTCCTGTACATCGAAATCGATCGTCTCGGTCTCTCGTCCCATTAGGCTTGAACGCACGACGATTCGTTCCTTCCGTACCGTCAACCCTGCCCAACCTTCCGGTGTTTTGTATCTCGCCGATCCATCTGCCGCATTGGTTTCTATTGTCTCAAGGTAAAGGTCCTGGACGTCCGGGCCGACGTTGGTCGCACCCCACGCGAAATGCTCGTTGTGGCCCAGGACGATCCCGGGAACTCCGGGGAATGTAACGCCCGAAGCCCTTATACCGGGTGCGGACAGATGTGTGATATACCAGATTCCCGGTGCTGTCGCCGCAAGATGCGGATCGTTTGCCAGGATCGGCTTTCCGTCGGCAGTCAACTTTCCCGAGATCACCCAATTGTTGCTTGCCGCAAGTTCTTCGGCGAATAAGCCGACCCGCTCGAGCGATCGTTCCCGGACGGCGGCAAGATGGTCGGCCTGGGCCATGGGAAACGGCCCTTTTGGAAGTACTGTGTCGTACAACGGTGTGCCTGCGGACTTCCCGTCGGTCCCAAAAAGGATCACATCGAAAGGCGTTACCCGATTCGTCAGGTCGCGCAGCTTGTCGGCAGAGAGCGAATTCCATGCGGCCCGCTGCAGATCATGTCGCCAGGTCGAACTCAGCGATTCGGCAAGGATCTTTCCGATTATGATGGTATCCGTTGGCCTCCACTCTCGAGGTCGATATTGGAGGATCCTGAATTCAGAGGGCAAGGCATCCGCTTGCAGCGACGCGATATATGCATTGACACCGGCCGCATAGGTTTCGAGGGCCTGTTTTAGTTCCGGAGACAGAAACTCAAGACTCTTCTCCGCGACTGCGGCGAAGCCATATCGCCGCCACATCTTATCTTCTTCCAGGGCCTGGCGGCCGAAGATCTCGGCTGTTTCGCCCCTCGCGACCCGACGCAGCAGGTCCATCTGCCAAAGGCGATCACTCGCCGTGACATAGCCCTGCACAAAATAAAGGTCACGGTCATTGCGGGCATCAATGTAAGGTACGCTGCGGGCGTCGCGGCGAACTATGACCGGAGACGAAAGCTGCGAGGCAACTACATGGTCGCCAACTGTTTGGGCATTCGCCGGAGACGCAAAGATGAACGAGCCAACGGCTATCAACGAGAAAAACGAAAAAAGATTCTTCAGCATATATATTAACGAGAACGATAAATGAATTATTTTCTGCGAGCAAATGCGGCCGAGAAGGTTCGGTCCGGTCTCCACATCCATTTACAAACGATCGATACAGGATAATGATAAGGCCCTTTATTGAGGATCGCTGATGGCCGGCCTTTCCGGGGTGCTCAAAGTTTCCGCTTTGCCCCTTACGAAAGCTGGGTTAGACTTTCTCGCAATGGAAACTAAAGAGAAACTCACAAAGATCGTTGTTTGTTCGTCAATCTTCGCGGCGATGTGCATATTTATCGCGTCGTGCAGCGATCAACCTGGCGGCACCGTGCATTCGCCGTCAAATAGCAATATGACTGCTTCCAATGGAGACCGCACGGCCGCTCCTGCACCGACGGCCGATCTGATGGCCACCGGCAGAAAGCTGTATCTGGATAACTGCGCATTATGCCACAAGGAAGACGGGACCGGTGGTCGCATCGAGATCGAAGGTGCTTCGATCTCGCCCGAGGACCTGACCGCGAAGAAGATCAAGGAAATGGATGATGCTCGAATCTATCGTTATATTTATGAAGGGCTCGAGGAAGACGGAATGCCGGCCTTTAAGGACAAGTTGAGCGAGGCCGAGATCCGTGAAGTTGTTAGATACCTGCGGATCGAACTACAGAAGATCCCGGGATCTTCGGCGCCAAACGGAGCAAACACCAACGGTCGCTGATTTGCAATCGATTTGCGACCACACTAAACTTTCTCTTGAGCACCCTTAGCTCAGTTGAATAGAGCGTCTGACTTCGGATCAGAAGGTCGCAGGTTTGAGTCCTGCAGGGTGTACCATCTTAACTAGGTTAATTAACAATAACTTACGGAATGACTCGGTCGTCCCTGGTGGCTGTCTACCTGCTTGTTTTACCTAGTTTCCCTCCGACCCGGATCGCTTTATCACCTTTTGGGATCGAGCTCAGGAGCGGCTGACCCGCAGACTGTACTCCACCACACAGACTTCTGACTGATTTGAAGCTAAATTTACTAGACAAGCTTAGGGCGTGGAAATTATGGCGGAGTTAATGAGAGCAAATGCACGAGGGCGTGTTTTTGCTATAGGCGGAGGGGAAGATCGAGATGAAGAGTGTGTAATCCTGAGGGAGTTCGTCGACCTCGCCGGGGGCAGCGAGGCTCGGATCGTTGTGCTGACGACGGCTACAAAGGTTCCCGAGAAGTCTGCTGATGTCTATGGCAAGACCTTCAAACAGCTGAACGTAGCCTCGGTTGACTTTATCGATGTTGCGCAGCGGGAAGATGCGATGAAGGATGAGGCGGTCGAGACGGTCACTAAAGCTACGGGCATATTCTTTACCGGCGGAAATCAGTTTCATATAACAAGCCTGATGGGCGACACTAAGTTACAGGGCGCCATCTTTGACGCCTTCGAGAATGACGTGAACGTTGCCGGCACAAGTGCGGGCGCTGCGATGATGGGAAGCGGAATGATAATTAAAGGCAATAAAGAAACGAATCCGCGAATGGGCTCTGTCGCAATGGCTGCGGGTTCGGGTTTGATCACGAGTTGTGTTGTGGACACGCACTTCTCGCAGCGAGGGCGGCACGGGCGCCTCTTGACGGCGGTTGCTCATTTTCCGCAATACCTCGGATTTGGAATCGATGAGAATACCGCGATGCTCGTAAAGAAAAACACGGTCGAAGTGTTTGGCGAAGGGGCTATTACGTCCTTTGATGCCAGTCAAATGACCTATTCGGACATTCCGTATGTGGAAGAGGGCCAGAGTATCGCCCTCGCGAATATTATGATCAATGTACTGACTGATGGTTATAAGTTTGATCTTGAAACACGCTGCATGGTTCCGCCAAAACCTACGCTAGCCGCTTCCAATGCCAAAGGAAAGGCCGCTTAAATTTTAGAGACCGCAATATACGCAAAGAGTAAAATCGGGTTAGCTGCGCAGCCTGTCTAAGGGGATAAAAGTACTTGCGTGATCAACATCAGTGGATTTCAACGTCGATGGGTTTGAAGCCGCCGTTATTCGACTTGGGTGCGGAGCAGGCGGTGACACAGACAATGAGGTCCATTTCTGCCATGAACTCGGTAAAATCGCCAGCTTTTGATGTGGGCGGATCGATGCTTAGCTCGCCGTCGGAACCTACGTTTACGTTCATGAACACGTTCAGTGTCGTCGGGATCATGTCGGGCGATATTCCGAATGGTTCGAGACTTCGGCAGATATTTTCGAAGCAGCTTGAGACATAAACGTGGTTGTCGTAGAGAATCTCAAACGTCTCGGGGCTGCACGGCGTGAGCAGGAAATCGTGCTTGCCGACTATATCGGCGCCGATGCGAAACATTGGCCGGCTGCGGTTGGAATACAGAATATTGCCGGTCGTCAGGAAAATCCTATTTGCGTAGTCGATGGTGCGGCCGGACGAGAGCCATTCGGCTCTATCATCGGCTCCGAAAGCTATCAGATCTGCGACTTGCTCGCCCTGGACATCAATTATCTTCAACACTTGGCCCTTTTTTAGCTTGAATGCCGTTCCGCTTTGCGGCTCGATGTGGATCTTTTCGGACATATTCACTCCCTATTCATGCGGCTTTTTCATCCAGCGTCCGAAGACTCGGTGAAACGGGCATTTCCACTCCTTTTCGACGGGCCTGCCGGAGTATTGTTTCGCTTCGCTCTGCTTTCCAAAGTCGCTGAGGTTCGGATTCAGGCTACCTTGAAGTTTGAGGTCGCGGGTGCGGATCATGGACTGCATTCTTTCAAAAAGCCCTTCTTCGCGAAGCCTTTCGAACTGAGCGTGCACATTAAATACCATCGTCGGCCAGGCAAACTTCCGCGAGAGCCGCGACGCCCCCTGATGCAGCCCGACAATGAAAAATCCAATTCCCGCAAAGCTGAATGAGAATTGAGATTCGCCCGGGTCGCTGCACACCGTCTCATCCCAATCCGATCGGTCGATCTCGTGCAGGCTTTGCAACTGCTGCCACAAGCGTTTTTCCCACTCCGCCTCATTCATTACTTTCGGCCCGCGAAAACTGGCGATAAATGTCGCGTAGTTGGTGTTTAATGCGGATTGATCCTTCGCGTAATACCATAGGTCGTGTGCCAGACCTGAAGTTGCATCCGGCGAACTGATCTCGTCGTAGAAACCGTAACGGTAAAAGTTTCCGTTAAACGAGGCCTTTGCTCCGACGCATGGGAAGTCAGCGTTCGTGACATGCCGCTGCAACGCGTCGTGAGCCTCCCGCGCTTCGCCGGTAATGTCTTGCGCGGGGAAGGCGACCTGCACGAGTCTGCCGTCGCGCAGTTCAGCATACGAACTGAACGCGGTGCCGTGTGGATTTGAGAGAGTTTGGATCGCGGACGTGCTCATGCGAGTTCCCCCGCAGTGATCGGTGACGCAACGATGTTCAAAACACTTCCCGTTGGAACAGCGTGATATTTTTCAAGGATCAACTTGGCCGGTTCGAGTTTTTCATAGAAGAACACGACGACCTCATTTGCTCCGATCGTCGAAACCGCCTGCTCGAACGCCGTGTACGCGTCAGGTTCGAACGTAATATCCTTCGGGCCGCCGTTGGCTTTAATTGTCCGTTTCATCATCTCGGCGACTTCGCCTTCCCGCCGGCCTCTTAGGCCTTTATCGCCCTTGATGATGATCCGGTCAAAGGCTTTCGCGGCCTGCTTGCTGGCGGCTTGGATAACCTCGTCGGCACGGTCGCCGGGAAAGCTGATTATCCCGGTAGTTCGCATTCCCCATTGTGAGATCATCTTGCCTATTACCTCGATCGCCTTGGGATTGTGGCCGTAATCGACAACGACGAAGCCTTCGTCAGCGCGATAGATATTTGCTCGACCCTGATTGTTTCTGTAGGAGTTAAATGTGCGGAGAGCCTCCGCGATCATTATTCCGGACATGCCCATGCCTCGGGCGACAGCGGTTGCGGCCATCGCATTTTGGATCTGATACTCCGCGGTTCCGTTGATCGTTACCGGTAGCCGGGCCGTTTCCACCAGTTTTTCGACGGAGCCTTTTCGTGATTCGGAGATCCATCCATCCTTCAGAAAGTAAGCAGTGCGCCCCGCGTCCATGTGTCTCTGAATGATCGGATTCGCCTCCTGAGTTGAAAAGAAAACGATGTCGCGCAGCGTCTTCGCGATGGCGGGTCGGTTGATGAGATCGGCGGATTCTTCGTCGTCAGCATTTAGAATAAGCATGCCGCCTTCGCGGACGCGTTCGGCTATCAACGCTTTTATTTCGACGAGATCTTTTACCGATTCAATGCCGTCCTGGCCGATATGATCCTCGGTAATGTTTGTGACGACGCCGATGTCTGCCCAATCCCAGCCCAGGCCGCGTCTTAAGATTCCGCCTCGTGCCGTCTCAAGCACCGCGATATCGACTATCTTGTCGCTCAGGATCGTTCTGGCCGAGGCCGGTCCCGTTGTGTCGCCGAAAAACGATGCTTTCGCCGTTTAGCAGAATCCCATCGGTCGTCGTCGTCCCGATATTTCGGCCCGTTGCCCCTAGAACGTGCGAGATCATGCGGGTCACGGTCGTCTTCCCGTTGGTCCCGGTTACCGCGATGATCGGTATGCGGCTCGGAGCATTCTCCGGGTAGAGCATTTCGATGATGGCACGGCCGACGTCGCGCGACTTTCCCTCGCTCGGGTGGACATGCATACGAAGCCCGGGAGCGGCATTGATCTCGATGATCCCGCCGCGTGCCTGCGGCAGCGGTTTGGAGATGTCCCGCAGCATAAGGTCTATGCCGCAAATATCCAGGTTTACAACTCGCGCCGCTCTTTCGCACATTAACTGTACCGAGCGATGGACATCGTCGGTCACATCTCGAGCCGTGCCGCCTGTCGAGAGATTCATACCGATCGAGACCTCTACTTCCTCGCCCTCCGGAATTACTGAATTCACGGAAAGGCCATTTTTTAATAGGTTTTGTATCACGATCGGCGTGAGCCTAACCTTAGTGAGCGGTTTTTCGTGTCCCTCGCCGCGAAGCGGATTCTCGTTCTCAGCATCAACGAGTTCCTGCAGCGTTTGCCGTCCATTGCCGGTGACCCTGCCGGGCTGCCGCTCGCTCGCGGCGACCATCTTGCCGCCGACTACTAGGACCCGGTAATTATTGCCGTGCAGAAGCTCTTCGATCAGGACGCGTGAAGAAAATTGCTGTGCGTGGTGAAATGCTAACCTGACGTCGTCGGCAGTAACGATATCCAGCGTGACTCCGTTTCCCTGATTCCCGTTCAAAGGTTTTACCGCGACGGGGAACTGCAATTGCTCGACAGCTGCAACAGCCTCGTCCTCGCTCGAGACAATGCATCCGGGCGGCGTGGGGATTGAAAATTTCTCAAGCCTATTTTTGGTCTCGTTTTTATCGCCGACAATGTCGACCGCGATATCCGACGAAAGATCGGTCGCGGCCGCTTGGACAAAGTGCAGATTGCGCCCGTATCCGAGCTGTACGAGGCTGTAGTCGTTTTCTCTTCTCCACGGAATGCCAAGCTTTTCCGCTGCGTCGATAATGCATCGGCCGCTAGGGCCAAGCTCGACATCGCTCAGGATCTCACGGGCCGGAACGAGTACGTTCTCGAGTATCGGCGCTTGCCCGTGTACAAGAGCATCGACGATCCCGACCGCGCGCGGAATTAGATATTGCATCACCTCGCGAGCCCGGGTTTCTACAACTAGCCGATCATGTTCGGTGCGTGCAGTGCCGCATATACATCGGCCCTTTCGATCAAGGTCAGTATCTATCTGATCGAACATCTCAAGGGCTACATGCTCCATCGCATGTGCGAGGTAAGTTCCCTCGGCCAGCCGAGCAGAAAACATCTCGCCGCTTTTGTCAGCACAGCGATGATTTATTAGCGAAGGGAATATCTCAAACAACCGGTTGGGAAGCTCAGGGAACTGCCGTGTGGTCGTCCCCCCAAAAGTTTCGTAATCAAGACTTGCGACAACTGCCGCCTGATGAGTATAAAAATTTACACCATTAAATACTCTTATCGATTCCACTTTCATCCTACAAAACCCCTTGATCTGCCGCCGACAAATATCCCTAAAACGTTGATTCGACGAAGTCTAAACGTTCTTTCTGCCAACCAATCGCTGCTTGAATTGGGAAACGCCGTTTAGAGATCGTCCAGGAAAACGTTACCTATCCAAATAGTGGCATCTGAGTCGGCCTTTTTCTGTGCGACCGCACACATTGAGGAAATTATGTTTCGTCGTTCGAGGCTTGAATCGGCGGGTATTTTTTCGAAATCCGAGGTCACCAACAGCGTCCGGTGATCGGTGCGTCAAAGGGATCGAATAGTCAACGTTGGGGCGATCAAGCCTGCGTCACGCCCCGACCCCTGCAAAGAACAGGTAAAGAAAAACGAAACAGTATAAAACGGCCGGGCCGGTCTACGTTCTCAAAACTCCAGCACCAGGCGAGGCGTGGTCATCAAGATGACTTTCCTGGGCCAGGAGCCGAACCGAAAGCACGAAAAGGAAGATCACGATCGCCGGTGCGAGCAGGAGGAACGGTCGCAGCGAAAGTTGTGTTATATCCCCGGCCGCTGCCAGCATATTACCGAGGCTCGGCTGCGGTTCCTGTACTCCTATACCGAGGAACGAGAGCGCTACTTCGGCCAACAGAAATGCGGGGAGCATTACCAGCGCCTGCGATACGATCGCGGGTGCAGCATTGGGCAAAATGTGTCGAACGAGAATTCGTGTTTCAGTCACGCCGGACGCCCGGGCCGCGAGAACAAATTCGCGTGCCTTAAGGGCCCGTACAAGGCTTCGCGTGAGCCGGGCCATTGCCGCCCAACCGGTGAGCGCGAATATCCCGATCAGCAAAAGCGCAGCCCGCGTCGGTGGAAGTTCAAGCGGGAATGCGGCCCGAGCAGCGAGGATGAGAATGAGAGTGGGCAAAGCGAGCATCGAATCGGCCGCGCCCATAAGGAATGTATCAAGAAGGCGGCCGCCGTAACCGCTCAAAAGGCCGATCATGATGCCGATCAAACATGCGAGTGCTGCACCGGCCGGGCAGACGATCAGCGAGAATTGGATCGCCGACATCAGTCGCGAAAAGCGATCGCGCCCGAGTTGATCAGTCCCGAGAAAGTAAAGCCGCGTGCCCGGTGTTTCGCCCGCGAGGCCGATAAGGCGCGTACGTGCAGTAAACAATCCCCAAAAACTATACGGTTCGCCCTGAACGAAAAGCGCGATCGGATGCCGTTCATCTGTGATCTCCTGATATTCGGACCGAAGCGGATCGGTAAGGCGTCGCGAATAGACAAAAGGCCAAACGAAGCTGCCATCACCATCACGAAATCGGATCACTGACGGAGGCGCCGACGGCTCCTGTCGGGACTGTGACGAAGCGTCATACGGCGCGATAAAATCGGCAAACAAGACCACAGCAACGAGAATGCCGATGATCGACATCGCGAGATAACGCACGACCCGTCGTGAACGAGATTCTTGTCTTCCGCTTCGTCCCATTATATCTGGCCTCTCTCTGCGACCCGCAGCCGCTTGTCGTTAAGAAGCTGTAGCAACTCCGCCAGTGCATTGCCAAGCCAAACCGCCGTGCTACTAACGACAACGATTCCCATGACCAGCGGAACATCTCGCGACCGCACCGCCGAAACTGTAAGTGCACCCAAGCCCGGCCAACCGAGCACCGTCTCAACGATGACCGAACCGCCAACGACCGCACCAAAAGAAAGCCCGAGCACAGCCAGAAACGGATCTATCGCGGCCCGCGATGCGTGTTTCAGGATCACCCTGTTCTCACCGAGGCCTTTTGCTCGTGCGTATTGAACGAACGGCTCCTTCATCGCGTGATGAAGCGCGGTGTGGATCTGCGAAAGAAAAAGCGCGATCAGTGGGACCGACAAGACAAAAGCGGCGAGAAACAATGCCGCAACCGAACCGTCGCGAACAGCCACTGCCGAGCCCGAAAGCGATACCACGATCGCCAATGCGAACAAAGACAAAACCAGCCTCGGCGATGACGCAGTAAAAAGCACGACTACCGAGATGAACCTATCAAGGTAGCGTATTCTCGTTCTTGCGTGCAGGAACGAAAGCGAAACAGCGATCGAAACCGCGAACCCAAGAGCTGTAAGGCCGAGGATGAATGTGTTGTAAAATCGAGAAAAGATCAGCGGGCGGACATCGGTCCGAAACACGAAAGACTCGCCGAGATCGCCGCGGAAAATGCCCCCGAGCCAGCGTACGTATCTCGTCGCAACCGGCTGATCAAGGCCGTAAACGACCCGCAGCCGCTCGATCGTCTCCTCAGACACCTGAGGGTTCTCGCGAAGGGCAGAGAGGGCGTCGCCACCGGCGGACGACAGCAAGGCGAAGGTGATCGCCGACACAACGAACAGCATGACCGAACCCTGAACGGCCTTTCTGATGAAGAACGATAACATTGCTTTCCGGGTTTGCATTCCGGGACAGATCTGCCCGGCCCAACGCTATTCTTTAATAAGCAAGATTGATTTGCAAAACGAAACCACTTAAACTTGGCTGACTTCCCGCCTCTCGCGAAACAGCACGCTCAATCGAACGGAGACCATCGTTATGACCTGGATTAATGGAATGCTTTCCCGATCACTCGCAGCCGCACTTTGTTTTTCGATCATGGCCGCATGCGGTGGGCCCGTGTCAAAGGATTCCCCGACAGCGGTTTCGTCCGGCATGGAGACAGGTGTGTCCGGAGGAACCATCGTTTACCGGCTCGCTGCGCCCCTCAAGACGCTGAATTATTTTCTTGCGGACGATGAGCCGTCCGTCATCGTCACCTTGTTCGTTCTAAATGACCGGCTCGTCGCGTTCGACCACGCGAAACAGGAACATGTCCCGCTGCTTGCCGAATCATACACGGTCGGCCCTGACGGCGTGACCGTCGATCTCACATTGCGCGAAGGGCTGAAATTCTCAGACGGACGCCCGCTAACCACTGCGGATGTCGAGTTTACGATTAAGAGCATCTATGACCCGCGAACCCAGTCGCGTATCTTTCGCGATTCGCTCCTTGTTGCCGGAAAGGAGATCCAGCCAAAGATCATCGACGAGCGAAGGATGCAAATGGTATTCCCTGAAAAAGTTGCCGCTGTCCAAAATTATCTCGAAAATATAGCGGTCATGCCGAAGCATATTCTCGAAGGCGCCTTCCAGTCCGGCACGCTCGCTGAACACTGGAAGATAACGGCCGATCCGAATAGCGTGGTAACCAGTGGAGCGTTTAGCGTGGAGGCAGTTCAGCCCGGCGAACGCATAACGCTGAAACGCAATCCGCATTACTGGAAGCGGGACGAAGCCGGCAATCAACTTCCCTACCTCGAGTCTCTTGTGCTCGAGATCGTCGGTGACGCAAACAACGCGTTCGCTCGCCTCCAACAGAACACCATCGACATGGTCGACCGCATTCGGGCAACCGATTTCGCCGCATTAAAGACGACCGCGGGCTCAGTTAAACCGTTCGATGCCGGGCCGGGGTTGAGCACTGACCACATGTGGTTCAACCTGAATCCGGAGAAAAAGAGCGGTGAATCGCTCGCAGACCAGCCGAAGTACAAATGGTTTGCCGACAAGCGGTTTCGGCGTGCAGTTGCGCATTCGGTTGACCGAGATTCGATCGCGACGAACGCTCTTCAGGGGCTTGCGACGCCGCTTTACGGATTCGTACCTATAGGAAACCGTCGCTGGCGTGATCCCGACCTGGCAAAAGCGGAATATGATCTGGACAAGGCCCGTGCACTTTTGGCCGAAGCAGGATTCACGGTTCGCGACAACGCAGGCAGGCCGGAGTTAAGCGACGCCGCCGGCAATCGGGTGGCGTTCACGCTCATCGTTCCCGCCGAGAACGAACCGAGGAAGTTGATGGCTGCGGTGATCCAGGAGGATCTGGCCAAGCTTGGAATAGAAATGCAGGTGGCACCGATCGATATCCAGGGAGCGGGCGAACGCTGGTCAACGACCTTCGACTACGACGCGCTTCTGATGGGTCTATCTCAAACAGGGACCGATCCATCCGGGTTTGCAACGCTTCTGAAAAGCTCCGGCTCGGTGCATCAATGGCGGCCCAAACAGGAAAAGCCCGCGACCGAATGGGAGGCACGCGTCGATGAACTGGTGATGCGGATATCGCAGGAGAGCAATTCGGACGAACGCCGCAAGATGTTCAACGAGATCCAGGCGATCTTTGCCGATGAGATGCCGATCATTCCGATCGTGTCTCGTCATGTCGCCTCGGCCGCAAACGCCCGGGTCGGCAACTTTGCACCGGCCTCGTTCCTTCCCTTTTCGCTTTGGAACGCCGAACGGCTATACGTGAAACAATAATGGCAGAGCGCCGGTCCCGAGTGAACCTTTCGATCTGCCTGCTGCAAAGGTCGCCTTTTTCGTGATCTCTTTCCTGAGCCCACTAATGGCAATTCTACCGTGGGCTTCAGTGGCGAGTAACTTCTACCTCAATGATTTGTTGAGAGCATCCAGAGCCTTGCTTCCTGGTACGAGGTCGGCTTCACGGAGAGAGTTGAGCGGCCGCTCGCTTGTGCCTAGGATGTCATGAAGGTCGTTTGAGCCCTCGTCGATGAACAGCAGCCCGGTTAAGATCTCACCTCGCTGTTTCGCATGGTGGATGGCGTTCATCGCGGAATTCCGGTCCATCGGGTCCCAGTTCTTCGCAAGCTTGTGCAGGCGGATCTGTGAGCCGTCGTGCATCAGCAGGTCCTGTATGGCTCCGGACTCGTAGCTTGTGGTGATCTCGCGCATCATGGGGACAAAATCCATCGTTGCCGTCGCTTCAATATGTTCCCGGACATAGTCGTATGATTTCGTCGAGCCGGCGTTGTTGTTGAAAGTAACGCAGGGCGAGATGACGTTAAGCAATGCGAATCCCTTATGCCTCATCGCGGCCTGGAGCAGCGGGATGAGCTGATCTTTGTCACCTGAGAAACTTTGCCCAACAAACGTCGCTCCAAGTTCGATCGCAAGGCTGGAAAGATCGATTGCTTCGAATAGATTGACACTTCCCGCTTTGCTCTTTGAACCGGCGTCGGCGGTCGCGGAATCCTGCCCTTTGGTCAGCCCGTAACAGCCGTTGTTCATCACCAGATAGACCATGTTCAGGTTCCGCCTGACAATGTGGACGAACTGTCCCATCCCGATCGACGCCGTGTCGCCGTCGCCCGAGACGCCGAAGTAGATCAGGTCGCGGTTCGCTAGATTCGCACCCGTCGCCACGGAAGGCATGCGGCCGTGTACCGAGTTGAACCCATGCGAGTTCGACAAAAAGTACGCCGGGGATTTCGACGAGCAGCCGATGCCCGAAAGCTTCGCGACCTTGTGCGGCTCGATATTCATCTGCCAACACGCCTCGACGATCGCCGCGTTGATCGAATCATGCCCGCACCCCGCACACAGCGTCGAAAGCGAGCCCTCGTAATAATCGACCGTGTACCCCAGGTCGTTCTTCGGCAATGCCGGATGGCGGAATGTTGATCGTACGTAAGTCATATCTGGAACGCCACCCTCCTGGCGGCATCATATCTCTATTATCGATCCAAGCCGAAATCCGGATGGCGGCGATTATGTCTGACGATTAGAATTCTCACTTCCTTTTCGTCCACGATTTGAAACAGGAAGTGATGCGGAAATTTATCGAGATTTACGCGGCGGAGCTTGCCGTACAGAGGGAAGGAATATGGCCGCTCGCCTGCCGCCTTCGCGTAGTGACGAAATTCGACATAGAATTTTGTCGCCATTTCCGCTCCAGCCTCCTCATCGTAATACTCCATTATCTCGAGCAGGTCGGAGTAAACCTCCGGGTCGAGTTGGACTCTCATCTCTTACGAGGCCGATTGGCGATCATCTCATCGAGTAGTTCTAAAGTAATGGCCCGGTTCGGGTCTTTGTCCATTTCTCGACTTCTTCTTAAAGCTTCCTCGATCTCCTCATCATCGATAAAGTCCGGCGGCAATGACGCAATGAGCCGATCTGCAAGTTTCGCCCGGTCTTGTTCGGGTAGGTTCAATGCCTGCTTTTCAATATCTGTGATAATTGACATAAAATTCTAACTCATTATTGCAAAGAGCTTTTTAGCGATTAAACTCCAATGCCTCGCTGAGCGTGACTCGAAGGCTTTCAAGCAATTCCTCACACGCGGCTTCCTGACAATTAACGCCCGGAACTTCCTCTATCCATCCGATCCACCAGTCGCCATCTTGTTTCACAACTGCTGTGTATTCAATCTTCACTAGTCTCATTTTAACACGCCACGATGGCGCTCCGGCGTTTTAGATTCCGCATTTTACAATCCGCATTCAAGTGTCCGTGTATCCAAGCTCATTCCTGGGCAATGCCGGATTTCGAAATGTTGGTCGAACGTATGCTAACCTTTTACAATCGCAATGCGTTTATAACGGAAGTGACGATAGCAACAGCGTTGCACAACCGGGAGCAGCGGCGAATGGACATTGTTGTCGGCAGAGTTCAGATCGTTCTATCCACTATATTCCCGAGTCAAATAACTCTTGTTTAATTCATTGACTTTTGCTACGGCTTCTTCATGAGTAAGGTTGTTAATGATTTTCGTAATCTTATTATCTGGGATACCACCCCTTCCTTCATCAATAATTTCTACGAGCCATTTACCACTTGTATCTCCGATTGAATCAAGTGGATTCCCAGGTGCCGGTTTAGCTGTTGCTCTATATCGCATGACATCTCCTACTCTATTCTCTATCTCGACGTTAACTTGTTTCAGCCGGAACTAGCCTTATCAACCCCAGACAAAAATGGCATTGTTGCCTTTTGGGCATCAGCGGTGATCAGGGTGCCGTCGTAATTGAGGACCGAGACGAGGTTTGCGGCGTCGGCGTTAGTTCGATCATTGTTTTTTCAAAGATGCCTAAACTCAACTGCTTGGCCTCCGAAGGCTATCCGGCCACTTATCTGCCGGTGAAAGATTGTGGTTGCTGAGCATAATTGTCTGACGATCATTAACTAAATTGACATCGATAACCCATTCATACTTCTCAACAGTTCCGAACGGGATAGATCTTGTCGCGGTCGCAAATAATCGATACATGCCTTTTGAAAGGTGGACGCTAAATTTGCCATCTGAGTTGGTCACGGTGTTTGCCACAAAATCGGTTGGATATGTAGGCGCATTGACCCCGGTTTCGCAAATTATGATTTGCACCAGGGCCAATTTAACATTTTCTCGCCCGCGAGTGACAACAAACACCTCACCTTCCAAAACTGCGATCTCGGCATTTTCTTTCGAGGTACAACCCGAGAATGCCAATACAAGTATCAGACAAAGCGGAACAAATCGCATGGCTGGAAGTCTACAAGATGTGGCAATATTACTCATTTTGAACAGGTCTAAGCGAATAATGCGTCATTATCAGTTCAAAAACATGTTCGCAGAAAAAGGCTTGCCTTCGCAATTCGAGACCGAAACCGCCCTCGACCCCTCCGTTGCTAATTCAATCATCAACAGGCTAGGAAACTGTGCGTCGCGGTTTTGTTCGTTAGCGAAGATTCGTTCTAGGGCTTATACTTTTTGCAGCAGCCTATAAACAACCCGAAATCCAATCGATACAAGACCAATCAAACCAGCGATAACAAAGGTGTATCCCAACGCCCTTGTCAGCCCAACATCCTCTGCAAGCCAAAGCAAAAACCAACCCACAACGATAGTTACCACGTATGTAACAAACCCAACGCCATAATTGTGCCTCGTTGGCTCCGCGCTTCTTGCCTGGGAAGTAGATGCAACACGAGGACGTGCACAGTTCGGACAAACGGTAGCCAAATCAGAAAACTCCCTTCCGCAATCGGGACATTTGATTAGTGCCATAAGATCGCTCCTATCATTCAAGGTTGAACGGTCTGCTTTATTTGTCTAAAAATACTATCAGAACTAATCGCCATGCCGTTGTAGCTCCCATCACCCCGCCCGCGAAAACGCGTCCACCCCGTCCTCAGCCAGGAGGGGATCTACGGAGACGAGCTTCGATGCATCGACGCCAAGTTCGATCATCATCAGGCTGCGGAACGGAGCGTCGCGGTTTTTCGATGACTACCGCTCACGCGAACCTCACTTTCGTTTCCGTGACGGTGACAAACTGATCTTCGAGGCGTTCGGAATGGTCCCGAAGCAAACTGTTAAGGACCGCGATCTTGTTTGCCGAACGTTCATCATGCAATCGAAGAAAGACCACGCCGTGATGCCGCCGTCGCTCGCGAAAGATCATTTCGCCGAAGTCCTTATCATTCGTTATCAAGATCCACGATTCGGAAAATGCCTTTTCCAAGATCGTATCGTCACCGATTCCCTGAGCTTCGTCAAAGATCGAAGAAACCTCGTGACCAAGTTCACGAAGCCAGTCGGCGACTTTTGGCCCCGTTGATTCGTCAACAAGAAAACGCATCTAGGCGGTCTCCACGACCAGCGGCATGAAATCCGTTCGGCTCAAGGACTCTCCTGCGAACAACAGGCACGCCTGAATGTCTTCTCCTGCCAATCCCTTGTATTCCCCAAGGATCTCATCCACGGTGGCCCCATGCGCCAGCAGACCAAGAATGAATTCCACAGAAAGACGAGTCCCCTTTATCACGGGCTTGCCGGCGAGCACTTTCGGGTTCAATGTAATTCGCTCAAGAAGCGCCTGGTCATTCATGCTTTTATTTTAACCTAGCTTTCCTTTTATTTGCCGGTAAATATTGTCCGCCGTGATCGGCATGCCGTCGTGGTTGAGACGGAGAAGAGCTTTGCGGCGTCGGGCCAGCTCCGTAATCAAAGATCAATGATCTCCATGTCCTTTCTCAAAAGGCGATTGACGATTTGACTTCGATCAACTTTCTTCTCAACTGACAATCTGTCAACGAAATCAGCCACTTCCGGCTCCAGATAGATAGGTAGATTAAATTCTCCGTCCGGGTTGTGGAACTTACCCCTCACTCCTTTTGAAAAATCATATTCCTTTTTCATATTGTTCTGTTTCTTTCTTTGTTGCTTTTCTAGCCGAAATTATTCGTATCCGCGAAACTTCTGCGGTTAAGCCTTGAAATCTGTGAGAGACTACCAACAAGATTCCAGTCTCATCTAAACCCATTGTAATCCATCTTTCTTCATTCTCGCTGTGTTCTTCGTCAGGGACGGAAAGCAAATTAGGATCGCGAAAGATGGTCGCACCGCGTTCAAAACTGTAAACCTCCCGCAATTAGTACCAGCTAGGAATACACATTTCCGGTTTTGTGTTTGGTGAGATATTCGCTGGGAGGCATGCCTCCCAGCGAATCGTGCGGTCGGTGGTGGTTGTAGATTTCCAGCCACCGCTCCGTCTGT
>JBGSYT010000037.1:0-46702 GCA_041750855.1 Pyrinomonadaceae bacterium | reverse complement strand
GCCGAAAGTTTCGCCGCCAGCATGGCATCGGCAGTTACGTGCTGGATTTCTATTGCCCTACGGAACGGCTCGCCGTGGAATTAGACGGCTATGACCATATGACACTTCCCGGTGCAACGCACGACAGCGAACGCACACGCTTCCTGAGGCATTTCGGAATTCGCGTGATCCGGTTTGAGAATGATCTTGTGTTCAAAGAGATCGACTGGCTAATCGATGTCATCCGTGCGAATTTCGGCTGGTACGATCGCGGCGAAACACCCACGCCCTGGATACCTTCAAAACAATAACTTCCGCTTTTTGTCTGCTGTACTCCCCTCCTTGTCTCTGCTGTACTCCCCTCCTTGTCTAAGGAGGGGTGGCACGCGTTTTTTGCGTGACGGGGTGGTGAGGTTGTTTGGCTACGTCAAGTCTGTGGATATTGAGAGGTGAATCACCACCCCGTCTGCGGAATAAAAAGCATCCCGCATCCACCCCTCCTTAAACCAGGAGGGGAGTCATACTGATCTCACCACCCCGTCTGCGGACTAAAAAGCATTCCGCATCCACCCCTCCTTGGACAAGGAGGGGAGTCAAACTGGTCACGGGCGCAAGCGTCCCAACTTGCGGACGGATGCAGTTTAATTGTTTGTAATTCAAGAGGCTTCGCTCCAAAAGGGGCGAGGCTTTTTTCATGGTTTACCTTATTGTTTGGACAAATCTCTGGGCGTATAATTTAATTGTTGTATTCAGTGGAATATAATTCCAGGGCGCAAGTTTTCCCGGCTTGCAGTAGGATGTTGGAAATCGAATGGGAACGAGGTGAAAGGAGAAAAAGGCAATGGACACAACTACACTTATTATCGTAATAGTCGTGTTGATACTCCTGTTTGGCGGAGGCGGCTTTTGGTATAGGGGCCGGCGAGGCTAAAAAGGGCAGCGGCGTGTGAAAGTAAGACTGGGGCGGCATGCATCGGAGGTGCATTTAGCCAGCCCCACGTACAAGCTGTTCGTTAATTTGCAAAAGTAGTGCGGCTCATAACCGGACGACGAGTTGGCTAACCAGTGCATTTGGCTAAACAAAATATCGTCTTCCGGATGCGTTGGTTAAAAGGGCTCCAACTCACTCGGCGAGCGTTGGGAGGGCCGAATCATGAAAAATATCTTGCTCGAGCATTTGCCGCGCCACGTTCTCGAGCGTTTGGAGCATCACCTTGAATTGGTCAAGATGCCCAATAAGCAGATCGTCCACAAGCCAGGCGAGGAGATAAAATTTCTCTATTTTCCCCTCTCATGCATGATCTCGATCACCATTACGATCGATGACAAAACGATCGAGGCCGGTGCAGTTGGAAGCCGCGAGGTGGTCGGGATCAATGCATTTATGGGTGGAAGCGAGACCACTGAGACCGAATACATTGTTCAGGTACCGGGCCAAGCGTTAAAGATCGCGGCGGCTCCGTTACGGGCCGAGTTCGACAATAATGCAGACGTGCGATCGGTGATGCTCAAATATACACAGGCTTTCATCGCTCACATTTCGCGGAATGTCGGCTGCAACCGCGTCCACGACCTTGATCAGCGCTGTGCCCGCTGGCTGCTTGAGGTCAGCGATCGGATGCGGTCGACGAAGTTTAGCCTGACTCAACGGTTCATATCGGAGATGCTTGGTGTGACCCGATCGACCGTAACCAGGTCGACCATTAAATTAAAAGAGCAAAATATCATTGACTACAGCAGATCCCATATCAAGATCCTCGATCTTCCAGCTTTAGAGGCCGCGTCATGCGAGTGCTACTTTGCCTTGCGGGATGAATACGACCGGCTGCCGGGACCGCTAAGCGCAGAGACACCGACCTCTGCTTAAGGCTCTCGTCATCGCGGCGAAAAGGTGCAATATTTTTACGGTTCTGACGGTGGTTTGGCCGGCGAAATGGTCTGTTGGAACGTTTCGTAAACCACGGTCAAGCGGTCCACCGAGGCGGGATCGCGTTGAGCCAGCATCGTGATAGCCGTATCGCGCTCGGCAAATATCGTCTTTATCTTCGTACGCTGGTCAGCATTCAAAAAGCCTTCGTCGCCTTTTTCGTCCTCAGCTCGCAAACGCGTGAAGAAGTCGCTTGTTCCTTGCCGGGCCGTTTCATATTCACCGCGCCTCGCCTCTACGATCGACGACGCCAGTAGATTGCTTATCTCCGATCGGCGCAATTGGGTCAGGGCCGCGTCGCGTTCGGCGGCATTGCTTCGGGCCATCAGCCACATTGGTACAAGCCCTAGCAGAAACGCCACTAAGACAACTCCCGCGATAACCGCCCAATGCTGGAACGCTTCTTTTACCTTCTCGGCGAAACTTTTCTCTGTGCTTGTGTTCTCTTTTAAACTTTTCTCTGTATCACTCATAGTTTCCTCTCGGCTGCTTCATTTACGGTCTGGATGTTCGCCATCCTGACGCTTTTCTTCCTGACTGGATGAAGCGGGATTCATCTCCCACCGGTCCTCGTCGCGTTTTTCCCTCTTCTCCGTCATATCCAGCGGCTCATTTCGTTGGTTCGCAATGCCGTACGCAAGGCCCTTCTCATCTGCAGTAATATTCGCGAAGGCGGCGTCCTCAAGGCTGTTTTCCGGCGACGGCAACATATATTTCTGCTCGCTCAATTCATTCTCGATCTGTTCCCCCTCCGACTCGCCGCGGTCCTCGGCATGTTCGAATTCGCGTTCGACCTGTTTCGCTATCGACGGCTCAGCCGACTCCTCTGCTTCTGTATTTTCTATTTGATTCTTCTCTGTAGGCTTTTCTGAATTATTCATTTTCTACCCTCCCAAGGTCGCTGAAACCGAACTACCTTCGGCCGTTTGCCAGGCGAAAGATCGCGAGTACGACGACGGCCCCTATTATAGACGAGATAAAGCTCGGTATGTT
Organism: Pyrinomonadaceae bacterium; assembly: GCA_041750855.1. Taxonomy (GTDB): domain Bacteria; phylum Acidobacteriota; class Blastocatellia; order Pyrinomonadales; family Pyrinomonadaceae; genus OLB17. The sequence goes on along the minus strand of JBGSYT010000037.1, from coordinate 43,803 downwards.
GTCGCCGATATTATCGAAAGAACTGATCATCGGATACCCAAGCAGATATGTCCCGATCAATCCGCCTACGACCGCTCCGACAATGCCTAATATCGTCGTCAGTATCACGCCGCCGCCATCAGTGCCGCGCATTATTAATTTGGCCAGGTAACCCGCCAAAAATCCTAAGATCAACCAAATAAGTAATGAGATCATTTTATTCTCCTTTTCCAGCTCGACCACTCAGGCCCAATGCGGCCTTGAAACGGCCTGCACCTAATTAATGTATACGCCATTATTTGATCATACTGGCCCGTAATTGTCTGTGCGTAGGCACACACTGCAAAGCGGCGAGCGAGCTGTCCCGACAAATATTCACGACCCAAACTGCGAACTATTACCCCTGGCTGTGTGTGGCTCCGCACTTTAGGTGACGATCGTGCATCGCTATATCGCGTGAAAACGAGTGAAACACGGGTTTCGTCCCGCGGCACGGCGGTTGCGTCGATACTAATAATAGGATTCGAGCAATGGGAGGATTAGCGTAGAGGGAGGATCAGCATATGTTTACCCATGACGACGCTAGGAACAATCGCCTGCTCGCCGCTTTGCCAACGCGTGAGTTCGAACACATAAGGCCGGCTCTCGAACGGGTAACACTAACAACCGGCCAGGTGCTTCATGAACCGGGTTATAAAATTGAATACGTTTACTACCCGACGACAGCGCTCGTAACATTGCTTTATTCAACTCAATCGGGTAAGTCCGTCGGCGTAGGAATGATCGGAAATGACGGTGTTCTCGGTATCGAAGTTTTCACCGGTGGTGACTTAGGTCCCAGCCGGGCGATAGTTCAGAATGCGGGAATTGCCTATCGAATGAACGCCGGAACGTTTCGAGCCGAATGCGTTGCCACATTTTCGTGTCGAGCCTCTCTGCTTAGGTACACGCAAGCCCTGTTTACACAGATCTCCCAAACGGCGGCCTGCAATCGGCTTCATTCGGTTCAACAGCGGCTTGCACGATGGCTGCTCGAGAGTTCAGACCGTCTGGACAGGAACCGGCTGGCGATGACTCAGGCACAGATCGCCCACTTGTTGGGAGTTCGCCGTGAGGCCGTTACCCTGGCGGCCCACGACTTTTCGGTCTCAGGCTTAATAAAGGTGGAGCGCGGAAGCATAAAGATCCTCGATCGGCCCGGCCTCGAAGCGGCTGCATGCGAATGTTATAAAGTCGTTTCTGACGAATACAACCGTCTGCTCGGACGAGGGATCTCACCAACATACAGAGAACCGAGGAGAGACGGGATCAGGCCCGCGTCTGATCCTCTCCTTGTCCACGGCGGGTTGTTGATGTGATCTTGGTTTCTTTCTGGTCCTTGAAAGGAACAAATAAGTGGTCGAACACCGCGGTGAAATTGTTATCGTGTAAGACGCTTGCGAACAATTAGTCTGGGGCCTAGTTGTCTAATTAGCTTAGCTTCGTGGCGATGGGAATGCCCTTTCAGCAATAGCTCGATCTCTCCATCTGATTTTATAATCGCCTTAATTTCCTTGTGCTGATTCTTCTTAATTATGGCGACTGAAAGCCGCCATATCATCAAGGAAACACCTGTTATGACGGCAGGTGTAATAATCTCGCTCAACGTTTCTATATTAAATGTGTCCCTTTCAGGGACAAACCGCGGTTAGCGTAATGTAACAAACGTAACAGCCTGTAACACCAGTAACTGTTACACTCTATCCACTAGGCGTTATAAGTTTTTTTATACCCCAATGCGTTATTCCAAGATCGATCACGGTAAGAAGTCCGGAAATTAGAAGGATAGCGAACGGTTCAAATTGTTCGCTATCAAGAGCATTTATCAGGTACAAAACCACGGCGATCAGAATAAGGTTCCATAGGTTCGTCACCAGCAGAAAAGCAAATCTGTCATCACGGCGATTGGCATATCGAAGACTTACGAACGGCGACATGGCCATCGAGTAAATCGATGTAAACACCAAAAAATACAGCAATAGCGAGACAAACCAGTACATAAATCAGAACGCAGGTTCTTCATATATGCCATAAACATCGCGGAGGGCGACGGAGATCTCTTCGACGGTGGCGTAGGCGGAGACGGCGTTGATGATGCCGGGCATGGTGTTCTCGCCGGACAGGGCGGCGGCTTTTAGCTTGTCGAGAGCGATGCAGACGGCACCTCCGTCGCGGGTCGATCTGACGTGTTCGAGGCGTTTGAGCTGGTGGTCGCGGACGGTTTCGTCGATCTGCAGGATGTCGGTCTTGTGGATCTCTTCGCCCATCGAGTATTTGTTCACGCCGACGATCACCTGTTCCTTACGCTCGACGGCTTTCTGATACTGATAGGCAGATTCCTGTATCTCACGCTGCGGGAACCCGGCCTCGACCGCTTCGACCATCCCGCCGAATCCGTCGATCTTATCGAAATAATCAAAGCAGCCGTCGATCATCTTCTGGGTCAAAGATTCGACATAGTAACTTCCGCCGAGCGGGTCCACCGTGTTCGCAACGCCCGTTTCTTCGGCGATGATCTGCTGTGTGCGGAGCGATATCAAGGCCGCGTTGTCGGTCGGGAGTGCGAGGGCCTCGTCGTATGAATCGGTGTGGAGCGATTGGGTGCCGCCGAGGACTCCGGCGAGTGCCTGGATGGCAACACGAGCGATATTATTCAAAGGCTGCTGGACGGTGAGCGAAACCCCGGCGGTCTGCGTGTGAAAACGCATCTGCATTGTCCGCGGGCTCTTTGCACCAAACCGTTCCTTCATCGTCTTTGCCCACACCACACGTGCGGCACGATACTTTGCTATCTCTTCGAAGAAATCGTTGTGAGCATTAAAGAAGAACGACAAACGCGGGACGAAATCGTCAACGTCCATCCCACGGTCAACGCCGTATTTTACATATTCGACACCATCACGAAGAGTGAACGCAAGTTCCTGCAGTGCCGTCGCACCGGCCTCACGGATGTGGTAACCGCTGATCGAGATCGGGTTGTATTTCGGGACGTATTTCGTGCAGTACTCAAACGTGTCGATGACCAGCTTCATCGCCGGCTTGATCGGGTAGATCCACTCTTTTTGAGCGATGTATTCCTTGAGAATATCGTTCTGCAGCGTGCCGGATATCTCGTTGAAGTCGGCGTTCTGTTTGTCGGCGACGACCAGGTACATTGCAAGGAAGATCGGAGCTGGTGCGTTGATGGTCTGAGAAACCGTGACCGAATCGAGCGGGATGCCGTCGAACAATACTTCAAAATCAGCCAGGCTTGAAACAGCCACACCACACTTTCCGACCTCGCCTTCGGATAGCGGAGAATCGGCATCGAGGCCCATCAGGGCAGGAAGATCGTAGGCCACCGAAAGCCCTGTCTGGCCGTGTTCGAGCAGATACTTGAAGCGGGCGTTCGTGTTCTCAGGCGAAGAGAATCCCGCAAACTGCCGCATCGTCCAAAGCCTGCCGCGATAACCGGTCGGGTGAATCCCGCGTTTGTATGGATACTCGCCGGGGAACCCGACATCGATGCCGTCCGAGTCGGCCTCAGTATAAAGCCGCTCAACCGGCTCCAACGAAACGCCTTCAAACGACGTTTTACGCTCGGGCGTTCTCTCAAGAACTTTCGCAAGTGTCTCTTCTTCCCAACGCTGCTTCTCAGCCTCTGCTGCGGTCAATGCTTCCTTGATCTCAGGTGTCATAGCTTATCCAAATATAAGCAATGATTTTATCACAAGGGGGCTAAAGGTGAGTGGCTTGCTCGGCTAGATCGCGATCTGTCAGTACTCCTTGCGATTGAGGTCTTCAACCAGCGATGTATTCTCGGCGATATAGCGGATATCCGATATCACCCAGCGGGTTCCCTCTCTCTCCATGTTCACCGCGTAGAGCACGTCGGGGATGTTGCAGCCTTTCGGGTACTTGAAATAGACATCAACGTTTCCGAGTTCGCCTTTGACGGTGATCTGGCCGTATGAGATCGAACGCCGATACTCGCGGCCGTTGACCTTACATGTTTCATCCAGCGGACGGAATGGAAGCCCGTCACCAAAGTGCGGCTTGTCGGTCGGGTTTGCTTTCAGGTATTCAGCCTCGCGATCGAGTTCCTTCAAAAATAGATCGTAAAGCTCCTTCGAGAACCATCGTTTCCGGGCTTCGATGTTCTCGCGGTTGAAGACCTGCGAGTTAGTGCGATCGAACTTGTAGAACGATTCGACAGCAGCCTTCGGCGTCGAACCCTGTGCGGCGGCAATTCCAGCGAGTATCGCAACCGCCGCTATCAAAAGTACAGCCTGCCTCAAATTCGGCATAATCATTCCTCACAAATATTTATTGATCAAAACACGGACGATATAGACGAGGCCCGCCGAGAATAGACGAAAGTGTCCGACAAATTTGCGTAACCGCTGTAACTGTAACACCGTAACAAACGTAACACTCTGTAACACCCCTGACTGTTACACCGGCTTGTCAGCCTTTGACGATTCACGCCTGTCTATTCAAGTGTAACGACGGTGATCTGCGAGATAGAAGCCAGATCGATGGCTTCGTTCAACCTCACGACGTAGGGCGTAATGGTCTCGATTGTTCGGGGCGTCGAGAACGAAGATCATTATCGGGAAACGTGAGATATTTTGCTGGTGGATGAGATTCTTATCTACCGTTACGAATGCGTCGAATCCATCCAGGACCATCAGCCCGAGAAGTTCACCGTTCTTCTTTCCAAGCCAGTTCTTTTCACCAACCGATAAAACTTGATGATGGTCCGCGAATGTGATCTTCAGTAGTCTTGGAAGATTCTCGTCAAGCAGGATCTTCATAGTCAGCCGGCGAAATCAGCTTGTTTTCCGCAAGGTTGAGCAATTCCAAAGCCTGGTCGCGGGATACGGACGGGAAGTTGTCGAGGAACTCATCGATGGAGGAAGTTTCGAGCCAATCAAAAAACGACTTGATCGGCACACGGGTTCCGCGAAAGACGGGAGTTCCGCCCATGACCTCCGGGTCGGTCGAAACAACACTCTCGGTCACAGTTACACTCATGAAAAAATTCTATATCAATCCTACGTATAACAAAAGAATTATTGGCCAACAGGCGTCGAACGAACGGGAGATGAGTTCATATGTCGAAACATCTGTTCAATAACCGGATCACCGTAACACCGTAACAAACGTAATACTCTGTACCACCCCTAACTGTTACACCGGCTTGTCGGCCTTTGACGATTCACGCATCCACGCCTGCATCGTATCCATTTCTTTCGAGACCGTGCGGGAACCCGCAAAGAGGATCGCGGTTAGAATGACACCGAGGATCGGAATAATGTACATCGCCGTGTGCAGGCCTTCGGCACGGAAGGGTTCGAGTGCGGCTTGCGTGGTTTCGGTCACGCCTGCTATCGACGCGGCATTCTTTGTGAAATAGTCGCTCAACAGTCCCGTCCCGTAAGGCCCGAGTGACGCACCCAACACGTACATCGCAAAAAAGTAAACGGCCATCGCGGTGCCGCGTGATGCCGGTTCGGTCACGTCCTGGATGGTCGAATAGACGGTCGAATAATAGAAATACATCAGGGCACAGGCTAGGCCCATGAGTATCAAAAAGAGCGTCGTGCCGCCCTTTGATACGTTGAGTGCGAAATAGACCGTCGGCACCGAGAGCGAAATTGCGATGGCACCGAGCAGCATCCGGCCGTCCTTTCGCCGCTTCATTGCCCAATCGCCGATCAGCCCGCCGATCAGCAATCCGGGTGCTCCCATCACACCGTAAACAAGCATCGAAACGAAATTCGCCTGTTGAATGTCCAGCTCGTGGTAACGCATCAGGAACGGCGTCAGGAACGAGCCGATGGCGTACATATTGAAATTGTGGACCGCACCGGAGAGGATGATCCAGATCATCGTGGGCGACTTTAGAACATTCAGGTAACGCGAGCCTTCGCGTCGCTGTCCGCCGATGTCGTGCTTTTCGGCAGCACCACGTTTCGGTTCGTGGATGAAGAGAACGGCGATCGCACAAAGTATGCCCGGAATGCCCGCGACCAGAAACGCCGCTCGCCAGCCGTACTCCTTCGCGATCGTACCGCTGACAGCAAAGCTCAGAGCCACGCCGACCGGCAGCCCGAGCATAAAGATGGCCATCGCCTTTGCACGCCAGTTGGGCGGGAAGAGATCGCCGATCAGCGACGTGGCAGCCGGGGCACATGAAGCCTCGCCAACACCGACGCCGAGCCGCAATGCGAATATCTGCCAATAGCTTTGGGCCAAGCCCGAAGCTGCCGTTAAAAGGCTCCAGACGAACACGCCCGCCGACAGAATCCCTTTTCGTCCGACCTTGTCCGCCAGCACGCCCAGCGGCACGCCGACGAATGCATAAAGAAGCGTGAACGCCGTTCCCAAAAGCCCAAGCGACGCATCGCTCAGCTCAAACTCTTTCCTGATCGGCTCGCCGACCGCTCCGAGTATCTGCCTGTCGAAAAAGTTCATCGTGTTGATCGCAAACAACACGAACAACGCATACCAAACTGCGGCCGAGCGGGTCTTGTAAGGCTCGTTCATCTTTTAAGTTTCTGTCGTTAAATTCAGCGAGGACTTCGTGGATGATTCTAGCACTGTCGCCGTGCAATAAAGAACCACAGAGACGGCACTAACTGTCCTTTATTTGCCGTTGCTCGAACTGCTAAATTGAATGAGACGAATTGACAGGCGTCCTTATCGAAGGCCATGTCCGATCTGTTGGGTGCCGAAAGTACCGATGCCGTTGAGGCGGAAGCTGAACATAAGTCGGTTCTCATTGCGGATGCCGACGTTGAGGCTGTACCACTGCAAGGCAACGGCACAGCAGTCGTAGGCATAGCCGACGGTGTAGAGCGTCGAGATCAAAGGCGAAAGACGGGCCGCACGGCGATTCTCGAAATCGAAGAAGACCGATGCACCACCATACAATCCCTTGTCGCGGTTGCCGAGGAAAACAGACGGGCTCCATTGAGAGCCGCGAAGCGTGCCCGGCTCAGTCACGGGTGTTGTTTGCCGAGCAGGCGGCGGAGTGATCTGAGCTGCAAGCGAAGGGACAAGATCGACCGCACGTGTGTAGTAAAAAGTTTGAAACACCTTTATGAGCGGAGTGTCATATCCGACAGTTGCCGATATGGCACGTATCCCTTCCCCCTTCAGGCCGATGTCCATCCGTGTATTGAAAAAGATCGTCCGCTGTGGCCGGTAGGTCATATCAACGCTGATCGGAGAGAATCGACGTGCAACGCCGCCAAAGCTATAGAACGATAGCGACGTTATCGGTGCGATCTGGTTTCGCCGGCCCGGTGTGAGAGCTCCGCCGAACGTGTCGTCGAAAAAATATTTGCCTCGAATGACGAGGCTGAAGATCTCGTAGGGTTGTATTGAAAGATCGGCCTTCTGCTTTGCCGCACCGGCCAGGATCGAGTCGACCGACGAAACTGCGTCCGTTCTTTCCTCCCGGAGATCGTCGTCTTCGTTAAGTGCTGATGAGGCCGGCATGCTGCCGTTTGCACTCACAGACGAGAGCCGCCGCCGGGCATCGTCGGTCACGGCTTCGGCATACCGCCGCGTGTAAAAACGATTGGCGACACCGAATTCGATCTCGTTAGTATCGGTGATGGTGTCGAGCTGGTCGATCCGGATAATGCGTTCGAAGTCGTTTATACCCTTGATAAATCGATATGTAGCGAAGGGTTCGATGACGTGCCGGAACTTGAATGCATTCCCCTTCCCGTAAAAATTCCTAGCAAGAGCGACCGGACGGATGTCGAGTTCGAACTCACCGTACATTCGCATCACGTCTTTTTCCACTACCCGCCGCATGTCGTTGAACGAGCTCGAATAGTAGGTCGTTCGCAGCGAGCCCGTAGCGGTGAAATTCACATATTTCGTCGAGATCGGGATCGAGACTTGCGGGTAGGCATCGTATCTAAGGCCAAAGAGCGGCGTCCTTACAGGTTCGCTGCTGCCGGTTTGCGACTGGTAAAGTGCAAGGTCAGCTACGGTCTCACGCCGCGAAACCCCTTCGACGCCGGTCTTGAACGAAAAGTAAACGCCTTTCATGAACGAGAGCATCGACGGGCGTTTCTCAAAATGAACGCTGGGCAAGTTTTTCGTGCTGACCTTTACATTCGGGATCGAAATGACCTGCGTCCGAGCCAGCAAGTCGAGCGTGTAGTTGGTCCAGCTCTTATTGCCGAAGCCCTGCGAAACCTCGATGGGCGAAATTATTTGCTGGATGCCGTCAGAGAACACCTGGCGAAAAGCGAGGTTCGACGTAACCCGAACATCAGCACCGGCGGTCCAGCCGTTCGAAAAATATTGGACGCCTTGAGCATAAAAAACCGAACCGCCCTGGTCGGGCCGCTCAGGGCTTTCTTTCGCCCCGAATATGCGGTCCTTTACGGCGTAGAGGCCAAAATCGAAGAACGAGCGGTCGTTGGTTCTTGTCCTTACGTCAAAACCGTACCCGATCCCGCGGGATGAGTAAACATCTCCGCGGACCGTAACATCTGCCGAGCGACCCAAAGTCTGGTAATACGCTGTAGAGATGCGAAGCCCTTTGTTACCCGAGAAACCGACGGTCGGCGTCAAAAATCCCGACGAGCGATCGCGTTGGCGGATAGGGATCGAAGCATAAGGAAACGGGATCACGGGAATATCCTTGATCCTGAATTTCCCGTTCTTTAGCTTTACCTTGTCATTTGCTTTGATCGTTGCTTCGTCCGCAGTGAACGACCACTTCGGCACTGCCTCGTCGCATGCTGTGAACTTTCCCTTTGTTACAACGACCGTGTCCACGGCCGTCCGCTCTACTCGTTCGGCAGTGAAATAGATCACTGTGCCGTCGTTAGTCTGATTGGTAAATCCTGTGGAATCCTCGAACCGGCCCAGCCGGGTCTTAAGGTTAAACTCGCCTCTGGCTCCGGTTATCCGCTGATCGTCGCCTTCGTCAAACACAACGCTGCCTTCCGCGACCATTCGGTCCTCGGCCTCGTAGATCACTATTTTGTTCGCCTGAATGCGAAACTTCCCATAGCGTGCATCGACATTGCCGGTGTAGGTAAGGACACGGCTGCCGTCGGCACCCTCAACCGATTGGCTGCCGGAATAAACGACAAGATCGCCGTCGGCTATGGCCTTGTCGTCCTCTGTACGGCGTGTAGGTGGGGGCTTTATGCTCTGTTCCGGAGCTACGGGGTTGATATTAGGAGTGTCGGTGATCGGATTTGCGACCTGGCGGTCGACCGGGTTCGGCACCTGTCCGCTGCCATCGACGAAAAGCGGCACGATGAACAACACGGCGATGAACACTTTCAGCCAATGCATGAGCGGTAAGAGCTACTTACCCGATGATATTAAAAATCGGGCAAACATCAAAGCTTGTTGGATTTAGGAGCTTCTCAGTGGGCTACGAAAATAGATGCTGCGAACATCGTTTATGTTGTTCATGTATTCGAAAGGTCCGGCCCGGAATAATCTGAGTACCCGATCTTCGGCGATTGTCATTTACCGCATCTCGACGGACACATAAGGTAGATTGTGATGTCATTACATGTAGGAGCGACGGCAGACAACCTATTCTTTTACATACATTTCCGCGAATTATCGAGAAACAACATTAACAAAGATCATCATTGACGGGCCATTAAATCGAGCACGTAAAAGTCGCTGGTTCCGACGCGGGAAACCGTACCTTCCGAATACGGCTGTTGGAAAAAATCGTCTGCCGGGAATGAGGTGGCGACGATCCCTTCTTCGCCCGTCACTTCGTTCTCTGTGACAAGTTCCGTCGGAAACCATTTTTCGGCCTTTATCTTGACGGACGTTCCCTTGCTCTGCTTTGTCAGGCGGTCGGCGAGCTTTCGGGAGTCATCGGGCAACAGTTGGAAAACAGCCAGCAGCCGTTGTCCATTCTTATCGGGTGCGAACGCTTTCCACACGAGGTCTTCCGGCTCATATGGTAGCTTGATCAGCTCGGCCAGCTCGTCCTTGTTCTCCTTCACGCCCTCGCGTGCAGGGTCGGGCGTGGCCGCAGGCCTGGTGTTTACAACGATCTGGTTTGCGTTGGCTTCAGGTTCGTTAGAACATCCGATCAACATCTGATTCGACAGGATTAGTGCTAGAATGGCCAAAACCGTTTTCGCGGGCATTTTTCGATTGTAAGAATTTTCACACTCGAATTGCAATCTAGGTCGGGAAACGAACATTAGGCAGATGATCAAAACAGCGAGAGTCACAGAACCGATCGTCACGAGCGAGGATTATATAGACTCGCTTCGCGGGCGTAAGCTTCGTGTCTTTCTTTTTGGCGAGTTGGTCGAAGAGCCGGTCGATCATCCGATGATCCAGCCGAGCATTAATTCCGTCGCCGAAACGTATGACCTTGCATTACGCGAGCCCGAACTTGCGACCGCCGCATCGCACATCACTGCCGACAAGGTAAACCGCTTCCTGCACATCGCTATGACGCGTGACGACGTTGTGCTGCAGAACAAGATGCAGCGACGTTTAGGCCAATTGACCGGGACGTGCTTTCAGCGTTGTGTAGGGATGGACGCGTTGAACGCACTTTACTCCACAACGTTCGAGATAGACGAAGCACACGACAGCGAATATCACTTTCGGCTAAAGGAGTTCATCGCCGAGATGCAGCGGCTAAATCTCGTGATCGGCGGAGCGATGACCGACGTAAAGGGCGACCGCAGCCTTGCACCGTATCAGCAGGCCGACCCCGACTTGTTCGTGCACGTGGTTGAACGCACGGATGACGGCGTTTATGTTTCAGGTGCAAAGGCACACCAGACCGGCTGTTTGAATTCCCACTGGCTGATCGTGATGCCGACGATGCGTCTGGCCGAGAACGACAAGGACTATGCAATCGTGGGAGCCATTCCGGTCGATGCGGAAGGCATTACATATATATACGGACGGCAATCGTGCGACACGCGTTCGATGGAAGGCGGCGAGATCGATCAGGGCAATGCAAAGTTCGGCGGGCAGGAAGCGATGGTCATACTCGACCGCGTTTTCATTCCCAACGAGCTTATCTTTATGGACGGCGAGACCGATTTCGCTGCAATGCTGGTCGAACGCTTTACCTGCTATCACCGTCGTTCTTACGTGTGCAAATCCGGCGTGGGCGACGTGCTTATCGGTGCCGCGGCTCAAATAGCCGAGTACAACGGCGTCGAGAACGCCTCGCATATAAAGGACAAGATCGTCGAGATGACGCACCTCAACGAAACGATCTACGCAACCGGCATTGCATCAAGCTATCAATCAAAACCGACGCAATCCGGTGCATATATCAACGACGATATGATCGCGAACGTCTGCAAGCACCACGTCACCAAGATCCCTTATCAGATCAGCCGCTTCGCACAGGACCTTGCGGGTGGGTTGATGGTGACGATGCCGAGCGAGCAGGATTTCCGCAGCGAAGAGGTCGGGCCGCTGCTTGAGAAATATCTGAAGGGCCGTGCCGATGTCCCCACCGAATCGCGTGTGAGAATATTGCGTTTGATCGAGAACATGACGCTCGGCCGCAACGCCGTCGGCTACCTGACCGAATCGATGCACGGAGCCGGCTCGCCCCAGGCCCAACGCATCCAGATCGCCCGCCAGATGCAGACCGAGTTCAAGAAACGCCTCGCAAAGGAACTCGCCGGCGTCGATGAACGCGACCGCGAACAACTCACCACCGACCTCACCGATTACTTCAAAAAGGTTTTCGACACAGACGTGTGAGTGTAACAGTTACAGGTGTTACAGAGGCTCATCGATGGCGATTCAAGTGTAATAGGCGGTAATCGGTGTAACTGTTACAGTACGTGAAACGCAGTTAGTCCCTTGGCGGACTGGACCGACGGGATTCGCTTTACGGGACCTGTTTTCATTCCCCGACACTCCGGCCTGTTCCATTGACATCCACTACGGGCGGGTGTTACTAATTACTCACACTTTACAGCATTACCGACGAGCCCGGGGAATTCTGTTTAAGAGGATATCAGCGGGCCTATTTTGTATTCCAACCGACCAACCGAAGGAGAATCTCTTTTATGAAGATCAGGAACTTGTTATTGACGGCGATTGCGGCTGCACTGTTTACGGCGTGCGAACCGGCGGCGACAAACACCAACATGGCCACGAACGTTAACACCAACGCGGCTAACGCTAACGCAAATCGTACGGCGGCTGCAGCCCCGACAAAGGATGAGATGATGGCATTGGAACGCAGTGCCTATGACGCCTGGAAAAACAAGAACGCCGGTTTTTGGGATGGCTTCCTTGCGGCGAACTTTTCCGGGTACGGCCTGGCGGGACGTTTGGATAAAGCTGCGGCGATCAAAGAGTATGCTGGAGCGGATTGCGATGTTAAGAGCGTAACGCTCGCCGATGACCAGATGACCCAGATCGCACCGGACGTAGTAGCCGTGAGTTACAAGGCCACGCTCGACGGCACATGCGGCGGGCAGAAGCTCCCGGCCGAGCAGTGGGCGGGCGGCCTTTATGTTCGCCAGAACGGCAAATGGCAGGGGGCGTTCCACGCGTCAGCACCGGTATTCGATCCGAAAGCTCCCGCCTCCTCTCCACGAGCAGTTTCGCCGCCGCCTGCGGCAAGCCCGGGTGCGGCCGGCTCCGATGCGACGACGAGTGCCATAGTCGCCGCCGAGACCAAGATCTGGGAAGCGTGGAAGAACAAGGACGCTGCCGCGATGGAAAGTGCCCTTGGCAAGGATTTCACGGCCGTCGGCGGTATGGGGCGCTGGGACCGTGCCCAGACGATGAAGATGTGGGTCACCGAGAGCAAGTGCGACGTCAAATCATATTCGCTCACCGAACCCAAAACCACCTCGCTGGCCAACAACGTCACGCTGCTCACCTATAAAGGAAGCGGCGTGGGCACTTGCGACGGGCAGCCAATACAGACGGAGTGGTACGGTGTCGCCTATGTGAACGACGCCGGAACCTGGAAGCCCGTTTGGTTCATTTCCGTCCCGCAGGCGTAAAGCACGATCGCGAAAGGGCTGCTCACGGCCTGAAACGCCTGGGCAGCCCCTCGTCTTGCGGAAATGTTCGGTACAGACGTGTGCGAGAGAGTTACAAGTGTTCAAACTTTTACGTCTGTAACAGTACTTGAGCCGCAGTCGGTCCCTGAAAGGGACAAATTTAATAGCGTAGGGTGCAGAGAGGAACAAGCGGAACCCTACGGCGACCTGCAACCTCGTTCGGCGGGTTCCCTAATGCACCTGGATCGGGACAACGTCCGCGACGGTCGCCGTTGTTGGGTACGGGCGGCGTCGAATGTTAAGAGGCGGGCTCGCCCGCCATCTTCAAAGGCCTCGTCACCCGACGGGGCCATTCGAGGTATATACTTTCAGGACTGGAAAGGTTGGACCTCGAATTCATGAGCAACGGACTCGATATCGCGCTAATGAAAGATCCTTTTGGTGAATGGTCGCCGGACAACGGTGACCACCACACGGACATCGCATAGTATCGACGAGTGGGGCTCGTTCTTTGACACGCTTGAGGCGAACGAAACAGGTTACGGAGAGAGCGAGTCATATGAGGCGCAAGAAAAAAAGCGTGTGGCGTCCTTTCGAGAATCGCTTGCGAGCTACCCGTTGCTGGCTCGAATCGATGATTTCTACCAAGATGCCTGTTTTTCCGCAGAGGAAATCCCGCGTCTTCAAAACGAACTAAAACGCGTCGAAAACCTCTCTCTTGACGGCGAGGCCAGGGCATTTCTGGACGGCATGCTTGCCGGATGCTCCGCCGCCTTAATTAAGAAAATGGGGATCAGTCTCTTAAGTAGCTAGTGCAGTCGCGATCAAAGCCCTGGCCCACCGATGGCAACCCGCAGCAAAGCCGAAGAAAACTTGGTCGCTGGACTCACCCGCCATCTTCAAAGGCCTCGTCACCCGACGGGGCCATTTCGTTTGGCGAAACCGTGACACGGGGTGTAATATAACCGCGTATTAACGCCCACGGGCGCAAGCTTCCCAACTTGCGGACAGTTGCAGTCTGATTGTTGGAATTCGAGAGGCTTCGTCCAATATTGGACGGGGCCTCTTTCGATATTCCCAAAATGAATTACGCGTCGAACTCAACATGGCGAAGAGAATTAGTAACTTTAAGGCTAGCCAACGAAACTACCCTGAGCTTATTCGTAATGCTCTTAGAGACTGTGGTCCAGAGCAGGTAGACCACGTATTTGTAGGTGTCGACGAAGGTCTTAACCATCCGCGAATTTTTCAAATGCTTGAGGGATTAATCGCCGACGGAACAATTCGTAGCGCAGGGCCACTCTGGACAGAAGTACGAATGATGAATGATAGTTCGTGGGGGTACATTTATGGCGGAGTTACGAAACGGAATAAACGAAATCAATTAGTTCTGATGGGTGAGATTGGTAAACCAATTCCAGGAATATCAGATGACGATCCTTCTGTTCTGGATTTCCTGATTGTACATTTTCTTTCTTTCGGAAAGGTCGTATTTCTAACCGGGGACAAGAGTTTCGATCTAAGAGGTAAATATTTCGGACCTTTGCTTTCCGACCATCATCCGTCCTTATCGCTGACTGCCATTTATAAAGAAAATTCTTGTATTGAGAAATACTGCGCGGAAGTGGAAAATTTTCTTATAGCCGGTGCCTTCAAACCGGGCTACGCCGAAAAACGAATTTACGAATAATTTCTATAGCCTTTTGGGATTGGATTTGCGATTCGGCGAATTAGAGGTTTCAAAAAATCACAATCCGCAGGCTTTGATCCATACTTTACGATGCTTACAAGCGAATCGGACGAGCCGATGATATCTGCTGATGTTGCTGAACTGATCGCAACTGGGATCGTCGCGCGCGGTGGTGCTAATCTCGAACTATATCGAACAGAGGTTGAACTACTCACGCGGGGTCTTTGGAAGGCCGAATCTGTATGGAAGGTGGAATTTGTCCTTAAAGAACGATATAGACATTTCAATGTTCGATGCGCGATCGTCGAAGTAGATGGCAGGACCGGGCAAGTCATGATGCATAGCTATCCCCTTTGCAATGAGCCGCCCGTAATGGAACTTGCAACAAGCACATTAAAATACAGCCTTCCGGATGGACACACTGGCATTCGCGTCAATCGAGAAACTGCTCCAATTGAGATCGATGGCGGCATAGGTTATGACGAATGGGGTGCACTTTTCTGGGATGAACTCGGCGCCACAGACCCACACTATGCTCTAGATTGGCGGAGAATTTTCAGCGACTCCATACCGAATTATCCAAAGCTAGCGACCATTCTGGGCGAGTATGCTTCATATGTAACGTTTGAGGGAGACGATCTTATGGCGCTTATGAATGAATGTAAACAGATCGCTAACTCCGCCGAAAATCCGCTCGCTCTGCGAGTAGTAAAGCGAATCCTTACAGCCTGCGAGATAGCAAGAAAAGAGAATTGTTCGGTCACCTTTATCGGCGACTAACCTGCCGTGCGGAGAGGGTTCTGGAGTCATAGATCCGCCCGAGTTGCGGCAAAGCCCGTAACCTGGGCCTCGCTTGGTACATCGCCTGGACCTTTGCTGTATAATTCGGGTTAGGACGATTCGAGTGATTCGCCTGCTCACATATGAAGCTCATCATAACCCTCACACTCATCACCTTCGGCGCGATATCACTTAATGCGCAATCGAAGCCAACGACTGCCGCCGATTATAGTGGAACATTCCAGTATGCGGTAAGCGAAACGAACGCGGCCTTTCCCTTCGTCTTCACGGTTGTCACGCAAAGGTTCGATAACGGAAAGCTTGTTTCGGCCGAGACGACAGTCAACGAACGGCAGGATGCAGGTGTAAAGCGAGAAACGAAAACCCTGGAAAAGGGCGGACAAACGTTTCGCAGCTTCTCGGTTATGGTCGGATTCAACAACGGCACCTACTGCAGCACGGACGGCTCCAAATGGAAAGGACCGCAGGAGTTCGTGTGCCCGGGCCCGGACGGATCTAACACAATTACTCTATCCAGACCAAGAAACCCCGAGAGTGTCGAGTATTCGGTTACCGAAGAATCTCGCGATGGCAAACCGGTAAGGGTCTATCGCAAGTATGCGATCTTTGCCGCCTCGGCACCGGGTGGAAAGAAGAGTTTTGAAGAAAAGATCGCCATCATCGATTCCCGCGGCTTCTTTATATCTGTTGCCGACACCGAAGGCACCCTCGATCCGAAAGCCATCACGCTTATCAGGAAACAGACGTGGGATTTTGAAACCAAATTCAAACCCGTCGTCGCCCCTAAATAGTTCGCGATTCTCTCGGCTCCGCCGCAATGCAGTGCGGCGGAGGCATATCCCGCCGGCGGGCAGAGCGCAACGGAAGAACTCCCCTCCTTGTCTAAGGAGGGGTGGCACGCGTCTTTTGCGTGACGGGGTGGTGAGGTTGTTGGGCTTCGTCAAGTTTGTGGGGGTTGAGAGGTGAATCACCACCCCGTCTGCGGAATAAAAAGCATCCCGCATCCACCCCTCCTTAAACCAGGAGGGGAGTGATCTCACCACCCCGTCTGCGGAATAAAAAGCATCCCGCATCCACCCCTCCTTAAACCAGGAGGGGAGTGATCGCACCACCCCATCTGCGGAATAAAGAACATTCCGCATCCACTCCTCCCTAAACCAGGAGGGGAGTGGCTTCCGGCTGAGGAAGCAAGGGAAATCATCGCATCCAAAATGAAAAGGGCCGCCGGGAATGGCAGCCCTTTTTTATTTACGAAATTTTCGAATGCGTTACGCCGAGAATGAGGTGCCGCAGCCGCAGCCGCCGGTGGCGTTGGGGTTTTCGAATGTGAAGCCGGAGCCCATCATATTTGTGGTGTGGTCGATGACGATCCCGTTCAGATACTGTGCCGAGAACATATCGACGAACAGATTTACGCCGCCTTTGTCGAGGATGAAGTCGCCCTGTTTGGACTCTTCCTCGATGTTGAGGCTGTATTGGAACCCCGAACAACCGCCCGGAACAACGCGGACACGAAGCCCGGCCGTCTCCGGCAGGTCATCTTCCCCGGCAAAAAATTTCTTGATCTCTTCGATCGCGCTCGATGTTACGGTCATTTCGACCGACGGTGCTGCTACTGCTGACATAGTATTTATTGCGTCTCCTCGCAAAAATCAGGACCCGCCAGAGCGAATCCTTATTTAATAGTAAATATTAACGAAATTTAATCAAGATTACAAGACTTGAAATCATCGCAAGGTGATGACGACGTGAAATGCGAAAGGCTGCGACCAGCGTCCTCTTTTATCCGCTCGAACATATTCTAGGCCCGGGACACCACGACAAGCTCCGGTTTCATTGCCTCGATCGAGACCTGGCGGGCGACCTCTTCGGCGGCGGAGCGGAACGCGGCGGTTTGCGGCGAATCGGGTGCGGAGACCACGACCGGAATGCCGTTGTCGCCGCCTTCGCGGACCTCCATTCCCATCGGGACCTGGCCGAGGAAATTGAGGCCGTATTCGTCACAGAGCCTCTGGCCGCCGCCCGTGCCGAATATCTCGTAGCGGTTGCCGGTGTCGGGTGCGATAAAATACGACATATTCTCGATCACGCCGAGGACCGGCACGTTGACCGTTTCGAACATCTTGACCGCACGGCGGACGTCCGAAAGCGAAACTTCCTGCGGCGTCGTCACCAGCACGGCACCCTGGACCGGCACGAGCTGTGCGAGCGAGAGCTGCACGTCGCCGGTTCCCGGCGGCATATCGACGATAAGGTAGTCGAGCTCGCCCCAATTCACATCGGTCAGGAACTGACGCACGACGCCGTGGAGCATCGGGCCGCGGAGGATCATCGGCTTATCGGGCGGCACAAGCACGGCCATCGAGATCATTTTGAGGCCGTGGGCCTCGATCGGATTTAGCTGGCCGTTTACTACTTCAGGCTGGCCAAAGCCCGTACCGAGCATCAGCGGGATATTCGGGCCGTAAACGTCCGCGTCCATAATCCCGACCTTTGCACCCTGCTGTGCGAGAGCGACCGCCAGATTCACCGCAACCGTTGATTTACCGACGCCGCCCTTGCCGCTTGAGATGGCGATTATGTTGCGCACGCCGGGGATAGCGACGTTGTTCGCGACGCCGCGGCCCTGCGGCACCTCGGCGTCCATCGTCACGTTGACGTTGGTCACGCCGTCAAGAGCGGAGACGATCTCGCGGGCCTGCGTTTCCATTTGTTCCTTCACAGGACAAGCAGGCGTCGTCAAAACGATGCGAAACGAAACATTGCCGCCCTCGATCGCAAGATCGCGGACGAAGCCGAGCGCGACGATATCCTTTCGCAGATCGGGGTCTATTATCTGCGAGAGCGCATTCAATACAAGTTCTTCTGATAGTTGCGGCATATTTAGGCGTCCAGTCGCTCTTTGACCTTATTTATTTCTTTCTTCACGCTAGGCAGTTTTTGACCGCGGCGTTTGGCAGCGTCGATCCAGAGCCCGGCAACGGTGGCGAGCTCATTCAGGGTCTCATCCAAAGTATCGCCCTGAGCCAAACAGCCTTTCAGCGACGGCACCTCGCCGACGTAACCGCCTTCAGCGGCCGGGTAGACAACAAAAGGATATTTGAACTTCTTCATCTTTCGTTCTCTTCGATTATCTCGAACAGTCGTTTTAGGTAAACCGTCTTGACGCGCTTATTATGAACCGGGATCACAAACGTTACCGGCCCGCGGCAATAGACATGATGGCTGCCGGCGACACGATCCAGAACAAATCCCTCACCGAGAAGTAACTTTTCGACCTGTGCAAAGGTGGCGTCTTTTGGATTATTCTTGATCTTCTCGAACAGCTTCGTTCGCTTAGCCATCTGGATTTAGTTTATTCGAGACACTTGGAAATGTCATTACGCCATTCTGCGAAACAAAGTGAGTTTGAGTTGCTTTGCCGCGAAGCTCAAGGTTGCCGGATCTGCCCGGAGCTTGCTGGAAGGACGGCCGTATTGAGCGAACTGAACGGATCGCTGTCGCCGAAGGTCTTTTTTATTGCGGAAGCTCCGGGCCGGCAGGGGGCCGACCGGACACGGCGGCCATTTTACGGGGACAAATCGGGTGAGAATTTCCAGATATTGCTTGATTCGATCGGCCTCACGCGCGATGAAATATTTATTACCAACGCCGTGATGTGCAGCCCGCGAACCGCGACCGACGCAAACCGGAAACCGACTCGGGTTGAGATAAGGAATTGTTCGCACTTTCTGAAACGGACGATCGACCTGATCGACCCGCTAATCGTTGCAACGCTCGGCAGTGTAGCGCTTGAGGCGATCTCCGCGATCGAACCGCACGGGTTGGCCTTGAAAACATCGGCCGGCGGCGCCTACGAATGGTACGGCCGAAAGCTCGTTCCTCTCTATCACCCGAGCCCGCAGGTGATAGCCGCTCAGCGAGGCCTTGAACTTCAGCTCAACCACTTTCAGACACTCGGCTCGTTACTTTCGGGGTAGGGGAGCATTTGATTTTTGCTATCAGCTCTCAGCTCTCAGCTATCAGCTATGAGTTATTCCGAAGTGGTTACTTCGTTCTTCATCTCTTAGAATTAGATTGAATGGAAATCGACGCATACGAACATATCCGCTCAGGCGGTACTGGCTATATCGAGATGCCGCAGGGGCTGATCGCCGTTTGGGGTAAGGAGGCCGTGCAGTTCCTCGATGGGTTGATCACGAACGATATGAAAACCCTCGAGGACGGGGCGCAGATGCTCGCGGCGTTCCCGAACGCGCAGGGGCGGTTGCTCGCGTTGGTACGTGTGATTCGGCAGGGCGACCGGTTTTTGTTCGAGACCGAAGAAGCAACGCGGGAAAAGGTTTATCAGAATTTGTTTCGATTTACTTTCGCCGGCGATTTTTTTGTTGAGAATCTTTCGGATCAGTATCGGTATTTTGAATTGTTCCCGGGAACGCATGCTCCCTCGCCGGCGTCGCCGTTAGGCGAGGACGATCGCCACGAATGCTCCCTTCCTTACAAAGGAGGGGTGGCCGCGTTTCGCGGGATGCGAGGTGGTTCTCGCGGTGTCTTCGTTGATCAAGGAGACTCTGATCGTTTCCTTAACTCCATAGCCGACGCGGCCGTGATCGATGACGAAACATTCGAAGTGCTTCGCATCGAATCCGGCGTTCCGAAATACGGCATTGACATGGACGAAAACACCATCGTTCCGGAACTCGGTTTAGACGGCCTGATCTCATACACCAAAGGCTGCTACATCGGCCAGGAGATCATCGCCCGCATACACTTTCGCGGCCACGTGGCAAAACAATTGACCGGCCTTGTATTTGACCAAGAGGCGGAAAAACGACCGGTAGGGAGTGTGCCCCCTAAGGCTTCGGAACTTACAACGGCCGACGGCAAAAACGCCGGCCGCTTCACTTCAGTTACTTATTCGCCCAAACTCGAGAAACATATCGCTCTTGCCTACGTCCGTTATGATCATCTGGCAGCGGGAACGGAACTCTCGGGCGGAGATTCTACCGCGATTGTCATCGAACTGCCTTTTGTAAACTAACCGAAAATCAACGAATGCTCAGATCAATTCCTCAGTGAGCTCTGTGGTAAAATCTGCCATTATTTATTATGGAAGAACGCGACATCGACCTGCCGAACGCGAAGCTGGCGTACACCATCATCCAATCGCTGCTAAACGGGCACGAGGCGTTGAGCGACCTGCTTGTCTTGATGTCGCACGCGCTTGATGAAGATACACTGAAGGCTTTGACGATGACCGGCGAATGGCAGAAGTATCTTGAATCCAAGCGGAATTTGGAAACGACACATTTACAGATCGAGAAATTCGTTGAGGCATTAAGAAAAATGGATAATGGATAACGGACAATGGATAATTCTTCTGGAAACCCGTTAGCGACAAAGACGTATGCGTTTGCTCGACGATCGATCCGGTTGTATCGACATCTTGTTTCCGAACACAAAGAGTTTGTCCTTTCCAAGCAGATATTGCGGTGTGGAACATCGATCGGAGCTAATGTCGCTGAAGCGAATCAAGCACAATCAAAGCCTGACTTCATCAGCAAATTGTCTATCGCTTTGAAGGAAGCTGTCGAAACAGAGTATTGGCTTCGACTGCTAACGGACGAGGGGTTCATTACGCCACAGCAAGGCGAATCGATGCTATCCGAGTGCAAGGAATTGGTTCGACTTTTAACCGCGTCTATCAAGACCGCTAAACGAGGATTGAAATAAATTGTCCACGGTCCATTTTCCATTGTCCATTGAGTCTCCATTATCCATTGGCAAGTTCTTTGACCTTGTGATCATCGGCGCCGGGCCGGCGGGGATCGCGGCGGCGTACGAGGCGAAGAAGGCGGGGCTTGAGTATGTCGTGATCGAGAAGGGCCTCATCGCGAACACGGTGTATCACTATCCGGTCGGGCTGACGGTTTTTTCGACGACGAATGAGCTTGAGTTTAACGAAGGCGATCTGAAGCCGGCTCGTGAAAAGCCCACTCGTGAGGAGTTGTTGTCTTATTATGTTCGGTTTGTTTTGGATAATGAGTTGGATGTGCGGACTGAAGAGACCGTGATCGGGGTCGAACTCTATACAAGCGGTGTCACCACCCCGCCCGCTCAAAGCAGCGGGCACCCCTCCTTAGACAAGGAGGGGAGTGTCTCAGACGACACTTCGGGTTTCAAGATTGTTACGAATAAAGCCGAGTATCGTGCAAAAAACGTCCTGTTTGCGATCGGGGCGATGGATTATCCGCGGAAGTTGAATGTGCCGGGTGAAGATCTGCCGAAGGTTCACGATCATTTTCGCGAAACGTATCCGTGGGTGAAAAAGCACGCGATGATCGTCGGCGGCGGCAATTCGGCGGGCGAGGCGGCGTTGTTTCTTGCACAGGAAGGCGCCGAAACGACGCTCGCGATCTTTCGCGACGATTGGGAAAACAATGACCCGAAACACGGCTGCATAAAATACTGGGTGAAGCAGCCGCTGGAAGAAGAACTAAAACAGCATTGCCTGAAGCTGTTTTTTCTGGGAAAGGTGATCGAGATCCGCGATGGTGAGGTCGAACTTGAGAGCGAGACGGGCGAACGGGTCGTGATCGAGAACGACGTTGTCTTTGTCTTGATCGGGTCGGATGCGGACCTGACGATCCTCAAGTCGCTTGGCGTCGAAACCGAAAGCGGAAAGCACGGCGAGGTGCCGGCCTATGACCCCGAAACTTTTGAGACAAACGTGCCCGGCATCTACGTCGCGGGGCATTTCACGCATCATCGGCATATAAAACCGGCGATCGATGCGGCAAAAACTCTGGTTCACAAACTAGCCGCTAAACTGAAAGGAGCTGAAGCACACGTGTAACAGGCGAAGCCACTGTCCTCGTCATTCTCTTGCTCCCCTCCTTGTCTAAGGAGGGGTGGTGACGAACTACAAATGGACTAAGCGTTGAGCTAGACAGATCGCTCTCACCACCCCGTCAAACCGCAAAAAACGCGATTTGCCACCCCTCCTTAGACACGGAGGGGAGAAATGAAAAACGATCAGCCGGTCGGCTTTCAGCGATGGAGTTCAAGCTTCTGCAGTTTCTGATCGAGAACCGCGGCCACGTACATTCCCGAGACCATTTGCTTGACGAGGTTTGGGGATACGACGCGAAGCCGTCAACTCGGACGGTCGATGTCCACATAGCCTGGCTTCGCCAAAAGCTCGAAGAAAACCCCAAGCACCCGCATTTTATCCAGATGGTTCATGGCCTCGGCTATAAATTCGCAGCGTAAGGAACGACGTAAAAGGCAACGGCAAGATAATGGAGAATGCTTCCCGTAAGGACGAATACGTGAAAAATCGCGTGGTGGTGGCGGATGCTTTTCCAGGGAAAGAAAATTACCCCGATCGAGTAGGCAACGCCACCGGCAATTGCTAAAGCGACGGGCATCACACCTAGCGCGTTGAAGAGAGGTTGGACGGCGAAAACTCCAAGCCAGCCCATGATGAGGTACGACGTGACCGAAAGAACCGGATATCTGTTTCCGAATATTAGTTTAAGCAGGATACCCATGCCCGCAAATATCCAAATTCCCGCAAGCAGTGCCCGCCCGAGCGAGCCGCCGGCAATGACCATCCCAAATGGCGTGTAGCTGCCTGCGATCAGCAAATAGATACAGCAGTGATCGACGATCTGCAGAAATTTCTTTTGTTCGGGCGAGGTCGCGCTGTGATAGACGGTGGAGGCGGAGTAGAGGATTATCAGCGACGAACCGTAGACGATGCAGCTTGCGATGATCCAGGGATCGCCCCGCATTATAGAAAGAACAAGAAGAACAAAAAAGCCGATAATGCTGAGGATCAGCCCGAACCCGTGGGTTAGGGCATTCGCAACCTCTTCTACCGGCAATTCGCTTAATCGTGCTCGTATCATACCTTAACGGCCCAAGCCTTTGACTAGAATACCTGAAAACCGAAACACGGAGTGTAAAAATTTTGTAATCGGGCGAACTTCAATCCCTGCCCTGGGTGAGAAATTGTGTTTCGGCCGTAGCTCGTTCGCGGCGGGCGACCCCTGATTCGTACGCGGCTTCCTCTACCCGGTCCGCGACGGCCTCGCCGACACGCTTGTCGAAAACCGACGGGATTATATAGTCCGGATGAAGTTCTTCGTCCGTGATGATGCCCGCGATCGCCTCGGCGGCCGCGAGTTTCATCTTTTCGTTTATCCGTGAGGCCCGGCAGTTGAGTGCCCCACGGAAAATTCCGGGAAAGCATAGAACGTTGTTGATCTGGTTGGGATAATCCGAACGGCCGGTCGCCATTACGGCGACTAGCCCGGCGGCATCCTCAGGCATTATTTCCGGAACCGGATTCGCCATTGCAAACACGATCGGGCCCGGGGCCATCCGCTTCAGGTCGTCCGTGTTGATAACGCCCGGTGCAGAGAGGCCGAAGAAAACATCGGCACCCGCGATCACGTCGTGGATCGTACCTTTCTCAAGGTTCGGATTGGTGTTCCTTGCGTACCAGTCCTTTACCCAATTCATATGCTCTTTCCGGCCCTCATAGATCGCGCCGGTCGTGTCGCAGCCGACGATGTTCTTGACACCTGCCGCCATCACGATCTTGGAGCACGCAACGCCGGCGGCCCCGATGCCGTTGACCACCAGCTTGATGTCCTCCATCTTTTTGCCGACGATCTTCAACGCGTTAATTAGAGCCGCGAGCACGACAACGGCGGTGCCGTGCTGATCATCGTGAAAGACGGGGATGTCGAGTTCTTCCTTGAGCCGCTCTTCGATCTCGAAACAGCGAGGGGCCGAGATGTCTTCGAGGTTGATGCCGCCGAAGCCGACTGCGATGTTCTTGATCGTTTGAACGATCTCGTGTGGATCTTTTGTTGCCAGGCAGATGGGAAAAGCATCGACGCCGCCAAACTCCTTGAAGAGCTGTGCCTTACCTTCCATCACCGGCATTGCCGCGGCCGGGCCGATATCACCCAGGCCGAGCACAGCCGTCCCGTCAGTGATCACTGCAACCGTGTTCTTTTTTATCGTAAGGTTGAAGACTTTTTCGGGATCTTTGGCTATCGCCTCGCAAACGCGGGCGACGCCCGGCGTGTACGCCATCGAAAGGTCGCTCCGCGTCTTGAGCGGTATCTTTGACGTGACCTCGATCTTGCCGCCGAGGTGGATCAGAAACGTGCGGTCCGATATGTTCACGACCTCGACGCCGTCGATGTCGTTGAGCGCGGCGATGATCTCTTCGTCGTGGCTTTCGGATGCGGCATTGACGGTGATGTCGCGGATCAGAAAATCCTTGCCCACACTGACGATGTCGATCCCCTCGATATCGCCGCCGGCCCTTCCTATGGCTGTAGTGATCTCACCCAATTTTCCGGGCTGGTTGTGTATCCTGATCCTTAATGTGAGGCTGTAACTGGCGTTAGGCGTCGGCTGATTGGGCATAAAAAATTAGGTTAGCTTTGTAAATATCGAATAGCAAATTCGCCAACAACCATTCCTTCCGACGAACGAGTCTTGCGATAAAGCCTTCGTTCACGAAAATGATTGATCTAGAGACGGTTTTCTCTTATCATACTTGCATTTGC
Source organism: Pyrinomonadaceae bacterium (assembly GCA_041750855.1). Taxonomy (GTDB): domain Bacteria; phylum Acidobacteriota; class Blastocatellia; order Pyrinomonadales; family Pyrinomonadaceae; genus OLB17. The sequence continues at coordinate 18,700 of JBGSYT010000037.1, read as the reverse complement.
ACCTTGAGGTTGCTCTCCCAAAAACGGGCGCTCCCCCCGGTGTGACAACTGCCACAAACTACCAAGGACAGCATCGACATACGAACCGCTCTTTCGGGTTATATGTCATATCTTAGAAGCCACATCGCGGAAAAGTAGAGGTGCGGGCTTCGTTCCATATCTTCAACCGGTGGGAATTGGCCCCACACTACATAGGAGAAATATGAAAAAAGTGATGATGTTTGTCTTTGTACTGGGAATGCTGATATTCACCAGTACAGCATTGAACGCACAGTCGGGTATTGTATATATGAGTGATTTTCCGAAGATCACTACCTCGCCTACGCCTGATCCGGACGACACAGCCCGCATCAAGAGAGCAATCACCGAAGTCGTTAGTGGGACCATTGTTTTCGATGACAAGCAGATATACCAGGTCTCGGAAACGATCGACCTTAATTCCTATTTAACTCTTCAGGGAGCTAGCTTTAACACGTTGCTCGGATACCCTAACTCGCCGTCGCATATTAGATTCACGCCCGACGAAAACAACAAAGCGTTATTCCAGATTGCCGGTTCCTTTGTAGTGAGCGTGTCGCTCCGAGACCTTGGCCTTTCCACGACCAGCTCGACCGACACCATCGGTTTCAAGGCTGAGGGTGATGCCGATACCTCGAAACAGTTTATCGAATTCCGTAACGTGGAGTTCGATGGATTCCACTACGGGATTGCCGCAATCGATACCGACAGTGGCGGGCCTAGTAACTGGCAGTTCGATAACGTAAAAATCGAACACTCGCATTTCCGAGTTCCTGCGACGACCGAGACAACGCCGACGATGTCGCAAAGGCACGCCGCGGTTTACATTGACAGTAACAACTCTGGGTTACGGATCTACAGTTCCAATATTACCGTTGGAACAAAGTCGATGGGCCTTCACTTTAACAGGGTTGCCTATACCGATATTGATTCGTTGATAACGTCGGGCAACGTTGCCCCGCACGATCCAGGTCCCGCTGCCCAGATCGGCCGAGCAGGCTAAGGAATGGCAAGATGCGAACCGCAGCTGGTGGGAAAACCACCCAATGCGGTATGACTTTAGCGAATCGGTTGATATACAGGAATTCACACCCGAATTCTTCGAAGTGATCGACCAACGCTTCTTTAATGACGTGGCGTCTTATCTGCCGTATACGAAGGTCCCGTTTGACAGTTTGATCGATTTTGAATCTCTCCCCAACAAAGATGTCCTGGAGATAGGCGTCGGCATGGGGACCCACGCACAACTGATAGCACCGCATGCACGCTCGTTCATCGGGATCGACCTCACTTCCTACGCCGTCAAGAGCACGACAAATCGGTTTAAGCATGCGGCCCTTGAACGGCCAAACATTCGCATAGTTGAAATGGATGCTGAGAGCCTCGAATTTAATGACGGATCGTTCGATTTTGTCTGGAGCTGGGGTGTGATCCATCATTCCTCTGACACTCGACGGATACTTCGCGAGATCCACCGCGTACTAAAGCCCGGTGGCCGTGCGACAACTATGGTTTATCACCGCAACTGGTGGAACTATTACGTTTACTCGGGATTTTTTGGCGGCGTCTTGAAGCGGCACCTGTTTCGGTCCGGGTCTCTTCACGAAGTTAGGCAAACCGAGATCGATGGCGCGTTGGCACGGTTTTACACGATCCCGGAGTGGAAGGCCCTGGTCTCCGAAAATTTTACAGTTGAAGACGTACGGATCCTAGGAAGCAAGACAGAACTTGTGCCCTTGCCGGGAGGGCGGTTTAAGAACGCCGTTCTGGGACTCATACCGGACGCGGTCGGCCGCTTCTTTACGAATCGCTGCCGTCTTGGCACGTTTCTGGTTTCGACGTTCAGGAAGTGAGCGGTTACACGTCTCTTCGTTTGATGTTCTCTTCGAACCTGCGCCTGATCTTACCCCGCGACATCGCTGTTATCGGTACGTTTTCCAGCTCATCCCCGCGATTGAGGTGAAACATCGCCCGCCTGATAAATTATGACATCGTCGTCTACTCCCCCGTCGATAAATTGAACGAGGCGTTCCCACACCAATTCAATGCCGATCTTCTCCATGCAGGGATGGCCCGGCACGGTGCAGGTAAAAAGACGGCACGGAGAGCACACAACAGGATGGTAGATCACCGAATGCCCTCCGCCCAGCGGATACCAGGCCTGTTGGTTATTTCTGCCACTGTATATCGTAAAACACCTAGTTCCGGCGGCTGCCGCCAGGTGTGTTGTACCAGTGTCGAGTCCTATGTGAAGACTGCATCGCGAAAGCAGAGCGGCCGAAAGCCGCACGGAAAACGTGCCCGCTGCATTTATGCCGCCACCCCAGGCCTCTACTAGTTTCTCGCCCATCTCGAACTCCGCCTTGCCGCCGACGACGATGATCTCACACGGGTGTCTCTCTATGATCCGCGTGCCGATGCGGCGGAAATTTTCCGGCGGCCATTGGTTCACCTGCTGCTTACATCCCGGGCCGATAGAAACAAGCGGGACACCCGGACGCTGCCTTGCTTTCGCCAGCCATTCGTCGATCTCGGCAAGGTCCGCGTCCCGCGGTTCGATCAGCGGCGTTTCGAGGTCTGATTCGAGGAACTCGATCCCGTCGAGGGCAAGGCGTTCGAGCCGGAAAACCGCTTCGTGCTTCGATGCGGCGGGGCGGCCGTCGGGCCCTATTGGATATAGCTCATCTGTGCCGATCGGGTGAAATCCGTAAAGTCGCTTTATTCCGGCCGACCGAAAAAACAGACGATCACGCCGAACGTCCTTCGCCGGCCGTTCGCTCATCACAAGGTAAACTGCAGCGTCGAATCTTTCTTGCCGAAGCCGCTTCCACAGACGGGTAATACCGGCAAGCCTTGAAACGCTGCCGGGCCGGCTGTCGTAATCAAGTGTCCGGTCGATGAGATCCCCGGGAATGACGTCCGATGCGAGCACGAGCCCTTCCGATCCGTAGTTTTGCAGCATGACGATCTCTGCGCCCTTAAAATGCCGCCTGACGGCGCGGAGAGCCGGGATCGCCACGATCGAATCGCCAAGCGAACCAACGAGGTAAACCAGCACTTTGTCGGGCCCGGCTCCGTGTGAGGCTTTTGTCTGAGGCATAGCGAAGGCCAAAAAAGGGGAACTAGACGGAAGGTGCCGGACGCATAAGCCCACGATAGACACCGAGGATCAAAACTTCATCCGCAGGTAAAAATTGCGGATCGAGGTCGGGGGCAGCAGGCCGCAGCTCGATCTCGGTACCGTTATGAAAGTATCGCCTTACGGCCATCGTTCCATTGCTCACCTCGGCCGCGACGATCTCGCCGCGCCGCGCATACGACCGACGTTCGAAGAGAATAATGTCGTTTTCGCAGATCTGCCTCTCTATCATCGAGTCGTCCGCCGCGCGGATCGCAAACGCATCGCCCGGAGCCAAGGCCCCGAGAAGAAATCTCGGGACCGTGATCATACTTCGTTCCGGTTGCCGTGCCGTGCCGCGGTCCACGATCATTTCGATATTGCAGACATTCTCCGTCTCTATTTTCTGCGAGCGCAGTTCGATGCCAAAACTTCCGTTCTCCCGCCTTCTTTCGATCAGCCCCTGATTTTCGAGGGCGACAATATGACGCTGGATCCCGCCTTTGGACGACACGCCGAGTTGCCGGGCGATCTGTTGATATGAAGGATGATAGCCATTGCGGTCGAGAAAGCCGACGATGTAATCAAGCACCTCTCTTTGTCTTTTCGTTCTCGGCTGCACGCCTAGATTCTATTTATATCGACGCGGCGGTTCAAGGCGGCCCCCGTACTCGCCTTCAGATACTTGTCAAAGTAGATACTCTGATCCGGTGCGGCGCCAAAAACGGCCTGCGCTTTCTGGTATAATCGATCTAATTGGAATGATAGAAGGGGAATCAGTTTATCAGCGTAGTTAACGGATTTACACAGGGACTAAAGCATAATCAGCTTCGACGCATCGAACGCCTTGCGACTCGCCGGGTCTCGCCGAGTGAGATCGTCTCGGCCGAGCTTGCACGGCAACTGTCGGAATTGTCGAACGAGACGGGTCGCCAGATCGGTGTTCTCCTGAACCGAAAGGGAAAGGTGGAATACGTGATGATCGGAACGGCAAAGCAGATCGAAATGCCTGATTTCGGGCGATCTCGTGTTTCCGAAGACCGGTTTCGCGGCCTGCGGTGTGTTCATACACATCTTCTAGGCGAGCCGCTGACACAGGACGACCTTACCGACCTCGCCCTCCTGCGCCTCGATCTGATGTCGATCATTCAGGTAGAGCGTTCGACCGGGCTGCCGGGGCTTGTCCATTCGGCACATTTGCTTCCGGCGACATCCGTTAACGGGGATGTCAACGGCACAAGCGGCATCGACTCGCTTCCGTACGAATTTCTCAAACCTGCGATTCCGTCGCAGCTCGAAACGGATTTCTCAGCCCTTATCGAATCACTTGAGAATGAGATGGCCCGGGTTCGGCAAACCGCGAGGCGTCGCCATCCGAATCGGGACCGGGCGATCCTGATCTCGGTCACCACGTCGCCGGTCGAAGAGGCTGAGGAGTCGCTGGTAGAGCTTGAGGAACTCGCTCGGTCGGCCGATGTACTTGTCCTGGACAAGATCGTGCAGCGTCGTCCGAAGATCGATCCGCGGACAGTTTTGGGACAGGGCAAGCTGCAGGAGCTTCTTATCCGTTCGATGAGGCTCGGGGCCGATATCATCATTTTCGACTCTGAGTTGACGCCTACGCAGGTGCGCATTCTGTCTGAGGCAACCGACCTGAAGGTCATCGACCGGCCTCAGCTAATTCTCGATATCTTTGCCCAGCGGGCACAGTCACGCGAAGGTAAGCTTCAGGTGGAACTTGCTCAGTTGAAGTATCTCCTGCCGCGGCTCGTGATGGGGCAAAACTCTGCGTTTTCGCGATTGGCCGGTGGAATCGGAGGACGCGGACCGGGCGAAACAAAGCTCGAAACCGATCGCCGGCGGGTACGAAGCCGCATCGCGCAATTGGAGAAGCAGGTCGAGGGATTGCGGCGCCAGCGTTACGAGCGACGCAAGAACCGATCGCAAAAGCATCTGCCGTTGATCTCTCTGGTCGGATACACGAACGCCGGAAAATCGACGCTCCTCAATTCGTTGACCCAAAGCGACGTTTACGCTGAAAAGAAGATGTTTGCGACCCTCGATCCAACGTCGCGTCGGCTTCGGCTGCCGTACGAGCAGGAAGTGATAATCAACGACACGGTCGGTTTTATTCGCGACCTGCCGGAAACGCTCGTCGCGGCCTTTCGGGCCACGCTAGAAGAGATCTCCGACAGTGACCTGCTCGTTCACGTCGTAGATGCGTCGAGCCCGGCCGCGGTCCAGCAGATCGGTTCGGTCGATAAGATCCTCGGCGATCTCGAGCTCACATCGATACCTCAAATAGTCGTTTTGAACAAGGCTGACATCGCCTCGGCAGAGCAGTTGGAGACACTTGGCCGATTTCTTTCTCTTGACAAGCAAGCCCCTTACGTGTCAGTTTCGGCTATCAAACGAGATTCGCTCGGCCCACTGGCTGCGAGGATCGGGGACCGGGTAAGGAAGTTCCATGTTGAAACGGTCTAGGGAAGTTCGCGGTGATCGAATGTAAGTTCGTTTTATCGCGGCGTCAAACGCCGGCGGGTTGGATCGTCGGGTTCCGAAAGGCGGGAAGAGCCATAAGGCACAAAAGCACTCTGATCGCAGCATTAAGATCGTATCGATGGTAAAACGGCCACAAGACCTAGCTTCTTCCTCAGACAAGTTCCGGCGAAAGTTGTGGGCTTCCATAACCGGGCCTTTCTGGCGGCTTTCCGAGCGTCAGCGGTTTTGGATCGGTTTCGTCCTCCTTTGCCTTTTCACCACGCTTTTGATCCACAATCCTTTCTGGCGTGCTACAGGTGAATATCTCTACAAGGAAGGCGACATTGCCCGCGAGTCTATCATTGCGCCGGCCGACATTTATTTCGAAGACGAAGAGGAGACCGAACGCATCCGCCAGGCAGCGCGAGAAAGCGTGGTGCCGATATTTTCCTACGAGCCAAGACGTGCTGAAGAGGCGGTTCAGAGTTTCCGGTCGGCATGGGAAAGCATGGAGCGGCGCACGGACACAGGCTCGAATCGTGGTAATCTCAATGCCACCTCCGAAGTGGTCTGGAACGGACACGGCGGTGCCGAGCTCGGCAGCGTTTTCGGCGCGAGGAGATTCAGCCCCAACGAGCTTGATGCGGTCATTCGAATTTTACGAGAAGCAAGTTCGGGCGATATATATGCTGACCGGGACGCAGAGTTCCTGACCAATGAGATCTCGATAGTTGATCGACAGCGGCCGACGGACCTGCGACGGGCGGTCAAGGCCGAATTGACGATGACGGCCGTTACCGACGCCCGAGAGCGGATGAGGCAGCGGCTCAGCGAGATCAGGAGCTTTTCGCAGAAAGAGATCGAAGCATTCAATGCGGCCCTTGCCCCGCTTGTCCAGCCGAGCGTCATTTACGATGCGACTGCAACGGAAAACGTTCGCAGGCTCGAGGCCGAAAATGTCCCCCCTATCACCATCTCCTTGAAGCGAAGCGAGAGAGTAGTTGAAGAAGGGCAGAGAATCACGCCGCAGATGATGTCGCAGGTCGCAGCCATCCGAAGTTATTCCGCATCCACCCGCACCTTAAACAGATTTGCCGGTCTTCTTCTACTAATAGTCGGCCTGTTTTGGGGAGCGTGGAAATTCATCGAGCACCGTGGCATCGTCCCGAGACTCGCACTTTCTGAGCAAAAGACATTTTCGCTGTTCGGTTTTATTGTCATAGTGCAAACGGCCATCATGGCCGCGATGTTCCAGTTGGCCGATTTTACGGCTGCGCAGAACATAAAGGCACCGATGAACGATCCTAGCCTGTGGGGATTTGCTATCCCGTTCGCATTCGGCAGCCTGCTGATGAATCTGCTGGCCGACCGGCGAACGGCCCTGTTCACGGGCATATTTTGTGCTCTTCTTGGTGGACTGCTTGCCCCGCGTGGCCTCGAATTCGCGATCTATGGGACCATCGCTTCATCGGTCTCGGTTTACGGGATCGGGCACTATCGCAGCCGGCAGACCGTGACGCTTGCCGGGCTGCTGGTCGGGGGGGCGAGCGCCGTGGTCGCGATCGCTATCATCTCCTATTCCCAGCAACCGTTCATCCTGAACACCATCCTGCTCGCGATCGCCTGTGGTTTGGCAAGCGGGATGATCACGGCGGCGATGACGGCCGTCTTTCTGCCGATCTGCGAAACGCTTTTCGGCATTCTAACCGATGTGAAGCTGCTTGAGCTTTCGAATGCGGACCTGCCCGTTCTCGGACAGCTTGCGTTGCGGGCGCCCGGAACTAACCAGCATTCGCATGCGGTCGGCCAACTGGCTGAAGACGCGTGCCGGGTGGTAGGGGCAAACGGGCTGCTCGCACGCATCGGGGCGCTTTACCACGACATCGGCAAGTCAGCGGCGCCCGAGCACTTTGTAGAGAACCAGATGGGCCGAAATCCGCACGACCGGCTAAAACCCGCCCAAAGCGCGAAGATCATCATCAGCCACGTCACCTACGGAGCAAAACTCGCGCGGGACATGGGCCTTCCGCAGCGGATCATCGACTTTATTCCGCAGCACCACGGCACCCGTACGCTTCATTACTTTCTAAAGAAAGCACAGGCCGAAGCGAGGCCGGACGAGGAATTCGTAGAGAACGACTTTCGTTATCCCGGCCCGAAACCGCAGTTCAAAGAGGCTGCGATCATGATGATCGCCGATTCCTGCGAAGCGGCAGCCCGCTCGCTTGCCGAGCCGACGCCCGACAATATTCGCTTCATCGTCACAAAGATCATCGACGCGATCCTTAGCGATGACCAGCTCGACGAATGCGACCTCACGCTAAGGGAACTGACTCAAATCCGTGAGGCGATGATCCGTTCGCTGATTGCGATCTATCATTCGCGGGTGGATTATCCGGGATATGTTCCGCCTGCATCGGGCCAGTACAGGATCGTGCCGGATGACGAGGCGTCGGAATATGGCGGTATGAAATACAAGGACCCGGCCGATATTCCCGTCAGCCTCGGCGGCGAGATCGAGGACGAGGCGATCGACCGAACGCATGAGCCGGGAAAATCGCAAGCTAAAGTTGCCGAGTGAGGCGATCGGTGCGATGGGCTGTTCTATGCCCCAAAAATAAAACAGCCCCTAAGGGCTGCGTGAAACGAGGAAATAAAATAGGCGTCAGGACGCGTTGATAAGTTCTTTGAGTTCTTTACCGGGTTTGAAGTAGGCAACCCGCTTTGCCGGGATCTCGACCGATGCGCCTGTTTTGGGATTACGGCCCTTGCGCGAGTTCCGCTCGCGCACGCGAAAACTGCCGAAGCCACGAAGCTCAATTTTTTCGCCGCTGTTCAGCGTTTGAACAATGCTGTCGAAGATGATCTCCACCAGCTGCTCGGCGTCCTTCTTCGTCATTTCGGCTTCCTTCGCGACTTTCTCAACAAGATCCGCTTTAGTCATCTTCGTTCGTCCTCACACGGGCATCTTTGTGCCCTCCAGCAAAAATTAGCGTACTTCAATAAGGTCAAGCCGATTTTTCGGATGACTCTTCCTTATCTTCCGAACCTTCGTCGGCCGAGCTCTCCGAAACTACTGCACCCTCCTCGTTGGGTTTCTCTGCGGCCTTGTCCTCGTCAGCCTGAACGGCGGGCTCGGTCACAACCGCGGCCGTTTCAGCAACTTCAGTTGGGGCATCCTCGTCCGTAGCCGCCTCTGTAACCGCTGCCGTCTCGCTTTCGGCGTCCACTTCGGCAGCAGCCTCACTAGGACTCTCTGCCCCTGTTTCCGCCGCCGGTTCCGGCTCGTCTGTTGCCGGGGGTTTTTCCGGAGTTTCAACGACCTCCGCGGCCGGTTCTTCGGATACCGCCGCATCCTCCGCGCCAGCAGCCTCATTGCTTTGAGCGACAGGTTCGGCATCAGCCTCTGAGGTGCTCACAGCCTCAGCAATTGCTTCTGCGGCCGGTTCGGTCTCACCTGTTGCCGGAGCATCTTCCGGTGTTTCAGCAACCTCTACTGCCGGTTTTTCTTCGGAGGTTTCAGCAGCCTCTGCTGCCGAATCCTCTTCCGAAATCGCATCAGACTCTGCGGGCTCTTCACCACGAGCTAGCGTGGCTTCGTATTCCTGCTTGGCCTTTTCCTTCTTCGCTTTTTTGGCTTCCTCTCGCTCTTCTTTCGTTATTTCAAGCTTTGGCTCTTCCGCAGCCCCGCCTTTCATCAGGTTTGCAAGTTCGCCGAGCGACGCCATTCCGCCTTTCGCCTCAGAGGAATAGACCCGCGAATCTGCAACCGGTTCATCTTCCTTGCCAACTGCACGGTGCGAAAGGCCGATCTTCTGTTCTTCGTTCTCGATCCTGAGGATCTTGAAGTCCATTTCCTGACCGAGCGATGCTACCGATTCAGCGCTCTCGACCCTTTCGTCTGAAAGTTCGGAAATATGGCAAAGTCCCTCGAGCCCATCCCCGAGTTCTACGAAAATACCGAAACTGGTGAATCGTGAAACCTTCCCGCGGACAAGGTCGCCGGGGCGGTGCGTGGCTACGAAACCTTCCCATGCACTCGGGGTCAGGTCTTTCATTGAGAGTGAAAGCCGCTGGCCGACAGCGTCGATGTTTGTCACTATCGCGTCCACTTCCTGGTCCTTCTTCAAAAGATCTTTGGGATGCTTGATCTTCTTCGCCCAAGTGATGTCGGAAACGTGTACGAGCCCGTCGATGCCGTCCTCAACCTCTACAAATGCGCCAAAGTCGGTCAAATTCCTCACCTTTCCGTGGATCTTCGTGCCGACCGGATAACGTTGTTCAATGTTGTGCCACGGGTTGTCCTGCAGCTGCTTCATTCCGAGGCTTATTCGTTTTTCATCTGTGTCAACGCCCAGAATCTGGACTTCGACCTCGTCTCCGCGATTGAACATCCGCTTCGGGTTTGCAGAACGCTTCGACCAACTTATTTCCGAAACGTGGACAAGGCCTTCAACACCGGGTTCAAGCTCGACGAAGATCCCGTATTCCGTTACCGACGACACCTTTCCGATCATCTTCGAATTTACCGAATATGTGTCGACCACGGTAGACCAGGGGTCGGGCAGCAATTGCTTATAGCCGAGGGAAATCTTCTCCCGCTCGCGATCGAGCTTGAGGACTTTGACCTGAATTTGGTCATTCACCTTGAACTGATCGGCCGGGTTGTTCAACCTGCCCCACGACATGTCCGTTACATGGAGGAGGCCGTCAATGCCGCCAATATCGACAAAGGCACCATATTCGGTGAGGTTCTTCACGGTCCCTTCAACGATATAGCCAACATCGATCTTTGAAAGCGTCGCCGCCTTTTGCTCGTTGATCACCAGATCGGTGATCACTTTTCTTGAAAGGACAATGTTGTTTCGACGCCGGCTGAACTTGATTATCTTGGCCTCGATATCTTGACCAAGGTAAGAATCAAGGCTGCGGGCCGGCCGCGAATCGATCTGAGATCCCGGCAGAAAGGCTTCAATGCCGTTAAGGTCAACCCTAAGTCCGCCTTTGGTCTTGTCGATTATTTTTCCGACAACCGCGGCGTCGGCTTTGTACGATTCCTCGATGTCGTTCCAAACCTTTCGAAGCTTTGCATCGGATCGCGAAAGCGAAGGCGGAGCATCGCCCGCAGGCAACGACTTGACCACGGCCTCGATCGTATCGCCTACTGCCAGCTCTTCCTCGGTGGCGGCAAGCTCTTCCGCCGCGATCAGGCCTTCGCTCTTGTAACCGAAATCGATGAGCGCGCCGTGGTCGGAAACGCCAACCACCCTGCCTTCGACAAGGTCGCCGACATGGTAGTGCGTCTGTTCCTGTTCAAATTGCTCAAGTATTGCGCCGAAGTCGATGTCGCCGCCAGTCGGTGGCTCATCCGCTGCCGCTGCCGCTGCCGGTTCGAATGCTTTTGGCTTTGCGACAATTCTCGGAGCGGTCTGTACCTTTGGCGTTTCGTCCTGCGATGCCGACGCCGCTACTTCCTGCTTGGGAGCTGCGGTTTCACCATTTTGTTCGGGTGCCTTTTCAACAGTTGAAGATTCGCCCGTCTTCGATTCTTCGACCTCGCTATTTACCTCATTTACCATTGACTGTTTGTTAACTTCCTTTAACTAGAATATCCTCGCCGACCTTATGCTAGAGCCCTGAAAATATTGTTTGCGTAGCGATTTTTCGAATCGAAGCTGCCTTAGAAGGATTCAATCTGAAGATCGCGGAACTCTACGGTGGAAGAAACAAAAGCCTCTCTACCCGCCGTTCGAACTAACTTTGCAAGGCTGCATAAACCTAAAATTTACACGTCATTTCGCTCTGCTGTCAAGACATAATGTCGGAAAACCACTATGAATCAAAGATTTAACAGCGTTCGCACACCCGCTTTTCGGAACAACCGGCCTTTTCGGGAAAACAGTGCATTGCCGGAACTTGGTCAAGAAGGAAAATGGCCGCCTATGACAGCAGCCATTTACCAAACATAAACAGGAAACGAACCTACATCCGCGTTATCATGTCAGTAACGGCGCTGACGCCGCCCATTTTCTCCATTTCTTCCTTCGCCATCGCCGATGTGTTCTGGATCCCGGCGAGCCGCAGGCGGAACTCATCCGGATTAGTCGAGCCGCGAAGAGCTTCTTCGAGTGAGATCAAACCGGACTGATAAAGGTAGAAAAGCGACTGGTCGAAGGTTTGCATCCCATACTGTGATGTTCCGGCGGCTATTGCATCACGGATGCTGGCCGTCTTTTCCTCGTGAAGGATGTAGTCGCGGATCAAAGGCGTCGAAATAAGCACTTCAACCGCTGGCACGCGGGTGCTGCCCTTTGCCGATTTCATTAACCGCTGCGAGACGACCGCCTTTAAAAGCCCGGCGAGCTGGATGCGAATGGCCTTCTGTTGGAACGGCGGAAATGCGGACAGGATACGCGTCAGCGTTTCCTGAGCGTCGAGCGTGTGAAGTGTAGATAACACGAGGTGCCCGGTTTCAGCCGCGACGAGTGCGGTTTCGATCGTCTCGAGGTCACGCATCTCACCGACGAGGATCACGTCCGGGTCCTGCCGCAGCGAACCGCGCAACGCCTCGGCAAAAGATCGCGTATCGACGTCCACCTCACGCTGCGTTACGAAGGATTCCTTGTCTTTATGAAGAAATTCAATCGGATCTTCGATCGTTACGATATGACAATTCCGCGCCTGATTGATCGAATCGACGATGGCGGCGAGCGTGGTCGATTTACCGGAACCTGTCGTTCCTGTGACAAGGACCAGCCCGCGGTTCTCTTCGGAGATCGTCTGCAAGATCGGCGGCAGGCCGAGCTCGGCGAAATTCTTGATCGTGTCCGAGATCACGCGGGCTACGATGCCGATCGAATTCCGCTGCTGAAAGATGTTGACCCTGAACCTTCCGAGTCCCGAAACGCCATAGCCGATGTCAACCTCGTAAACTTCCTTGAAATGCTGCTTCTGGCGGTTCGACATCATCGAGAATGCCATCTCGAGCGTTTCATCCTGATTGAGCTTGGTTACTCCGGCCAGTGGCCGCAACTCGCCGTTGACACGGATGACCGGCACCGAACCGGCGCGAAGATGGAGATCTGACGAGCCAAAGCTCATCGCCATCCGCAGGAGGTCATCGATTCGGTTCATCATACTTTTTCGCCCTCGATATTTCGCAGGGCAACCGGATTTTGCCGGAAGGTTCGAATATACTTAAAATCGGTTGTTTCCAGCCGAACGGCCTCTAACATGTTTGTATTCAACCGTTAACGACAGTTATTGATCGGGCGATCAACATGAAGGTAGCTGTGCCGTCAAAACAAGTTTAACGGTAGATGTGCGAGGGCGTCAATCTTTTTTATCCTAGTGAAAGTCCGTACCGAATGTTTATAAGGGCGCGGCGGCGGGAGCGGCTTTGGGAGCGGCTAGTATGCAGAGCGGCAGTAGCTGTGGGTGCCAACAATAGAAGAGCTGTTTTCGGCGCCCAGCTAGCTTTTTCATGGCGCACCGATCGAACGTTATGAAAACGCAGTTTCAGTTTCGAAGTACCGCTTTTAACTGTACGAAGGAAAAGGATTACTTTATGAACGATGGCTCTTTTGGTGATGACGTTGCTGTTTGGCTCATCAATCAATTACGCTCTCGAGGGATCGAAACTTCGGACGAGCCTGGTCAAGAAGATTTTGGGTGGTACTTTACATTTAATGTAAGGGACGTTGAGCATTGCGTTGTAATTAGCTTTCAGCCGAACGATCCGGCGATTGGGGATCGATGGCTCGGTTGGGTTGAACGACAGGTCGGATTCATCGGCTCAATTCTGGGGGGTCGCAAGCGTGGCATTTTACCAGAAGCCGTACACGCCGTTGAGGCGGCCCTCAGGTCTTCGTCAGCCATTCAGGATATTTCTTGGAACGAGGATTCAACCTAAGCATTTTGTTTGGCCTGGGTGTAAACCCAGTTCAGGCCCACCCAAAATATTGACCCGATAGGATCCGCCCTCCTGAAAGTTGTCCATCAAGGTTGTAGATCGCGCTCTTGATAAAGTTCGATCCGAGCATTCACGAATCCCTCATAAAAACTTCACAAAAGCCTAAAGATCTTTCGGTGTTGCGAAACCTAAAGCGGATGCAGCGTGCAGTAAATGCCGCGTTCAAAACGGCCACTGAGAGACAAAAAGGAGAACCTAGAATGAAAGTAAAACCAAAAAAGGCAGCCGCTTCCGGTTGCTTTTGAGGCCTCTTCATCGCCACGGCGAGATAGGCCTTTTAGTATTCTTTTCAATCCGAACGAAATAACTTGATTCGTCTCTCTATACGTGATAGTTTTCTCGGAAAGTTCCCTTACTTCTCTTCACTGAATTCCCGGGCGGCGGTCTCATAGCAACGCCGGTACTAACCGAAGAGACAGCTTGCAAAACTTAAGGCCGCTGCCAGGGAAGGGCAGTATTTTTTTGGCGTTATTTGCCGATCCGGCATTGTTTTTTTGTCGGCGATATTTGGAGGCAGAAGATGTACCCCGTCAGGTTTTTTCGTCGTTCTCAGATTCTTGTTTTCGCTTTGTTGCTGCTTTGGCTCGCGCTTGGGGCCGCTTCACCGGTTTACGCTTTACAGGCCTGTCACGGGTCTTTGAACAATCTGTTCACTTACGCAAGCACGGGCGAGCGTCCACCAGCCGACCGCAACTTTTCTTATCGAAGATCGAGTAATCTCTTCAGAAACCTGAATTCGGCCGGAACGCTTCAGTTCGATTCCGCTACGTACTCTGTCGGCGAAGGGGCCGTAGCTGCGGTGATCGTAGTGACCCGAGTCGGTGGTGCTGCAGGACAGGTAACCGTCGATTTCGCGACCTCAAATGGAACTGCAACCGCCGGGCAGGACTATATCGCGACAATCGGCACTCTGCTGTGGGAAGACGGAGATGACGCGCCTAAGGGCTTTGGTATCTCAATAATCAGCGACGGCATCGCGGAGCCGAACGAGACCGTCAATCTGACGCTGAGCAATGCGACGGGCGGCGCCGCGGTTGGCGAGCCGAGCACCGCAGTGCTGACGATCGTGGACGACGATGGGCCGCAGCATGTGCTGACAATTGCGGACGTTTCCCAACCGGAAGGGAATGGGCCGAATCAATTGACATGTACCGTTACCCTGACACCCGCTTCGGAGAACGTTGTGACGGTGAATTTCTCGACGGCGGACGGCTCAGCGACGGCACCGTCAGACTACACTGCGATACTGAACGGCCAGCTAACGTTTCAGCCCGGTGAAGTGTCGAGGCCGATCGTTATCGACATCAACGGCGACACAGTGGTAGAGCCCGACGAAACCTTTACCGTGAATCTCTCGAACCCCAGCGGCGCTGTGCTTGGCAATGCGCAGGCAACGATCACTCTGCTCAACGACGACGTTGCCGGTTCGACGGGAACGGTTCAATTTAGCTCTTCGGCGTTCAGCGTTGCCGAGAACGTCGGCGACGCGACCATCACAGTTACGCGGACAGGCGGCGCTGCCGGGGCTGCATCTGTCAATTATGCGACGAGTAACGGGACCGCAACGTCGCCTGCGGACTATACGGCAGTGAACGGCACCTTAAATTGGGCAGACGGCGATGCGGCCCCCAAGACGTTCAACATCCCGATCATCGACGACGAACTTCAGGAAGCTCCTGAAACCGTGAACATTACGCTGTCCAACGCAACGGGCTCTGCCCTTGGCGCTCCGGCAAATGCGGTATTGACGATAAACGACAACGATACGCTTCCGGAATTGTCGATAAATGATGTTACCCAACCCGAAGGCGACGAGACGAATACCATGACCTTCACCGTTTCGCTCGACCACCCGTTCTCTCTGCCGGTAACGGTAAACTACAGCACGGACAACGGAACTGCACTCGCGGGTTCCGATTACACAGCGGTTACGAACGGTGTCGTGACATTCGAGCCCGGAGAGGTCACACGCCCGATCAACATTCAGATCCTTGGAGATTTTGTTATCGAGCCTGATGAGACTTTCATCGTAAATCTGAGTAATCCGACCAACGCAGTGATCGCCGATTCGCAGGGCGTCGGTACGATCCTGAACGATGATTTCGCGGGAACGATCCAATTCTCGTCTCCGGATTATGTCGTAAATGAGAGCGATGGGACCGCTACCATCAGCATAACCAGAACCGGTGGGCTCGCCCAAGGTGTTTCCGTCTTTTTTGCGACCGTCGATGGAACCGCAAACTCCGGCATCGATTACAATTTGGTTCGAAGGACCGTTGCATTTGCCCCGAACCAGGCAGAGGTAACGGTTGATATTGCCATCATCAACGATAATATCGACGAACCAAATGAGACCGTGATCCTGGCTCTTGAAAATCCGCTTGGCGGGGCGACGTTAGGCTCACCATTAAACGCCATTTTAACTATTCTCGACGATGATCCGCCGCCGGTGGTCTCGATCAACAACGTCGCACTTAACGAAGGGAATTCGGGGACGAAGGCGTTCATATTTACGATCACGATGGCCGGGCTCTCGTCTCAGCCGATCGAAGTCAGGTATTCGACCGCCAACGGAACGGCGACCGCCCCGAGCGATTATGTCCCGATCGAACAGGGCTCGGTTACGTTCGAACCGGGCGAGACGACAAAGCACGTCACGGTACTGGTCAACGGCGACTTCATCAACGAACCAAACGAGACGTTCTTTGTCAATCTGACCACCTCGAGCCCGGCGACGATCGCAGTACCGCAAGGTGTCGGCACGATCCTGAACGACGATGTCGGCGGTGCATTCAGGTTCACATCGGCCAGCTATTCAGTAGGCGAAGGCGTTGGATCCCTTTTGATCACCGTTCAACGCACCGGCGGCCTGTCCGACGGAGCCAGCGTGAACTATTCGACCGTTGACGGTACGGCCACTGCGGGCCAGGATTACACGGCGGTCGGTGGGACGCTCGTTTTTGCCGGCGGGCAGACGACACGGTCGTTCATCGTTCCGATCACGAACGACGGCATTCCCGAACCCGACGAGACCTTCATGGTCCTTCTTTCAAACGCGACGGGTGGCGGTGCGACGCTTGGCTCGCCAAACACGGCAACCGTTTTCATCTCCGATTCGCTGCCGCCTCCGGTCGGCAACACGCTCTTTGACTATGACGGCGATGGGCGATCGGACCTGTCGGTAGTTCGGCCATCGAACAACACCTGGTACCTGCTTCGCGGGACGGCCGGCTATACGGCTCAGCAGTTCGGCGTTGCGGGCGACCTGCTCGCACCGGCCGACTATGACGGCGACGGCATAACCGACATCGGCATTTTCCGTCCGTCAAACGGAACCTGGTATATCTACATGTCGGCGTCGCAGACGTTCCAGACGTTCGGTTGGGGAACGGCGGGTGACATCCCCGTTCCGTCCGACCGCGACAACGACGGCCGCACCGACCTGGTCGTATTCCGACCGTCGAACAATCGGTGGTACACACGCCTTATGGAGAACGGGAACCTTTCGACCGTCGAATTCGGAATGAACGGCGACGTACCCATGATCGGCGATTTTGACGGCGACGGCCGCAGCGACCTTGCGGTGTACCGTCCGTCGAACCATACGTGGTACATCCAGCGGACGACGGAGGGCTTTTACACGCAGACCTGGGGTACCGAGGGCGACATCCCGCTGACGGCCGATTTCGACGGCGACGGGCGGACCGATATCGCGGTGTACCGTCCATCCACTGGCGTTTGGTATCTGAGCCGCTCTTCAGCGGGCTTTGGCACCCAAACCTGGGGCGTCGCCACCGACATACCGATCGCGGCCGATTACGACGGCGACGGCCGGGCAGACATTGCGGTTTACCGACCGTCGATCTCGACCTGGTATATCATCGGATCGAGCAGCGGCATCCTGATCCAGGCGTTTGGCCAGGTCGGCGACGTGCCAACCCAAAGCGCCTTCCTGCCCTGACCCCCGCGTCAGGCCCGCAACACAGTGACACAGCTAAGGCCGAGGAGTGCAGATAGCACTCCTCGGCGTCTTTGCGCCGTCGGGCGGGGCAAGAGGCGTTCTGTCGGCGTTCCCTGGGCTATTATCTGTTTCCCTTTCAGCGAAATGAGAAAGGCCCCGGCGAACCGAAGCCTTTGAATCTCGGAACCCGACCGTTGCCGCAGGCGGAGAGTTCAGGAAATTGTCACGGGATCAAGGCTCCGACGGGCAGGCGTCCTCGGCGAGTTGTACGTTCGCTAGCGTGGGCGCGATCCTCTCCGGGATGTCTGTTTTCGTGCAGACGTAGAACCGCTTAACGGCCATAAGTGCGGTATCGGCCGTCATCGAGCCGTCCCGCAGCACGCCCTTTTCATCGAGGGAGACGACGAGATCGGGAATGGTCCTCTCGAACGACTGTAACAGCAGAGCCGCATCGCCCATCTTGATCTGCTCCGCCTGCATTGCCGTGAGGGCCAGGCCACTCGCAAGATAGAACGCCACCCACCGCTCGTGAACGTTCTTCATCGCGTACGCCCCTATCGCCGCACCGCCGCCCGCCCCGACGCCCAAACACAGAATGCACAACAACACGGTTTTCATAACCCACATCCTCCCCCCGCAAACAATGCCACGACTTCCGCGATATCCCAAATCCGGGCAAAAACAGGGCCGGTGAATGACTGTCCGATCAGCGCCCCAAAGGGATTGTCCGCGGCCTGTCCGCTGTAACATAAAAGCCCCGGCAACCCCGAGCGTTCTTGCATCGCCGGATCGACATCGGTAAGTGTAAGTTGTAATCCAGTTGACTTACATTGGATATTCGTGCTACTTCTGTAACCAGGTGGTACAAATGGAAACAACTACTACAACGAAGGGCCAGGTGGTCATACCGTCGTCGATCCGGCGAAAGCTCGGGATCAAAACCGGCACGCGGATACATGTCGAACTCGACGAAGCGAACGCGCAGATAATTCTCCGGCCCATAACGCGTGAGTACATTCACAGCCTTAGGGGAAAATTTCGCGGGGCCGGGTTAGTAGAAGAACTAGAAGCAAGCCGTGCACGCGATCGTAAGCGAGAAGATAAAAAGGTCACCGGGAAATGAAGATACCAAAGATAATCGTCCTCGACT
>JBGSYT010000036.1:0-45208 GCA_041750855.1 Pyrinomonadaceae bacterium | reverse complement strand
CGGACGGTGCCTTCCTTTTTGGTAGTCTTTTCCAGAAGCTGGGCCGCTCCACACTTGGGACAAGCCTTCGTAACAGGTTTATCCCAGTAAACAACATCGCATTTCGGATAATTGACACACCCGTAGAACACCTTACCGCGTTTTGATTTCTTCACGGCGATCGCCCCACCGCATTTTTCGCACACGATATCGAGCGTCTCTCGCTTAATGTAGTCGCATTTCGGATAATTCGAACACGAGACGAATTCACCAAAACGGCCGTGCCGGCGTACGAGGAAGGCTCCGTCCTTCGGGCAGGTCTCGTCAAGCGGAACCGGTGGTGGGGCCGGTTTCTGGTCGCCTTTTGCGATCTTTCTTATATTCTTGCACTCTGGGTAACCGGTACAGCCGTAAAACGAACCAAAGCGGCCTTTCTTCAGCGCCATTTCCTTGCTGCAAAGCTCACAAGGCTCGATCTCTTCGGCGGTCTCGCTCTCAGACGTCGCTTCACCATTGGCATTTAGTGCCTTCGCCTTCTTGCTGCGGACCTCACGCGTGTTTTTGCATTCAGGGTAATTCGCGCAGGCAAGAAACTGGCCGAACCGCCCAAACTTGATGACCATACCTGAACCGCATTTTTCGCAGATCTCGTCCGTTGGTATGGAAGTCTTTTTCTTGTTCTTAATGCTCTCCGTAGCGGTCTCGAGATCCCTGGAAAATTTTTCGTAGAATTCAGTGAGAGCGCTTCGCCAATCAAGCTTTCCGTCCTCAATATCGTCCAGCTTGAGCTCCATTCCCGCCGTGTAGGCCGTATTGAAAATATCGTTAAAGCTCTCGATCAGGAGGTCATTCACGGTCGTTCCTAGCGGTGTGGGGTGAAAACGTCCCTCGACCTTTTCCACGTACTCGCGGTCCTGAATAGTGGTCATGATCGCGGCATAGGTCGAAGGACGCCCGATCCCTTTTTCTTCAAGGGCTTTAACGAGCGTCGCCTCAGAATAGCGAGCGGGCGGCTCGGTAAAATGCTGACTCGGCGCGATCGAATTGAGACTTAGAGCCTCGCCAACCTTGACCGCGGGAAGCTTACGATCCTCATCATCTTCGTCCTCCTGCAATACTTCGTCGCGGCCTTCTTGATAAAGTTTTAGAAAACCGTCGAACTTTTGTACAGAGCCCGTCGCACGAAACAAAAATCGTCCAGCACGTATGTCGATCGTTGTTCTATCAAAAACGGCGGGTGACATCTGCGAGGCTACAAAACGCTGCCAGATCAGCCTGTAGAGTTTCAGTTCGTCGGGCCCGAGTTTGTTTGCAAGGCTGTCAGGAGTGCGGTTGACGTCGGTCGGACGGATGGCCTCATGGGCGTCCTGAGCACCTTTCTTTGATTTGTATGCATTTGGCTTTTCCGGTAAATAAGCCTTGCCGTAATTGCCGCCGATAAAGTCACGAACCTCGGCAAGAGCCGCGTCCGATACCCTCGTCGAATCGGTTCGCATATAGGTGATCAGGCCGACGGCACCCTCCGCTCCAAGCTCAATCCCTTCATATAGCTTCTGTGCTGCGATCATCGTTCGCTTTGCCGAAAAGCTGAGTTTGCGAGCGGCTTCCTGCTGCAATTTTGATGTAATGAAAGGAGGTGTAGGGTTTTGCTTTCCCTCTTTTGTCGCTACCGATTCGACAACAAACGGCTCTTTTTCTGCCTCGGCAACGATCCCATTTGCTTCGGAGGCGGTCCTAACATGGACCTCGTTGGGTTTTACCTCTTCGTCAAATTTCCCTATTTTTACTGTTCTGTCACGAAGTTCGCCGTCATTGCCCTTGATCCCGATGCGGAAAAGCTTTGCGTCAAACTTTGGCGGCAATGCGGCGGCAACATTTGCAATGATCGACCAATACTCAGTTTTGACGAAGGATTCGATCTCACGTTCGCGTTCGACGACCAAACGCACGGCTACGGTCTGGACACGCCCGGCTGAAAGCTTCCCACCGATCGTCTTCCAAAGTATCGGCGAAACCTTGTAACCGACCAGGCGGTCAAGGATGCGGCGTGTCTGTTGTGCGTTGACCAGATCCTGGTCAACCTCTTTGGGGTGGTTGAAGGCGTCCTGTACCGCATTCTTTGTGATCTCGTTAAACATCACGCGGAAAACCGGTTTCGGTGAGCGTTTTGACACCAATTCCTCAGCTAGATGTTGGCAAATGGCTTCACCCTCGCGGTCCGGATCGGCCGCAAGGAATATCGATTCACTCACCTTAGCAGCCTTCTTTAGGTCGGAGACGATCTTTTTGTTGTTCCTCTTCTTCGAATCAGGGATCACCACATAGGTCGGCTCAAAATCGTTCTCGACGTCGACGCCCAGGTCCTTCATCGGCAGGTCCTTGATGTGGCCGATCGACGCCAGCACCGTAAAATCACTGCCAAGATATTTGTTGATCGTTTTCGCCTTTGCGGGCGATTCTACTATTACTAGATTTTTCGACATCTATTAAGACCTTTCTGTCTTCCTGCTTGTTCTTTCACCTAATCTCCGCTTTCGTATCAGCCCCAGGTACACAGCCTCTGCAAAAAAATATGCCAGACACACATCGCGTCTGACCTCTTGACTTCTAACACCTGACTTCCAAATCTGTCAACGCGGGAATAGAACATACGATATTTGCCGAAAATCGCCAAACGCATTAACGGGTCATATCCGGCGGGCATAATGCTTGCCCGGCAAAACGCGGATCAGGTCGCGTATATCCAGAGCAACGAGCGCGGAATTGAGTTGTCCGAAGCTTAACTCGCAGGAAGAAAGAAGGACGTCTATGTGAACGGGCTCATCGGGTGTTAACTGCTGCCACACGAGCTTTTCGTGTTCGTTTAGACCGGCCGGTTCTGCGGCTCGCTCCACATGCCCGCCACTGCCTTTGCCATCTTCGATAGTCGGCGGCAGGATGGCGGCAGCGATGTCGGCCGGAAGTTCAGCGACTACGTCCTGCCATTGCTGGACCAGCTTTGCTCCCGATTTTATCAGATAGTTCGACCCGAACGAGTTCCGCGACGTGATATTGCCCGGAACGGCCATGACCTCGCGATTCTGTTCTGCAGCGAGCCTGGCCGTTATCAAAGAGCCGCTTCTCTCGGTAGCTTCGACTATCAGCACACCGAGGGCAAGACCGCTTATGATGCGGTTGCGGTATGGAAAGTTTTCCGCTAACGGCGGCGTGCCTAGCGGGAACTGTGAAACGACGGCACCGCCGGAGCCGACGATCTCGTCCACTAGACGACGGTTGTCTTTGGGGTAAACGCCGTCTATTCCCGTCCCCATCACGGCGATTGTTCGCCCGCCGGCGTGGATAGCCCCCCTGTGAGCCGATGTGTCGATGCCTCGCGCCAAACCTGAAACGATACAAATGCTCCGCGATGCGAGGTCGCGCGCAAGCATCTCGGAAGCATTCGTTCCATAGGTCGAACTCTTGCGGGAACCGATGATCGCTACACACGGCTGCTCAAAGCAAGCCGCCCAATCGCCTTTTACGTAAAGCGTCATCGGCGGGTCGGCGATCTCGCGGAGCAGTGCAGGATAATTTCCGTCGTCGAGCAGAAGTATGTCGCCGCCAAGCTGTTTTACCCGTTCGAGCTCTTCCTCGGCCTTTTTTTCGAACTCCCGCTTTATGATGCTCTCGATGGTCTCAGGGGTCAGCCGAAGGCTCTCAAGCTCTGTCCGCCTTGCCTGAAAGACAGCCTCCGGCGAGCCGAACCTTTCAAGCAGCTTTGTCGCCACCCGCGGCCCAACACCGGGCGTCATATTGAGTGCAATCCAAAGAATCATAAGGATAAAGGCGAAAGGATAAAGGATATTCCGAGCAGAAAGAAGCGGGCCAGGCGGCCATTACTTCCTCCCTTAACTTTTCTCCTTTCTCCTTTCAAAACTGGCGGAGGCGTGTGGGAGTCGAACCCACCCAGGTACGCTCTCGCGCACCCGCTGACGGTTTTGAAGACCGCGCCCATCACCGGACAGGATGCGCCTCCGAGAATTATTCTTTTTATCACCAAAATTTCCACTTCTTTTTTATAAAACTCTCTGCTTTTACTCTTTTTTTAGGCGCTGAATGGGTTCGCTCATGGTCAAACTGTTGGTTGACCGGGTCAATCATCCAGTGCTTCCACCCGCCGACATAGCCGAATTGTGAGTCGGCTTCAAAATCTTGCGCTATCGGTAGATTCCCGACGACCTCAAGCACTTCGACGCCGGGTTTATATGTTCCGTCGAAGAACCACATTATCCACGGTTTCTCCTGATGAATTGCGAAATTTGCAACTAGGACGTCAGCAGATGCGATTTCTCTTGGTGTCGGACGCGTCGACTGGTTGAGACGCAATGTCGCGATTAGGTTTTGGGCGTAGCCTTTACCTCCTATTGCCTCCAGGACCAACGCACCCCCAAAACAACCATCCTTCAGCTCAAATGTTAGGCAGTCCCCTTTCTCGAATACTGGTACGTGAATTTCTACTTTCTTGCGAGAACGAGCCTTGGATCTATTTGATTCCAGTTTTCCAAGGAACTTGACTAACGCTGCTTTCCGTTTCTTAATATCAATTTCGCTAGCACCCAGTTCTCGCCAGACTTCGAGGTCGGCACCTGTATGTACAATCGTACGGACCCGTTCGAGAAGTTTCGGATCAAGTTCGTTGCATTCCCATTGAGCTTTCGCTAGAGCGAACCAAAAATTGTTGCTATCTTCAGGAATCTGGATCGTTTCTTGATTCTTAGTAATTAGCGATTTTGTAATCTCGTCTGGCTCGGCTCCCTCATTGTACAGTTCAAAAAACTGGTCGTAGACGTCGCCGAAGGTATCGTTAGAACTAATTCCTGTGCCCCAAGTTCCCATGACTATTTCGTAAGTAATAAGTTTATGAGTGTTGCCCGCTTCGCAATATCGCTCACCAAAATATGCTCGTTGAGGGTGTGGGCGCCGTTGCCTGATATGCCCAGGCCGTCGAGGACGGGGATGCCGAGGGCGCCGACGAAGTTTCCGTCGGAGGCGCCGCCGACCTGGGTTTCGCCCAGCTCGTAATCGAACGAGGCGGCGGTCTCGCGGGCTTTCTCAAAAAGTGCGACTACAGCATCGGTGCGTTCCATCGGTGGGCGGTTGATGCCGCCTGTGACCTCAAGCGAGACGCGTTCATCGACCGACGCGAGAGCCTTTATCGCCGCATCGATCCGCTCGGCCTCTGCCATCGAGGTGAAGCGGACATCGACAGAACACTCGGCGTGTTCGGGGATCACATTCGTCGTCGTGCCGCCGCTTGCGGTGCAGACGTTGACGGTCGTGCCTGACTCGGGCGAGTTCATCGCGTGGAGCCGTTTGATCTGCCGCGAGAGCTCAAGTATCGCGCTTGCGCCTTTTTCGGGATCGAGCCCGGCGTGTGCCGGAACCCCGTGAACACGAACGGTATACATCGCGGTCCCTTTTCGCCCGGTCTTTACACGGCCGGCGGCCGAAGGTTCAAAGATAAGGCAGCATTCGGACTTTATCGCCTCGCGCTCGACATATTCCCGGCCCGTATAGCTGCCGACCTCTTCGTCGCATGAAAGCAGGATATTTATCGGCCTGCCGGGCTTTGTTCCGCTAGCTTTAAAGTACCGCAGGGCTTCAAGCATCAAGACGATGCCCGATTTCATATCAAAAATGCCACAGCCGTAGAATTTTTCGCCCTCGATGCGCGTCGGGTTTTGGGCCTTGCTTCCGATGGGATGAACGGTGTCCGTATGGCCGAGAAGCAAAACCGGCTTCGAATCGCCGGGGAATGCCCGAATTAGCAGATGATCACCAAGGCCTTCCGCCGGATATCGTTCTATCTCTACGTCAAGCCCGATGTCTCGCACCTCATTCTCGATCCATGAAACTACCTGACGGCTTCTTTCTGGATCATTTGATGGTGATTCTATCTCAACCAATTCGCGGATCTTTTCAATTATCGAATCGATGCGACCGTTAAAGTAATCCCTTAGGTCGGGACGCTCTGCCGTTGTTTCGATTTGCGGGTCTGCCTGCATCGTATTATTTTCCAAAGACGTCGTTCAGTGTTTCGCCCATTCGGTAGCCGGCGATTGTGAGCCGTCTTTCAGCAACGCCAAAAGCGTTACGGCGATAGTCATCGCTCGGTGTGGCAAAACGCATGAGGTCGGCTCGGAAGACCTCCCTGTTGGCAAGCTCGAGGCTTTCATCTTTCCACTTCGCGTAGTCCGAGAGTGCCAAAGAGCCCTTCTCAGTCTCAAACGTGTAACGCGCGATCATCGAATTCGCGATCTGCCGGACGTATTCGCCTTCACAAAGGCCGAAATCGAACGGGATGTTACGTGGAACTATAGAGTCCCAAAACCAATGCAGGTTTTGTTGGTCTGCTCGCGCTGTCCCCTCGGGCGTAATAAGAAAAGTATTTCCCCCTATATCGCCGTTTGGTTCGCGATCGGTAACTCGGCTTGAGGTGTGCAATGGTTGATGAATGTCGCCGCCGATGTGAAGAAACCATGCTAGAGCGATGGCCTTGTCCTTGTCGCTGATCGCCGGGTCACGGAGAGCTTTTTCAAACTCTGCCAATTTTTCGATCGCCTGACCGTCCGGTTTTTTATCTGCGATTAATTGGGCCTGACCGTTAACCTGCCTCCAAAAAACGGAAGTATAGTGCCAATCGCCCTTGTGATATTTCTCATATCGGACCGGAAACGCGCGGTCACGTACGATATCGGCCCAAGTTGGGACCAGCATAAAATAATCGAGCTGTTTGTTAGCATCGGTACGGGCGCCATATGACTGAAAGTAAACAGATAGATGCGAATCTTCCGGTGCCGAACGAAGTATCTTGATCACTCTTTCGCGGGCCGCAGGTGACATTCGCTGCCAGGCAATATAACCCGTGATCTTGTGGCCGGTGTCGTCCCACGCACCTATAGAAATCGCAGGAAAAATGGCCGCAATGGCCACCAAAAGCGTCTTTACAATTGTTCGAAGCATAATTTTCTCCGGAATCTTTTTGGAAGATTCTATCGAATACGAGTAATAGAAGAAAACGGGGTGCGTTAAGGATCACAAATCAGGCAAACTTTTTCTGCTGACATACATCCTATCTACGCAAATCTTTCCCCTTGTAACGTCACTGTTATTGTGATACGTCGCATTCAGGTCAAGTAAATCAGGTGAGCAAGATATGCAGTTAATATTAGAACAAAATCTTTTAGCAGAGAAGAAGGCGTCCAGAGCCGCCGACACGAATGGCAACAAGATCGGCCTCTTCGCATCACTTTTCGGATGCTGGCACAAGCGGCTGACAAGGCCGTTCACCAATGAAAGGAAAACCTATATGGCCTGCCTCGAGTGCGGTGCCAGGCGAATGGTTGACACAAAGAATTTCAAAGTATCGAGGGCGTTCTATTACCCTCCTTCGGTGACGTTCGACCGCAACTGAACGAAATCATAAAGTCCTGTCTTACTAACCTTCCAAAGACCGACCTACCGGGAGCTGCCGAACCAAAAAGGCGGCTCCTTTCCATTTCCGGAAATCGGCAACCTTTTTTGCAAAGCACACCTAACCTGCCTTTAGGACAATTGCCGAGTTTTTGGAACCGAATCCTATACAGTTGCAGAGAGCAGAACTGACCGGTGCTAATCGTGAATGGTTCGGAACATAGTCAAGATCGCAATCGGGATCGGGTACGTCGAGGTTCATCGTCGGCGGCACGACGCCTTCATTCAATGCCAATAGCGCTGCAGCGATCCCGGCCGCACCGGCCGCACCTTGCGGATGGCCGATCTGTGATTTGGTGGCAGACATTGGAATCCGATAGGCATGATCACCGAATGCAAGCTTGACCGCCTGCGTTTCGATGCGGTCGTTCATCTCGGTCGAGGTGCCGTGCAGGTTAATATGATCGATATCAGTTGGGCTTAGGCCCGCATCTTCAAGAGCTAACGTCATCGCTCGGGCGGGTTCGATCCCGTTCTCTTCCAGCCGAACGCGATGGTAAGCATCACACGTTGAACCGTAGCCGCCGATCTCGGCGTAAATGTGTGCATTTCGGGCGATTGCATTCTCACGCCTCTCGAGTATGAAAACCCACGAGCCTTCGCCGATGACGATGCCCGACCGGTCCCGCGAGAACGGCCGCGAAGCGCGCTCGGGTTCATCGTTCCATTTATCGGTGCAAACCTTCATCACCTCGAATCCTTTGAGAATTCCTGGTGAGATAGGGGAATCGACGCCACCGGCGATCATAACGTCTTGCCGGCCCAGAGCAATGTGCTGTGCCGCGTAAAAGATCGCGTCGGTGGACGATGTGCAGCCGGTCGAAACGATGTGCGAAAGCCCGTGAAGGCGAAACGCCATCGACAATTCAGACGAAAGCCCGCCGTGGGTCGAAGCAGGGATCGTGTAAATGCTGCCTTTTCCGGCGTTGCCTGAAAACCACAGCCCAAATTGCTTTTCGGTAAATGAGAGCCCTCCGCCGCCGGTTCCGAGCATCACGCCGAAACGTCGCCTTTCTTCTAGCGATAATGCGTCGGTGTCCAGCCCTGCGTCTGCAACGGCCTCGCGTGCTGCGGCCAGCGCAAGGGGCACCGTCCGCGGAACATGCTGCCTGTCCTTTGCGTTTAACTCTCCCTTCCAATCAAATTCGGGCACCTCCGCCGCGATCTGAATGGCAAAACCTGATGCATCAAAGCTCGTAATTCGCCGAACACCGCTACGGCCTGCCTTGAGACCCTCCCAAAATCGCTCGCGGCCGATCCCGATCGGTGTAACGCATCCGAATCCGGTGATCACCACCCGTTGAGGACTGATAAAACGATGGAGCATAGGTGGCGCGTGTTGTTAAGTCTTTCTGCTCGACGATCTTGGCCGGCTACGGACAACGACATTCTGAACAAAAGGTTAGCACGTCACGATCGAGCGGGGGCCGAGCAACCGGGCATATCAGACTCACTACATATTAAGCCACGCATCAAACACCCATCCGACCTGACCGCGATACTCCACCTCACACCAACTGCCTCGCCTCCCTTCGACCACAACCATCGATTTGCTGCAGTCGAGGACCTCGATCTTTGCACCGTGCGGAATTCTCGCGATTCTGTCACCGACCTGCGTACTGGGATGCGTTCGCAGTGCAAGGAAGCCATCGTTGGGCGAGTTGACCGTCGCCGTCTCGACCGGGTCGTTCTTCTCTTCGTCGTCAACATCTGTCCGATTGTTTGAGAGTTCGATACGTTCCCGCTCCTCTAGTTTTCGCCGAATGTTTGCGATCTCGTCACGGAGCCGTTCATTTTCGGGATCAAGCGTGTTTTCTTCGTTTGGCAAAGGAGTTGGAGTCGAAGGCAACGGCGTAGCCGTCGGACGGGCTGAGCTGTAATAGATAACGGTCCCTGCCAGACCCAACGCCCCTAAAACTAGTACCAGTATCACGATCGTCGCAACAACGATCTTCGGAACGATGGACGATGAGCCCGATGTTTCCGTATTGCCACGCACGGCTGCCATCGGCTCGGCGCTGTTACTAAGATCTATCCGCAGCTGCTCAGGGGGAATTTTTCGGACAACAGTCTGTTCTTCGTCAACCGTCGGAAGCAGCGATGCACCATCCGACAAACAAAAGCTCAGACTGTCGTCAGTGTAAGTCGTTTTGCAAACCGGGCATTGCTTCATTTTCTTCCCATAGAAAGGGAGGTATTTATAAATCGATAGTGCTCATCTTCTGCTGCCGGCGTAAAAACCGAATTGCAAAAAACCCCTACTTCGCAAGTTCCTCGCGGATCAGGTTTCGCAAGTCCTGCTGGTTGAAACGAGCTAGTTGGCGTCCATTCACAAAGAACGTCGGCGTACGGGAAACATTCATCGCATCTACGTCGCGCATGTCCCGATCGACCTTTGCTGAATGCTTTGGATCGGTGATCGAAGCCTTGAGTTGGTCGATATTCAAACCTAGTTCCTTCGCGTATTTATCGAAAAACGGAGCGGCTGAACCAGGTTGGACGGGCGGTGCTCCGGGGCCATGCTTTTCACCCCATTCTTCCTGCCTCTCGAATAGCTTGGCCTGCATTTCCCAGTATTTACCCTGCTCTCCGGCGGCTTCTGTATAAATAGCGGCCAGCCTCGCATTCTTGTGGAATGTTGCGTAGCGTGCAACGTAGCGGATCTTGCCGTCAAATTCCTTTAGCAGGCTCTTGACCACCGGGTGGAACGCGGCGCATGACTCGCACTCAGGGTCGTAAAACTCTACCAGAGTGACCTTTGCATCCGCCGGGCCAAGCGAAGGACTGTCCGGACGCACAAGCGCCTCAGGAATCTTCGCTCCCGGCGCCGGCCCGCTTTGGACCGACTCGCGATAATAAGACGAACCCACGTATAGGGCGACAACAACTGCCGCCAAAACACCTAATAAGATAAGAACTTGTTTATTCATGCTTTTTGTAAGGCTTGTAGAAAATGATCGACACTGCGATCGCCAGAAACGAAACGAGGCCCATTAGCGGGATCGTAATGAACCCGAACCATTCTATCTGTCGTTCCGAACAAGAAACACCCTGGCTGCACGGCGTAAGCGCCTCCGGAATGATCCCGTAATATATAAGATTATGATACACCGCGAGGGCAAGCCCTATCAGGGCAAATGGAAGGGCGTAGACCTTCCAGCGGCCATCGTTCGTTGCTATACCGATACCGATTATCAGCACCAGCGGATACATCGCTATCCTTTGATACCAGCAAAGCACGCAGGGCGGGAGCCCCATTACTTCGCTAAAGAACAAGCTGCCGGCAGATGAGCCCAACGCCAGCACCCATGCCGCATATGGCAGAAGCCCGTTAATTCCTGTACGCCCGGCTGTTGTCGGTACATCAAACGCCATATCGATATTAAACCACTGTTTTGACGTGGTGTGCGAATTAGCAGATGGAGTCAAAGCGTGTTGATCTCAACTTTTAGGCCTACGCAAAATTTAAGGCTTCAACGTTCAAAATGCGTCCTTACCATCAGGATCGGCCCGAAGCTCAGCTCTCGCCTGGTCGTTTGCGGGTTCACCTAGGCCAAGAGTACGTTGCAACCTTCCGACTCCGATCGCGACATTGTGTTGGGGTGGACTATCCGGGCAAGTGCTAGTATCGTGAACTTGTCGAACCGCAGCGAGTCTCGGATCTGGCTTGATCGTTAACCTGGAAGTCTTTGTTTTTGACAAACTCGCGCGCGGGGCATGTTGTGGTCGCACATAAAGTGCTTCAGTTCCGGCGTGCAGAGACCCCCTCAAACTTATTGATCCGGAGGTAAATACTAGTCGAATGAAGATCGCAATGCTTATCGTCCGAACGCTGACCGGGCTTTTGTTTGTGTTCGCATCGCTGGCCTACTTTCTAAACCTGGTCCAGCCGCCTGAGATGACTGGCCCGATCAAGGAGTTTAACGAGGGGCTTGCCGCCTCGACCTATTTCTTTCCGCTTCTGAAAGCAACCGAACTCGTCTGTGGTATCGCTCTCATTGTCGGAAGATTCGTGCCGTTAGCTCTTGTGATCCTCGCCCCAATAATAATCAACATACTCATGGTCCACACCTTTCTGGACCGATCGGGCCTACCTGTTGCCCTGTTCCTTGTCGCGGCAAATCTATTCCTTGCGTATTATTACCGAGAGAATTTTAGCGGGGTGCTGAAAGCTTAACACGGTTGCAGCAACGCTGGTTCGAAATTCCATAAATTTCAGAATCATTGAAAAGAGGTTTCTTATGTCTAAATACACTGATTTATATCTTCTTCCGATCCGCGAAGAAAATGTTCCTGAATACAAGAAGATCGCAACCGCTGCGGGAAAAATATTCATGAAACACGGCGCGTTGCGGTATCGGGAATATGTTGCGTCCGATCTTAAGGTTGAAGAGGTCGTACCGTTTCCAAAGATCATCAAGCTCAAGCCCGGCGAGACCATTATTTACGCCGCTGTCGAGTTCAAGTCCGAGGCACATCGGAATTCTGCGATGAAGAAAATCATGGCCGATCCTGATCTGATGTCGATGATGCCGCAGGACAAGAAACCACCGTTTGATTACAAGCGAATGGTTTACGGCGGCTTTAAGATCCTTGTCGATTTTTGACCGATCGGATCGACCGAGCATGAATGACCGACGACCCGCAGAATAGCCCCTTACAGGAAGAGGGACAACCGATCGCCGAAGTAATACCGGCGAAACCCCACTATGACCGAAGCATAGTGGAAGGACCGCTTTCGCGATCTGTCTGGAAAATAGCTTGGCCGACGATGTTAACTAATATGTTCGCCGGCCTTCAGGGCATGGTCGATCATGCACTGGTCGGACATCTGGTTGGTTATAAGGCAAATGCTGCAATGGGCGTAAGCTTCCAGATATTCCTGGTCGTGATCGTATTTATAGCATCGATCTTTACAGGAATGAGTGTGCTGGTGGCAAGATTTGCAGGCGCCCATCAGGTCGAAAAGGTAAATAGAACTGTTTACCAGGCTTTCCTTACTGCCATTTTAATTGGCGTCGGGATAATGGCGCCGCTCGGCTATATTGCCTCCCCGTTCCTTCTAGATTTGGTTAACGCGGAACCCGGCGTAAAGGCCGAAGCTCTCCCGTTCCTGCGAGTCACATTTCTCTTCAGCGTTGGCCTGATGATCTATTTCATGACCAGCGGCGCACTGCGTTCTGCGGGCGATGCAAAGACACCGATGGTTCTCGGCATCGTAATGACCGTCCTCAACCTGATACTGAACATCATTTTTATCAGCGGGCTTGGTCCGATCCCTGCCTACGGCACCTTGGGTTCGGCGATCGGGACCAGCATAGCCACGGGCCTCATCGGAGCTTACGCTATATTTCGACTATGGAAAGGCGGGTGGGTCGTCCAGTTCCCGCGAGGTGTGGGCTGGGGGCCGAACTGGAGCGTCATTCGGTCCCTGTTCAAGTTCGGGTTGCCAACCGGCATTCAGGGTATCGCGATGAACGTGGGCGGAGTTCTAATGCTTGCTTTTATCGGCTCACTTGCGCAGAGCTCGGCCGCGCAGGCCGCCTACGCGGTCTCATATACACAGTTGTTTTCGTTGGTAACGTGGACGTCCGTTGGGCTTATGGGAGCGGCCGCAGCAGTGGCCGGGCAGAACCTCGGTGCAGGAAATCCGGATAGGGCCTTTTCGGCGGTGAATACGGCGGCGCGTTTCGGACTGGTCGGATCCGCGTTTTTGGGTTTGTTCTTTTACTTTTTCCCGGCCCAGCTCCTGGCGTTATTTGGAATGACTGACCCCGATGCGGTCTCTATCGGTGTCCAACTCCTCCGCGTGCTCGCGTTTTCCGGGTTGTTCATTTCAGCGGCTCTAACCTACACCGGCGGCTTACAAGGCACAGGTGATACAAAAAGCCCGCTCTACATATCCATTATTTCGCAAGTGGTAATACCCCTTGGCATCTGTACCCTCATCGATCAGTTCGGAACTTTAGAACCGCTCGACATATGGCTCGCCATCCTTGCCGGCCACATTACCCGAGCAGTCTTAAGCATTGCAAGATTTTATCAAGGGAAATGGCGGTCGATCGCAGTCGATATCGAGCCCACTCAGGGTTGATGGTTTACCCTTGTTCCTGTCCCCGCAACTTTAGAAGAAGAGCGTTCAGGCCGCTGATCTCGGACCGGGCACGGGTTATCAGCGAGCTGTCGGCATCATCCTCTACCACCAGCCGTGTCGGTCCAGCGGGCTCCGTCACTGGTGCCGCGGATTCGTGAACAAGCATTCCGCAAAGCGCATCCTCACGAGACGAAGGCGTGCGAGTGTAAAATTCTTCGTGCTCGAAGATCTGTACGTCGTCCTGTACCCGATAGGTGAAGCGCTCCGCGATATCCCCGAACCTGACAAGCTTTCCCAATTTCTCCAACATTTCGCAAACCTCCCTCATTAAGATCTCTAGGCCGTTTCGGCGGCCACCTGATAACAGGGCAACTTGTATGCCAATGAACATAAATCTCTTGTTTACAGGAAGATAACATCTCTTTCCGCGGCCATTTATTACTGAGCCTACACGAGTTTGAACGGTTTTTACTCAAAATGTGTAGTCAAATGGAACGAGTCATTCGAAGAGACCGAAGTCCTAATATCGACGTATCGAGCTCGTCGAAGGACGCCACAAAGATGCACGGCATATTGTGGTAACCTGAAAGACATCTAACGTATTCGATGAGTATATTTACGGACATCAGGCGTCCAATGGAATTGGTCAGGATTTCGCGGATACCCGTCCGCGCCGGGAGCGGCTGGTTCTTTGTGCTGGCGTTGATGACCGGAATAACGGCGGCCAGCATTCAGGGCCAGGTCAGCAACTGGGTTGCCAGCTTTGTGTTGGGCGGGGCTACGACGCTCGTCTTTTTCGCGTCGATATTCGTTCATGAGCTTGCCCATGCCCTAATCGCTCGAATCGAGCGGCTTGAGGTGATCGAGATAGTCCTTCATCCGTTCGGGGGCCTAACTCGGTTCGCACATGAACCGCAAACGCCGCGTGCGGAGTTTCGAATCGCCATTGCAGGTCCAGCTGCGAGTTTTATTCTCGCGGTAGTTTTCGCGCTGTTGATGACAGCTGCGCAGGCTGCCGGTCTTGACATCCTTCGCGACCTGCTTTTTCTCCTCGCACTGGCCAATTTTCTTCTTGCAGTTTTCAATCTACTCCCGGGTTATCCTTTGGATGGAGGTCGAGTACTGCGAGCCTACCTTTGGCGGAGTGGCCGTGACCTGAACGAAGCGACCATTCTGACGGGCAGATGCGGACAGGTGATAGCGATAGGACTTGTCTCACTGGGCTTATTTTTCGCAGTCGGCCGCGGCCAGTTCTTTGCCGGATTTTGGGCAATGCTCACAGGCTTTTTCCTATTCGATTCGGCCCGCGGCATCATTGCAGCGGTTCAGGCGGATGGACATAGGCTCGTCGATGACGTGATGCGGTTGCCCGCGACGGCCGCACCGGATTCTAGTATTCAGAAATTTGTCGATGGCCTACTGCCTTTCAACCGCCAGGTCGCCTACCCGGTCGCTAACTATAAGAGCCTTCATGGCATAATCTTGCTAAAAGACATAAAAGAAGTACCGCGCGCCAATTGGAGATCTACACTGGTCCAGGACGTGATGAAACCCGTAACACCGGAGATGTTCGTTGAAACGGGAACACCTCTCGCCGACGCTCGTGAATTGATACGCGAGAATGAGGTTGGCGCCCTTGGCGTTGTCGGCCCGGACGGCAGACTCGTGGGCTTCCTGACCCGATGATCCTGCGATCCGCCCGAAACCCATTCGAAGCAGATACGAAGACCGGTCGAACGTCGCACCCTGACTGCCCCAAAGCGACCGGCATACTGTGTTATCCTTGAGAATTGAGGAGTGTCCCTGAGCGAGACAGTTCACTCGAAACGGCAGCAGAATGCAATTGACCGAGTACATACCGGCGGTAACGAGCGTGCGAAATGTCCTTGACATAGCGTTGGTCTTCATCATCGTTTATGTCGTACTTCGGTTGTTGCGTGGAACTCGGGCAGTCCCAACGGTCATTGGATTGCTTTTGCTTTTTTTGCTCTACTGGCTCGCCCTTGCACAGGACCTTGCTACGCTCGAGTTTGTCCTTAGGTATGCCGTTGTTTATGTCGGTTTTGCGATTATCGTCCTTTTTCAATCTGAGATCCGGCAAGCGTTGATCTACTTTGCGAACCGGCTCAGATTCCCGATACTCAGGCGCCATCGGGGCCAGTTCGGCGGCAGCGTTTACGACGAGATCGTGCTCGCGGTAACTACCCTTTCTTCGGAGAAGACAGGTGCCCTGATCGTGATCGAGCGAAACGTCGGCCTGAGAAATTTTGTGGACGCAGGCGTGCAGCTTGACGCAACCATGAGCTATGACCTGCTAGTGACGATCTTTAATCCATCAACACCGTTGCACGACGGCGCTGTGATCATACAGAGCGAAAGGCTTGCCGCAGCATCCGTCTTTCTGCCGCTGACTAAGAACCCGGAGATCTCACGCGAGATGGGGACCCGCCACCGTGCCGCGATCGGGATCACGGAAGGTTCCGACGCGATCTCCATCGTGGTCTCTGAAGAGACCGGGCTAATTACTTACGTCGAGGCCGGCCGGATAACCCGCAACGTCGATACGACCATGCTGCGCCGTTTGCTGTTGGAGGCAATGGACATTCCGGTGACCCCGCAGAAACGTGAGGCGACCAAGACGATGAAGGAAGCGGACAGCGAATTGACGGCGGGTTGACCCTTGACGCGTGCTCGAAGGATCGTGGTCCGATGTGCTCGCCGAGCTGTAAACAAACGATAGATGACGTCGACTGAAGAAAAACCCGTTCGCGGACAGCAACAGAAGCTACTCTTCACGAATATCCTTCGAAAGGTATTCCTTGAAGACTGGGCCATGAAGCTCATCGCGCTTGCCATATCGTTCGCCCTTTGGGTCGGCGTGACGGGATTGAGCGCCCCGACCATCCAGCGGATGAGCGGGATACCGCTGACGCTTCGACTTTCGAGCAACGTGGACGTGACCAACTCTCCGAATCAAGAGGTCGACATCGTCATCAGCGGCGATAGCCGAAAGATAGACCAGATCAACAAGAACGATCTGAACGTTTCGGTCGACCTTACCGATCTGCAGCCCGGTGACCGTGTGATCCAACTGACGCCGGCAACTGTTATGCTTTCTCTACCGAACGGCGTAAAGCTTGACGAGATACAGCCACGCCAGATCGCTGTAAAGCTGGAACCGATCGAGATTCGCGAAGTGCCGGTAAATGTCGCGACCGAGGGTGAGCCGGCCGAGGGCTTTGAAGTATATTCCCACACGGTAACGCCGCAAAGAGTAAGCGTTCGCGGGCCTTCCAACCTGGTGCGGGCTCTTGCTTCGGTCACGACGGATAAGATCAGCCTTACGAACAGGGCCGGAGACTTCACCGCCACGCAAGTTACCGTCAATGTCACGAATTCCAAAGCCACGCTGCTCGAACCTCTTGTTGACGTGTCGTTCCGGATCGGCGAGAAACGGATCGAACGCGCTTTCCGAGTCCCCGTCCGCGACGACCCGGGCCGCCGGGTGACAGTTGTTCTTTTTGGTGGGCAATCGTTGTTCGAGAATGTCGCAGCGGAAGATCTCATCGTCGAGATGGCTCGCGATGAATCAGGCAAAGAACAGCCGCAAGTGATCCTTCCGCCTGCGCTTGCCGGGTCCGTCGAGATCCGCAGGCCCCGAAACGAACGCTAGCCCATCTCCTTTCCGCTAAATCGTGCGTAGATCGGTACGGAAACGTACTTTTTCTCTTAGCGCTTTCCGCTTGGGTTCAGGCCGCGTTCAGGCCCTTGAATTCAGATAATAAGAGCAACTAATGAAATTTTGTCCAAGCCGATTTAATACGGAGAGAATGGTGACAGTGAGGCGATGGATCGCCGGTTAGAGGATCTAGCCGCGTACTGGGCCGCCGCAGACGGTTAAGCTTTGACCAAAGCCCGGGCCCAACATCGCACATATCCAAAATAATATGTTTTAATACATTACCGCGATAGCAAATCGATGGCCGTTCGGAGATGAATAGATGAGCTCAAATGACCAGGGAAAGAGTTTTCTAGCCAGTGTTGACCATTATTTTGACAAGGCTGCGGCGCTTTCAGACCACCCCGAAGGCCTGCTTAAGCAGATAAAGGCGTGCAACAGCGTATATTCTTTCAGCTTTCCGATAAGAACTGACGATGGCTATGAGGTCATCCAGGCGTGGCGTGCGCAGCACAGCCACCACAAGCTTCCCGTTAAGGGAGGCATTCGGTATACGGAGCTAGCGAACGAGGCGGAGGTCATTGCACTTGCTTCGCTGATGACCTACAAGTGCGCGGTCGTGGATGTCCCGTTCGGCGGCGGAAAAGGCGCGGTGAAGATCGACGCAAAGAAATACACGTCCGACCAGCTGCAGCGTATCACGCGCCGCTATACGGCCGAGCTTATCAAAAAGAATTTTATCGGCCCCGCGTTGGATGTTCCGGCCCCTGATTTCGGTACGGGCTCGAGAGAAATGGCCTGGATCGCAGACACTTACCAGACTTTCCATCCAGAACAGATCGACGCGCTCGGTTGTGTTACCGGAAAATCGGTTGGGCAGGGCGGCATCCGCGGACGCACCGAAGCAACGGGGCTGGGAGTTTATTACGGAACCCGCGAGATCTGCGACAACGCCGAAGACATGGCCGCCATCGGGCTTCAACGCGGGCTTGACGGGAAAACTTTCGTTGTACAAGGCCTCGGCAATGTTGGATACCATGCTGCGAAGTTTTTCACTGAGGGCGGTGCTCGACTAATCGGCGTCGCTGAATACGAAGGCGGGATATCAAAACCAGACGGCATCCACCTCGATGCTTTGGTATCTCACCGAAAGGAGACCGGCTCGATTCTCGGGTTCGATGGAGCAGTGGACCTTCCTTCGCGCGAAGCAGCGCTCGAACTTCCCTGTGACATTCTCATCCCGGCGGCGCTCGAGAACCAGATCACCGGCGAGAACGCGGCGCGGATCCAGGCGAAGATGATCGTCGAAGCGGCAAACGGTCCAGTAACGGCAGCGGCCGAGGGTGTTCTGCGGCAGAAGGGCGTGATGATAGTTCCGGACTTTTATATAAATGCGGGCGGAGTTACCGTCTCGTATTTCGAATGGCTGAAGAATCTTTCGCGGGTACGGTTTGGCAGAATTGAGAAGCGATTCGAGCAGGCAAACTTCGACCGCATCCTTACGATCATCGAACGCGAAACCGGAAAACCGCTTTCGGCCGAGGAGCGCTTTGCAGCGGCACGTGGAGCGGATGAGACGGACCTTGTTTATTCAGGTTTGGAGGAAACGATGATAATCGCTTATCACCAGATCCGCGAACTCGGAAAACGCAAGGCTACCGAAGACCTTCGAACCGCAGCCTTCCTGAGTGCGATCGACAAGGTGGCGGTTAGTTATATGGAAATGGGGATCTTTCCGTAGGGTTTTGCTATCCCTGATGGCCCGCGGCCGCACGCGAGATCGCCTCGACGACCTGGCTTTCCACTTTCTCTCGAATTTCGCTAAGAGCCTTTTCTGACACGGCCTCGAACCGAAGCACTAGTATCGCCTGAGTATTCGAAGCGCGAACCAGGCCCCAGCCGTTATCGAAAACTATTCGGGCGCCGTCGATGGTAATGACCTCGTTCGTCGCTGAAAACTCTTCGGCGATCCGTCGGACCACTTCAAATTTAACGTCATCGGAACAATCGACTCTAAGCTCTGGGGTTGAGAAAGTTTGGGGGAGATTTGCGAGAAGTTCGGAGAGCTTTTTGTCGGTCCTCGATAGTATTTCGAGCAGGCGAGCTCCCACATATGCCGCGTCGTCAAATCCGTAAAACCTGTCGGCGAAGAAGATATGCCCGCTCATTTCGCCGGCCAGCACCGCCCCGGTTTCTTTCATCTTTGCCTTTATCAACGAGTGTCCGGCCTTCCACATGATGGGGTAGCCACCATTTAGGGCAATATCGTCGAACAAGGTCTGAGAGCATTTGACCTCTCCGATGATGGTTGCTCCGGGGTTTTGTTTGAGCAGATCTCGGGCGAAAAGCACCATAAGCTCGTCACCCCAAATAATGCGGCCCGTTTCATCGACCACACCTATACGGTCGCCGTCCCCGTCAAAGGCGATGCCAAGGTCGGCCCCGGTTTCCTGCACGGTGTGGATCAGGTCCTGAAGGTTTTCGGCCATAGTCGGGTCCGGATGATGGTTCGGAAAACGGGCATCGGGCTCGCCGAACAGCGTGATGAGCTCGACTCCAAGCTGTTCGTAGATCGGGACCGCTGTCACACAGCCCATCCCGTTGCCACCATCAATGGCAGCCTTGATCTTCCGTTCACTAAGCGAGACTTTCGACAGGATGTCAGCGATGTAATCGTCAAGCACATGCAACGTCGATACCTTGCCCGGAGGCACGCCGGCTGACGCAGGCGGTTCTGAAAAAGCGATCTCACGTATCTCTTGTATTTGCGTACCAAAAAGGGCTGACCTGCCAAGCATGATCTTGAAACCGTTATGGTCCGCCGGGTTATGCGAACCGGTTATCATCACACCGCCGTCATAACCTCTTGTGAATACGGAGTGATAAAGTACCGGGGTCGGCACCTGGCCGATCCCGTCCACGTCGCATCCGCTTGCCGCCAATCCTTGGGCAATAAGCCGAGAAAAATCGGGGGAGCTTTCGCGTGCGTCGTGGCCGACAACGATCCGCTTCGCATCGTTGCGGTGAAAAAAGGTACCGAGGGCGTCTGCGAGAATCGTTACTACATTTTCATCGAGCTGCGGCCCGACGATCCCCCGGATGTCGTATTCCCTGAAAATATGTGGGTCCATAGATCAGGTTCGATTGTAGAACTCTCGGAGCCGAGACCGAAGGCGAGAGTGCATATAATGCGGCTCGCGAGTTCACGCGATCGGTTCGATTTCCGCGATCGTACCCGTCCTTGTTATACTTCGTGATTAACCAGGGGCAACAGACTCAGTAGTAACAGCATCGAAAACAATGGAAAAAACGGGCCAGTTTGTATCCAAAACGACAGTTATGACACGCAGTTTTCAGGTAAGTTTGATCATTATTGCTCTTATCGCCCTCCTGGGCGTGACCCGAGCGTTTGGCCAAAATCCGGCTGCGACACCTCCGGAGAATGAGGGCCAGGTCAAGACGTTCGAGGTCCGTTTGCCGGTTACGGTCACGCAAAACAAGCAGTTAGTGACCGGATTGACCCCGGGCGACTTTCAGATATTCGAGGATGGCGTTCTGCAGGAGGTAACCTCGTTTACTACGGAAAAGACAAATCCGCCGGTTTTTGTTGGCGTATTGATGGACACCTCGCCCTCTACGGCCGGCAAGCTGGGCTTTTCAAAGGAAGCGGCAAAGAATTTCATCTATACCGTCCTTCAGCTCAGAAAAGACAAGGCCGCCTTTATGACCTTTGACCATCAGGTCGTTCTGCATACCGATTTTACAGATAAGACCGACCTACTTGACAAGGCCGTCGATAACATAAAGAAGACCGGTTCTCAGACTGCCCTTTATGACGCGATCTGGCAATTTGCCGACGAGAAATTGAGGAACGTTCCCGGCCGCCGAGTGATCGTTGTTATAACCGACGGCGACGATACATTTAGCCGGGCAGACCTAAACGACGCGATAGATATAGCGCAAAGAACAGAGACCACCGTTTTTGGGATCTCGACCAAGTCCGGTTTTCTAGGAAGCGTGCCGGGCGTTGAAGCCGGTACGGTCAAGGACAGAGGCGATCGCTACCTGACCCAATTGGCTGAGCGGACCGGCGGCGAGGCATTTTTTACCGGCGATATGCTGGCGCTCGAACGGGCATTTATGCGTATCTCCGAAGAGCTTCGCTCGCAGTACATAATCACCTATCGCCCGGCAAACCAAAATTATGACGGCCGCGAGCGCAAGATCGAGGTCCGCTTCACCGACCGGGAAAAGACGAAGAAGTTCAGGATCAGGACCAAGTCGAGTTATCGAGCGGTCAGAGACGATCTGCGGTAACCGATGGTCAACGAGAAAATGTTAAGTTCAAAAAGTTTAATAGTTTCGGCAGCAGCAATTGCCACGATATTTTGTGCGGCATTCTTCGCCCGCCCGTCTGTTGCGGACACTGATCATGCAAGTCTCGCGGCACCCGCAGGAATTCCCACCCCGACGCCCCCGATCGAAGAAGAAGAGGGCGTGATCAAGGTCGATACCGAAGCCGTCAATGTTCTTTTTACCGCGCAGGACAAGGACCGACGCCTGCTGCTTACGCTTAAGCCGGAAGATATTCGCGTACTTGAAAACGGCAATCCGCAGGAGATCACTGCCTTCTCAAGACAGGTAGATCTTCCGTTGAGCCTGGCTATCCTCATCGACACAAGCGTGTCCCAGCAGCGGACATTGCCTGAAGAAAAAGCTGCCGCTATCTCGTTTCTGGAGTCGGTTGTAAGGCCGGCAAAAGATGAAGTCGCCGTGGTTTCATTTACCGGAGAAGCGACCCTCGAGCAGGGAATGACGAATAATCTGACCCGTTTACGCCGCGCCGTAGATCGTGTTCAATTCGTACCGCCGTCGGGATATATCGGCGGGGGCGTAATAGCCCCTGGAACGCCGCCGATCTCCGGCCGAAATCAATCGGTGGCCGGCTCGACTGCTATCTGGGATGCTATTTGGGTAACGGCCGCTGAGGTGCTTGGACCGGCCCCGGAAAGCACTCGACGAGCGATAATCCTCTTATCTGATGGACATAATACGTCCGGCAACAAGAAAATCGACGAAGCTGTAGATGCGGCGCTTCGGGCTGAAGCGGTAATCTACTCGATCGGTATCGGTGACGCATTCTACGGCGGCGTTGTAAAGGGCCCGCTCAATAAGATTTCCGAACAAACCGGCGGCCGGGCCTATTTTCCGCGAGACGACCGAGAGCTTCGCGAGGCTTTTAAGCAGATCCAGGACGAGATGCGGTCGCAGTATCTGCTCGCTTATGAGCCGAGCAACTCCGAAAAAGACGGCTCCTACCGAAAAATCGAAATACAATTAACGAACAGCGAACTGCAGAAACAGAAAATACGCCTCACACATCGTCAGGGTTATTTCGCAAAGACACAGAAGAAATAGCCGCCCTTGACCGGTCGTCTGCTGCCGCACTCATGCTGCTTGCCGCCGTGCAATGATCAGCCGGAAATCTCTCCATTTCGGGCCTGAGTCTCCTCCTGCAGCACGGGCGTGATATGGCTCAAAACACAGAGCCATTTACCGCCGCGTTTGACGAACAGGTCCGATGTCCATTCGTCGGCGTCGAATCGTGTCCCCTCGAAATGGGCGGTGTTGACGATGCGGGCGATTACGACCGCTGAATCGCCGAGATCCAGTACGCGGGCCTCGCCGACCATTTCAAAATCGCTGTGGGTAAGCTTGCCGGAGCGGACAAATTGAAGAAAGTGCTCCCTATCGGAGACGCCGCGTTCCGATACCATCAGCCAGTCCTCGGCCATAAAACTGCCGATCCAGTCAGCATCGTTTGATACCATAGCACGGGCCCAATCGGTACTAAGTTCGAGGAGTTCCTCCTGGATTTTCTTCATTTCTTCGCGCTGAATCGACGAGCAGATCCGAGATCTCGTCCTCTCACGTTCCGCAGAAGCTAATCCTTCCAGCCCCACGGCGGCGGCGGTTCAGGTACCTCTTTTCGGAGATCGAATTTGACGGTAAACAGCCGCCCGCGTCCCAGTCTTCTGAGGTTATACGAATAATGGCTGCCGGGCACAAGCTCTATCCACCAGATATTGGCCGCGGCCGTCGGGGCATCGCCCGTGGGCGGATCGACCACGTAAACGGTTTCCTGATCGGCAGGGAAAAACTGTCGGGTCGCCTCGCCGGTATTGTTCGACCAGCCGCCGTACATCGTAACCTTGTCCGGCGAACCGTCTTCGTGACGATGATCGTGTTTTAGCTGCAGACGGTCGCCTTTTCGCGTCAACACCCAAGTACGCGAGCGGTCATCGCCGACAAAGAACGGTATGCGAATGCGGTTCTCTTCACACGAGCGGACGTGCATCACAAGCGGCTTGCCCGCAAAATCGGGGCTGTTCGATGTATCTGCCTCGACCACTCCGGCAAACGCTTTGCCGCATAGCTTGCCAAGCTCTTTCCAAAAAGTATCGATCCCTGAATCCACCCAGCCCCACGGAGCGGGCGGCGCATCCACCTCCTTCGAAAGATCAAACTTCACGCTTATATGCTGGCCCGACTCGACGCGGCGGACACTGTATGTATAATGCTCCCCGGGAACCAGGTCGATCCACCATACATTTGTCCCGGCACGTGGAATATTCTGTACGGTCTGCTGGTCTGCGGGAAACATCTGCCGCGTCGGCGACCCGATGCTGGTCGTCGATCCGCCGTACATTGTGACCGTGTCGGGCTTTCCGTCCTCATGCCGGTGATCGTGGCGAAGCTCGATCCGGCCGTCCTTTTTGGTTAGGATCCAGGTACGTGAGCGGTCATCGCCCACGACAAATGGGATCCTGATGCGGTCCTTCTCGCACGAGCGGACATGCATCAAGAGGGCCTTATCCTTAAACGTCGTATCGTTGGCGGGTGCTGCCGCGACCATCCCGGCAAAGGCCTTTCCGCAAAGCTTTTCGAGCCCGGCCCAGAAAGTATCAACCGCAGATGCCGTCTGCTCCTGCGAAATGGCAGGTAAGGCCGTCGCAAGAAGGATAAAGCTGACAAGGCAGGCCACTCTTATTCTCGTTTTGTTCATTATTATAATTTCCCTGATAGGAGGTCACTGAACCCGACGCGACGATCTATTCGGTCGACCCTCAACCGATGCATCAATAATCAAGCAGCTCAAATCGTCTCACCTTGCCGTCCTTGACCTTAATGAGCCAGATCACCGAGTATTCAGAATCGTCGAGATTTTTGAACAGGTTCTTTTTCGCGAGCAAATTTGCGAGTCCGGGTATCGTGTTTGAATGCCCCGAAATGACATGGCGCTTGACGTTGCTTTTCATTACCTGGTCGACGAGGTCCTGCGGCCGCCGTGCGTCGTAAACGGTGATCTGCTTTGAACGCTTATTGGCCAGAGGGACTAGCGTGTCGCGCGTACGCTTGAAATTTGTCGAGTAAAAAGCTCCCGGCCGAAACTTCCCGATGGCACGAACGAGCCGTGCCGAGCGTTCGCGGCCTGCGGGCGAGAGATCGGGATCGGCACTCTCATCGACCTTTTCAGCGTGACGGACAAGAATGATTGTTTTCTCGCGGGCCTGCGCGAACGTGGCGATGCTGGCGATCGAGAAAAACAAAAGGAATAGGGGTAAACATTTAAACGGCTTCATTTGGTCGTTGCGGCGGCGCTAAGGCGGTCTCATATAGTAAAATTGCAATCCGAAATGAAAGCAAGCCTGAAGAACGATATTTTGCGCAGTTTGGCCACCCAACTTGCCCATAAAAGAGCGTCAATCCTCGCTGCCAACCGTGTCGATCTGGACCGCTGCTCACAGGACGATCCTGTCCTTTACGACCGACTTAAGCTCGACGATGCCAAGATCGATGGGATGATCGCGGCCGTCGAAGGAATAGTCGGGATCGACGACCCGCAAGGCCAGATCCTGTTCACCTGCGAACGCACGGATGGTTTGAGGATCGAGAATCGGCGCGTGCCTTTTGGCACGGTGCTGATAATCTTTGAGGCACGTCCGGATGTTTGTATCGAAGCCGGAGCGACCGCAGTGAAGGCTGGAAACCGCATCCTGCTCAAAGGCGGAAAGGAGGCCCGGGAAACCAACCTGCTTCTGACCAGGCTCTGGCACGAAGCCATTGCCGAAAATGCCGCCGACGCTGACCTCGTCCGTTATCTGGATCTCACGCGTGATGAAACACAAAGGCTGATCGCGGGTGAAGCGGAACACTTCGACCTTGTCATTCCACGAGGCGGTGAAGGCCTGATCGACTTTGCGTTAAGGAACTCTCGTGCACCGGTTCTCGTTAGCGGAAGGGGCAATAATTTTCTGTACATCGACGGTGAAGCCGACCTCGAGATGGCAGCGAGGATCGCGATCGACGGCAAATCCCGGTTGAGCGTTTGCAATGCACTGGACAAGGTTTTGATCAGCAAAGATCTGCCCGGCCTTGCGGCTGGCGTTCGGATGCTCGCCGAGCGCTTCGCCGCTCTCGAGATCGAGGTCTATGGCGACAACGAAGCGATCGCAGCCGCCGGCTCGATCATCTGGCCCATCGACACTGAGGACATGTGGTATGAAGAATTTCTCGCTCCCAAGATCGTATTCGGCGTGGCCGATGACGTCGAAGATGCAATTTCGAAGATCAACAAATACTCCGGGGGCCACTCGGCCGCGATCGTCACCGGGAACGAAAATACGGCCCGCGAATTTCTCGAACGCGTCGATTGCGCCGCAGTATTTCACAATGCGTCAACAAGATTTACCGACGGCGGCGAGTTTGGCCTCGGGGCAGAGATCGCCATTTCTACGCAAAAGCTCCACGCACGAGGCCCGCTTGGCGTCGAACATCTGTTGACCAATAAGTGGTT
This sequence comes from Pyrinomonadaceae bacterium, assembly GCA_041750855.1. GTDB lineage: Bacteria > Acidobacteriota > Blastocatellia > Pyrinomonadales > Pyrinomonadaceae > OLB17. The sequence goes on along the minus strand of JBGSYT010000036.1, from coordinate 19,087 downwards.
CATCCACGGCGACGGGCAGGTAAGAGGTTAATTTACCCCGCGGAGACGCGGAGACGGAATTTAACAGGATGTACAGAATGAACAGGATTTGTTCAATATGTCTTCTGCCCATCTTGATCAATTATCCTGAATAGCCTGTTCATCCTGTTCTAAAACCTCTGCGTCTCGGCGCCACTGCGATGAAAATTCATAAATGAAAAAAAAACTCGTTCTAAAAATAGGCACCTCGACACTGACGAACGGCACACGGTTGATCTCACGCGGAAAGATCGAGGACATCGGGCGACAGATAATGTCGCTGCGCGATGAGTGGGATATCGTGCTGGTCTCTTCGGGCGCCATTGCCGCGGCGAAGCAGTACATAAACATCAAAGATGCGGGAAAGCCGATCGAATCCAAACAGGCGATGGCGGCCATCGGCCAGCCGTTGCTGATGCGGACCTACAACGAGGTATTTGGTGATTTTGGCATACAGACCGCCCAGTGCCTGATGACCTATCGCGACTTTGAGAATGAAACGTCCAGGCAGAACACGCTGAACACGGTTACCGAGCTGCTCAAATACAACTACCTTCCGATCATCAACGAAAACGACACGACCGCGGTCGAAGAGATACTCCTGGGCGACAATGACCGGCTCTCGGCGCTCGTCGCCGTCCTCATCCACGCTGATCTGCTCGTTCTGGTCAGTGACATCGACGGCCTCTTTAATAAAAATCCACACCTTCACGCAGATGCGAAACTGATCGCCGAGGTAAGAAACATCGCGGAGGCCCGCGGTCTCATAGAAGAACGCGATTCGGGCCTGGGAACCGGCGGCATGAACTCAAAGCTCGAAGCAGCGATGCTTTGCCAAAAGGAAGGGATAGAAACGTGGATCGTTGGAGGTGGAAGGAATAATTTCTTTACCGATGCATTTGAAGGTAAGATAAATTATACGAGGTTTCAGGTGAGCGAAAGTGGTTGAAAGAATCTTCTCCCGTCCGAATCGAGTTTTCAAAGCCGGTGTCGCCCTGGTTTTATTGTTCTCGATAATGATCGGCATCCTCCACGTCGGTGTTTTGTTTCTGTTTGGCCTTCCGATCCTCGGGCTGTTGGTCGGATACTTTTTGGTGTGGTGCGGGAAAGCCGACCTAAAAGCGAAAGCCATAGTGACGCTTTTATCGATCCCGATCGTCTGCATATCCCTTCTGCTCTCTTTCTATGTGCGCACGGCTGAACCGGAGACTTTCCTGATCCCGCAGAACTATCGTGGCGAGATCGTAGTATATTTGGATGAAGAGTGCGGACAAGACCCAGTTTACGATAATGGTCGGCGGCTTTACATCGTTCCTGATACGGGAATCTTGATCACGAAATTCGGTAAGAATGCCGGTTATTTGGACAGAAGTTTTTACTTCGTAGATGAGGGCGGGGAGCGAGCCGTGCTAGCTCTGTTCAGGTGGCAAAATTTTGAAACTGAGAAAGAGGAATGGGATAAATTTGGTTCGGCGCACTTTGGAGAATTAACAAAGGAAAGCGTTGGAGCGTTCTGGGCATACGGCTCGGAAACCTATGGGCATTCGAGGAACTCGATCGGGTATCAGATAACAAATTACGGATATTTCGACTTGCCCGACAAGGAAAGATGGGCATCGGGTCGCCTCTTCGCGGAAAGCGCCGGTAGGCTGCTTGAAAATTGCAGGGAGGGCAAATATCTGCACTCAGACTCTAGGTAAGCCTAACGGTTTACAATGTTCCCTTCGCTCACACCCTAAATTTGTCGAGGCTGACAAGGTGGATCTGAGAATCAATCTTTTTGAAATCACCCTCGTCGGCAGTTATCAGTTCCGCCCCTATGAACTTCGCAGTAGCCAGGATAACGGCGTCAGGAAGTTTGATTTTCCGGATTCTGTTTGTGCGGTAGAGTATCGCTTGATCCGCAATTTCCCGGTTAAGCTCGACAATTTCGAGGGAGTCTAGAATTTCATCAATCAACTGTTTTTCAGCAAAGTCCTTGAAATCGTACGCATAGACTTCGATAAAGGTGATAATTGAGGCAAAGCAGTTAACGTAGGCTTGCAACAATTTCTCGGCGTCGACCAATCCTTTTGAAGCGTAAATTATGGCGTTGCTGTCGAGGACGGCTTTAGTCCCACTCATTTCTTAGCCTTCGCTGCCATTCGACAGGATCATCAATATCTTTAAAAAGATCCGCCTCTTGGGCTTTTTTGAGAGCGCGCAATAGCTTTTCTCTGTTTGACGGGTCCGCAACATTGGGCTCCTCGTCAAGAATCGTGAGGAGCGCCCGACGGCTTTCAGGCAATTCGATTTCGCTCAGCAATTTAACCTTTCCTCTCTTATCTATTATCGCTTCTACAGTTCGCATCACAGACAGCAGTTTATCACAGCAAAATTCTTCCCGATAAGCTTTTCAGAGAATGATCGTGAGTTTCATTTCCCATCCGGCTCCATTTGCTCCAGTTTTCGATACAGTGTTTTTCGCCCTATATTAAGCAGCCGAGCGGCTCGGGATTTGTCGCCTTGTGTGTAATCGAGCGTTGCGTCGATGACCTGGCGTTCGATCTCGTCAATTGTCGCGGGAAGTTCGATCTCGATACCCACCGTCCGGCCTTCTCCGGCGGCTCGGGCACGCTCGTCGCGGGCATAAGCCATTGCTGCGGCAGCCATGTTGCTTATGTTTTGAGGCAGATCTTCGAGCTCGATCTGGCGGCCCGAGGCAATAATAACGCCGCGTTCAATGGCGTTTTCGAGTTCGCGAACGTTCCCCGGCCAGTCATAGCTTACCAATGCCCTCAAAGCCTCGTTCGATATGCCTTTTACGGTACGGCCCGTCTTTTCCTTGAACCTTTCAAGAAAATGAAAGACAAGTGGATGGATGTCTTCTACCCTTTCACGAAGCGATGGCAAGGTGATCGGAAAAGCTGACAGCCGGTAGTAAAGGTCGCGGCGAAAACGGCCCTGCTCGATCGCTTGTTCGAGGTCAACGTTCGTGGCTGCGATGACACGGACATCGGTCTTTACGACCTCGCTCCCTCCTATTCGCGTCAGCTCGCCGTCCTGAAGCACCCTCAGCAGCCTTACCTGCGCCTGCGGCGACATCTCCGCGATCTCATCCAGAAAAAGCGTTCCGCCGTCGGCCTCTTCGAACCGGCCGCGTCGCTGTGCCCGTGCGTCCGTGAACGATCCCTTCTCATGCCCGAACAATTCGGATTCGAGAAGCGACTCGGGAATCGCACCGCAATTTATCTTTATGTGAGCCTTGTCTTCTCGCCCCGAATTGAAATGGATCAAGTTCGCGAGGAGTTCTTTACCGGTTCCCGATTCACCCTGGATCAACACGGTCGTGGTCGTATCGGCCACATTCAATGCAAGCTCGATAGCCCTTCGTATGGACGGTGCCTGGCCGATTATCTCGCTGCTCTTTTGGTGAAGCTCGCTTTTGAGGCGCATCACCTCGGCAGAAAGCTGGTCGCGTTCGAGCGCGGTCCCTATCTGGTCGGCGATACCCTCAACGAGCGCGATATCATGGTCCGCAAAAACGCTCTCCCGTCCCCAAACGAACCCGAGCAGCCCAAAAACCTGCCCGCCAACCTTGACGGGCGCAACTAGCGCCGCTTTTCCGCCAAGTTGGCTGTTGAACACGAGCCGGATAGCAAACGGCAGTTGAGAATCGTTAAGATGCAGGGTCTTTCCTTCTTTGAGCAGATCGTTTATCGCCGGAAATGTGTCGACCTTCAGCGAACGGCCATGTTTCTCGACAAGCGATAAGACCCGGCTTGGTTTAATACCCTCGGCTGAGATAAAGGATACGAGGGAGATCCGCTTGCCGCTCTGGTCAAGAACGCCAAGGGCGCTGTAGTCCGCTCCGACTAGCGATACGGCCCGCTCCAGTGCGCCGGATGACACCTCGCTGAAATCCGAATGCGAATTCAGGATATTCGCGATCTCAAGCAAAGCATTCGTACGTTTCGTCTCCTGTTCCTGCGCTACGAAAAGGCTCGTGTATTGATAACCGATCGCGAGCTGCCTCGCCGTCGATTGGAGAAAGGAGATGTCTTCGTCGTCCCATTCCCGGGCCTTTTGCGTGTCATGCAGGCCCAACAGGCCGATCACCGTGCCGCTCATCTTTATCGGAATGATCAGGAGCGAGCGCGTCTCAAGGGCCTTCGCGAAAAACTTCAGGGTCGGATCTTTATGCTTCGAGATATCGGTGATCTTGATCGGTTCCGAGATATCGAATCTCTCAAGAAGCTGCTCCGCCTTGAACGGAATCACTGTGCCTTTGCTCTCAGGAACGTCTTCGCGGGCACGCCATTCATGACTGATCTTCAGCTCCCGTGAGCCGTTCAACTGGAGCAGGTCGCAGCGATCCGCACCGATCATACGCCCGATCTCGGAAACAACCACGGTCAGGAAACGCTCTAGATCGATCCTGGTGGGAAGTTCAACGGCCAATCGGTCGATGATCGCCTCGCGCACCTCGTGCATCCTTATCTTTCGCTCAAGCGCGAGGTCAGGTGATGGATCAAGTTCGAATTTCATTTCTTCCGCCCTAGACGGATAATTTGATACGCACGGCCGCCGAATGTCAAGTTGATACAGCGGAACCGTTGTGTGTGTTATTTCGATGCAGGAGGCGGGTTCTAATTAGGCCGCTTCGGCACAGACGTATTCCCTCGCGGAGGATTCGGAGCTCCGGTTTGCGGGCGGTTCGTACCCGAGATCGGTGGGGTTCCCGAGTTTGTGGTAACGTTCGCGTTCGAGTTTGAATTGGCCTGTTTGTCGTCCTTTTTAGGAGGGATAAAATCGATCCGCTTGCGGCCGGCCTCGGCCCTTTCGAGAAGCTCCTCGGCGTCGATGTTCGTTGGGTCAAGTTCGACCGCTTTCTTAAGGGCGGCTACTGCCTCATGGTATTTTGCCAATTTGATCAGTATCGCTCCGAGTTCTGTCTGATACTCGGTATTGTCCGGCTTTAAACGGACCGCCTCTTTCAACGATCTGGCGGCATCCTGGTCTTCATTCAACTTGTTGTAGGTCAGCCCCAGATAAAAATGGGCGTTATCGTCGTCTCTGTTCTCAGCAAGGATTTTTTTATAAGCGGTAACGGCGTTCTCAAACGCTCGCTCGGAGTTTTTCTTTGTGCCGGGCTTTGTTGCCGCGCTATTTTCGGAGACGTTTACAGCTCCATCCAGCTCGGCGGACCTTAGGTCGGCCTCGACCAACGAGTAGGCGACGCCGAGTTTGAAATGGGCCTCGGCAAGATCCGGGTCGAGCTTTACCGCGTCGAGCAAAACGTTGATGGCGTTCTCCGTCTCGCCCGCGTCAAACAGCCTTGTCCCTTCGACGAGTGCTTCATTTGCGGTCGTGTACGAACCGGGGATCTGGGCGGTCAAGATCGACGCATCACCATTTTCCACCTGAACAGAATCTGATTCCGGTGCAGGATCGCCCGAGCAGGCCGCTGCAAGCAACAGAGCTACAAGTAATAGCACCTTTAATTTTACAACTTTGTGCATATACAAGATCTACCCCAGCCACCTCAGTTAACCCGGCGGGAAAACGAAGGTACGCCCAGCCAATAAATGAACGTGGAGGTGGAACACGGTTTGCCCTCCGTCAGCGTTGGTGTTTATGACAACACGATAGCCGTTTTCGGCGAAACCGCGATCGCGAGCGATGTCGGCTGCCGTCATTAACAGGTGGCCGAGAAGCTCCTTATTTGCCGGGCCTGCCTTGTCAAGCGATTCAATGTGTTCCTTTGGGATCAACAAGATGTGGGTCGGCGCTTGTGGGGAAATATCGTTAAAGGCGATGCAAACATCGTCCTCGAACACGCGAGCTGACGAGATCTCGCCCGTAACTACGCGACAAAAAATGCAGTCTTTACTAGCCATGCTGATGGAATGCGATCAAAAAGATCCGAAGCCCTTGCCTTCAAAACCTACGCCGCTTCTTCGTCACTATCTGACAACCGCTGAATCTCCGCACCGAGCACCCGCAGCTTTCGTACGATGGCCTCGTATCCGCGATCAATGTGATAAACGCGATCGATAATAGTTTCACCCTTTGCGCACAAAGCTGCAAGAACAAGGGATGCACTTGCGCGGAGATCGGATGCCAGGATCCTTGCGCCTGTCAGCGGGGTCGGGCCGTCAACCGTTGCCGTATTTCCGGAGATGGCGATCCGGGCACCCATCCGCACCAATTCAGAAGCGTGCATAAACCTATTCTCAAAGATCGTTTCGCGTATGACCGGCCGTCCGCTGGCCTGGGTCATCAGGGCCATGTACTGGGCTTGCATATCGGTCGGAAAGCGCGGATGCGGCTCTGTGATGATGTCTCTTGCTATAAGACCGTCGCTCGATGGCCTCACTCGAAGGGTGCTTCGGTTCAACTCCTCGATATCCACTCCGGCCTCGCCCAATTTCTCGATGACGGCACCCAAATGGCTGGGATCACACTTCGCGATCTCGATCTCCCCGCCAGTAATGGCTGCAGCGACCATAAACGTGCCGGTTTCGATCCTGTCTGGAATTATCGTATGCTCTGCGCCGTACAATCCCTCGACGCCCTCGATCTCGATCGTATCGCTTCCCGCACCTCGAATGCGGGCACCCATCTGATTCAGGAGTTCTGCAAGGTCTTCGATCTCCGGTTCGCACGCCGCATTCTTGATCGTCGTCCTGCCTTTTGCGAGGGCCGCCGCCATCATCACGTTCTCGGTCCCTGTGACCGTTACTTTCTCAAACCCGACCTTCGCTCCCGTCAATCGGCCCTTTGGCGCACGGGCTACAACATCACCCGATTCAAGGCCGACGACGGCGCCAAGCTCCTCGAACGCCTTTAGATGCAAATCGATAGGGCGTGTTCCGATCGCGCAGCCACCCGGAAGACTCACGCGTGCTTGCCCAAAGCGCGACAGAAGCGGCCCGAGGGCCAACACGCTCGCCCGCATCGTTTTAACGAGCTCGTATGGGGCCTCGAAAGTCTCGATATTCTTGGCTGTAACCTTGTGCGTTCGGAGTTCGGGGGTGAGCACTGTCGCTCCGAGATCTTCGAGCAGGCGACGCTGGGTGATGAGGTCTTTTACGTACGGAACATTGTGAAGGGTTACGGTCTCCGGCGTCAGCAATGTCGCGGCGAGGCAGGGAAGTGCGGAGTTCTTAGCCCCGCTGATCTCCACCTTTCCACTGAGGGGCCGTCCGCCCGTGATCAGGAACTTATCCATAAACAGATCTGAGACAATGCTTCACTCATCCTTATGGTTTCGATTTGTGAAGAGTACCATATTCAACCTTCAGGAAGAATTTCCGCAGACTCAGATCTTCTATCAATTAACGGGTTTGGGTTCAGAATTCGATGCATTACGGCGGGAAAATTCATCCGCTCCGGTGTCCGAACACTTAAGAATTTCCGAGACGAGTCGCTTCCAGCTTGCCTATGATCTTCTTTATCTGCGAAAGATGGCGAGCTTCGTGTCCGCCGGCCAGCATGAGCCACTCGGCTGCCGACATCTCACCAAAAAAGGGATGCGGAAATTTGAAGGCATTCGGGTCAAATTCTTCGAAGGCCGGCCGAAGGGCCTCAAATGCCCGTTCGCTTTCTTCAAGCGAGGCGAGCGATTCTGCGAGCGGCCGGTTTGCACCGGGATGGACCATCTCAGGAGCCTCGAGCTTAACGTCCACAATGCCGGCTGCTTTCGCCATAAATTCACTCAAATCGAGGGGGCCGGCCGACCGAAGGCCATTCTCCTTCGCCTTTGAAAGAAGCTTGTTACAGATCCGGTACATTCCATGATTTACTATCGAGACGTGGTCTGCGATCTGCGCGATCGACCACTTTTCGCCGTCGGGCAGGGCCGAAGCCTGCTCACGTGTAATGGCAGAAAGAGTTTCGATCATTCTGAGCCTTATCTTTCGATTGGCTTCGTATATCTCGGCTACACTTGTCGTCTGCATAAAATCACCTGTTTAACACAACCGGCTGCGGCGACAGGATCAGCCGGTGCCATCGCGCATAGCTCGTCACACTGTCTGCTTCGATCTTCATTCTTTTCACGTAGGCGGTTTGTAAATAGAGCTGCTCGTCGGTTGGCCATTCGAGCGCTACGATCGGGTTGAAAGAGACCAAAGAGCTTCGGTCCGGAAGTGTCAACGACGATGAGCCGGGAGCGGGGGAACCGTTGACATTGGAATTCGCGTTGGCATTTGCGTTCGCGTTTGAAACCGCCGGCTTGTTCACGTTTGAATTCGAGTTCTCATCGCCGACTAGCTCTAATTTCGCTTGTTGGTCGCGATCGTAGGCCTGTGACGAAAGCAGCAGATGATTGATCAGCGGTATTGCCGCCTGCGTCGGAACGTCCCCCCGAGCGTCGTAGATACGCACCTGAACATCGAATGCGCACGCGATCTTTTCCGAATCGGGCGACCACACGGGCTGTACGGCGGTCAAGGCATCGTCGAGATGCCGCTCGCGGCCCGATCGCTCAAGCACTCGCGGGCGTCCGACCGGAACGAACTGTTCCTGCTTTTCGTCAGCGCGGAGTGAAAGATACTCCCATTCCCGGGTCGTTGCGGCGAGTGCGGCGAGCATCTGGCTATCAGGCGACCATACAAAATAAAAGTAGATCAATCCCTCGCTCTGCGTGATCGGCCGCAGCCCTTCTCCGTCGGATCCGATCATGTAGATCTGTTCGGTCCGGAAGGTAAGCACATCCGGCGGCGGTGTCGGGGTAGCTGGTATCGGTGTCGGGGCTTCTCCGTCTTCGGGTGAGACGGGAACCTCTGGGGTGTTCGTATTTGAAACCGATGTATTCGTATTTCCTGCCGTCACTTCAGCGGCGGGTTTTTCGGCCTCGCCGCCATGTTCGGGCGAGGGCGATGGGACCGGGGAAATTCCCCTGGTAGTGGCGACAAAGGCCGCCGCGGTTCCATCCGGCGCCCAGACAATGGTGTCAGGAAAATGTACTGCCATCGCATCCGGGGTAACCTTTCGGACAAGCGCCCCATCGGCAGAATAAATGTCCAGCCGGAATTCCGACTGAGCGTCCCCTAACCTGGAATAAACAGCTATGATCCGATTTCCAGCGGGCGAGGCGATGGTGCGCTCAAGCGATTCGTGAGCCCGGTTTCGGTCAAAATCCGCCTGCACTTTCAGGTCCCGTTCCAGCGACGCAGCAGGCCGAACGTTTCCAGGTGGCGGAACGTCGGCCTCGTAGCGAAAATTAAGGCGTACCGATGGGACCTCACTTAGACTGGTGATCAACGGTTGTTCGGGCGTCTCCGAATTCTCGCCACAGCTCATCGCCGCGAGCGCAAGTAAGACCGCGCATATTCTCATCCCTATTTTAAGTGGCATGCTCAGTACAATTTTCGGATCGCGATCAGAGTTCCGCGCCGAGATAGCTTTGATAGAATCTCCTTTGTTCCGCGGACGGGCTTTCGACCGACACAAAAGTATAATCTTTCCTCGTGTTGCTTCCGAGCGTGAACTCGATCTCACGCATCCGGTCAAAGCGAAAGATCGTCAATTTGACGCGATCGTTCGGTTTCTTTTCTCCGATATAAGACTGAAGGAACGACTGACTTGCACGGTGACCATCGATGGCGACGATCTGATCGCCGGTGTTCAATCCCTGCTCATAAGCAGGTGTGTCGGACGGGACCGACCGGACGGTCAGCCTGCCGCTATCCTCAGCAAGGTTGGCTCCAATATAGGCGCGGTTTCGATTCGGTTCCGTAACATTCATCCTCAGCCCGACGCCGCGAACTAGCGAATCGTAGTCGATCTCTGCCCTGCCGCGGACATACTTCGCGAAAAAATCGTCAAGGCCCGTTCCGGCCATTAGTTCGGACGCCTTCTGAAAATCCTCAGGTGTGAAGTTCCTGCCTTTCTTTGAAAACTCGTTGTAAAGATGGCGAAGCACGTCGTCGAGCGAGCGATTGCCGCCGGATGCCGTGCGGATAGTGATGTCGAGCATCATGCTGACGATCTCGCCTTTGTCGTAATACGAGATCTGGTTGTTGACGGCGTTCTCATCCTGGCGATAATACTTGATCCAGGCGTCCATGCTTGCTTCCTCGAGAGAGGTCTCAAACCGGCCCGGCCGTGCCTGAAGCTGTTCGATGATGCCCGCCTTGCCATTCAGAAATTCTCCATCCGAGATCAAACCTGCGCGCAAAAGCAGGATGCCTTTGTAATAGGACGTCAACCCTTCGGCCACCCACAAAAGCTTTGTATAGTTCTCATTCTCATAGTCGAATGGGCCGAGCGCGTCGGGCCTGATTCGTTTCACGTTCCAAAGATGGAAGTATTCGTGAGCGACAAGATTGAGGAAGCTTAGATAACGCGAATAGGGCTTAAAGCCGAAGCGGTTCCATTGAAGGGCGGTCGAGTTCAGGTGTTCCAAACCGCCGCCGCCGCGAAGATTGATTATGAAAAGGTAGTCGTCAAGCGGAAGATCGCCGAAGATATTGATGCATTCTTCCGCGATTTTTGCGAAATCTGTCGCCATCTGGTTCAGGTCATAGTTTCCATCGCCGGTCACGACGATCCTGTGCGGCTTTCCTCTGACACTGAACACGACCTCTTTGAAATCGCTTACCTCAAACGGCACATCGTAAAGGATGTCGAAATTTTCGGCACGAAAGGTATTTGGCGAGTTCGCCACTCTCGGTAGCCCGGTCGCAATCTTCCAGTTGCCATGGGGACGTACCGTGATGGTCGATGGTGCCGAAAGATGGTCTTTGGGAAACAGCAAAAGGGCGGCATTGTTCCAAAATGCGTGCTCGTCGTTTAGCTCATTCGTTCTTACGGTGAGCTCATTTGAATAGACCTTGTATGCCACCGTGATCTCGCGGCTGCCGTTTACATCGACCTGCCAGGTGTTCTTGTTGATCTTTCGCCAGGGAAGGCTGCCGCCGCCGGCCTGCACGCCAAAGCCTTGCACGTGGCGTGCATATTCTCGGACAAGATAGCTGCCGGGGGTCCAAACCGGCATCTTTAGTTCGACCTGCCGAGGGCCCGTCGTCCACCGCAGCCGCATCTCGACTTCGAGCAGATGCGTCCACGGCTTTGTCATCGAAACGGTATACGCTATCTCCGGTCGGACGTTTTGGACCTTTGTTGCGTCTAGATCCGGCGCCCTCTCAGTTTTAGTGTGAGCGAGCGACTCTCCGTGCAAGCTGATGAGAGCGGCCAGTGCGGCCGATGCGAATATTACCTTCCTCACGATCGTCGACATTCCAACAGGATCCCCTTTTCACTCATAAACGGCGTTTTCCCGTATCTTACTACAATCGCCGTGATGCTCGCATTTCGCTCCGGACCAACCCGATGGAGCCCGGTTGGAATGGTCAGGTCAGATTCTGCCCAAAAGATTACAATTGAACGCGGATTCAGCGTTAGGAATTATTGTTCATCTTTTCCTTCCTTTGCGTTCTTTGTCTCTTCGCGTGAAAAAAGCGGGCGGCTTCACGCAAAGCCTCCACGCCTGCGAAGAAAGCGCAAAGATGAGATTCAACGGATCCGTATCACCCGTTTTTCTAATGCGCAATCCGGGCTGAAAGAGTGACAACACCAGACGTGAACAACCATCGCACTCAGGCGGACGCATGCAGCCGTCACGGGATCCGATCAGCCAAAGGATCAGCTTACGGCTCTTTGTCTTTGTTTGATCGACGCAGGAAAGACCAACTTGAATTTCGAACCTTTTCCGGGCTCGCTGAAAGCCCCGATCGTCCCGGCATGTTCCTGGACGATACCGTAGGTTACCGCAAGGCCAAGTCCGGTACCGTTTCCGACGCCCTTGGTAGTGAAAAATGGATCGAAGATCTTGTTCAGATTTTCAGCGGGAATTCCTTCACCAGTATCCGCAACCTCGATCGTTACCTCGTCGAGGTCGCCGATCGTGGTGGTCAAAGTTATCGTTCCGCCTTCGAACATGGCGTCCCGGGCGTTCAGTATAAGGTTGGTGAAGACCTGTTGAAGCTTTCCGCCATTTCCGAAAACTTTCGGTGGGGTTGCTGCATAATTTTTCGTGATGGAAATACTCGACTTCCTCAACTGAGGCTCAAGCAGCTGCAAGGTGTCGTCAAGAAGTTTGTTGATATCCAGCTCGGCCAGCTCGATCGCGTTGCCGGTCCTTGAAAAATTCAGAAGATTTCCGACGATATTCGAAGCCCGATCGGTTTGACGCTGCATCTTTTGAAGCAACGCATGCTTAGGGTCGGTCTCAGGTATCATCCCGAGCAGCATCTGCGTATAGCTCGAGACGCCTGTAAGCGGCGTATTTACCTCATGTGCGACGCCGGCGGCAAGCAGGCCTATACTGGACATCTTTTCACTCTGCTGCAACGTTTCTTCCAATTTCACTCGGGAAGATACATTTTCCAGAACGACGATCGCTCCTGTTTGGGCATTCGAGACGGAACGCAGCGGTGCAACCGCAACATTAAGGATTAGCGATCGCCCCCGTTTATCCAATGTATGCAGCTTGTACGCGTTTCGGATCTCGGTCAAATGCCACTTCGACTTGCCGAGGATATTTGCGAAATTCGCCGCAAACGCCTCATCAAACACCACTTCCACCGGGTTCCCGATCGCATCTTCCCGGCTGAGACCCATCATTTCTTCAAAGGTAGTATTACACCTTGTGATAATTCCATCTTCATTGACGGCAAGAAGGCCTACATTTACAGATTCGACTATCGATTCGTTGAACTCTTTCAGCAGTGCAAGCTCTTCTGTCTGGGCTCGCTGCTCCTGATAAAGTTTGCTGTTTTCGATCGCGACCGCTATGTATCCAGAAACCGTTTTGAGGATCTCCAGGTCTTCGGAAGAAAGCAGCGAACCGTCGCGGCCGCGGCCAAGGCCGATCACCGCGACCATTTTCGAGCGAACGACGCATGGCACGAAATAATGCAATTCCTGGCGGACCGAATAACGGCCGTTTCCGTTTGTCGGCGCCGTCTCCGGGTCGTGTGCCTCAAACTCGTCAGCACGCACCACGCCCCGATCGGCCGATTTCTGCCTGATCATTTGCTTGAAATCAGCCGGGATGTGATAAGCCTCGCTCAGGCCGGTCGATCGGGCGACTCGGTAGCCTCCGGCGGCCCGATTGTCTTCGATAAATACAGCAACCTTCTCAACGTCAAGAACTTCCACAAGCCTCTCGTTCAGTGAATCGAGAAGCGGTTCCATCGCCGTGGTGGCCGAAAGGGTCCGCCCGAAATCGAGCAGGCCCTGGCGAAGGTCGTACCTGGTCCCATAAAAGAACCGATCCGCCCGTTCCTGCAGAAAGTTTTTCAGGGGTTCGCTCAACATTACGATCGCCGCCATGGCAACGATCGCTATAAGGGCGCGAAGTGTGATCTCGGTCCTCGACAGGTCATCCCCAACAGCGAGAAAAACGAGCCCGAGCGCCACCGCCCCGATCATCATCGCAATGGCCACGGTAGTAAGGGCATAGACAAGCGCCCTTCTGACCACAACGTCAACATCCATCAGGCGATAGCGCACAACCGAATGCCCGAAACTGAGCGGGATCAATGCCAGAGGCAACGTGGTCAAAGCTATCGAGAATGTATCGTCCGGTATATGAAAAAAGCGTTTGGCAGCCTGAAAGACCAATATAGGCACTACGGATGCGATCGTTCCCCACATCGCCCATTTCAGACGCTGTCGGACAAGCGTATGACGGCTCGTCAGAAATCGCCAGATCAACACGATCGCGCCGGCCGTAACACCTGCGACAAAATGGACAAGCAAAATTAGGTAGATCGTTGGCAGTACCTTGTTCGCCGTGCTGAACTGGCCTAACCACGTCGCAAACTCAGCGTTGGGAACAAGTTGGCCAAGCGAAACGAACAATAGGGCCGCGACGATCAAAACAGCTGGAAGGTAAAGCAGGTACGTTTTCCACGGTGCAGCATCGAAAACCTCGCTTCTGACCGGATAACGCATGCAAAAATGGACGAAAAGCGGCGCGAAAAGTGCGAAAGCAATATCGTCGATCAGGCTTACGGCAAGGTCAAAATCCTGGCCGATGTTGATGGGCCGGTAAACGTGGAATACGAAAGCAACCAGACAGATCGACGCGAAATGCAAAACGAACGGCGATCGGCTTCCCTGCTTGAACAGCACGAAGAGCCCGACCCCAAGCCAGATCAGCCCAACTATCGTAAGAAAGATTATGGATGGCGACCACCGTGGAAGCGTGTCCAGGTTCCTGAGATCGGCGTAATAATAGCTGTTCGGGATCGAGTACGAGGTTTTTTGATAAAAGTACGTCAGGCTGCCGCCAACACCCGCAGCGCTGAGATACATTTGGACATCGGCAACGGAAACTACCTCGTCGGGCACGCCGCCCTCGAGGCTGATCGTCAGCAGCCTGTCGCCCTGTGAAATTCCCTGACGCGACGCTGCATAACCTGGCAGAACCTTTTCAGCATAAATGCCGCCGTTCTTTTCGACCCAAAGAACACCGTCCGTCGGTGTAAGGTCGTCAGTCGCCCTTTGAAGCAGATTCAGCGCTCCGCCGGCTACGAACAAGACCATCGCAACCAGCCATATCAGGCTCCAGCTTGTGAGCACTTTTCCTTTCATCAAACCAGGGCAAACTCCGCCTCTAAAACCAGACGCAATATTTGTTCCAGTTCGCATGAACCGTCATGCCGGACGCCCAGCACGATGGTTGCTTGTGGAAAATACGCATTTTCTGCTGGTTATGGGGCGGCCAGGGTAACCATATTCAGAAATTTGCTTAACAATCCGAGAATTTGGAAATGGCGAGATCGTTTGAGTTCAATGAACAGGCGAGCTTTTTTGACGTTTGTGTTCTGTTAGGCCCACAATTAGCCCGTTGCAGAAGCCGGTTCTTAGAACCGGACCAGAATGCCGCCTCGGAGCGCTCTACGCTGGCTGCCAAGCTTCAGCGTTCCTTCCTCGCCAGTGATCCCCACTGTGAAATCAAGCAAGTTCCTCGCATCAACAATGGCTTCGGCCTGGAAGGGTAAACCCATCGTCGGGAGACTCTGGGTGACCAGTACGCTCAGGCTCGGATCATAAATAGCCAGGCGCCCTTTAAAAGGATCGATCGCAAAGACAGTGGCCTGAGGCGACAGACGAAAGATGGTCCTTACATTAGTGCCGGTACTCAGATCGGCCTCGAACTGTCCGAAGAACGACTGGAACACATCGTTCTGGAACAGGGCCGCAGGGTTGGATAAACCTTCTCCAGAAAGCTTTTGACCAATGCCAAAGCTATAACCGGCCGCTGCACTAAAACTATTTCCCAACCGCCTTGAATATACCAGCCTCAGCCCCTGGGCATTGCCGCGATGATTGGCCGTTAGTTCATCAAACCCTTCCGGCGACAGCGAATCTATCGGCAGCCTCGTAAGGCCAACACCACGAGAAACGGCCGTGTCGAAAAAGACGTTGGCTTCCAAACTCGACCGATTGTCCAAAACGCGTTCGATGCCGAACTCGATCCGGCGGCTCTTGTTCATCAACGGTTCCCCGTTTTCGATGGCGAAGTCTTCCACCGCGACCGGTTCTCGAAAAAGAACCTGTGCATTCTCAAACTCGATGGCTCGAGACCACGTGCGATCCTCGGTGTGCGTCGTATAGGCCGAACGAAACCGTGTCTTGGCGTCGATATCAAACTGAAGCCCTAATCGCGGCGCAAGCGAGAAGTCATTGCCAGCCCCAAGGAACTTTGAATAGTCGAATCCGAATACAAGGATCAGGCCCTCACGAACCTTCCACTCATCGATCGCCTGGATCGACACCTGCGAAAGACTTGGGCGAACACCCTCATTTGAACCTAGATCGAAATGGGAAAACGAACCACTAACGCGAACTTGATGTAGCAGTCCCGGACGAAAAACAAGTTGTGCCTCTACCCGCTGCGGTGCTCCTTCTCCGGTTCCGGTCTGTCCGGCGACGATCATTTCAGACTTGCTGGAAAGATCAAACCGCGTGGCGGCATTCACCCCTGAAACGGGGCCGTCAGACGTTGCAGCAAAGTAGGTCTCGACGACTGTTTCCGCGTTTCGTGAGTTGTTCGGTTCACGGTCAGCTTCGGTGCCGGGAACGATCTCGACTCTTTCCACAGTTGCCACCGGCAACGAGCCTTCGTTGTTCTGATAGATCTCCCGGCTCAGCTGGGCGGAACGGATAAGCCATTTCGGGTTGTTACGGTCAAGCCGCTTTTCGGGCAGCGTGTTACCGCTTCCGGCCCTTTCGAGTTTGAAGCCGTAATTTAACTGCGAGGCCCTTGCAACCTCCACCGTATTCACCGTTACCGGATTGAAGCCCTCAGCAACAGCGAGAACCGTATATTTTCCGGGAATGATACGAACGAGGAAGCTGCCGTCGGAACCTGATCGGACCTGCTTGAGAAGTTTTGTCGAGCCCACCCGAAACAACGCAACGGTAGCGTCGGCGATCGGACCGCCGCCGTTGTCACGGACGATGCCCCTAATGACCCCAAGATTCGAACTTGTGCGAACCGGAACATTCGAAGATGTCTCCGGCAGGTTTCCGAGCGTCGGAAAAACGACCGAAACCAGGAACATCGGAAGCGAAAGAATTTTTATTGTCGGCAAGATCTTCATCCAGAAAACTACCGTCCGAACGCAGGCGTCATGGCAATCCAGCACGTTTCCAAGAGCCTTTTCGCACAACTTCACTATTTTCTTGATAATAGGCAACTCTGTCAAGCATTGTTGCCCAATGAGCCTTGACTTTTTCGATGCCTTAAGCTTGACAAAGTTTGCCCCACGGTTAGAATAAAAGCTCGCCTGATGCCGGTTTCTTCCCGCCTCAGGCGGCATTAGTAGAATACGGAGACGTGGCTGAGCGGCTGAAAGCGGCGGTTTGCTAAATCGTTAAGGGTCAAAAGCCCTTCACAGGTTCGAATCCTGTCGTCTCCGCCATTTCCATATAGGATCTGTGATCGCGGATTTTCGATTGGCCGCCCTTCTCGGGCGGCCATTTCAGTTTTGGCTGACATTAAGTGGCGGCCTTTTCTTTGCGTTCTTGGCGGCTTTGCGTGAAAATCTTGCTCTATGACTGTTCGTGTAAGATTCGCACCGTCGCCGACGGGTTATCTTCATATCGGTTCGGCACGGACCGCACTTTTCAATTACCTCTACGCCCGCAACACCGGCGGGAAGTTCTTGCTTCGTATAGAAGATACGGATCTCGCCCGTTCCACCGACGAATCTACCCGATCGATACTTGAAGGGCTGGAATGGCTCGGTTTCTCTCATGATGAAGAGATCGTTTTCCAGTCGAACAATGCCGACAAGCATCGTGCGGCCGCGTTGCGCCTGCTCGAGGAGGGCAAGACGTATCGCGACTTCACACCGAGAGAAGCACCGTCGGAAGGTAACGTAAAAGATGCGATCAAACAAAGGGCACGAGAGCAAGGCGCAGAAAAGAACATGCGGGACAACCCGTATCGGGATCTCGCGAAAGACGCATCTGATGCCCGTGCCGCAGCGGGCGAACCGTTTGCCATCCGCCTTAAAGTAGTTGAGGAAGGCCGGACCGCATTTGATGACCAGGTTTACGGAATACAGGAGCGTGATTACGCCGACACAGAGGACCTCGTGCTCTTACGTTCGGACGGCCATCCGCTTTATAACCTCGCTGTAGTATGTGACGACATCGAGATGCAGATCACACACGTTATCCGTGGTCAGGACCACTTAACGAACACCCACAAGCAGATCCTTATATACGAAGCTCTTGGCGTCACACCACCGACCTTTGCCCATTTGCCGCTGATCATGGCGCCGAACAAGGGAAAGCTCTCGAAGCGCAAACACGGTGAGGTGGTTTCGATGACGACCTATCGAGACGCCGGCTTTTTGGCGGAGGCATTTCGCAACTTTCTGGCGTTGCTCGGCTGGTCGGCGAGCGAAGAGCAGGAGATATATTCGCTCGAAGAACTCATCGAGAAGTTCTCGCTTGACGGTATTCACCGCTCGAACGCCGTCTTTAATTTTCATCCGGACGACCCCCGTAAATGGACCGACGACAAGGCCATCTGGATGAATGCCGAGTACATTCGCACCATGCCGCTCGACGATCTCCTGCCGCACGTGAAGGCCGAACTGAAAGCGAACAAATTGTGGCGGGAAGAATACGAAGGTGATCTGAGCTCCGCTCCTTACGAAGGAGGGGTGGTGGCCGCCGCGCCGGCGGACGGGGTGGTTCTCGCTCCTCGAGAGGTCGGTTCGTCAGAATGGTTCGTTTACACGATCAATCTGATCCGGCAGAGGTTCTTCACACTAAAAGACTTCTCATCGCAGGGCCGGGCCTATTTCAGCGAAGATTACGATTTTGACCCGGCCGCCATTGCGAAAAATCTGTCCAGATTCCCCGAACTTAAAACGTGGCTGCCCGAACTCGCTGACCGCTTCGAAGCCGAGTTTATGGGCTCCCCTCCTTACGAAGGAGGGGTGGACGCCGCTTTGGGCGGACGGGGTGGTTCTCGACCATTCACCGAAGAGAACATCGAAACCGTCGTCAAAGCCTTTACCGAAGAAAAAGGTACGAAGCTCGGCGTAATCATGAACGGTGCCCGAACTATGCTCACCGGCGTCGCCGTCGGCCCGTCAATGCTTTCGGTCTTTGAGGTCATCGGCCTCGAACGCACGCTGATGCGGCTGCGGAGCCAGGTAGCGTGGAACGTGATAAAATGACGAGTGTATGAACTGGAAGGATCGGATCACAACTGACCCGCAGGTTTGCCACGGCAGAGCTTGCATCAAGGGCACCCGGATAATGGTCTCGGTGATCTTGGACAACCTGGCCGCAGATCTTCCTTTGGCCGATATCTTACAAAACTATCCCTCTCTTACACCGGAAGATATAAATGCCGCAGTTTCCTACGCCGCTGAGCTTGCTCGTGAACGGGTCGTGAAAATCCCGGAGCCGATCACAGCGTGAGGTTCAAATTAGACGAGAATCTGCCAGTTGATGGGGCCTCACTTTTTGCTGATCTGGGCCATCGCGTGGCCGATTTTATATTGTGTGCATATGAACTTCTATCTTGGGGGTTATTATCTTG
>JBGSYT010000035.1:0-20052 GCA_041750855.1 Pyrinomonadaceae bacterium | reverse complement strand
GACGTACCGCATCGACAAATGAAGCAGGTATTTTTCGATTTCCCATTCTGAGTCTTGGAACTTATTCCGTCACCGTGGAACATGCCGGCTTTAAGCGCTCTGCACAAACGGGCATTAGGCTGCTCGCCGGACAAACTTCGACCATAAATTTCCGACTCGAACCCGGCAGTCCGAACGAAGAAGTGACCGTTACATCGGATGCGGCGATCGCCGACGCGTCGAAATTCGACGTCGGGCGACATTTGAGTTCAAGAGAGATCACAAATCTGCCGCTCGTATCGCGGAATCCGCGCAATTTCATACTACTTCAACCGGGCGCCACCGGACGATCGGTCAGCAGCCCGCTCGTGATCAATTTGTCTTCCAACGGACTTCTCAGGCGCGTCGGGTACCAGCTTGACGGCAGCTACAACAACGAGGCCGACCTGGGCGGATTTCACCTGGTCTTCGTATCGGAAACCTTTGTTAAAGAGATGCAGCTGTTTTCGAGCGGCTACTCTGCCGAGTTCGGCGACACGGCGGGAACCGTAGTGAATTTCATCACGCCGTCGGGCACGAATCGGTTCAACGGAACGCTGTCCTACTTGCTCCGGCCGAACCGCTTGAGCGCGAAACCGTTCGGGTTTATCGGAGACGGCCGCGACCCGAATTCCGACGGCCGGATATTCATCGGAACCGTCGGCGGCCCGATCATACGAGACCGCTGGCACTTCTATGCGGGTTACGAAAGGGCCAGGCTCAATATTCCGCAGATAATCCGGATCTCAGCCGCCAACCGCGTTGGACTTATAAACGCCGGCGTCCCCGCTGCGACCCTGCAGGACCCGACCGCAACAGATACGCTTCCATACCTTATCTTCCGCACCGACCTGCAGCTTTCCGAACGCACGCGAATCGCCTTTCGCTACAATCGCTTCGACCACGACCTGAGAAAGGCACTCTCGTTCGGCATAGGCAGTGTCAACACGACGGAACGCTCATTCGATCTACTCGGTTGGAGTCACGCCATAGCCGGCCAGGCCGTCACCTCGGTTTCGGAAACCTTCTTCAACGAGTTCCGATTCCAGCGGGCCGAACGGATAAGCGGAAACTTCGCCAACGATTCGACCGGGACCGGGCCATCGATAAACATAACCGGCGCGGCCAGTCTCGGTCCGGCACCGAACGTCGGCGTGCTTGGGAAGAATCAGTCCACGATCGATCTGCGCAACACCGTCACGAAGGTGTTCGGCCGTCATTCATTAAAGACCGGCGGAGGGATAAACTTCATCCGCGACACGGCTGAACTGCCGAGCTCGAGACAATACGATTTCAACTCCGTCGAGGCATATCGACTCGCAGCGACCGGAGACAACCGGCGAAGCTATTCGCGATACACCGAGACGTTCGGCGATCCGCGCCTACCGATGAACGTGATCTTCGCGAACCTGTTTGTCCAGAACGAATGGAAGGCCACGCAAAGGCTTAAGATTTCGGCCGGGCTGCGATTCGACCTTTACACGCCGCCAGACGCTGAACCCGATTCGCCGCTTCCGTTCTCCAGAAAATTCAGGTCGGACGCGAACAATTTCGCCCCCAGGCTTGGCATTGCTTTTCTGCTGCGAGACGGAAAGTACCGCACCGTTCTTCGCGGCGGCGGCGGCGTTCACTACGATCCGCCGTTCCTGAATTACTACCGGCGGGCGTTGCAGAACAACGGCAATCCGCGATTTCTAACCTTTGGGGTCAGCCCGAATGACCCGCGGAACAGTTGTGCCGCCCCTGAATTCCCGAATACGCTCGTCAGCCTTCCGCCCTGCGCAACGCCCGAGCTTCCCGACATCGATGCCGTTTCGCCGGACTTCTCGACAATGTACGCCGTGCATTCGAATATTCAGGCCGAACAGGCACTGGGCGAGAACATGTCCGTCACGGGTGGGTACCTGTATTCGATCGGCCGCCACATTCCCGTTTACCGGAACATCAACTATCTGCCGTCGGGAAGGACGCTGGCCGACGGCCGGCCGGTCTACGACGGTTCCGGGCGCCTCTACCCCGATTTCGATCTGGTACTGATGTCCGAAGCCGTCGGAAATCTGGCTTATCAGGGCTTTTTCGTCCAACTGAACCGGCGTATCTCCGGCGGCTTTCAGTTGAACGGCAGTTACACATTCTCGAAGGCAAAGGACGATGCCCCCGAAGCTCTTCCCGGCAGCCTGAGCGCGTCCGATCCATCGGATCGTTCCCGCGATCTGGCCTCGTCCGCGGGGGATGTTCGACATACGCTGCGATTGAGCTCGATAGCGAATCCCCGGATCCGCACGTCGAGTAAGGTCGGCAACGCTTTACTCAACGGCTACCAGGTCGCGCTGATCGTTTTCGCCGACAGCGGCGAGACGCAAAACATTGTCACCAACCTCGACCTGAACCTCGACGGAGTTTTCGGCAGCACCGGCCCTGACCGCCCGGTGGGCATTCCGCGAAACTCGCTGCGTCTGCCCGCGTTCTTCAGCGTGGACATGCGCCTCTCGCGATCGTTCAAACTTAAAGAGACCCTTTCTTTTGAGATCTCTGGCGAGGCGACGAACCTTTTCAACAGCAAGATACTTTCGAACTACAATTCAATTGTGCTCAACGCAAACCACGTCGACACCGCCACCGGTCTCCTACGCGGCCCCCTGCCCGACTTTTCCAGCGGCCCAGTCACATGGAGAGCCAGCCGGCAAATGCAGATCGGGCTGAGACTAAGCTTTTAAATCGATTCGGCCTTCGCCGGATCTTGTCCGTAACGAAGGCCGTTAGATCAGAGGAGAATTGTACTTAAACCGTGACCTCTTGTTTTTCCACAGCAAGTATTACTTTGACTCGGCGTTTCAAAGCCTTTTCGAACTGGCGGGCTTCGTTGACGCCGTCGAATGATAACTGCTGGAGGTTGGCTTCGATGCGTTTGCGATAGTCTGACACCAGTGAGTCCGACACGCCCAGGAGTTCCGCGACTTCAAGCTGGGTCCCGCCGTTCGAGACCAGGTAGCAGTGCCAGAGTACATTGATCATTCTATCGTACTGCTTTACCTTGCCCCGGACCGATTTGTGAAGGCTCGCAAGAAAATCGTCGACGAAACCAGCCGCTTCCGTCTCGGCCTCGTTTCTTAGGAAATCTTCTTCCGGAGTCTCGCGGGTATCCGGTATCTCGAACGACATTTTGTCGTCGTCATCGCTGTCGCCGGAGCCGCCGACGGGAACGAGGTGAATATCCATTATTGGCAGCCGCGACATAACGAACGACCGCAAGCTTCGAACGTCCACGGGCGAGTCAACGGCCTTGAAAACCCGGATGATCAGCTTCTCGAGCTCAACGTTGCTGATCACGATCTGCGCGTCACCCGTGCAGCCCACCATTCGGGTGTCGCGGTTGTGAAACGGCACCACCTTCACCCGCTCATGCATTTCCTGCACGTCGCGGTGCATTTTCTCGATCTTCCATTCCGACAGGCCGTAAAGCCGATCGGCAAGGCGGCGATGGGCCTCGGGGTTATTAACATTGTCGAACCTTTTGAAGGTCGAGCTTGATTGAATAAGCGTGGAAATACGCCGCGCTAGGCGATACGACTCTGGATACCGCTTTCGCAGTTCGGCCGTCAGCATGTTCGTCAACTCGATCTGGCTGATCTCGGCCTCGACCTCTGCATCAGACATCCCTGTGTCGATATAATGCTGGAACCTCTCCTTGCTCAGAAGGGCGACGAAAAGCTCCTGGGTGAGGTCGGTATAGGCGTTGTATTTACCTTCTTCGACCAGGAAGCCCGCACGTTTCGAGGCTCGCACGAGGGGATGTGAGGAAACGATGCGGTGAAGCTCGATCCAGATCTGATTAACGTCGGACGACTTCAGACTTTCGTTCCATTTCCCTACTTTGTGATGCCGGGCCTGGACCGGTCTAGAAACGGTTTCCTCTGTTTTGAGTGCCTTCATAATTGAGACCTGCTGTCCGTTCTAATTGGCTGCCGCACGTTGACGACCGGGGCGAGAGATGCACGTTGATCGTCGTTCGCAGACGCCTATTCCCAGGGGACGACGTGTCCCGGGTCCGGAAGCAGTAAACCTTTTGTTTACTTCAAATCTGCAAGATGGGGTATTAGTAGAAAACTTCTTTCGGTACCGCCGCGCCTGCGGTAACCTGGCTGGTGTGCAACTGGGCTCAATGGCCCTCGTTGCCTGTAATAATGATATTAGCAATAATCCCCGGAATGAGCAACAAGTTTTTGCACCGTTGTATATTTATTATACAATGTGGATAAATGATGCAAATGATCGTTTTATATCGGGTGTAGCATCCGATCTATCAACGCCGGAACGGATCGTTAGGATATTCTTTTGTGAGTTTTGGAAGCGAAAGGCCATTGCAGGTTTCTGAAGAATATAGAGGTTATTTCTCTGCCGGATCAAATAGCGCGATGGTACCCTATGTCGGACACGCGGTTATCGGCACGGGACCGAACAGCGAAGATGCCAAAGTTCTGTAAAAGCGAAGATTGTCCGACGTCAGAGGAACTTGTCGCGTTTCAGGTCGGTGACATGCCGGTCTGCGACGGCGTCCCGATCAGGAAGCACCTTGCCGCGTGCGATTTCTGCACTGCTGAGGTCGAATTCTACGAAAACTATCCTCCCACCGCAGATAGCGAAATGCCGGAAAAGGCCGTGAAGATGCCCCAACCTCTCTTCGAACTAGCCGAAGCCCTCCTCGCCAAAAAAAGCGACGATGCTTTCTTCGATCGCTTGTTGGACGAGGAGGTCTAGACGTTTCTGCCGGCCGATCAATGCTTCAGCCCTCTGAAAAGGACTGCGTCCCGTTTCCAGTTTCCCTGGATCACGGCAAAAGTCTCTCCATCCGGTGAAACCGCAAAGCTGTACTCATTCCGAAGTCCATCATTGGGCAGGTCGGCGATCTTTCGCGGAGTGGTTTGGCCGACGATCGGTTGGACCCAAAGTGTGTTGCTCTCGTCAACGCGACCAGGAGTGACATAGAAAAGGGACTTACCGTCGTTCGACCAAGCAATCGCCGAGGCCTGGCTCATCTCGGGCGCGAGCCGGAAGGATCCGAGTGCCTGCCCGTCAGGAAGCGAAACCACCGTCAGCATTATTTCGTTATTATTACGTTCAACAAAAGCGGCCTGAGAGCAATCTGGCGAAACCGCAAAAACCGGCATTAGCTTATCGACCAATAGCTCTTCTTTGCCGTCGCTTACTGAGACCCGTTTCAAGGTTCGGCCCAATCCGGAGTGATAATAAAGCCATTTCCCTTCGGGCGATACGGCGAGAGGAAATCCGCCTTCGCCAGTTGTCAGCTGCGTCTGATCGCTGCCGTCGGCCCTCATTCTCCAAACATGAGTCTCGACAGTTCGATTCGAGGCGAAATATATTGTAGAGCCGTCCGGTGAGACGGCGGCACCCAGATCGTCCAGCGAGCTATTCGTCAATTGCCTCGCTTCTCCACCTTCCTGATCCATACTCCAGAGATCGATGTTCCCGGGCCTGCCGGACGCGACGATCAACTTCTTGTCAGGACCAAATGTCACGGTTGCCGCGTCAGCAAAGACTTGTTTTGCTTTGGTCAGGTCCGCTATTCGATAAAGGTTTAGGTGAAAATCGGGCCGCCGTTGAGTCGCCACCAGCATGCTCGCACCTCTATCCAAACTCAGTCCTGAGTAATCTTCCGAATCTTTCGTGAGCACTTTGGTTTCTCCCGATATGGCCGAAACCTCCCAAATTCGAACTTGCTTATCGGGCAGCTTTAATGCAGTTATCAGCATCCCGCGTTGATCTGGCAGCCAGCTCTGACTTTTTATATCGAAGAATTTCTCCTTTGTAAGTTCTTTTTCGACGCCACTTTCGATCTCGACGATCGAAAGCCCGAAATCATTCGCTCCATTGCGCGATTGTCCGACGCCAAAGGCGATCGACCGGCCATCGGGAGAGATCACGTTGTCGCCGATCCGAAACGGGCTCGGCCGCGATACCAGCTTCCTTTCATTCTTTCCTTCGATGTCGACAATCCAAAGTGAACACCATTCGGCCTCATTGAAATAGCAGCGTACGAACGAGATCATTCTGCCGTCGGGCGACACGCTCATATCGCCCTGAACTTCGTCAACGATCCTGCTCGCGACACCCCCAAAGCTCGGGATCCGGTAGATCGTATATTGATTTCCAGGGGTTGCCGGTCTGGCTCCGCGAACAAAATACAGGGAGTTACCGTCGGGCGAAAATGCCAGGTCGTAGTAGAAAGCGTCAGAGGGCGGAACGATCTGAATATTGTTTGAGGAGTCGAGCTGCCTAAGCCAAATGCTTTGCTTTTCATTGCGAAGCCCGTTCGTATAGGCAACAGTCTTCCCATCGGGCGAGATCACGGCGGCCAGTACCCGGCTGTTGGTCGAAAGGTTTTCTGAGCTGAATGGTGCGGAAAGGATCGGCGGACCACCCTCGAGGCTGCTGCTTCGCGCATACCACAAGCCGATCCCGCTGAAGCTCAGAATGACCAGTACGGGAAGCACAAGTCCCCGTAATCTCGAACGCGCCGGCATTTGCCCAAGTGCACGAGGGGCTTTAGCGGCCGCTCCGTTTTGCGGGAGCTCCGTGGCCAAGCCTTCTGTCACCGCCGCGACAAAACGATACCCGCGACGCGGAACGGTTTCGACAAACCGAGGCTTCTGGGCGTCATCGCCAAGTGCTTTTCTTAAAAGGCTTACGGTAAAGGCGAGATTCGCGTCCTCGACGACACTATCAGCCCACAGCGACTCCATGAGGCGTTCTTTCTCGACCAGACGGCCATGATTCTCGACAAGTACCGTCAATAGCTGGAAGGTCTTTGGGTTGATCGGGAGTCGCTCGCCGTTCCGAAGGAGCGCCTTTTCCTTCAGATCAAGAAGAAAGCCTTCAAACTCTATATTATTTGTTTCCAACGACATCAGGCTTCAAACAATTTTCTTAGAACTCTCTTAGCGATTTCAAAGGACTTGGTACGCAAAGGGAGAATAAACTTGCGTTCAAACGTTCGAATGAATGCGATTTTACCACAGTTGCTCGATGGCCCGAAGGTTTTATCACGTTTCGAAACGGGGACCATCTATGGGGCTAGCCGAAACGAAAGACAATACGAATCGAAAAGGAGCCAAAGATATGAAAAAGATCAAGAATGCGCTGGCTATATTCGCGGGAATAACCTTTCTCACGGGCTGATCGCATTTGCGTCGAGCTGCCGGGTGATGGGCGAGGCAGACAATTCCTCGGCCGGAGCGACGAGCGTGCGGGTCACCAACGAATCGTACGATCCGGTGCCGGTGCGGGACGTCGGTATCCGCAAAACGGAGCCGTTTGACCTCCTTGATACGTTGAACATTGACCCGGGCTCAGATGGAGGCTCTAGTCCTTCTTTCACAGTGCCGGAAGACAAACGACTTGTGTTGGAAGGAGCGTCGGTGAGATTCCCAGTGAACTCAAACGTGACAGTTTCAGCTTCGATCTTAAAGGCCAAGTCTGGTGCCGGAACGGTGGGTTTATGGCAGCTGCCGATGATTCGACAAAGGGTTTTACCTACCGCCGACGAATACGTCGCCAGCGAAACCGTTCGGATCTACTTTGAACCGGGTGATCGGATATTTCTTTCGGTGCGAAGGTCCGACACTGTCGGGTCAACATCCGCTGTGTTTTCGCTACACGGAGAGCTAATAAGCGTCAAATGAAGTCCGAAGTTGAGACCTGCAGCCGCGCGCGGCCGCTCCGTTTTGCAGGATCTCCGTGGCCAAGCCTTCTGTCACCGTCGCGACAAAACGATACCCGCGACGCGGAACAGGTTCGATGAATCGCTAATGACAAGGCCGGGGGAAGTAAACGCAAAGAACGATGTTATCGAGGAGAAATACGTATGAGCGCAAACACATCCGATTACCATCGCAGTTTTTCACGTTTTGGTGGCAGTGGACGTATGCCAACGCAGGCGGAGTGGGCCAAAATTAGCAACAAGATCGCTCGCGGACCGGCGGTTCCGCGGACATCTATGGGATCACCCTCCGGAAAGGAGACAGACACACGCAAGTTTCACAAGGCGTGGGAACTCAACGGATCCGGTTTAAGGGAAATTGACATCTGGGAGAAAAGCGACCAAAAGTTCCAGCAGTTTGCCACACCCTGGGAGAAAAAATGGAGCGGCCTGGCGCGGGGGGCTGGCTTTGCCCCGCTGGTAGATAACAACACAACAGTGGTAGGTTACTGCGGAGATATCAAAGCAAGCCATATCCTGATCGGCCGCCCCAGTGCGATGGCCTTGGTCCTCACCCAAGACGAAATACTCAAATATCACCGGATGTACGTCGGCCCCGCCGAACTCCATGCCGAGCCCGATCTTAGCGTATTCGGCAGTGAATGGTCCTTTTATACCGTCTTGACGGATATCTATGGCGAAGTGACGTCATTTGCATTTGCGTATAGATCACCCAACGGTGAAGCCCACAGCACGTCATTGCCCGGGCTGGGATGGCTTAAAGTACTGCAAAACGGCTTTAGGGCCTTGATATCGTCGAAGAATGGGTATCGCACAATCGGGCGACAGCCCCCAGCTCCGCCGCCGGCACCTCGAGCTTTGCCGCCTGGCAACAGCATCGGCACCGGGGCGCCGAAGCCAACGCCAACGCGCAGTACAACTCTTGTGGACACCCAGACCCCGATCCCACCGCCCAGACATCAGTATCAATCTGAGCAACCCGGCTTGCTCGAATCCATCAATATAGCTCGCCGCCAGCTTGGTCTGCTTCCGTTATCGTCGGCAAAGTCGATCAGCGAGCTGCATTATAGGGCTCGGAACGCCAGGGCTCATAAGGAGATTGAAAATTGGTTGGGAGCCAATCCCAATGCTTCCTGGGCCGAAAAGATCGAAGTAATGGATCGCATGTACAAACGCTGGCGTGTGAGTGGCTTGCCGGGCGACGGTTGATTTCTGGCTCGACTAGATTCGAATAGGTTTGATACACCGGAGCTAATTGGGGACGAACTTGGCGAGGCTTAATTTCCGTTGTGATGTGAAGAGAGCTGCTTTTCACTAGCAATTGAAACGCAGGAGGGACGGGCTAATTTTTTAGCTCAAGCCATGTATACACTTGGCGGCCGTCGTTCAACGATCGGTCAAAGAAACGCGAGGCCCTGGCTCGCTAGGCTTCTTCACCATAGTGAGCAGAGCGTATGAACAAGAAACAATTTCTATCAATATTACTTGCCCTACTAATTTCCGGTTTGGGCATCCACAACGACAGTGCGTGGGGTTCCTATGGTTACTAAAGTTCCTATGGGAAATAAGCCCATAATACGAAGAAGTTTCGTGCCGAAAGACGGCGGGAAGTTCTATGAGTTCGTCTCCGAGAAAGGCGCGGCCACCGTTACCGGCAAAGGCGGGAAGGGAACCGAGTAAGAAGTGCAGGGTGTGATACTCCGAGGCAAGTGAAAACATGAAAACCCTACGGAAGTCGTCTGGTGGGCGCCCGTGAGGCGAGCCGGTTCAGCACCTCAAAGGGCGATCCTTCGAGTTCGCAACAAATTGAACGCCAAATGAGACGATTCGAACATTACCCAATTTACATTAATCATCCGGGCAAATGGATAAGTGCTTGGGAAAATCAACGTGAACATTACGAGTTCCAATGGTTTGAGGCGTTGCGAACGGGACGCGAGCACCGCGAGCACCAACGAATGGAAAACTGGTTCGACTACATGGGGAAACGCCATTACGAAATAATGACGGAAAATCCGCAAGGCCATGAAAGCCGAACATGGGAGATCAACGTTTACAAACTGCTTCTTTTGATCAAATCGACGCGGGTCGGGAAGCTCGTGCTCGACTCCCTTGACAAAAATAAGCGTTACTGGATCGTCCCGTGGGTGGATAAGAGAGAGTTGGATCGAACAAACCGATTGAAGTGGTGCAATTGCGGCGACGCAAGGGCCTTTCCCGGCCCTGCTGCAGCTGGCGGAGGTATCAGGGTTTACATCGACTTCACCTATTTGAACCCGGTTCAAAGGAAAATGTTTGGACAGGATGGCATTCTTTTTCATGAACTGGTGCATGCCTATCGAATCGGTCGTGTTGGCTACGACCTCGTGAATGTGGCTCCCGAGATGAAGGAGAACGGCAACACGGAAGAATTTCTCGCGCTCCAGCTTGAGAATGTTTATCTCGCGAACCGCAAGGGGTCGGAATTCTACCTTACATATAAGATGATGCGGCGCGTTTCAAAAAGTACGGCTTACCAGTACTATGCGAGAGACGGCGAGACTCTCGCCGCCCTTAAACACTGGGTCGAGAACGACAGTGTGGTAAAAGAAGTGTCCCGCTGGATCAATCCTCCTGACTCGTTCAATCCGTTCAGCGATCGAAACGTGCTGGAACGGATGTTCGCTCGCATGGGAGGCAAGATGCCTGTACTCTATAAAACTCCTTGATTGTCCTTCGGACGGCGCTTTGCTTGGGCCGGGATGATTGGTTGTAAACTTGCTAAAAGGAGAGGATTGATAATGAGAAGCAACCCATTCTTGATTGCCGGCATAATGATGATCTTTGGGGTTGGCGTTCCCGCAGCGGCGGCACAATTTCCATTGAAACTTCCGAAAATAAACGTCGAAAAACCAAAAACCGAAGAGCCGAGATCGGTGGTCCAACCGGCGGGCGGCAGCGTTCCGTCAACGGCAACGGCGAATCCTAACGACCGGCCGTCAATCGCCAAAGATTCGGTTCAGGCCAGTGCATTTACGCTTAGTTCGTATCGGAAAAACAACGCGATCTGGAGTTGGGTACCGAAGATCGAATTTACCGTAAATGGCCCAATCGCGAGCGGCAGCCAGCTCTCCGTTGAGTTCAGCATTCCCGGTGCTGCGCCTTGGGTAAAATTTGACTGCAAGACGCAGCCGACCGGACCCGGTTTCTCGCACAAGACCGAGTGCGGCGGCCGTGAAGTTGCTGAAGACAAGGGCAGTACGCACACCGGCCCTGTCAGTTTCACGATCCGAATGCGAAACGAACTGGCGGGCACTGACGCGACCCTATTTTCCGGAAAGATGAAGGTGGCGAAGGTGCGCTCGAATGCGACCGCTCCGAACACTGCAAATCACTTCGTTTACTACGTCGATCACGATTGGAACCTGCCGATCGGGTACTTATTCTATGAGGGCGACAATCAGTTTGATGCCGATGATCCGCGGCGCTGGGCAAAGCCGCGGTTCACCGTATCCTTCTGGATGCGAGGCGAAACCTCCGGATTCGCCCAACCCCATCTATTTTTTGGTGGAAAAGAGGTAGGTAAACTTTACTACAACGGCAAGGAAACGGGCGTTCCGAACTGTTCGGTACCCGAGGCCCGCAATGCTCCGACCCACATCACTTCTCCCGAAGGACAGTTCATCTGGACGCGATGGAAGTGCACGTTTTATAACGTTATCCCCTGGAACAAGACCAGGGACAGCAATGAAACCATGTTCGGTCGACTGCATCTGTTTAGCGAAAACCCGGGCGAGTACGAATTAAAGGTCATGCATAACGGACGGCTGATCCGGACTCTGAAGTTCGCGGTCGATAGAGAAGGAAAACTTGTAGATAATGGGATCGCCAAAGAGAACAAACTCGGCAGCGACCGCTTAATCGTACCCGTGCAGGTGCTCGGCGAGCAGGACGGGGCGTGGGATCGCAACGCATGGAAAACCGATGCCTTTTACGGAAATCCGCTGACAGGCTTTTCTATTCTATAGATCGTTAGACCAAAGGAGGTGTCAACTCGTATGGAGTGGCTGAGTTTGCTATTCATGACGGTCGTCTGTATCGTCTCGATCTACTTAATTTCTAAAGGTGTCGAGATCGCGTTGCGAGGAACGAAGCCCGCGAATCCGAACCGCTCGAACGATCTGCTGCTCGGGATCCTCATGATTGTGCCGGGCGTGGGGGCGGGGGCTTTCGTTTTTTATTGGTTTCTGCCGGGTCTTTTTTAGGCAAACCGCGCGACACCAACCATGGTTTGCATGTTAATACTAATAGAATCAGCGATCAACTTCCGCAGATCTCGTCGATCGCTTCCTCGTATTTTTCGTCGATGACGCTGCGTTTGATCTTAAGCGTTGGGGTCATTTCGCCCTTGTCGATGGAGAATTCGCGGGGCAGGAGATAAACGCGTTTGACACGTTCGTATTCGCTAAGCTCGCGGGTAAGTTCGACGGCGTCACGCTGCACCCGTTTGACGACGTACGGGTTCTCGCAAAGCTCTTCGCGTGATCCTTCAGCCACGATCCCGTCATCGTTAAGAGCTTCCTTCAGTGCATCCCAATCAGGCACAATTAGGGCTCCGACCTGTTTTCTTCCCGATCCAACCGCAACCGGCTGCGAGATGAGCGGGCTCTGCTTTAGTAGGCTTTCAACCTGAAGCGGTGCGATATATTTGCCGTTCGAAAGTTTGAAGAGATCCTTTATACGGTCGGTGATATAGAAATGGCCGTCCGCGTCTTTGTAGCCGACATCGCCCGTGTGATAGTACCCGTCGGCGTCGATCACGCGTGCGGTCTCGTCCGGTTTATTATGATAGCCACGCATCACGTTCGGGCCCCGAACGAGGATCTCGCCGTCAGCCTCAGCGATCTTCATTTCGATACCTTCGAACGGCGTGCCGATCGATCCTACCCTGTTATCTTCAGGACGGTTCGCACAGGTAACGCAGGCCTCGGTCATCCCGTATCCCTGAAGTATCGGGATCCCCGCAGCCCAGAATGCGTAAGAGAGTTTTTTCGACAGCGGTGCTCCGCCCGAAACAAAGAAACGCAAATGCCCGCCGACACCGGCCCGCCATTTCGAAAAAACGAGACGGTCCGCGACCGCATGTTTAGCGGCGAGTGCGGCCGAAACGCGTTCGCGGCTGTCCTTAGCTGCCCAGTACTGCTGTCCGATCTCGAGCGACCATTCAAATAGTTTGGTCTTCCAGCCGCCCGCCGATTTTCCTTTCTTCACGATCTTGTGATAAACCTGCTCGAACAGCCGCGGCACAGCCGTCATTATCGTCGGCTTGACCTCCTGCAGATGCGATGCGATCTGGTCGAACGCTGCACAGTAATGGATGGACACGCCGTTTGAACACAACACGTAAAAAACGGTCCGCTCAAAGATATGGGATAGCGGCAGCACGGCCAGCGATCGGTCCGTGTTTCTGATCGGCAATCCCTTTGAAACCGCGATCACGTTTGAGACAAAATTCTCATGATCGAGCATCACTCCTTTCGGCACACCTGTAGTGCCCGAGGTGTAGATTATGGTAGCCAGATCATCGGACCGTACCTGCGCGAGAAGTTCTTCGAAAGTTTGCCCGGTGTCGCGTTCAAACGCTCCCCCGGCCTCCTCAACGTCCGCCAGCGTGATCGAACGGGAATCGCCGCTATCCGCCGCATCTGCATCAAAAAATATGAGCTTTTCAATACTTTCGACGGACTGGATCGCCGCCTCAGCATGTTTGTAGAGCTTTTCCCCCGAGACGAAAAGCATCTTCGCACCGGAATCTTCAAGTATGTACCGAATTTGTTCGACCGCCTGCGTCGTGTAAATCGGAACGTTTACCGCCCGAAGCGAAAGAATTGCGAGATCGGTCAGCGACCATTCAGGCCGATTCTCAGAAATAATGGCGATCCGGTCACCCGCCTTTACGCCGAGGCTGCCAAGGCCGGTCGCGATCCGCTTAATGCGTTCGACGGCCTCAGGGCCCGAAAGGTAGTTCCAGACATCGTCGATCTTGAACGCCAGAGCATCCTTTTTGCCGTTGCGGCGAAAAGATTCGATACAAAATGAAGGTAGTGTCTGGGGGATCGTGTCGAATCCGATCAGGTTTTCAGCGACCATCGGTACTTAATCAACTAGCGGCATCCGAAATTTCGTGCGTTACTAATTCTTGCAGATGCATGCGATTAAGTCCAATAGAATGTGGATGCCCGCCCAAGAACAATGGCGTAATGCTCAGTGTATCGAACACGCTCTTGCCTAGGTGCGGGCTTTTATATCGTCGTCAATCCTACTTTTGCGAGGCTTCGAGGCCTGAACCACCGGCCGCGTATTCAGGCTGAACATTAACGACGCCGAATTGGCGGTCGATGCCTTCGCGATTTGCGGCCATCATCCATAGAAAATTGATCGATCCGCCGGGAGCCGCGACGTTGGGATGAAACCCCTGCGGCATAAGAACTACATCGCCCTCTCGGACGACCTCGACAAGTTCTGGCTCCTTTGCGTTCGTGTAAACGAACTGGACGCCCCATTGAGGCTCGGGCATATCGATATAAAGATACGCCTCTTCGAGCATATTCTCGTGCTCGTGCGGCGGCCATGAAGTCCAATTTCCGTCGGCTGAAAAGGTTACGCCAGCCATGATCCGCCCGGCTTCTACGTTCTTGCCGATAAGCACATTAAGATCGCGTTCGGTCGGCGGCTTTCCGGCGATGAAATGAAGCGAGGGATCGTTGCGAATCTCGGAAAAGGCTACGAACTGAAGAGGATACCTGTTCTCGACTGGTGCAGACACCTCGGCGATGTCGCAGCCGCTCTCAGCCTCGATCACGATCCGCGAATCGCGGGGAACATAGATCGCGTCGTATCTGCCAAGAGTAAAACCAGACTCACCAACCGTTATTTTTGCCGTGCCGCCAAGCCCGATTAGGCCGGTCTCGTGCGTCCCGTTATCAAATTCGATGGCCGGTTCACCGGCGTCGATACGAATACGGCCGTAATGCAGATTTCGCGAAGCAGTTTTCCCGGGTTCGACCGAGATCGTTCGTCCTTTCGCCTTATGTGTTTCTTTTACGACGCAAGTTCTTTTGTCGATCGGCTCTAACGCAATTTGTTCTTTCATTTCTTTAGATTCTGCTCCCTACCCGTCAACAA
Source organism: Pyrinomonadaceae bacterium (assembly GCA_041750855.1). Classification (GTDB taxonomy): domain Bacteria; phylum Acidobacteriota; class Blastocatellia; order Pyrinomonadales; family Pyrinomonadaceae; genus OLB17. Next base: position 5,132 of record JBGSYT010000035.1, on the reverse strand, counting down.
ATTACTTCAGTTAACAGTCGATAATCTCCGGCAGGAACTCGTCACTCGTCACTAACCACTATCAACTGAAATAATTTGTTCCCGCCAATACTAACTATAACGACACCGTTTGCTCCGCCCAAAATTGAAACTCACGGTGCTTTAGTATCTCTGCTTTCGCAAGCAGCTCTCCGCTCGCCACTCTCCGAATATGTTCGAAAAGCCGGGTTCCCACTTCCTCTATCGTTTCTGTACCTTCGATCACGTTGCCTGCCGAGATGTCCAGGTCCTGCGACATCTTTTCGAAAACTCGATTGTTAGAGGCCATTTTTATCACTGGAGCGATCGCGTTTCCGATGGTCGTGCCGTTGCCGGTCGTAAAAACGATCACCGTTGCCCCGGCGCCTACAAGTCCGGGTGTCGATTCCTGGTCGTAGCCTGGCCCCTGCATTAGATTTATGCCACGCACCCGGGGTGTTTCGGCATATTCGACACAGTCCTCGATGCGGGTGGTTCCGGCTTTGACGATGGCACCGAGGGACTTGATAGTAATATTCAACAGGCCGCCTGCCTTGTTTCCAGTGCTGGGATTCTGGTTAAGGACGGCCCCGAATTTCGAGGCATATTCCTTGTACCAATCGACCATTTCATAGATCTTTCGGCCTGTTGCCTCGTCTTTCGCACGATTTGCGAGAATATGCTCGGCTCCACAGAATTCGGGCACTTCGGTAAGCAGCACGGTACCGCCGCTCCGCACCAAAAGATCAGAGGCGTAACCGAGAGAAGGATTCGCCGAAATGCCCGAAAAGCCGTCTGAAGATCCGCATTTTACACCGAGGACAAGTTCGCCAACGGGAAATTCTTCCCTGACGCACCTGTTAACTTCCGGCAGCAACTTTTCGACCTCTTTCAGGCCGATCTCGATCGCGGCCTGTGTGCCACCGACATCCTGGATGCCGATCTTAACGAGCGGTTTCTGAATAGGTTTCTCTCGTTTCGTAAGGTACCGCTCTACATAGGAAAGATTTGTTTTTTCACATCCAAGGTCGATCAGTATCACCCCGCCGACGTTAGGATGGTCCGCATAGTTCGAAAGCGTTCGCATCATCACATCTAGCGTCGAGCCGTCCTGGCAGCCGCAGCCTTTGTTGTGCGGGATCGCGACCACACCGTCAACATTCGGAAACTTCTCCCGGCTGTAATGCATGAACTCCGACATCATCGAGATCTGCGTCGCCTCATGGCTTGCGCACATCGATGTAGGCACGATCAGGACGAAGTTCCGGGTTCCCACCCGGCCGTCGGGCCGACGAAACCCGAGAAATGTGCCAACCTCGTCCGCAGGAAAATAATCGGGAACGGGCGTGTCGATATCCTCTGGCAGGTCGCGAACCACGGGAACATCGTCCGTCATATTCTCATGCGTGACCCATTCCCCTTTTATAATGCCCAGCGAAGTCCCGATAGGCTGGCCGTACTGCCGGACAAACGAACCGTTGGGAATGTCAGCGATAGCAAAACGATGTCCCGCAGGCACTGCGTGGTGAAGTGTAACTGACGCACCGCCGTTAATCTCGAGAACCATGCCGGCCGAAGTTTCACGCTTTACGACAGCCACGTTGTCCGCCGGGTTCACGATAATCGCGAAATCGTCGATCGGAAATACGGTTTGCGGGTATGTGTCTGCCATTGTTTTTAGATCAGGTCGGGCAAAACGAAACTGCTGACATTTCCGTGAAGCCTTATCCAAAGCCCGGGATTAGCGTCCAATTGCTTTTCGAGTTCCTCGCGATCTTCCGACAACTCGGTTTCGATCAAGCGGGCAAAGCTTGCTCGTTTTGCCGGCGCTGTTGAAGCGTCAACAATTGACTGGACGACTTTCCTTGCACTAAGAATCGCAGCCGGGCCCAATGTCAAAATATGCGTCGCATTGCGGCATTCTGCTTCGTCCTCCGGCGATATTTGGCTCCCGCCGGCCTTGAACTTGCTTATGTGGTGCTCAAGAATACTCGATGATATCGGTATGATCCCAGCATAATCCCCAAACCGTGCTCCGCAGCCTGGCTTAATATAGCAAAGGTGCGACGCGGCTCCCTCCTCAGGCCCGAGGCCCAGGAAAAAGATGTCGATCCCGCCGAGCGAGATAAGCTTGCTGAGATAATCTTCAAGTGCAGACTCGAGATCGCCTGTTTCCGACATCATCGGCGTAAAACTCTTTACGCGGCTGAAGAACTCGTCGCCGAGCAGGCGTTCGAAATCGCGGACAAAACTAAGGCTGTTTCCCATCCGCATCGGAGCAAGAGCATCTTGCGTAAAGACGTGAAGCCGGCCAAGAAGTTCGTCGATCTCGCCATTCCCGGCTTTTTGGTTGATGATCTTATACATCGCCTGGGCTCCGCGGCCGCCGAGAAGCACGATAACAATGTCGAGTTCGGTCCTTGCCGCGTAGTCCTCGAGCTCACGGAACATTGCTTCGCCAACCGATGCTTCGTCCGGCAACACCGAGTAGCGGTATGCTTGATCCGGAAACTCGAACGACCGGGAATCTGAAGCGGTCGCCAACCACAAACCGCCGTCAGTGTTCCGCCCGTCAAAGAGCCTTTTCGTCAATGGTCTCATTCTGTCTCGCCCTCGATCTTTTTATTCTAATTGGTTTAACCAATCAAATGCAAGTGGGAAAGCTTATTCAAAATGAAAAGTATCTGATTTTGCGAAAACGTTGCCGCATCTATCGGAAATAAGGCAGTTTTCAAACTTGACAAGCGGCCGGAAGATGTTGGAGACTAAAGCCCTTCATTGCTAATGGTAATACCTTTCGATCAGATTTTTGGTTAATTAGTCTGTGCCGGTTTTCAAGTTATGGGATATAAGCAACTAGAACTGAATGATAAATGCGCCGTTGTAATTGGCGGGACTTCAGGCATTGGGCGGGCCATTTCACACGGACTTGCCGAGGCGGGAGCGGACGTCGTCTGCACTTCGCGTAGGCCGGAACAGGTCGAAGCGGCATCCCTCGAGATCGAGGAACGCGGGCGACGAACGATCCGGGTAACTTCAGACGTCAGCGACCGCGGATCGCTTGAAGCTCTTCGCGACAAATGCGTCGAAACCTTTGGGAAAGTGGATATTTTGGTGAACTGCGCGGGCCGGACGAAGCGTGGGCCGACAGTCGATTTCCCTGACGACGATTGGAACGCGATCATCGATACCAATCTAAATGGTACTCTTCGGGCATGCCAGGTCTTCGGCCGCCACATGGTCGAACGAAAATACGGCAGGATCGTAAACATAGCTTCGCTATCGACATTTGTCGCACTTCTGGAAGTTGCGGCTTATTCGGCAAGCAAGGCCGCGGTCGCTTCCCTGACAAAGTCATTAGCGCTTGAATGGTCGAAGGACGGCGTTAATGTCAACGCCATCGCTCCCGGTGTTTTCATCACCGACCTAAACCACAAACTTTTGACTTCAACACCCAGGGGCGACGAGTTTCTCGTTCGAACGCCGATGGCCCGTTTCGGAAATGTCGAAGAGCTTGCCGGAGCCGCAATTTTCCTGGCATCAGACGCCGCCAGTTTCGTTACCGGTGAAGTGATCGTGGTCGACGGCGGATTTCTCGCAAGCGGAGTAAACCAGTAGCCACAAATGCCAAGCGAGATCGACATTAAGACCGAACGTGTCGCCAACTTGCTCAGTGCCTGGGGTTATAAGGGCGTTTTGCTCAACGGCCAGCACAACTTCGCATGGATCACCGGCGGAGCGCACAACGGCATCGATCAAAGCCGCGACAACGGAGCCGCTTCAATACTTGTCACTAGCGAGGGCAAACGGTACATCTTTGCAAACAATATCGAGATGCCGCGGATGCTCTCGGAAGAGATCAGCGCTGACTACTTCGAGCCTGTGGAAGTTACATGGCAGGATGAAAAGTCATCCGGCTTGGTCGAAAGAGCGTGCAAGATCGCGGGAGGCGAACTTGCAACAGATATCACGATCGACGCGACGATCCGTTCTATAGAAACACAGCTTGCTTCATGCCGGTATGAGCTGACGCCCGAAGAAATAGAACGATTTCGCGAACTCGGCGATGACGCGGGTAAAGCAATGCGAGGCGTGTTTGACAAAATATCGCCGGGCGAAACGGAAATTGAGATCGCTGCAAAGATGCGTGGCGAGCTTGCGGCATTCGGGATCGAATCGGTCGTGACCCTGGTCGCGGCGGATGACCGGATCGGGAAGTTTCGGCATCCCGTCCCGACGCAGAATAAATGGCAGAAAACTGTGATGCTCGTAACCTGTGCGAAGCGGAGCGGCTTGATCGCAAGCCTTACGCGGATCGCATGCATTGGAGCCGTGCCCGATGAGTTACGTGACAAGACCGAGGTGGCCGCATTTGTTTATGCTTCGCTTCTCGATGCGACAAGAAAGGGAGCGACTGGAGCGGAGTTGTACGAAACAGCCGCAAAGGCATACGCTGGAACGGGCTTTCCGGACGAAATAAATAAGCACCACCAGGGCGGGGCCGCCGGTTACCGCACACGCGACTGGACCGCACACCCAGCGAGCAAAGACGCAGTAAAAACAAATCAGGCATTCGCCTGGAATCCTTCGATCACCGGAACGAAGGTAGAAGAAACGATAATCGTGACCGAAAACGGAATCGAAACTATAACGACATCGCCCGATTTTCCCGCGATAAGTACGACCGTCGGAGGAGTCGAACTTCTTTCCCCGGGAATACTTGGAATAATGGACGGCGAAAGTTGATGCAAAAGAAGTCAAGTGTCTATTCGGAGAATTTTGCCGAGCGGAAAGGTTTTGCAAAGAGTCTTAAAATTGCCGATTAAACCGACCGGTTTGGGGGACAAACTCCAAAGCCTCACCGCTCGGCAAAACAGGGCTCGTCGGTCTTAAGGCAACGGCCTGTTTATTACAAAGGAAAATGCGAAAAAGAATAGACAATATCCTCGGAAAAACACTCGTAGCGATCATGGCCATCATGGTTGTCAATGTGCTGTGGCAGGTGTTTAGCCGCTACATCACAGGTAATCCCAGTTCATTTACTGACGAGCTGGCGCGCTACCTGATGATCTGGGTGGGCTTGCTGGGAGCGGCCTATGCTTCCGGGCACGGCCTGCACGTTGCCATAGATGTAT
>JBGSYT010000034.1:0-1615 GCA_041750855.1 Pyrinomonadaceae bacterium | reverse complement strand
ATTCATATGCCGCGCCTTTCCCAAGCCGAGATCCGAAACAATGCGATCGCTTTTGTCCATGAGTGGAAGGACGAGACGAGCGAGCGCTCTGAGTCGCAGACATTCTGGAATGAATTCTTTCAGGTTTTTGGGCTGCGGCGTCGGGATGTGGCTGTGTTTGAAAAGTCCGTCCAGCGGCCCGCGGGCAAATTTGGCAAGATCGATCTATTTTGGAAAGGCGTCGTTCTCGCCGAGCACAAGTCCGCTGGCGAGAACCTCGATAAAGCTACCTCGCAGGCCTTCGAATATCTCGAAAGCGTCGCGGAAGCCGACCGGCCCCAATTCGTTCTCATATCAGATTTCGCCCACTTCCGGCTCTACGATCTTTAATCGAAGGCCGAGTATGCACTCAACCTCGCCACGCTGCACGACAAGACCGTTTACGGCAACGCCCGAAGTGGAGAATGTCTTCAGAAGAAGTTAGAATGAACCCGTGCCACACCCGCTTGAGCTAAAATATGGCCTGACATCGCAGGAACTGCTGGACGCGATCGACAGGCGATTTCGGTTAAAGGTTGCGTTGGAAGGCGCCGTTGCAGAGGTGCATTTCGAAAGAAAACTAAATATAGCCACTAGAGAAGGTTGGTTAAGTAGCTTTGAAAGCCATGATGTCGACGGGATGCATGATTTCACCGTCGTGACGCTTTCCGGCCTGCCAATTCGCGTTGAAGTTAAAACAATCCGCAATGGTGTAAAACCCCAGGTGGAATTACAAAAGACCCGTGCAGCTAAAGCGGATCCCAGCAGTCGATATTACGACCGTGTTCATTTCGATGTGGTCGCGGTTTGTGTCGGTCGCTACACTGGTGATTGGGCTCAGTTCCGATATGTCTTGGTGCGAGACCTTCCGGAGCATCGGAATCATCTAAACAAGCTTCAGGTCATGCACGCGATTCCAGACGGAGAAGAAACTCAGCCGCGATGGTTTTCGCGCTTTCAGGATGTTATTGATGCATATTCAGGTTGAGCCAACCTACAAAACGGAATTTGGAGAGCTATTCTGCGCAGATGGCCTCGATGTCCTAAGCCGTATGCCTGATGATTCTGTTGACCTGGTGCTTACAAGTCCGCCCTACGCGCTTCACTTCAAAAAAGAATACGGGAACGCTGATCAACAGGATTACACTGCATGGCTTCTCCCTTTTGCCAGAGAAATTAAACGGATCATAAAGCCGTCTGGTTCTTTCGTTCTCAATCTTGGGGGCTCGTGGCAACCTGGAGCACCAATTCGCAGCTTGTATCACTATCGAACGCTTCTCTCACTTGTTGACGATGTTGGGTTCGACTTGGCGCAGGAGTTTTTTTGGTTTAATCCTGCCAAGATGCCAGCACCGGCGGAATGGGTAAATGTACGTCGTATTCGAGTTAAAGATAGCGTCGAGTATATTTTTTGGCTGGTAAAGGATCCAATGGCGAGGGCCGATAACCGAAAGGTCCTACAAGCCTATAGCGCAGATATGAAGCGGTTGATCAAACGCGGCGTGAAACAAACCGTTCGCCCGAGCGGACATATGATAAAAGGCTCATTTGCAACCGATCAGGGTGGCTCAATCCCATCTAATCTGATCCAGTGCGG
>JBGSYT010000033.1:0-2527 GCA_041750855.1 Pyrinomonadaceae bacterium | reverse complement strand
AGACCACGCCGCCGGCTACGACGGCGGGCAATGTTTCGCGCGTAACCTATTTTGACGTCTTGCCGGGAAAGAATAACGAGTTTACGACCTTCCTGCGTACCAACAACAGGCCTATTTTGGACGAACAAGTGAAGCAGGGATTGATCGTTAGCTATGGCTTCTTTACAAAACCCACTACCGAAGGCCCGGGCGACTGGGACATGGGAGTGGTCATAACGTACAAGAACTATGCGGAAGCGATCGATTTTAATGCCGAAAGAGGCTCGAAATTCGATGCGATCAGCCTCAAGCATTACGGCACGGCCGAAGCAAGAACGAAGGCCAATGATTCGCAGAATAACATGCGTACCGTTGTCTCAAGTTATCTCGTTAGAGGACTAACTCTAAATCCGATGCCGAAGTAAGGCACTCCCTTCGCTTCCCGGTTAACCTAGGCTCCGTGTCGTTCCGAGGCGGAGCCTATTTACTTTTCCGCAATGCCCCTCGCCCCAATCCACGCTGGCGTCGGAAAGTGGTACCGTCCAGGTCCGAAGGATCGGGGGTCCGTGAAGGAACACAGGGGTCAGCCTGCAAGGTTGCAATTCTTTGGAAGTCAGAGACGGAGAGTGGCTATTCATATCCATTACGTCTGATTTCCCATAAGGCTTCTCAGAAAGGACCAACGCGTCGGCCCACATGTCTCCCCACCGCTGTTTTCGCCCAGAGCTCAACAGGATTCAACCGACATGCAAACCGTCAAAAAGAGCTGGGTTGACCCTCCAGTACCCTCGCTAAGGTACGCTCATATGAATTGCCACGCTCTTTAGAGCGTATGAGCAAAAAAATGATCCGGACTTAGCCGAATACCTGAGAATCTTGTCTCAGCTAAATTCGGCTAAAGCCCGGATACTTTTGCACATCTTTCCACTAGCTAAAGCTAGCGGCAACTCAAGGAAACAGACAACGGCCTTTTACGATTTGAGGCCCACAACGATCGCCCGCAAGTCTGCTGGGACAAACTGCTTTGATCTAGCTTTTTGTATAGACGCGGGCGGTGGTCGACGTACCCTCTGGACTTACGTTGTCACGCCTGATGATGAGGGTCTTGCCGTCACCGACGAGTTCCCACGTCTCCTTGGTCACCGTCGTTATCTCGCCGCCGTCACGCGATGGATGTGTGCGTGAGGTTGTAAGGACCAGCTTCGAGCCCTCCCACTTACTGCTCGTTTTGACCGGCATCGATTTGCCGTTGGGACCCGGAGCACTGGCGACTGTTTCCTTCCCGTCAAACGTAAAGGCGAATGTGTTCGAAAAGGGACCCATTGCGGGTGCGGTGCCGCCGCCCGGGGTGCCTTCAGCAGCTTTCGGTGCATCCGGAGGAGGAACGCGTTTTGTAGTGGTCGTGACACTGATGTCCGTGCCAGTCTGGACGGCTGTGATCGTCTGGAATGCAATAACCGCTTTTTCGCGATCGCTGATTCTGGATTTAGCAACATCCAACGTCCATGTACCCGCGAAATTTGGCGTCGTTTGTGCCGAAGCCGTTAATGCCAACAACAATAACGACAAGATCGTCGTGAAGAGAATGTGTTTTTTCATAGTAATAACTCCTGATCGAATAGAAATCTAACTGGTTGTGACCTTTCCCACTGGTTGCGAAGCGCTGGTCAAGACTTCGAAATCGCCGGCCTGCATTCAAAGGTTAAGCCTCGGTCAGGCAAATAGAAACGCAACCGGCGGCGATCTGAGACAGTCCGAGTATCCATCATATGACCAAATTCGCAATTTAGTCAATGACCGAATTCATTATCTGGTCAGCCGGGCATCTGGTGGGGAGAGAAAGGTATATGCACGGATTCAATGAAACAAGGTATGTCTCAGGCCACACCACCTTGTCCTGGCTAGTTCCGGGTAATAGTTGAGACTTTGGTTAATCAGATCCGCGGTTCCCGGTGAGAGCTCAACAGGATCAGACCGACACGCAAGCCGCCATAAAGAGCTGGGTTGACCTCCATCCCACGGCCTGCGAGCCTCGAAGTCGAATGCAGAGGCCGAGAACGGGCGACTGTGATAAAGTTGACGAAATGATGACCGAACCAAATCCTCGGCCGCGAGTGTCTGTAGCTGAGTGGCTGATTCCCGCGCTCGCGCTGGGTGTAGCGGCGGTCGCCGGTGCTGTCGGCGCGTGGCGAATGATTAGTTTCTTTCAAATATTGCGTCACGACGAGAATGCGAACACGAGCCTGGGAACTACTCAACATGATCGGTTTGCACTATAATTTCAGTGAAACGATGGGGGGTATATGCTTAAACGTTCGACATTGACATCATTCTTGATCCTTTTGACGCAGCTCACTGCCGTTCCTCAGACCGCTGAAAAAAAGCCGGGAATATTGGTCATCGACAGTGCAAATGTTACGGCGTCGGACTTCACTAACCAGAGCCTAAAATTCATGGTGACGGCCGCCGAGACCGATGGGCGAATGACCGTTTTCGAATCGGTCGAGCACCCCGGCTTCAAGACACAGTGGCACAGCCACAACAATAG
>JBGSYT010000032.1:0-34880 GCA_041750855.1 Pyrinomonadaceae bacterium | reverse complement strand
GACGATCGCGATAGATTTTCGCGAGATCCGGGATGCGCAGACGCCGGATCGTCTCGGAGGGGTCATACCGCTTGGTCTTGAGCATGGCCAGATCGCGTGGTCGGTGAAAGGAGGCGATAACAAGACGCTGAGTGCGCGTTCGGAGCAGATCAGTGTTTCTGAAGGAGTGGCGAGCACGTATTCGTGTGCCAATTGCTGCCCGGACAGCTATTACGACGGCATCCTGATACCATACGACGCCGAAGAGGGGATCGGCGGGATGGTTCCGTTCCGGGCGTTGCAGCAGGACAGCACTTGCCTTCAGACGTTGGGAACGCCCTATGAGGTCCTTGCCGATTGGTGGGACAGCACCGATGTTGAGGTGGCGGAGGTGGATTCCGTGGGCGACACGACCGCCGTCGGGGCGGGCACTTCGCATATTCAGGCCGGCTGGTCGGGTTACGTCTGGAGCCAGCCGGATGTGGGTCAGCCCTGCAATTCCGAACTAGTCCCCGCCGGCGGGTCGGGACCGATTGAGGTTGTCGGAGTTCAGAAGATACAGTACAAAGGACCCAACAACAGCGCGTATGCTGATGCAACCGGCACGCTCTATGTCCTCAAAGACACGGAGGTGTCCTTCAAAGCAGTACCTAACCCTTCCAGCGCAAATTTCCCGAGTGGTCAACCGGTATGGAGCGGTACTTCGGGCGCGACCGGCACCGGTGCGACGAAATCAGTAACGTTTAGCACCGTTTCTTCGAGCTCAAGCAACTTCAAGACGGTCGTTGCCACGGTTGGCAATTCTTTCGTTACAGTCAATGTGATTGTCTACGAGCTAGCGAAAGTTATTGCGGCTGTTGACACTTGGGAAGGGCGAGCAACAACGACGTATGGCTTAAATGAACTTGTTAATCTGTCGACCACCATCACACCGAGTGGGGTAACCAGTACACAGGCTGGAGGGTTGCAATGGAGCAAGACGTCTGGAACTGGAACCGTTGAATCACACGCAGATAATAACGGAACAGGTTCCTTCACTGCTCCTGCTCATCCGGGTAATACGACCCTTAAGTTGAACGTTGTTTCCGGACCGTCTAAAGACAAGAATGTCACTCAGGACGTTACGACCATAGCCCCAAGCGGAACGCGACTGGTTTTATCGACAGGCAGGAGACATATCTACAACGTGGTCGGAGCAGGTTTCAAGGCAAAGGTTTACCTAGACCCGAAAAACGTCTCATTCAAGAATATACAAGTCAGCGAAGATGTCGCTCCCGGCGCACCCGCAGAGACAACTGGATACTTTTCTGGGGTAACTACTCGTCATCCCGTCGGTCCGAATACACCAATTCTTCAGTGCAATGGCACAACCGGGTGTATTCTGCTAAACGAGGACACATGCTACATGGACCGTAACCCTTCACCGACGCCTTACGCAACCGGGACTTGGAAGTGGACCATACCCTGGTATTACGACAGCGGCGGTGGCTCTGTTTCCCTTGGTTATACCGTCGATCAGATTCTAACGGCGGATGCATCAGGGACGGCAACCATTTCTAAGGCTGGGGCTTCCGTAACATATGCCGTTGATCACGCTTCGGTCCAGTGGTAACAGGAGTTAATAGTGCAAAATAATATCTTTAGATTTGGAATAGCATCGGTGCTGATTGCTGGCGGTCTTCTCGCAGTTTGCTCAGTTGCTCTTCCAAGATTTTTTGTGAGTTCCGAGGCAGCAATTGACAACGGAGATCTGAATCCCTTGGTTAGCCATATGAGAAATGCTAGCCCAAGGAAAGTTGATATCGGAGCGACAGACATCCCGGAAGCCGAATATAAAGCAAGGCTTGCTCTCATCAAGCAGTTAGTAGATGAGGGCAATTTTGAGGAGCTAGTTGAGGAAGCCGATGAGATCCAGGCTGTTTGGGCAATTAACGGAGGCGAAAGATATGCCAAATTGATCCTGGAGGTGATGAACGCCTTTGGGTACAGTCGTATATCTGACGGTCATCCTGAGGTCCGCGGTTTGGGTGATAAATACGCCACTGTAGCTCTTGAACGGGCGGACTCGTTCAGTCTTGAGTCGGAACAGTATCTTTTAATGCGGCTACGCTCTTTTACAGATCTCCCTAGTCTGAACGATGCGGAGGTTCTAAAGCTTCGAAATAGTTCAAAACTCTGGCTGCATCTGTTTACTCGTCTTGAAAACGAAAGAGATTCATCTGCCGATCCCTATCTCACCTTACAGAAGCAGCTCTCGGCTCCAGAAAATCCGGATTGGAGTGATGGAGGTTCAAATCCGGTCGCGAAGGCCAAATACGAGGTGGAGATGGCGGAGTATAACGTAAAGCTGAAGTGGCTTGGTGACCAGTACAAGCTTCGAAACCTTGCTGCCGACCTTGCGGAGCCACGCGGGACCAAATTTTTGGCGAGCGTCTATTCACGGCCGCCTTTTTCCCGCGAGGAACTCAGTACGCTTCTATCGGAGTATCCAATCGCTGAAAGCTTGCGGAGGAGCATATTGAAGGCGACAGACGATCTGGCTCGCGGCGAACAGTGAAAGAGCGGTTTTGAAGGTATTCGCGCCGATCATTCGAATACAAAAGCGGCCGGACGGCGAGGCGGGGTTTGTAAACATCTCTGATGCACCTCTTCCTGCCAATTCCACTCGTATTATCAATTTGCAGGGCCGAATCGCCAGCGCACATCTGCCTGCGTCGGTTACGTTTGGCGGGATCGAGCTTGAATACGATGCACCAAAGGGAACTGTGTTGACGCAGGTTCAGAGTGTGAGTGAGGACGGGAATCACGTGTTCCAGGTGCCGATGTTCGATCCGGAAAAGATGCCTGCGAGCGCGGGCGGGTTTCCGTGGAAAGCGGATGGGGATTACCGAACGCTTGTGTATATAAAGAATGAGACCGACACGGCAAGGAAAATTACGGCGGACCTGTATTATGGCGGGGTCAGCTACGGCATCGGACTGACAGAGGTAAAGCCCGGTCAGACGATCGCGATAGATTTCCGCGAGATCCGGGATGCGCAGACGCCGGACCACTCCATGCCACCTACCTTTCGGTACGTACAATCCGTAATGAAACATACTTGCGGTATTTTATGAACGCGAAACGATTAACATTGAAAATCTCCTTTTTTTGCATTGGGCTGGCCGTAACCTTCGCGTTTATTGTCACCGCCGCTTTAGCGCAGGTCTTCGTCAAAAAAGGTGAACCCACGGGTCTTGAATTGGGTTTGAAGTTAATCGACACTTGGGGCGGCAATGTCGATGATCTACCTGCAGAAGTTAGCTTTAGGAACCGAACGGGGGACACGGTCAGAATTCTAGACTTGTTTGACACTGGCGTTTCCTCGAGGGTCTTTTTTTCGATTACCTGGTTCGACACGAACGGAACGCCGGTCTTTTCAACGGGTGGCGGAAAGATCTCACCTTCGAAGGCTTCGATTAAGTATGTGGAACTGAAAAAGGATGAAGAATTCTTAACGAAGATCAAGCTGCGAGAATTTCTTCCGAACAAAGAACCGTTGAAATCCGGGCTGTACGAAGTTCAGATTACCTATCGCAACCAATACGGTGAAGATTGCTTTAAAGGTCGCTTAGAAAGTAAGAAGATTAGGGTCGTTCTCAACCACTAGTTGTAGCCGCTATCCACTAACGGTGATCCGCCGACGCCGCACCCGGATGAAGATTTACCTTGACTGTGTGTGCTATCTGTGATACGTTGTCTCGCCTCTTGCTCTTTGACAAACAGAATAACGGATCAGGTGCCGCCGGCTTTGAGATCTCGGCCATTCGCGCCGTTCTCGGGACGGGAAACTGCGGAACGGCGGCATATAAAATCTAACCGCTTTCATGGCAACAGTTAACAGTTCAGCGATGCTTAGCCGAAAAGTTTTTGCAAAAATCGACGGAACGGCCCTCGAAAAGCGGCGTAAATCACATGGGATCAATTAGTTACACGTTCGGTCGCCCCTCGGAACGCGGCCTGAACGCCTCTGAACGCATGCTCATTCGACCGGGGCCTCAGCTTCCTTCCACGCTGTCCACCCGCCGGCCATTGACCAGACATTTGTGTAACCCATCTTTTGCAAATTCGCCGCCGCAAGTGCCGATCGGTAACCGCCGCCGCAATAGAGGATCAGTTCCTCGTCCTTGTCCGGGTGTTTCCCAACAATGTCCCGCTCGATCACACCGCGGCCGATATGCTCGGCACCGGCGGCATGCCCGGCCTGAAACTCGTTGTCTTCGCGGACGTCGATCAGAGCGGCTCCGGCCTCACGTCTCTCGACGGCTTCATTGACCGAGACCTCCCTGATCAGCGGCATAACGTCTGCTACGATCTGCAAAAACTCCTTAGAATGGTCCATTGACGAACATTGTATCAGGGATCATCTGGCAATCTTAAGAGTTGTCGATTTCCGACGGGAATTAGGGCGGATAAAATCCGTAAAGAAGGGTTTTCTTGATGTGGCCCTAAACGCTTGAGAAGTATCGCAGCAGACTACTGCAAAGTTCTGATGTAGGAAATTTCGGCGATCTACGGGTTTTCTTGCACGCCTTGTTTTACGGAGTTAAGGATCTGGTCGTAACCGGCAAAGGACTGTGGGATCAACGTTTTATCGTTCCTGCCCTTGGTAATCTCCAGGCCGCGTGTGTCTGCCTTGATAGAGATCACTTCTTTCCAGGACGTGCGGAAGTTCTTGTAACTCAGCCCGTTCTCGTAAATGCGAACGACATTTCGCCTTTGCAGCACCCAGCCGACAAGCGTAAAAACATAGACGACGAGAAAAGCGGTGGATAGCGCAAAATAGCCGATGTGCTGGCGGATGTAAAAGGCGATGAGCGTCAGGAGGAAGAACAGAAAAGACACGGCAGCCACGATAGCGGCCCGCTGAAGGAAGGCGGGCGCCATCGCATGCGTGCTCAGAAGTTTTCCAAGATCGGTCTCGTTCCCGGTCAATCAGGTCACCCGTTCGCTCGTGTCGGGTCGATCATCGAACGGACCTCGGAGATCGCATTTGCCGGAAAGCCGCTCTCGCGAGCGTGCTCTTCGATAAGGTCTTTATTCGGTGCGGTATAGACACAATAGATCTTGTCGTCGGTCACATAGCTGTGGATCCACTGGATCTCGGCGCCGAGGGCGTTCAGCACGCTGCACGACTTCTGCGATGCGGCCATAAGGTCATTGGCAGACATTCCGCCCGCACCCGGAATATTCCTTTCGATAACAAACTTTGGCATAAATTTTTCTCCGATGTCTAAGTTTATGTAAAACTCGCCCTTGGGTTTTAACCGATTTGCCGGTCAGCACGCCGGTTCCGCAAACGTGATTCAGGATCGGTGCTTTTCTTCGATGATCCGGCCGTTTGATCAGCCTGGTCGAGCCACCCTTGAAATGACAATTTGCACCTTGTTCGCTATTATCACAATATTCTCTCGTCCGTTAAATCGCAAAGACAAATGAAGAACCGAAATTTTCTACTCGCCGCCCTATCTCTGACAATTTTAGCCGCATCCGTCTCTGGGCAAACCAGCGTTCCGGCACTGACCGCCCAGGACTATGCCCGGGCCGAACGAATGCTTGCATTCAACACGGCCCCGCTGGTGGACCGCAACGGTGTTCGCCCTACCTTCAGGCCTGACGGGCAATTCTGGTATATGAATCTAACGCCGGCCGGCCGGGAATACGTACTCGTGAATCCCGCCGACGGCTCACGGAGGGTCGGTGCGACTGAGGCCGAGATCGGCAACCCGCCGCCACCTGCGGCACCGTCCGCATTATCGCGGAATTCCCCAAGGTCGCCCGATGGGAAGCGGGAGGTTTTCATCAAAGACTGGAACTTGTTTGTCCGTGAGGTCGCGACTGGAAAGGAAACGCAGTTAACCGCTGACGGAGCCAAGGACTTCGGTTATGCGACGGACAATGCCGGCTGGCGAAAAAGTGACCGGCCAATCCTGCTTTGGTCGCCGGATTCGAAAAAGATAGCCACGTACAAACAGGATCAGCGGCTTGTGAGCGATATGTATCTCGTCTCAACAAATGTTGGGGAACCAAGGCTTGAGGCGTGGAAATACCCGTTGCCCGGGGAACCCATCATCGCGATCCATCGCGTCATCATCGAACTTGAAGTGCCCAGGGTTATTCGCCTCCAGATCCCGCCCGATGCGCGCCGCGGAACTCTTTGCGACGACATCACTTGCTCTGGCGGCGCGTTTGACGACAATGCGTGGAGTTCCGATTCTTCGAGACTCGCATTTGTCTCTTCGACCCGCGACCACAAAGAGGCAAAGTTTCGCATAGCGGACGCGGCAACCGGTGCGGTGAGAGAAATTTTCGAAGAACGGGTCGCGACGCAGTACGAATCCGGCCAGGGAGCGATCAACTGGAAGTACTTTCCGGCCACGAACGAGGCGATCTGGTATGCGGAACGTGATGATTGGGGGCATCTTTATCTCTACGACCTGACGACCGGGCGGGTGAAGAACCAGATCACTAAAGGCAGCTTTGTCGTGACCCGCGTCCTCCGTGTTGACGAAAATGCAAGGGTAATATGGTTTGAGGCGAACGGCAGAGAACAGGGCCGCGACCCCTACTTCACCCATTTCTACCGAATCAACTTTGACGGAAGTGACCTCCGACTTCTCACACCCGAGGACGGCCACCATCAGGTGACCATTTCGCCGAGCGGCACTTATTTCGTTGATAATTTTTCAAAGCCCGACGTGCCGACGGTCTCAGTGCTAAGAGACATGACCGGACGGCTGATCGCCAATCTGGAAAAAGCCGACATCAGCCGGCTGACCGCAACCGGATGGAGGCCGCCAACTCCGATTACCGTCAAATCGCGTGACGGCCGCTGGGATTTGTATGGGCTGATGTTCACGCCTACGAACCTCGATAGGTCAAAGAAATACCCGGTGGTCAACTATATCTATCCTGGCCCGCAGGGCGGCGGTGTCGGAACGCGAGCATTCGCGCCGGCACGTTCGGACCATCAGGCGCTGGCGGAACTGGGATTCGTCGTCGTGATCATCGACGGAACTTGTAATCCGGATCGTTCCAAGTCGTTTCACGATGCCTGCTACGGCGATATGGCAGACAATACCTTGCCGGACCAGATCGCGGGCCTAAGGCAGCTCGCTGAACGATTCCCGTATCTCGATCTGACCCGCATCGGTGTTTGGGGCCATTCAGGCGGCGGGTTTGCAACTGCGGCGGCGATG
Source organism: Pyrinomonadaceae bacterium (assembly GCA_041750855.1). Classification (GTDB taxonomy): domain Bacteria; phylum Acidobacteriota; class Blastocatellia; order Pyrinomonadales; family Pyrinomonadaceae; genus OLB17. The sequence goes on along the minus strand of JBGSYT010000032.1, from coordinate 27,663 downwards.
TTCCGTTATCCCGATTTTTACAAGGTCGGCGTTGCCCAGTCAGGCAACCACGATAACCGCAACTATGAAGACGACTGGGGCGAGCGTTATGTTGGCTTGCTCTCCGGTGACAACTACGAAAAGCAGGCGAACCAGATCTACGCAAAGGACCTGAAGGGGAAACTCCTGCTTGCACACGGCGGTATGGACGACAATGTGCCGCCATATAATACCTATCTGGTGGTCGATGCGCTTATCAAGGCCAACAAGGATTTTGACCTCATTATTTTTCCGAACGCTCGGCACGGCTACGGTGCTGACAATTGGTATATGATGCGACGGCGCTGGGATTATTTTGTAAAACACCTGCTTGGTGCAACGCCTCCGCCCGAGTACAAAATTACGCCCCGGCAAGACCCGCGGATGGCCCCTCCGCGTTAGCTGAGTGATCCGGAATTAACGGCTGCAGGAAGCGGCGACTACTTGGTCAGGGAACGGGTCTCTTCTTCCGATTCGTCCTCGAACAGCTGGCTGACCTGGGTGTGAGGCGGCGGAAGCGAATCGGTAAGCTGTTTCATTAATTTTTCCGTTTGCTCAGCGGCTGCCTTGCCACGCTCGAAGTCATCACGAGTAAGCTTAAGAACGAGCTTTCCGTCGTCATTAGGAAGAGCGGCCAATGTCGCAAACGACTTCGTGCGTACCACTATCTTCGCAAATCTACGCAGCACGCCCTTCTTAAACTTAATATCCAGGATCTCTGCGAGCGGCAGGCGAACCTCTTTCACCCCTCCGCCAATGATCCCGAACCATTTAGACTCAAACTCGAGAACGATCCCTGCGGCGGAGAATTTTGCGATGCCGTTGATAGAGTTCAAGCCATGGGCACTTTCCGTCTTGAATGGGACGCTTATGAAGTTTTGGCTCATAATGTCAGTTCCCTAAGACCCATTGACTCCGTTTTCGTCTGCATATTCCATCGTGTCCATGTCTGTATCACCCACATTCGGCTCGCCAAGAAGCTTCAGCCAAATAAAGCCGGCGGTTCCGGCCGTAAGAGACGCCACCAGAATGGCCATCTTCGAAGCATTCACGGTGTTCGCAACAAACACGGGCTCACCGCCAACGAATGCAAGGTTGGTAATGAAAATCGACATTGTAAATCCGATGCCGCCGAGCATCCCTGCTCCAAGTACGTGCCGCCAGTTCAGATCCAGCGGCATCCGGCAAACTCCGGCCGCGACCGCCACGAGCGCGAGCAGCGTGATGCCGATCGGTTTCCCGACGACCAATCCGAGAATGATTCCCAGGCTGTTGTTGGACGTGATCTCAGAGACCCAGTCGCCCCCGATAACGATCCCGGTGTTTGCGAGAGCAAAAATCGGGAGAATGAGAAAAGCAACCGGCCTGTGAAGAAAATGCTCGAGCCTGTATGACGGTGAAGCTTCATCGTCGGTCCTCTGCGGGAACGGGATCGTGAACGCGAGAACCACGCCCGCGATCGTCGCGTGGACGCCCGACTTCAACATAAAGAACCACATTATGGCGCCGCCTATCAGGTACGGAATGAGCGACATTACGCCCAACCGGTTCATCCCCACCAGCAGGATAACTGTGCCCAGAGAAAGACCGAGATAAAGCAATGAAAGTTCTGCGGTGTAAAATATTGCGATCACGATGATCGCTCCCAGATCGTCCATCACCGCCAGGGCCACCAGGAAAACTTTAAGCGAAGCGGGGACGCGGTTTCCCAACAACGCAAGCACGCCGATTGCGAATGCTATATCCGTCGCCATAGGAATACCGATTCCGGCCTGCGTCGCGGTGCCGCTATTAAGGCCGAAGTGTATAAGTGCAGGAACGGTGAGCCCACCTACTGCCGCCATAATGGGTAGTAGGGCGTTGCGGACGTTGGAAAGTTCGCCGACATACAGTTCGCGTTCGAGCTCCAGGCCAATAAGCAGAAAGAAGATGGCCATAAGGCCGTCGTTCACCCAATGTTCAACGCTAAGCGGGCCGAGGTAGCCCTGCCAGAAGCCCAGATATGCCGGGCCTAGAGCAGTGTTGGCGATGCTCAGCGAGACCGCCGTGCAGAAGATCAAAAGTATGGCCCCCGAGCGCTCGTTCTTTATAAACTGCTTGAAGGTGTATGTTAATCTGCGGCTGGTGACTGTCCTGCGCATTGTTTTCAGGGTCCGGCCCCGCTGGTCTCCTCCCTAAGGATCTATTCAGCCTATTATTCTTGCTATCCGTGAACGGGGCCTCCAAACGGCGATGGACGTTAGTTTGCGGCGCATCAATTCAGCCGCACCACAAGTCCCTGCGGCCCCACGGCCCAGACAGAGGTCCGGCCTTTTGCATCGACGGCATTCAGGTTCTCACTGCTTATCCGTCGCCAACTAACCCCTTGATCGCTCGACATATCCGAGCCGTTCGGCCCGACGGCGATGACCGTTTTTTCGTCAATAAACCTCACAGCGGACCGGTAACCGGTCAGGCCCGAACGTGCGGCCCAAATAAAGCCCCCATCTACAGTAACGGCAACATTGCGTTCGGCAAGTTCCGGCTTTTCATAATCGCCGCCCACAACGATACCGAAATCTTTGTTGGCCATCGCAATGGAAAATATCCCGCGGCCCGGGCTGCCTTTTAGCATTGGCGGTTCTGCGGCTGTCCAGGTCGATCCTCGGTCTTTCGACGAGAAAACTCGAGCGCCGCTGCCGCCTGTTACCAGATATAGGTCGGTCTTGCCGTGCGTGATCAGGCAGGTGCCGCTGGCGGCAAAAGCTGCTTCACCCTCAAGCGCGACCATCGGCGGCGATCGGCGGTCGCTGCCCGGTTGTGTCCAGTTTGTCCCGTCAGTCGTCGAGATCAGAACAAAACGGCCGTCGACCGGGTCGCTCATCGCGACGCAGTTGTTCTGATCCCAACATGCGATCGCGTTGAAGAAGGCCTTCTCATTCCGATTCATAAACTGCAGCGTCCATGTGTCACCGCCGTTCACGGTCTTGAAGATGCGCGATTTGTCGCCGTTTCCGATGCTGAGAACGTACGCCGTGTTTCCGCTAAAGGCCTCGATATCGCGAAAGTCGAGGTCGGCCGCTCCTGGAACTCGCATTACCTTCCAGGTCTTTCCGCTATCGGTAGTGCGGATGACCGTACCATCCGTACCGCTCGCCCACACGGTCCGGTCCCCAACGACCGATACCCCGCGAAAAGATGCTGTGGTATTTACGATCTGCTTGATCCACTGCGCCGAGACGGAGACCACTGCTACATGAAGAATGATGATGAGGATTGTGTATTTCATAGTACAAATGGGAAACGGGCAATAAAAGTTCTATTTAAGATTTAACCGAAAAATTCAGAAAACGAAAAGAGGAAAACTCACGATACCGAACTGCGATAACGTAACTTAGGGGGATTTCGGCATTTCCTAAGGAGCCGCAGGCGGCATGAAACGATTAAGAGCTCCGCCATCTTTTAATGAGATCGACGGCAGCACGGTCCCAATCCGGAAATTCGAACTCGAAGCCCGAATCGGTAAGAAGCTTCGGCACAACACGGCGACTTTTTAGAATAAGTTCCGTCTCCGACCGCATAAAAAGGGCTCCGATCCCGAGCTGCCACTCAAAGGCCGGAAGCCCGATACGCGTTCCCCAAGCTTCGCGAAATATCCGCATGAAGTCGCGGTTTGGCAGCGGGTTTGGCGAGGAAATGTTCACCGGGCCGGCTAGTTCTTCGTGCCCGATCAGCCAATTGACCGCGCGGATAAAATCGAGATCGTGTATCCAGGAAATGAACTGTTCGCCGCTCCCGGCCGTTCCGCCGAGGCCAAACCGAACAAGGCCGAGCATCGTGTCGAATATACCGCCGCGGTCCGGGCTCATTATCATCGCCGAACGCATTAAGACCTTTCGTGTTTTTGGCGTGTCGGAATCGTTCGCGGCCCTTTCCCACGCGGTTGCGACGTCAATGCTGAAATTCCACGTATCCGGTACGTCTGGTTCATTTCCGCCGATGATGCCGGTCACATCGTTGTTAGGCGCGTCAAGGCGATGGGCGTAGATCGTGGCCGTGCTGGCCTGCAGCCAGATTCTTGGAGGGTCTTTCGCATTTGCTATTGCCTTTCCGACCACTCGGGTCGAATCAACCCTAGACTCCATGATCTGCTTTCGATTTTCAGCGTTGTAGCGGCAATTCACATTACGGCCGGCGAGGTTGATAACAACGTCCACGCCGTCGATCTCCGAAACCCAGTCACCCAGTGTTTTGCCGTCCCATTTTACTGTTCGCAATTCGCGTGTCTTGGGCGTGCGGCCGAGTACCACGACCTCGTGGCCGTCAGCATGGAATGCCCTTGCTAAGACTGTTCCTACTTGTCCGGTGCCGCCCGGGATAACAATTTTCATTGGATCTTTTTGCCCGCGAATAATTCGAATAAATGCTAATCAGAAAGGATCACTCTTCATTTGCGAAGATCCGCGCTATTTGTAGGCAACATCTTCAGTAAACCATCCTCGCCTTAACCGTGCCCGGAACGTCTTTCAACAACTCAAACGCCTCTTTCGATAGCTTCGATTCGACATCCAGGATCACGTAGCCGATCTCGGGGTTGGTGTTAAGGTATTGGCCGACGATGTTGATGGCGCGTTTTGAGAGCCGCGAGTTTATCTCACCGAGGACGCCCGGAATATTGCGGTGAATGTGCAAAATGCGATGTGTTCCGGCCTGCGGCGGGAGAGAAACCGGCGGGACCGTGTGCGAGCCTTCGCTGGTGCCGTAGTCGAGGTAATTTATCAGCTTCGACGTGACGTCCAGCCCTATTTTAGCCTGAGCCTCTTCGGTCGAGCCGCCGATGTGTGGCGTAAGGATGACGTTCGGCAAACCCTGCAGCGGGCAGTCAAAGCGGTCGCCGAGTTTTTCAGGTTCTTCGGGGAAAACGTCGAAGGCAGCGCCTGCTAGTCTTCCTGACTTCAGTGCCTTTCTAACAGCAGCCAAATCTGCCACGTCGCCGCGGCTGTAGTTGATAAGGACGGACCCCCGCCGCATTAGTTTGATCGTCTCGGGATTGATCATATTCCGCGTCGTTGCGTCTGACGGAACATGCAGCGTTACGATGTGCGAGCTCTTCAATAGCTCTTTTAGGTCGCGCATCTGCTTTGCGTTGCCGTGCGGCAGCTTCGTCGCGGTGTCGTAATACAGCACATGAAGCCCCAATGCCTCGGCCATATTCGAGACCTGCGAGCCGATATTGCCGTAGCCGACGATGCCGAGTGTCTTGCCGCGGAGCTCAAAACTCCCTTTCGCATCTTTCAGCCACTCTCCCCGATGCGCGGCCGCATTCTTATCGGCGATCTTTCGGATCAACATCACCGAAAGGCCGATGATCAACTCGGCGACCGAACGCGTATTCGCATGCGGTGCGTTAAAGACCGCAACGCCTTTTTCCGTCGCCGCTTTGAGGTCGACCTGATTGACGCCGATGCAGAAAGCTCCGATCGCGAGCAACTTATCGGCAGCCTCAATGATGTTTCGCGTGACCTGTGTTTTCGAACGAATGCCGAGAACGTGCACGCCCTTGATGGCTTTGATCAACTCCTCTTCGCTGACCGCCCCGCCAAGCCGCTGCACCTCCATATACCCACCCGCACCAAACTCCCTCACCGCCGCGTCAGAGATATTCTCAAGAAGCAAGATCTTGATCTTGGATTTTGGGTATGAGGTTGACGTCGGGCTCATAAGGAATGTTGGAACCTACAAATCACCTCGAGTTATTGCGACCATCCCGACCTTTAGGCTTCTGCATGGTACAAGCTGTCCGTTGCCGCCCTGACTATCCCGGCATTGCTCGTGACCCTTTTCACCAATGTCCCTCCTAACAAAACCGATGGAACTTGTTTTTGAAACACGCGTCAAAAGTATCCATTCGCCCAACTCTCTAACAAACAAATTCATATCTTTCCTTAGGCGGGCATCGCTACCAGCATCGAGAGCAACAAAATAGTGTATGTCGTCAAAATTGTGTTCGGCTGTTGATTGCTCGTTGCGAATGATCTCCCTTTTTCCGAGAGTTTTAATTCTTGCCTTGATGGGATAACGCAAGAAATTCTTATATTCCGGCGGTAAGACTGGAAGTCCGTCGCGGAGTTTTTCCATGTCATCTTCCTTGATCCAGTAATAACCGATATCACTCAGGTCCGTTTCCAATCCAGCCGCACGTCGGCAAAAATCTCTCAGACGGTTCTCCGGCACAAGAAAATGTGTTTCATCTATCGCTACCTTTACTAGTCTCGTCTTGGACTTTTTGGTTTTTTGGGAATTGGGAGGTCTTTCATAGTCAAGTTCGACAAAACCCGAAGATTCTTTGACCGTGCCAAAGCTCAGAGATTTAAGCGTGTGATAAAAATAAAAGCGAAAAAAACCGCCTTCAGTATTCCAGATGAATTTATTGTCGCCAATTGCCGTGTTGGCGTAATACGATCCTTCCCATTCATCCCGAGGTTCAAACTGCCTGACCGACTTCAGCCGTACTTTCCCTCGAGCAACATCGTCGAGAGTGAAGCTCTTCATGTCCCAATACAATAAGGGTTCTAGATAGTCAGCTTCGGTTTTGAATCCTTTCAGCCAGTTTTCGTCTTCTACGATCTCCTGCGAAACACACAGATAAGTGAGTGCCAAGATGACAACGAATGCTGCGAACGATCTATAGATGGGCGTGGACATACCTGACAAAACAAGGCTACCACAAAAATTTTCAGTCCCCGAAACGACTGCCCACTAGCCAAACTACCTGTTGAATCGCGCACTCTGAACATTACATGTGGATCGTCATATCATCCACGCCTTCAGCGGCTTTCATTATAGCTTCGGAAACGGTTGGGTGGGCGTGGATGACGCGGCCTATTTCGTCATGCGCCTTTCTTAGGCCGGCCGCCGAGTTTGCCGTTTGTTCGCGAGGCTGCTTTCTTTTTATCGGTGGTAACAGAGCCATTACGACGTCCAAGTTCCGTTGAAAGATACTTTTCACCAATCAGGTCGAGTATCAGCGGACCTACGCCAAGATGCTGGTCGATCGATGCCCATTCGAGGGCGAATCCGAATCCTAGCGGTTTGACGTCTGAGAGTTCCTCGTCAGTAGCATTCTTCAAATACTTATATCTTCTGGGATCGAAACTAAAACTCCAACCGGACGTCAAACGGACAGTAACCTCGCCGTTTTGATAGCTTGCGGAAACTGCACGCGGATCATGCTTCAATGATTCCTCGCCGCGTTTCGTGGCTTCGCGATATTGACGTTCGAATTCCTTATCGGAAATCCCAAATTCCTCAAGGCCCCATTTGCCTTTAACCTTCACCATGCATCTTCGTCCACTCCTTTCGAAACATATCGTTGTTTGTGGCCACCACTTGTACGACAAGTGCTAATTCTCGACGGTTTAGTCGATAGTTTGCTTTTACTGATACGGAATTCTCTTCCATTCCCAAATTAATTATGGCCGCCAACAACTTGCCGCGTACGATATGAACATGAGGCGGCGCATGGTCGTCAGGCCATATTACAAATCTAAGTCCGCCGCTTCTCCAAATAGTCGGCATAAACAGGATAACCTAACTGTTAGGTTTTGTACAATCTTTTTATTCTGAGAATATACCGCAGAATAGTGGCCAGACATTTTGGACCACTGACTACTGACCACCGACCACCGTCAATTACATATGAATCGTCATATCATGCACGCCTTCGGCGGCTTCCATTATTGCTTCGCTGACGGTCGGGTGTGCGTGGATCGTGCGGCCGAGTTCGTCGGCGGTGGTTTCGAGCGCCATCGCGACGACGCATTCGGCAAGCAGTTCAGTCGCGTGTGGGCCGATGATGTGGACGCCGAGGACCTCGTCGTATTTCTTTTCGGCGACGACCTTGACGAAGCCGTCGGTCTCGCCGAGGATGCGGGCCTTGCCCGATGCCGAGAACGGGAACTTGCCAATCTTGACGTCGTAACCCGCTTCTATCGCTTTGGCCTCTGTCAGGCCGACGCTGGCTACTTCGGGGTCGCAGTAAGTGCAGTTCGGGACGAGATTTGGCTTGATAGGCTCGACCTTTTTCCCGGCGATCTTTTCGACGACGAGGATGCCTTCTTTTGACGCGAGGTGAGCGAGCCACGCGGTGTCGATGACATCGCCGATAGCGTAAACACCCGGTTCGGCGGTCTCACAAAATTCATCGACCTCGACTGTGCCGCGTTCTTTGACCTTGACCTTCGTCTTATCCAGTCCAAGACCCTCAAGATACGGCATACGTCCGACGGCAACTAACAGCATTTCCGCCTCGAACGCCACGGCTTCGCCTTTCGCGTTCTTGCCTGAGACCTTCACGCCTTTCTTATTCTTTTCGAGCTTATCGAGCTTGATGCCTGTCTCGCATTTGATGCCCTGTTTTTTGAACGCGCGTGCGAGTTCTTTCGAAACATCGGCATCCTCAATCGGCACAATGCGGTCGAGTAGCTCAACTACCGTCGTCTCACAGCCGAAGCGATGATAAACACTGGCAAATTCGACGCCGACGGCGCCCGAGCCCATGACGATCATCGATTTTGGCACGCTGGTCAATTCAAGGATCTGGTCGGAATTGACGACCTGTTTCCCATCAACCTCGAATCCGGGGATCGGCCGGACGACCGAGCCGGTGGCAATAATGATGTTTTTGGTCTCGATCGTTTCCTTCTTACCATCCGCCAGATCGACCTCGACTTTGCCCTTCCCCGTGATCTTGCCGTGGCCGTTGAAGACCGTGACCTTGTTCTTTTTCATCAGATAGGTCACGCCCGCGGCGTTCTTATCGACGATACCGGACTTGTAATTTTGAACACCTGCCCAGTCGTAATCGAGCCCGGAAACCTTTAATCCGAACTTCTCGAATTCACCGGCCTTTTGATATAGGTGAGCCGCGTTTAACAGTGCTTTTGTCGGAATGCAGCCGCGGAGGCCGCATGTGCCGCCGAGCTTGGCATCCTTTTCCTTTTCGATAATTGCGACCTTTAGTCCAAGCTGCGCCCCGCGAACCGCCGCCACATAGCCGCCCGGGCCGGCACCGATGATCGTTACGTCAAATTGTTCAGCCAATTCAATACTCCTGCTCAAATTAGATCAATCACAAAACTCAAATTATATCGGCAACCCGTCAAACAAACAATTCGATACCGTTTACGTCCCGATCTACGAAGCCGAGCAAAGCGATTTAACCATTTGTTAACACTCCTGTCAGCGGTATGTAACATCTAGCCCCTACCATCTACAACTTCTCAGATTATTCCAATACTCAATTCGATCACAAATGTGACAAAGGCCGGGCAATACTTGAGGAGCTCAAGCCGCTTTAGTTCAGAACACACTAATGGAGCTGATCAAATAAATGAATACAAATGTACCGTCGGTTGCCGAGAGACCCAGATCCGTGGTTAGACATGGTTTGCTTTTTATACTTTCAATTCTGATCACGTCGACACTTGCATTCGGACAAGCCGAATCCGGGAGCGCGGCCATCGAAGGCTCAATTGCCGACGCTAATGGCGCTTCCGTAGCCGGAGCGGCGATTACGATAAGAAACGCCGAAACAGGGCTCGAGCGCAGCGTTACAAGCGACGGGAACGGGCGTTTTTCCGCACGTGTTCTGCCGGTTGGCCGATACACGATCGTCGTCAAGGCAAACGGTTTTGCCGACGGCTTCCAGGAGGGTGTCGTACTTTCCGTCGGTGGGACCACCCAATCGAACATTTCCCTGCGGCCGTCTGACGTTTCGGCACAGGTTGACATAACGTCGGGAGCCGAACTCATCGATGCAGAGACAGCCTCAACTGGTACGACGATCTCCGAACGTTTGGTCGCAGACCTGCCTGTCCGCGGACGAAACTTCACGGAGTTTGTTACGCTAACGCCTGCCGTAGTGCAGGAGGCAGACCGAAGCGGGCTGGTGATAGCCGGACAGCGATCGATCAACTCTAACATCGCTGTGGACGGAGCTGACTTCAACGACCCGGTCCAGGGCAACCAGCGCGGCGGTAACGAGTCGGTATTTTTCTTCCCCCAGGCCGCAGTGCGGGAGTTTCAGGTCGTTCGTTCCGGAGCGAGCGCAGAGGTTGGCAGGACCAACGCGGGTTTCGTAAACGTGGTCACCAAGTCGGGCACGAATGCTCTTCGCGGTGAAGCGTTCTACTTCAATCGTAACCGCCACCTGACGTCCGCCAACGCATTCGACAGAAAGCTCGATAATGCCCAGAACCAGTTCGGTGGTTCGATCGGCGGGCCGATAGTTCGTGATCGAGCTTTCTTTTTCTTCAGTCTCGAACAAAACTTTCTTCGGGTACCATTTGTGGTGGACTTCCAAGATGTTCCCGGAGTCCCGATCCCTTCTGAACTCGCAGCTCTTGAGGGCGAAAAACGGGGGACCAACAATCCGACGGCATTATTTGGCCGCACGGATTTTATCCTCAACGACAACAACACGCTAAACCTTCAGTACACCTATACGCGTATGCGAGGTGAGAATTTCGACTTTGATTCTCCGCGACAGACAACTGCCGAATCCGGCAATTACACTCGTATCGGTTCCAGCAATGGCCTGAAAGGGTCATTGGTAACCGTAATTTCCGCGGATGTGATCAATGAGTTCCGGGGTCAGATAGCTACCGATAACAGGCTCGAGGAGCCGAATTCGAATATGCCCCGTATAAATATCGCCGGTTTCGGTGATATCGGCGGAAACGATGGTCGCCCTCGTCAGTTCGAGTCAACCCGATTCCAGCTTGCCAACAATGTGAGTGTTTCGAGCGGTAGGCACCAGCTACGTGTTGGATTTGAAACCAATATCAATCGCGTTCTACAGCGACGCGAAACCCGAATCCAAGGCCGCTGGGATTTTGAGAACCGCACGCTGGGAGGCGTTCCCACTACGGGGCTAGAGCAATACATCGCCGGCCGCCCTCGACGCTTTCGTCAAACGCTCGCTCCACAAGACCAGGAGTCGTCCATCTTCCGCGGCACCCAACAGGAATATGCATTGTTTATTCAGGAGCGCATCAAACTGAGTCAGCGCTTCACCATCGATGCCGGTTTCCGCTGGGAAGCCCAGATAAATCCGCAACCGACCGATCCGTATCCGGGGATCCCTGAGACAGGAAAGATCCCGAACGATCTCAAGCAGTTTCAGCCGCGGCTCGGCATGGCTTATGACGTCAGCGGGACCGGCAACACGGTTCTCAGGATGTCAACGGGTATCTATACGGCACGAACGCCTGCTAACCTGTTTCAGCGTGTCTTTACTAACAACGGCCTGACGACACGCGAGGTCGAGATCGCCGAACCGAGTGCCTGCAGAAATTCGGCAGACCCTAACCGCCCGGGTTGCCGCCTTCGCGGCCCGGATGCGATCTTTACATTCCCAAACTCTCTCACGGCTATCACACCGCAGTTAGAACAGTTTCGTGTCGCCCCGAGAGTATTCGGATTTGACCCGACATTCCGGAATCCGCGTTCGTTCCAGGTTTCGGCCACACTTGACCAAAAGCTCGGCGACGATCTCGTCCTGTCGGTCGGCTACATCCGAAATTCGACATGGAACCTGCAGCGTCGGTTGAACCGCAACCTTTTCCCGCCGACCATCAACGCGGCCGGAATGCCGATATTTCCAGCGGCACGGCCGATACCGGCGATAAGCTGGCTCTCGATCAATGAATCGACGGCGCACTCAACCTACGACGGGATGACCGTTTCGCTGAAGCGACGCTTCGCCGACAGGTTTCAGTTCCAGGCCAATTACACATTGGCAAGGAACGTGGACGATGATTCAAACGAGCGAAACTTTTCGCAGGAGCCGGCACTCAACCCGTTCGATCTGTCTCTCGATAGGGGATATTCGAAACAGGACGTGCGGCACAACTTGAACATCAGCGGATTGGTCGATCTGGGCTATGGCTTCACGCTATCCAGTGTTCTGATCACCAGATCGGGCTTCCCTTATACACCGGTCATCGGGTTCGATACTCAGAGCGACGGTAACGACGACAACGACAGGGCGATCGTTAACGGCAGCGTGGTCGATCGAAATTCCTACCGCCAGCCAGGATTCTTCAACCTCGACCTGCGACTGCTGAAGGCATTTAGGCTGAAGGAAAGGATGCGGCTCGATATATCGGCCGAAGCGTTTAACGTAACCCGAAGCTCGAACAAGAACTTCGGGAACGACGCGATCAGCTTTTTCGGGACGCCGCTGGCTAATGGCCAACCGTCGGAAGCTAACGCCGGCGTTCCGCTATTCGCGCCTTCGACGGCACGTTTTGGTGGCCCAAGGCAGTTGCAGTTGGGTGTACGGTTCGTATTCTAGATCGGTAATGTCAGAAACCCGGTGGTTTAGAGACGTCCCTTGGCGTTCTCTAAACCACCCGTTTACTTATGCTGAAGATAATCAAACTTCGAACGCCTCTGGCCCTCGTTTCCCTGGCTTTCCTTTTCTCCTTCCCGGCGTTTGGGCAGGCATGGGTACATCCATTCGATCTGCCGCAGCGGCCGGGATGCCCGAATGAGGTCATGGCAGTGATCGAGATACCGTCAGGAAGTTTTATAAAGTATGAGATAGACAGCATGACGGGGCACGTGGTGGTCGACCGTTTTCAATCGGCCCCGATGGCATATCCGGCAAACTACGGCGTGATCACGCAAACACTGGCGGGTGACGGCGACAATCTCGATGTTCTCGTTTACTCGCGGGCTCCCATTCAGGCGGGCGCGGCCATCTTGGTCCGGCCGATCGGCATACTCAAAATGAAGGATGGCGGCGAGCAGGACGACAAAGTCATTGCCGTTCCCACAACTGAGATCGATCCAACTTATGCGGAACTAAAAAGTATTGGCGATCTGCCCGCTATCGTACGGGAGCGGCTGGAATTCTTTTTCAAAACCTACAAAACGATTCCCAGTGGGAGAAAGATCGTAACGCTCGGCGGGTTTTCCGGGGCCAACGCAGCTCGATCCGAAATAAGTACATCAGTTCGCGAATACTTCAAACAAAAGCGTCTCTCTCCAGTTCCATGCCAAACGGGCGCCGCATCGGACTTACGGTAATTTCGACGACGATGCGTTGTCGAGGAACTCAATGGTTCTGCTTGCGCAAATACGGCGCTTTGCCTTCAAGTTTTTGCTCAGCGGTCGTCGTACACCACCACCCATAATTCAACTACGAATGCTTCCGCACTGAAATAACGGACTGCGCCGCTCACCTGACGACGCCCGAAATCCCCGCATCCTGAAGGATCTAGTTTGCGTGCTTACCTTCGCTCGCATGGCCGCGACTACACCCGCAAGTTCGCTGATACTGAGGCGGCGGGCTTTGAATTCTATAGAACCTTGCGGCGAATCGGCTCTTTTTATTCCCTGCCAATTCTTGTATTCTAATGTATGGATCTTTCTCTCATTCCGGAGAAATTATGAGCGTAGAAGTCGTGATGCCGCAGATGGGCGAGTCGATCACCGAGGGTACGGTTTCGAAATGGCTGAAATCGGTCGGCGATAAGATCGAAAAGGACGAGGCGATACTCGAGATATCTACTGACAAGGTCGACGCCGAGGTACCGAGCCCTGGCGCCGGCGTTCTGCTCGAGGTCCGGCATCAAGAGGGCGAAACGGTCGAGGTGGGAACGGTCCTCGCGGTGATCGGTGTGGAAGGCGAACAACCTGTCAAAAGTCCCGGCTCCGAGGCCCAAGTTACCAAGTCGGAAGAAAAGGCAGCCGAAATTCACGAAGAAGCACCCACACCGGAGATCATTGCCGATGCGGTTTCGGCTTCGTCAGCGTCAGGAGGCCAGACTGTCGATGAGGTTCCATCCTCTTCAGGCCCCGGCGAACCTTCGGTAGAGGTCGTAATGCCCCAAATGGGTGAATCGATAACGGAAGGCACGGTTTCGAAATGGCTTAAATCGGTGGGCGATAGTATTGCGAAGGACGAGCCGCTGCTCGAAATTTCCACGGACAAGGTCGATGCCGAGGTTCCTTCGCCGGCGGCAGGCAAGCTCATTGAGGTCAGGGTTAATGAGGGTGAAACGGTTGAAGTGGGATCGGTTTTGGCGCTGGTTGGTGCCGAAGGGGCTGCTGTAACATCGGCTCCCCCGCGCGCGACAGAAGCCCCAAAGGCGGAAACACCGGCTCCGGCTGCTCCCGCGATGCCGGAACCTCCCGTAAGAACCGCTGCAGCAGCCGCGGGTGGGAATGGTGATGTTTCAGTGGACGGTCTGCGTCGAACAAAATCTAGCCCGCTGGTCCGCCGGATCGCCGAAGAGCACGGGGTCGATATAACCCGCATTCCGGGAAGCGGTATAAGTGGCCGCGTCACAAAAGACGATATCCTTTCGTTTATCGAAACCGGAGCCGCTCTGCGTCCGCAGGACCTGTTGGTCAGCCGTGCGTCAGAAGCGACACAGCCCGCGTCGGCGGTTTCGTCGGCTCCAACCAATATGGGTGCCGTAAACGTCCCGTCCGCAGGTGACCGTGTCGAGAAAATGTCTGTGATGCGGAAGAAGATCGCCGAACACACGACGATGTCCAAAAAGACGTCGGCACACGTCACAAGCGTTTACGAGATCGACATGACGAACGTCGCCAAGTTCCGTGAAAAGAACAAGACGGAATTCCAGTCACGCTACGGCACAAAACTCACCTACATGCCGTTTGTTTTCCAGGCGGTCACGAATGCCCTACGCAAGTTTCCCGTGGTCAACGCTCAGGTATCTGGCGAGAACATAGTCTACAAAGGCGACATCAATCTCGGGATCGCGGTTGCGTTAGACTGGGGCTTGATCGTGCCGGTAATAAAGCGGGCAGATACGCTTTCGCTTTCCGGTCTTGCCGTAGCGGCCAATGATCTTGCAGACCGCGCCAGGGCAAAGAAGCTTAACCCGGGCGAGGTTGCCGATGGAACCTTCACGATCACAAATCCTGGCGTGTTCGGAGGGCTCTATGGAACGCCGATCATCAACCAGCCGCAGGTTGCGATACTCTGCGTTGGCGCGATCGAGAAGCGTCCGCGTGTGCTTACGACTCATGACGGCGACGATTACATCGCGATCAGGACAATGGCTTACTTTGCGTTGACCTATGACCACCGGATCGTCGACGGTGCCGATGCCGAACGATTCCTGGCGTTTATGAAAGCGTTCCTTGAGAAAGGTGATTTTTCGCTTTGATACTTCGTGGGAAAAAATAAGTTGGCAGAGAAACGGTTTTTGTGTATTCTCACCTTCAGTTAATTCTTCCGGTCGTTGCCCCCGAATCTATTCGAAACTGTATGAAAACGAGTCATTCATAGCCTCAAGCGTTTTGCAATGTATCCATTTCAGACAGAGCGGTACATTAAAAAAATTCAGGAAAGTTCTGCTACATCCTTTGATCAGAACAAATAGACGCTCACTCGCCCCATCTTACAAATCATGGCACGCCTTTTGAGGAGGAGAAGCAAGGGCGAGGAATGACGCCTAGGGATTTTTAGATTTTTAGCAGTATTGCAGTATTAATGTCGCTGATCACAAAATTCGCGACGAACGCTCAGGAGAATTTCCGCGTCAAAACGGATCGGCTGCCAAGTGGTTGCCATGAGCGGAAAGGACATATCGACACGAGAAAGGTTCGGAAGGAGTTCAAATTATGTTTAAAAGATTTACGGTACTTGCATTGGCCCTGTCAATCGCTTCGATAAGCGCTTTCGCACAGGACGTTCAGTTGAGAAATCTGGCGCCCGGCCAGAAGTACAAGATCAAAGGTGTTATCGTCGCTCAGGACGACGCGAGCATTATTGTTCGCGATTCTGTTGGGGTCGATACGAAGATCCTTCTGGCACCCGGCGCAGACATCAAGACCAAAGGCGGGTTTCTTAGCAGCGGCGACCGTGTTGCGGGTTCGCAACTTGTACGCGGCTTGAGCCTTGAGGCAGAAGGCAGAGGCGATTCTTCCGGCGCCCTTGCTGCTACAAAGATCCGATTTGGCAAGGACGACTTCCGCGTCGCGCAGTCGATCGACACGCGGGTCACGCCTACCGAGGAGCGATTGACCCAGGCCGAGGAGAACGCAATGCGCGTGTCCGGCCAGATCGATGAGCTGATGGCGGTTTCCAATGCCGCCCGCGGTGGTGCAAGGGCCGCTCAGGACACAGCCGACGCCGCAGTTGCCGGTGTAAACGCGACGAACCAGCGGATTAGCTCACTTGACGACTATGTGGTCCAATCTTCAGCAACGGTGAATTTCCGAGTGAACAGCTCGGTCCTTTCTCCTGAAGCTAAGGCCTCGCTCGATGAGGTTGCGACCGCAGCGATGACGCTGAGAGGTTATGTGATCGAGGTGACCGGCTTTGCTTCTGCTGAAGGAAGTGCGGCTCGGAACAAGCTACTGAGCGAACAGCGGGCCGAAGCAGTAAAGCGTTACCTGATCGAAACGCACAACGTTCCGCTCCGTCGTATAGGCACGTCATACGGCTACGGAGTTCTCCAGCCGGTTGCCGACAACACAACGCGCGAAGGCCGCGAGGCGAATCGCCGTGTTGAGGTCAAACTTATGGTGAGCCGCGGTTTGAATCAGAATGTTGAGGTCCGTTCGACAACACAGGATACCAGCAACTAGACTTGGCGCCACATGGGTGCTGAAATAAAAGAGGGCACGGAAGGAGAGACGGGGTGAAACCTTTTTCCCAGAAGTGCCCTCTAATCGTTGTCGGACCGGTAGTATGCGAAATCCCTGAAATATCATCATGATCAACGCCAACAAATTTCTCAGAATCGCAACCCTGATCGCCGTCGGCCTGTTCTTCACGGAAGTCTCGGCTCAGACTACATCACCGACGC
This sequence comes from Pyrinomonadaceae bacterium, assembly GCA_041750855.1. Taxonomy (GTDB): domain Bacteria; phylum Acidobacteriota; class Blastocatellia; order Pyrinomonadales; family Pyrinomonadaceae; genus OLB17. The sequence continues at coordinate 10,810 of JBGSYT010000032.1, read as the reverse complement.
CTCCTCCTCCCGAGGAGGATGAGGTCATAAAGGTGGATTCGAGGCTCGTGGTCGTCCCGGTATCCGTGGTAGATGCGAATGGCGAACCGGTGGTCGGATTGAAAGCGGAAAATTTCCGTATTCGCGAAGAGAATCGACAGCAAGTAATAGACAGCGTGGGTAATGCCGAAAATGTGCCGCTCGAGATCGCGCTCTTGTTCGACGTGTCAGCAAGTACTGACGCGATGTTCCGTTTTCAACAGGAGACCGCGTCGAAATTCCTTCAAGAGGTGCTTCGCGGCGAAGATCGGGCAACGATCTTTACCATCGGCCAAAAAGGCATCCTCGTACAGGGCCGGGAAACCGCCGAACGATCGATCTCAGCGGTGCGATCGATCGCTCCAACCAAGGAACAGACCGCTTTTTACGATGCGGTCCGCATGGCCGCAAACTACCTTGAGCAAAATGCACCGGTTGGACGCCGCAAGGTCATTCTCGTGATCTCGGATGGTGAGGACACGAACAGTGACGGCGTCTTAAAGGCGATCTGGGATGCCGAGAGAAAGATAGCGGACAACGTCGTCGGAGCACGTCTCCGTGAGATCCGCGTAAAGGCTCGCGATACGGCAAAGGTCGTTGAACAAATGCGCGTTCTAAAAGCGCTTCAGGATGCCGACGCGGTCCTATATGCGATCAATCCCGGCGGCATATCACTCGAATTAAACCAAATGGCAGTTTTTGGGCAAGAGAATATGCAGAAATTTGCCGACGACACCGGCGGTACTGCATTTCTTCCGAGGTTTCAGCCCGTCAGCACCGGCAACGCGATGCAGAATTCGATCAATATTCGCCGAAACGAGGAAATGCTTGAGAGGATCTTTCGCCAGGTAGCAAACGAATTGCGTGCCCAGTATCTCGTGCAGTATTATTCGGGATCGGAATTTCCAGTGAATAAGTTTGTTAAGCTCGATGTCGCCCTCGAGGTACCTGCAAATCACCGGGTCCGTGCCAGGCAGGGATATTTCGTCAAAAACTGAGTTGGGGTTGGCAACCGTCGAAAAATGAAAGGCCGCCGGTGTTGTGCCGGCGGCTTTCTCAATTCGCCCAAATGGAAATTGCCGAACCATTTGGCGAATACCTTGCCGGCATCACCATAGGGCCCGCCGGACATTTCCTCATTTAATAGATTTTAGTTGGTTGGTCCGTCGTAAGGCAATCGCAAGTCCATCGCTCCCATGACCGGATGTGGACTGGGATCGAAAGGTAAGAGTATTCTCAGGACCGGCTCAACTGGTGCCCGGAGCAGTGTGACCGTTGCCAAACTCCCCAAAAAAGCAAACAACATCGAGAATACGGCTGTCGCTGCGACTGACATCCTATGTTTGACCCGGGCCCAACCCACAGGGCAATCCGCGGTTATGACGGTCCCGTCACGACGCTGGAAGTATCTCACACAAACGCGCCCTTCGCTAGTGTTCAGGAGGTTTTCGGCGTCAAAGCTCGTCATGCCGGAAAGGTTGTAAACATTCAACTTACAGTCGCCGCAGAAGCGCTTTCGCTCGTTGCCGAACATCTCCTCCCAGTTGGCCGAACACGGACTGGCGATCTTTAGATTTTTGAGCGGGCTGTCGAATCTTGCCATATCAAACTCCGTCCGAAAAATTCAGAAGGCATCTGCCTTTGCCTAAATGAACGAAGCCTGTACGAATTCTTGCACCACAGTGAGACTGCGGCGGCCCTTTGAAGGATCAGGCAGTGTCACCGGCCCCAGATCGACGGTATCGGTGAGTGATAGGCCGGCGGCGGCCGATGCCGATAGCGTTTTTCGAGATGATGAGTGTCGGCGGAAGCTGGCGGCGTTTGAATTCATTCGCCGGATGCTCGACCTTGTTAAGTATCGTATAGACGAGTTCTGCGCTGTTGCCTGCAGCAATGATCTCGGCCGGTGCAGCCTTTTGCTCGAAATACATCGTCAAGATAGGATCAAGCAGTTCGTATGACGGAAGGCTGTCTTCGTCAAACTGATCCGGCGCGAGCTCGGCTGACGGCTTCTTTTCGATGATCGCGTTTGGTATGATCTCGTGGCCGGCCATCCTGTTAATATGCCGTGCTATTTGCCAAACCTCCGTCTTCAGAACATCGCCGAGCACGGCTAGCCCGCCGTTCGTGTCGCCGTACAAAGTGCAGTAACCAACTGCCAGCTCCGATTTATTTCCGGTCGACAGAACGAGCCTGCCCTCGGAATTCGAGATCGCCATGAGTATGACCCCGCGGATTCGCGACTGGAGATTCTCGGCCGCGAGCGAATCGCCCCCGCGCGTCGGCTTGTCGAGCCCAAGCTGATTCAACAATATTTCGAACGCATCAGAGATGGGTTCGATGCGGGCCCCGCAGCCGAGGTTTCGAACCAGTTCCTCACTGTCCGTGATACTTCCCTCAGACGAGAACGGCGAGGGCATCATCACACAAAGCACGTTCTCGGGCCCTATCGCTTCACAGGCTAGGGCGGCGACAAGCGTCGAGTCTATCCCCCCGCTCAACCCGATGACCGCTTGCGTGAAACCATTCTTCATCGCGTAATCCCGGATACCGAGCATCAGAGCTCGCCTGATCGATTCGATCTCGTCGCCGGAAATGCCCCTCGCGTCAGGTTTTCGCACGTCAAGCTCGACGGTCTCGACAAATTCTTCGAATGCCGCGGCCTGAAGGATAATGTCACCTTCCTCATCTGCGACCAGGCTGGCCCCGTCAAAGATTATTCCGTCGTTACCGCCGACAAGGTTTACAAACACGATCGGCACTCGACTGGCCCTTGCACGATGCGAGACCATATCGCAGCGAAGGCCGATCTTGCCTTTGTTATAAGGCGACGCGTTGATCGCCACGACCAGCTCGGCACCCATCGCGATGACCTCGTCGGTCGGGTCGCTCTCATATAAACGATCTTTCCAAAATGTCTTGTCGTTCCAGAAATCCTCGCAGACGACCACACCGACCTGCTTTCCCGCGATCTCGAACAGTTTTCGATTAAGGCCGCTGAATGGCTCGAAATAACGTGGGTCGTCGAATACGTCATATTCAGGAAGAAGAGTCTTGTCCGCAAATCCAAGTAGCTCGCCGTCCCGGAGTATCGCGGCCGAGTTGTAAAGCCGCCGGCCATCGTTGTCGAAATTGCGGCGGATCACACCAATAACCGCTGTAATGCCCGTGGTCACCGGCAGGATGTGTTCGAGTGGATCGAGGGCGTGGTCGATGATGTCCGGGTCCTGAAACCAATCCTGAGAGGTATAACCGTGTGTCGTGATCTCAGGAAAAACAATAAGGTCAGACCCGTCAGCCTTTGCCTTTTCTATTGCCGCGATGATCTTTGCCGTATTCCCGGCGATGTCGCCGTTTGTGGTGTTGATCTGAGCGATTGTCACCCTCATATTCGGAATTATATCCGCTGGAAGCGGCAACGCTAACAGACGAGCGATGAAATCGAATCTACCGCTACTGGGGAGTTGTTCCCGGGACGTGCAGCTTGTTCGTCGTCGATTCGACTACGCTGCTCGGTACCGGCGTGGCCCGTTGATCAGGCAACCCTAATACGTTCGCGTCGGGAATGGCCTCCTGCGTCTCGCGGACCGCGGCAGGAAGCCCGCGAACGCTGTTCGCCCGGCTACGCGCGAAAAGAGCCCCGGCGGTACCGGCAGCAAGCACTCCAAAGATCGCCAGGAGCAGCATTGCGAGCTGTGGGCTGCCGGCTTGCGGAGCAAACAACGTGATAAGTGCGATGGCCGCGAGGAAAATGATTACGTATGTCATCGCTCCGACCGCGAAGTAGCCGCCCACTGCGATCAAGCTCGCCGGTTTCTTCGCCGACGTCGGAAGGATCGTTTGTGAACCACATCGTCTACAAAACAGCTCTCGGTCGGCCAGTTTTTCAGCGCAAACGTAACAAAACATTTCCAAGGTCCTCCGAAAACAGGTAAGTGATCTTGTACGAAGGTGATTTACGACTCAGGACGTTTATAGTTCCAGCTTTTCCGGGTCTGACCGTTTCACCATGGTGAGACGGTTACCGCGGTCGTTATATTTTACTTCATCCATAATGTTGTAGATGAAAAGCACGCCTCGGCCGCTGGTCTTGAAGAGGTTTTCGGGATCGAGCGGGTCGGGTATCGAGTTGACGTCAAAGCCCTCGCCTTCATCCTCCACGGTGAACGAAGCCTCCTGATTTGAGATTTCCGCGGTGATGCGAACAAGCTTCTGTGCGTTGAACTTGTTGCCGTGCTTCACAGCATTTACAAAGGCTTCGTCAAGAGCGACATAGAGATTCGATCGCTCGGGCTTCACCACGCCCTGTCTTTCGACCCTCGTCATGAGGTAATCCAAGATCGCATGCATCGGCATGATCGCGCTCGGGAGTTCGAACTCGATCTTTTCGTGAAGATGGCTCACCACCTCGGCGTCATCGGAAAATCGGCTCTTCCAGGTTAAGACCGTTTCGATCAAACCCGTTAGTTCGGCCTCGTCAAAATCGTTCCGTCGGAAATGGGATGCGCAGAACTTAAACGCTCTGACGTGCTGCTGCTTTGGCTCATTTATCGGCGAAGGAAGGCAGGCGGCCAACGGTACTTCGGCAACTAAAGGTGCATCGGCGGAGCAATCGGCCAGGTCAGTGATAACAATGTCAAAAAGATTGATCCCGGCGTCGGCGATCGCCTCATCGCGGCTATCGACCACTTTGACAGTATGGCCCTCCGTCTCGAATGATTCTTGCATCGAGCTTGCCAGTTGGTCGTGGTCGTCAATTATCAGGATACTTCTCTTCATTTAGGCGTGTGTGGCACTAAAAGAACTACGAAAGGCAAATAAAACTTGTTGCACAATAATACCCTAAGTTGGCGGGACCGTCGCTTTGGCTAACTCAAAAAACCTCTTGTTTCCTCCTTGATTCTCCGCTACAGCAACCTATAGTTCGCAGATTCCCGAAGCTGGGCAACTCGGTCGGAAACCTATCCTGAATCATCGGCGCGTGCAAAAGATGCCGGGGCGGTCATAAGATTGAGGGAAAGCACGACAAAAACGATCCAGAGCACATCGGCCAGAAGCAGATGTCCAAGCTGCATCACGATCGGTCCAAGAGACACCAATGTCAAAGCGCCGAACGCCAGTTGGACGATCACAAGTGTTGCTAAGACATTTGACCATCGGGCCACACTCGGCTCATCAGGCATCTTTCGTTTTAGCCAGCCCGTCCAGAAGACAAAGAAGACCCCCGCAGCGACCGCAACTATCGGATGAAGCGGCCGAAGCCGAAGCAGCGTGTGCGATGTAGGTGAAAAGTCTTTTGCTATGCCCTCGGCGATAGTTCCCGACGGAAAGATCATATTGCTCAATGCCGCGATCGAACCGCTTATCCCGACGGCAAACAAAAGCAGCGTTCCTACGACGACCCAGCCAAGCCGACCCCGTGCAAATGTCACACGCTGTCCGGTGGAGGCCGACCATGCCGTTATCGTCATCAACGCCAACAAGATCAAAGTGTTCATCAGGTGCGCGGCCATCCAGAACGGCCGAGCTGGGGTCAACGTTTCGGCTGTATTGCCGGTCAACACCAGGCCTGCGCCCAATGCTCCTTCGATAAGGACGAATACGAAAGATGCGATCGCAAATCTCTTTACAAATCGAGAGATATCGTCCCGTTGAGAGCGCCATATCAGCACCGCCCAAACGACCATCACAAGAACGATCAACCCATCCAGAGCGCTTGTTATTCGATGGGTAAATTCGATCACGGTCTTAAATTCGGGTGCCGATGGGATCACTTCTCCATGACACGTCAGCCAATGCTGGCCGCAGCCGTCGCCAGACTTTGACGCCCGTAGGAACACCCCCCACAAAATGACAAGCACGTTGTAACCGAGTACGAACCACGCGTATTTTGCAAACGAGTTCAATTTTCGCTGTCCGTCCATTTGGGCTTAGAATAGCATTTTCGGGATCGCTGAAGAATGAGAGGGTTATTAACCGTTCTGCTGCTATTGCTCGGGCCTGCTAATATTGCGGCCCAGCGTCCTTACGTGGTTGTTCTGGGTGTCGGCCAGGACGCGGGCGTTCCGCAAATGGGCTGCGATTCGCCGTTCTGCCGCCGTGCATGGGCCGACAAGAATCTCCGCAGCATGGTATCTTCGATCGCATTGATCGACCCAGCCTCGAAAGGACGGTGGATCTTTGACGCGACACCTGACCTGCCGGAACAGTTTGAGATCGTTAAGCGGCTTTCCGCCGACCGCTCGAATCGCCTCGACGGTATTTTCCTGACGCACGCACACATCGGCCATTACACGGGCCTGATGTTTCTTGGACGCGAATCGATGGGCTCGAAAGAGGTGCCGGTATATGCGATGCCGCGAATGAAAGCCATGATCGAGCAGAACGCTCCGTGGTCACAGTTGGTCACACTAGCGAATATCAAACTGCATCAACTCTCCGACGGCCAGTCCGTAACGCTGACGAACGGGATAAGGGTCGAACCGTTTTTGGTCCCGCACCGCGACGAGTTTTCCGAGACCGTAGGGTTCCGCATCACATCCGCCTCTAAGACTCTGGTATTTATTCCCGACATCGATAAATGGGAAAAATGGCAGACGAGGCTGGCAGATGTCGTGCGTTCGTCTGACTACTTGTTAATTGACGGTACTTTTTATGCCGACGGCGAAATAAGCCGCCCGATGAGCGAAGTACCGCATCCGTTTGTCACCGAAACGATGGCCCTTCTCCGGGGCCTTCCCGCGTCGGAGCGGCGGAAGGTTCACTTTATTCACTTTAACCATAGCAACCCGCTTGTTCAGGGTAACCGGGCCAGGCTGGCTGAGGTAAGGCGTGCGGGCTTTCGCGTTGCTTCAACAGGTATGCGATTTCCGCTATGACAAAAAAGGAGCGCATTGACAGGTTGCTGGTTGATCGCGGCCTTGCCGACTCGCGAACAAAGGCACAGGCGATGATAATGGCTGGCTCCGTGCTGGTCAACGAGAAGCGGGTCGAAAAGCCTTCCGAATTGTTTCACTGGAACGCGGAGATCAGGATCAAAGGTGACGGACCGGAATCAAGATACGTCGGCCGCGGCGGATTGAAGCTCGAAGCTGCACTTAGGGAATTTTCGATCGAACCCGAGGGCTTCGTTTGTATCGACGTCGGCTCGTCCACCGGCGGGTTTACCGATTGCCTGCTCAAGCACGGAGCCTCTCGCGTATTCGCTGTTGACGTCGGAACGAATCAACTAGTTTGGAGCCTCAGAAATGATCCTCGGGTCGTGGTGATGGAAAACACAAATGCTCGCGATCTCAAGCCTGAGGATTTCGATACAAGATTTGATCTGGCAGTGATGGATGTTTCGTTCATTTCCGTGACTAAGATCCTGCCAGCGGTCGTTCGGCTTTTGAAAGACAGCGGACGCATCATCGTATTGATCAAACCGCAGTTTGAGGTGGGCAAAGGCGAGGTTGGAAAAGGGGGAATAGTTCGCGAACCTGAAAAGCACGCCCGTGTCGTGACTGAAATAGATGCGTTTGCGGTGGGTCTCGGGCTGCTGCGTGTTGGCCTGATCGAATCTCCCATCCTCGGGGCTGAGGGAAACAAGGAGTTCCTGGCGGTGTATGAACAACAAGCCTGAAGAAAAGGAGAAACAGACGCCCCCCGAATTCAAAGAAGGCATCGATTACTATTTCGAAAACGGGCTGATGGTGCTGACCGCGGAGTTCCTTCGCAGACGCGGTTACTGCTGCGGGAGTGGGTGTCGGCATTGCCCGTATCCCGAAACCTCACAAGACTAGAGCAAAAATTCTTCGAGTTCATTATGGCCGGTTCCGGCGTAGGAGTATTCGATATCGGGATCAACATCGGGCGCGGGTTCACGGCGTTTTACTAGTTCTGGTACCAGCTGCTCTGGGAGTGGAGCCGCGGGTATGAAGCTAATAGGCGTCTTTGCAATCTGGACTAGCAGTTCCGGCGTACAACAGACCTTCTTGTACTTTTCTCGTTCGGCACGCAGCTCCGGTCGTGAGTCGAGCCATCCCAACACACCTTGCAAAACTCGCTTTCCTTCCTCGTCTCTTGGCTCGACGATGCTGTAATGCATCCACTTTCCGTCCCGACGGGATTTCACCATCCCTGAATTGCGAAGATAGGCGAGATGGCGCGATATCTTCGGCTGGCTGTCGCCCAACACTTCCGTGAAAAAGCATACGCAAACCTCTTCATCCCGCATTAGATTCAGCAGCCGCAGCCTCGTTTTATCGGCGAGGGCCATATAAAACGTTTCCATATATGCCAGGGCATTTGTGTTCATTTATAAATTTTAGCACAAATGTGAAATTTTGTATTGACATCTCAAAATAATAGGAATATATTCGCTTTATCATATATGTTGATGCGTATATGAATTCGAACCGTAAGGAGCAATGATATGCCAGAGAATACCGTAAGAACCCTGAAACCACACATCTCCCTCAATGTAAGGAACGTTGAACAGAGCGTCGATTTTTACAAGAAGCTTTTCGGCATCGAACCTCTGAAGTTTATTAAAGGCAACACCACAACACACTCGATAGTTCGTGAGCAGGCAGGCGAAGTGAGCGAGAAGCCGCGATTCGGGTATGCGAAGTTTGATGTCGAGAATCCGCCGTTGAACTTCGTCCTTAACGAAGCTCCCTACACCGAAGGCGGATCGCTTTCGCACCTCGGCATTCAAGTTGCCACGACTGACGACGTGCTCAAGGCGCGCGAGCGATGGATCGAGGCAGGCCTTTTAACGGTCGATGAAATGAAAGTCGATTGCTGCTATGCCTTGCAGGACAAGACGTGGGCACGCGATCCCGACGGCAACGAGTGGGAAGTTTTCGTCGTGCTTGAGAATACCGAGGAGCAGACAAACACGAACGCGTGCGATTGTAGTGAGAAGGTAAGCCATGGCGAACTCGCAGCAGATGCGGCCGCCGAAATATCGGATCCTGCAGCTTTGGCAACGGCAGCATGTTGCACACCGAGCCAAAAGGCATCTACCATTGGAGCGACAAACCAACCCTGCTGCTGATGGAGAGATATCCGATGGGCGAACATTCGTTTTTCACTAAAGCTGTTCATGCGGGCGAAGACCGCGACGCAAATTTCGGTGCCGTTTCGGTTCCGATCTATCCAGCGTCGGTCTTCGCCTTTTCCGATGCGGATGAAGGCATCGCTATCCACAACTACGAAAAACCCGGTTACTTTTACGGGCGGCTTGGTAATCCGACCGTCGAAGCCCTCGAAAAAACGATCACCGAGCTCGAAAGAGGTGAGGACGCTCTCGCGTTCGCTTCCGGAATGGCCGCGATCTCGGCCGCCGCATTCACGCTCGTTGGCTCTGGTGATCACGTCGTTGCGCCGGAGTCGATGTATTCGACAACCACTAATTTTCTAAACCAAATCGACAAACAGTTCGGTGTGGAAACGACGTTTGTCGATGCGGCCAACGCCGAAGCTTACACCGCAGCTATCCGTCCGAATACGAAAATGTTCTGGGTCGAGACGCCCTCGAATCCGCTTTTGCGAATCACCGATATCGCAGAGGTCGCAGCAGCGGGACGAAGGGCCGGCATTGCCACAGTTGTCGACAATACATTCGCGACTCCGTTTAACCAATTGCCGCTAACGCTTGGAGCGGACCTTGTCATTCACAGTGCGACCAAATACCTTGGCGGCCACAGCGACCTCACCGCCGGCTTGCTTGTCGGACGAAAGGACTTGATCGATAAAGCCCGTCATGGCCCGGCAAAACTCTATGGCGGCAATATCGCCCCTCAGGTTGCATGGCTCGTGCTTCGAGGGATCAAGACGCTGGCGCTGAGAATGGAGCGGCATAATTCAAACGCATTCGCTTTTGCGAATACGATTGCATTGCACCCAAGGGTGGCTGCAGTTTTTTACCCTGGCTTGGAAGCCCACCGGAACCATGAGATCGCAAAGCGCCAGATGAGTGGATTCGGGGGTATGGTCGGTGTCGACGTCGGCTCGGCAGAATCGGCGAAAACGTTTGTCAATAACCTCAAAGTTTGTACTTTTGGCACCTCGCTTGGCGGGGTAGAAACACTTGTCCAGCCGGTCGCTCTGATGACCCATGCGTCCCTGACTGCAGAAGAGCGGGCACAGGCGGGGATCTCGGACGGGTTGTTGAGAGTATCTGTAGGAATTGAACACATCGATGATATATGTCACGACATATATGATGCGCTTGGTTGACGGAGTAGTACGAGGTTGCCCATGTTCCATGAACATACAGATACAGTCTCGCTTCTCTGGGTCGAATCCAAGGATCGGCTTCGTAACTTTATCGCTCGACGTGTGAAGAACAACGCCGACGCGGATGACATTCTGCAGGACGTCTTTTTCAGGATCCATCAGAAGGTCGATAATTTGAAGGACCCAGAAAAGATATATACTTGGATGTTTCAGACCACGCGGAATGCGATAGTGGACCATTACCGAGTCAACACGATTGATTTCACCACTGTTGATGAAGATGCCGCGGCCCTTGCGTTCGAGTCGGATGATCCGTCCGTCGAAGAGGAAGTGTTGAGTTGGCTCGAACCTATGATCGCTGAGCTTCCGGCAAGGTATCGTGATGCCGTGATGCTCGCGGATATTAAAGGACTCACACAAAAAGAAGTGTCGGAAAAGCTCGCCATGTCTCTATCCGGTGCAAAGTCGCGAGTTCAACGCGGACGGGAAAAGCTGAAAGACATCCTCCTCGATTGCTGCCGGCTCGAGTTCGGCCGGTCGGGAAAGATCGTAGAATGCCGGCAGCAGA
>JBGSYT010000031.1:0-8316 GCA_041750855.1 Pyrinomonadaceae bacterium | reverse complement strand
CTCCGACCTCGGCGCCAACAGGTATCCTCACCTAAAATTCACGGCTGAAGAGTATCCGCGTGTCCTCGCGACCCGCCGGATCGAGGACGACAATGTCGAATACTACGGGGCATTTTTAACCAAGACGGCCGTTCGAATAATGATCGACCTCATCAACCGGGTGTTTCGCCTTCGCCTGTGCGACCTCGAGATTGACGGCTCTTGGCCGGCTCCCTGTACACAGTATTACCGCCGCCGCTGCCTCGCCCCATGTGTTTCCTCGCTATGCACCGCCGACGATTACAGACAAATGGCTGAACTGGCGCGTCTTTTCATCTCAAATGAAAGAAGGGCATTTACAATAGCCGTGCTCGGCATCATAGATCGGCACTCAAAAACTCTAGATTTCGAGAAGGCCGGGTACTTTCGCGATGTCCTTCTCGCCATCGAGAAATTCTGGAAACAGCCGAGGACCGATGTATGGCTCGAAGAGACGGTCGACACCTATGCCGTCGAGGACACTGCACAAGGCTCATCGATATTCCTGATCACCCACCGCGGCCGCTCAGTTCTTGGCAGAAAGGTTTTCACTGTCGAACGCGAGGATTACGAAACTTCCGACGAGGCCCTCTACCGGATCATCGAATCGTTCTATCAATTTCATCTCCCACGTGAGATTCGTGTGACACGTGATTTTTATCGTCGGACCGAGCTCATCGAGCTACTGACAGACAGATTCGGCAGACGGGCAGTCATACGAATATATAGCTTCTCCGCGATGAGGCCCACGATCTCGCAAATCGCGTCCACCGCGATTACCGCGAAATAATGCCTTTCTACGAGGTCGCAGGCTTAGAACTACCGGTGGTTGTGCCGCTTCGGTTTCACGCCGAGAACGGCGGAGCCGAGGACCTGATCCCGATCGAAACCAGATGAACGCCAGATTATTCCACTCTCACAAAATCAGTTCCGCTGCGGCCGAACGTTTCGGGTGCATACATCTCTTCTGCCTTGGCCGGCGGCACTACAAATTGCCCCGGGGTCGTAGCACGTGTGACATACCAGTAGTTGTAGACGCCTTCCCAAAGCAGAGCCGTGAAAGCCTCGGCACGCTCATCGCGAAAATTCTGGTGTTCGAACCAGTGCTGCCGCCACCACCACGAGCCGTGTCCAATGGACCTGCTGCCGTAGGTAGCCACCCCCGTTGACGGCCGTACGTCGGCCGGTATCGCCTCAGTTACAGCAAGACCGGGATTGAGTATCTCGAGTCCCGCGGGCAGACTATCGACTAGAGCAACATGGTAACGCCGGGCCTGAGCCACCATTGTCAGCCGGACGCGAACGCGGGCTCCTGATTTGATCGTCCAGCTACCGTCGGCATTTTGCCTGACGTCCTCCTTATGGTCGATGGGTTCGTAGCTTCTGAGAACGGTAAATCCGTAATCCGCCGGTTCGAGCTTCAGATTTTTTGGAGCGTATTTCATCCCGATCCGGTAATAGAGCCTTCCCGCACCCTGCCGGTCGAGGATCAGGTAAGAGGTGCCGCCCTGATCGATGAGGTACGACATCGGGATATCAAGCTGGTTCGAGTCGATCGAGCGGCCCTTAAATGTTTCTTCTCCCGCATACGTGTTCCCCAGCCAGATCCGGGTCACAAAATCGGGCGTGACCTTCTCGAATGCATTGAAGTATTTGTCCAGTGCCAGCAGGATAAAGACATTCTCCTGCGTCGTCCCCCAATGGCCTTTGGTCCGATGGGCGAGCAGACCACGTACGAGCTTCGGAATGAGATCGTTAGCCGGCTGAGCTTTTATAAGCGCCTCGAGCAGTACGCCATCGGCACGTCGGTTCGAATACATTATCAGCCAACCGCCGTCACCGTAGTTTGTTACGAAGTTCGCCGTGGCGGCGGTTTCTGTCGTGCGGTTCATCAGATGACGGACGATCGCGGTTACCTCCGTGGCAGAGCCCGGATCACTGGCCAAAACCGACAGCACCCAACCCAGCGCCTCAAAAGGCATTTTCTCGATAGTGGCTTCAGCCAGGAGCCTTTTAGCTTTCGCGGCGTCCTTATCGCCCATCATATCGCGGACATACAGAGCGTAGGCCGAGATCGTCCACCTTACCTGCGGCGAATTCTTGTACCACTCATCGAAATGCTTTTCGACATCTTTCAGATAAGGCTTCGTCTTATTCAGCATATCGTCGGGAATCTTATAACCCTTGGCTTTTGCCAGAGCTAGAGCATGTGCGACGTGGATGGTCAGGAACGGGTATTGGTACCGTTCACCATCGCGTTTCCATAGGCCAAAGCTGCCGTTGCTCCGTTGTCGCGACCCGAGGATCTCAATATCCCGGGCAAAGTAGCTCTCAAGCTGATTCGCCGTCGGCATATCCTTCGCCTTGAATGAGCTAAGCACATCCCGCATCGCCGCGATCGAGATCATTCGTGACGATATCTGCTCGGAACATGCGTATGGGTAATTTGTCAGATAGATAAATGCGTCGGTCAGCTCCTGCAACTGAGTTGACGAAGTCGTGACTTCGAGCCCGCCAAATTGCGGGAAAACATCGCCCGGCGTCTGTACGGGCTGGAAAACGGCGCCGTTTTGATCCGTCGTCCCATAGGATGCGAAAGCCTCGGTCGTGGCGGGCGTCCATACAGGCAATGAGATCTCGGCAGCATCGCTATATTTGCCCGATGAGACCACAAATTGGAATCTCGCCGTACCGGCCTTGACCGTTGACGCAGGAAAACGCACCTCTGCCCGGTCATTTGCTCTTACTAGGACTCGCTTGCCCGCATGATTAGCGGCCCAGGTGGCTGCTGGTCCCGGTACTGACAGATCGGCGTTTGTAGCGCGGATAGCCACGTCAACAGTCATATCCTGATCGGTTTGGTTCTGAACGACGACGGGCAGCTCGACCTTATCGCCAAAGTTCATAAACCGTGGGGCCGACGGGCGGACCATCAGCGGCTGTTTGGCGGTAATATTCGATTCTGCTTTCCCGAATCGTTTTCCCTTGTCAACAGCAACTGCCGTGATTCGATATCGCGTCAGATTGTCGGGAAGTTTAATATCAATGACGGCTTTCCCGTTCGAATCGGTTTTCACCGTCGGCGAGAACAGTACAAGGGCGTTGAAGTTCTTACGTAGTGAGATCTCTCCGGCATCAAAGGCATTCTTTTCTTCTTCAGTAATTATGTAAGCGACGTCGTTATTTGCCCACTTTTTTGCATCAGGAGCTCGTCCTGCCATTGGAAGAGCTACCATTTGCCGACCCCTGACCCCCTCTGCACTAACCGCAAGAGAGTCACTGTGAAGTTCTGTCTCTGAAGGCGGCGGTGGCGGGCTTTTTACATCGTCGGGATTACCGAGCAGAACATCTTTCCGCGAATGATAATCGGTAACCCCAGTGCCACGTGGCGTGTAGAAGGTGCCCATGGGGTCCGGAATGATATAACTTGCGAGTGCGAGCACGCTTTCGTCGACCACGAGCAACGCCACTTCGGTATCACCCACCGGTTCACCGCGATGGTCTTTTACGTCGATGTGCACCTTGGTTTCGCCGCCGGGAATGAGAGTCTTGTCCACGGCGTCTGCCGCAACCGTCAGTTTTCGCGAGGCCGTCGAAATCGCAAGGTTCATGCTCCCGCTGGCAAAGGCGGGGCGGTTTGCGAGCTTCGGTTCGGGTTCGCCCTGGTCATTTGTCCTCGGAGCCGAACCGACCAGATCGACCTGGGCTGTAATATTGGGCAAATACCCTTCTTCGAGCGGTATCCGAAGTGTGATTGACGATTCTTTCATCGAGAACCGCTCGGTCTTTACGAGGCCGTCTCGCCGCAGAGTCAAGACGCCCTCGGCAGGCGTGAAAGGCGAGATCACAAGCAGCTCGGCCACATCGCCGGGCACGAAATCTTTTTTGCTGGGAATGATCTGCACTTCTTCTTGTTCGACGTTGCGTTTCGGAGGCGTTTTGCCGCCCGGGACCCAAATGGTCAACTCGCTTTCATTGAAACGCTCGCGATCGTCCATCACCGTTGCGGTGACTGTGTAACGGCCGCCCTGTTTGGCGATAAAGCTGCAGGTTTGAGGTGTTTCGGCAGAGGTGACGGAGCAGTTTTGTTCGTCGATGATCTCTTCCTTCCATGCGCCCTTGTCGAAACGCCAGTCTTTCAGCACGGCCTTGATCTCGACTGCGCTGCCAGCTTTGAGATTGCCGTCGATGTCGGAAACGATAGATTCAATATTTATCTTCTCGCCCTTTTGGACGAAAGTTCGTGGCGTACGAATACCAACGTAAAGCGAGCTGGGGTGCACAAGCAGCGAAGTCGTGCTCGACCATGTTTGTCGATTGACGTCCTGAACAGACGACGCTGCGGTGATCGCATACGGTCGAGGCGGTTTTACGGATTCGAAATCGATCTTGAGCAAATGCTTGCCCGATGCATCCGTCACGCCCTTGAACGACTGTGACGACCCGCCGCCATAAGGATATCCACTGCGGCCTACGCCCATCTGATTATAGTTGTAAGCTCTCCACCACGGCGTCCATGTGCCGAATGTAAAATCATCACGATTCGGTGGTGTGTAGTTGGTAGCTGTCGCCGTCACAGTCCAGTTGGTGTCGGCATTCGCCAGCGGGCCGCCGGCGTAATACTTCGCTTCCACCGAGACCATCGCATTGCCGCCGACATAGTGCGGAGCCTCGGTTTCGACTCTGGAAGTAACCTCAAATTCCGGCCTGCGAAATTCCTGGATCTGGAATTGGTGATTGTGCATCGCGTGACTCGTGAACTCCGTTTCACCTGGCGCCAGGAGTCTGAACTGGATGCTCGCGTAACCTAGATTCACATTGTCCGGCAACTTTGTCTTGAGGTTGAATCCGCCGAAAATGTTCAATTCTGTTTGACCTTTTGCGATCTCATTTCCACGGGGATCGTGCACGAAATATAGGACCTTCCCGTAGTTCTTTAGAGCTGAGAAAGGCAGCACGTCGCCCAACTTAGATTGATCGATCAAACGTACATAGCCCTTGACTTGGATCTCCTCACTCGGCTTATACATCTTTCGATCGTCGAAGACATACCATCGAAGCGCCTGGGCCGCGTCCTTTCGAAACCATGTTCCATTTTCCTGCCAGTAGTAATCACTATTTTCCGGTAGGAAGGCTACGTCATTGCCCCGCCGGGCTACCAGCATATTTTGCCCTTTATCGGAACGGAGTTCAGGCAACGCGAAACGCAAAATGCCACTCGCGGGAGTAAGGTTAGATTGTGCCGGTTCGACCGATTCAGTTTCGGCGAACGATCCGTTCGGTCCTGATGCCTGGATCTCGTCGTTTTCGCTGCCTCCCCAAGAGGTAAGCCAGTCCCAGGCCTGTGCGAGGTACCCGGGTTCTGGAACTGCGGCCTCGCTAATAATTCCTCCGCTGCCGTGCGGATGGATCGATAACTCCACGCCTGCCAACGCCTTGCCGGTCGTAAGTTCGGTTGCAAAACCGACCAGTTCCGTATTGTCGACAAATGCGTCAAGCCCGATCTGTGTGGCTTGGAGCCATGTGATGATCCGTGTCCGGTCATTTTTGTCGCGCGGTACGGTTGGTTCGATATGGACAAGGACATTGCCCAACCCACCGGTCAGCGCTTTCGAGATATCGATCCGAGTTTCAACCATTTCATCCGGATTGCTCGCGATCTTTACGACCGTGTCCGCAACCACCTGGCCCGGGATCGGCGGTCTCCTTCCGTCGTCGTAATTCATTCGCCGAACATATTCTCCATACTGATACCAATCCTGCGGCTGTACCTTTCGCAAGACGACCTTAACCGCATCATGGTTCGTTGAGTAGATAGAGAATGTAGGTTTCGCGGTAGGATCAAGCACGGTCATAAAACCGCCCTGCGCATAGAGGGCCGGCTGAGCAGCACCAACATTTATAGAGGTCGTAGCCGGCTCGCCCATCCTTTGGCCAAAGATATCGGTCAGAGTGCCGTCGATCGTGACTTTGTAGGTCGTGCGGCCCTTTTTGTAGCCCTGGATGTAAATGTGATTTCCCGACGGGTATATCTTTAGACCCTCGACAGCCGGCTCGATGCGGATCATTTCAGGCGTGAATTTGGAAGCGTCGATCGGGTTGGTAAACTCGAGGTGCCACATTTCAAATGGCGAGCAGTTCTTGTTATTTTTCCAGCCGCAGAACGATCCAGTGAAATTCATCGGACCAAAGGTCCTGAATCCAAAACTCTGAGGTGCGATAGTGGTCAACGGCCCTTCGGCTGACGGCGTTCCCTTTTCAACCGTCACAGTAATTGCAGACGCTGCCGGCAGAGCATTTTCGACGCTGTCGTCAGTATTGACCGCTCTCAAAACGACCCAGCGATTTGGCTGTGCCTGTTTCGAGTAATACGAGATGCTGCCGTCGGCATCGATCTCCTGCTGCGTAGCGAGTCGTGTCTGGATCTTCCGACCTTGTGCGGTCACCGATATCGTCCTCAGAACGGCTTCGGGATTGATCGCTTGGTCGAATGAGATAAAAATAAGCGCATCGCGGCGCGTTACATTTGCGTCCGGGAACTTACTTTCGATTTTTGGCGGCGGAGTTGTGAAAGTCCATACGGCATCTTTGGCCAGCGTCTGCCCCGTAGCAGCTTTGGCTCCGGCAGGCACACGTGCGGTGAATTTTGTGGCCATCGGGAAACGCTTGTCCGTATCGAACATCAGCGTCTTGGTCCCCAGCCATCGCCAGTTTCCCTCGACCTGCGGCGATAATTCGACCGGCATATATTTCGCGGCTTGGTCCTGCGACGTGACCGGCACCATCGGGTGCGAAAACGTAACGTTCAAGTCCGGTGCTAGCGGCACTTCACCCTCGGGCGAGTATCTGATCACTTGCAGTTGCCCGCTTGTATCGACGCCGGGGGCCTGCCGCTGAGCATCCGCCGGGAATTTGACAGGTACCTTCGTTCCGGTTTTTGGTGCAGGCAGCGATCCCGCACGTTTCGCAAAATCTGTCTGGTCGTCACCTGTTATCTTTATCTCAGGAATGCGCTTTAGCAGATCTGAAGCGGCGCCGGCGCTGAGCGGATCGGTAGCCGCGAGCTGTTGCTTCTCGCGAGTCTCGGCACCGTCGACACCTTCGCTAAGCCGGAACTGAAGTCCGTCCGGCACGTCTTTTAACCTTAGATCCATCGCTTTTTTTCCGATCGCCTGCGCTTGCACGGCTGTACCAGCCGGGGCGATCGAACCCAAATAAACCGTAAGAAGCAACATCCATGCAGCAAACTTTTTCATAAGATCGTATCGTCCATTCCCCAAAACGCTGTGTCCTGTGGTCAGGCAAGTTGTCGCTGACCAGCTATATCGCCGGTCGTTGATCACCCTGCTACGCTTTCAGAACGCCGGGCGAATAGAAACTTGCAAAACCCAGGGCCTGATACTTGCAGTATGTGCTCCAACGATGGAGTTTTATAAAAAAACTTTTGAATATGTGAAGTGTCTTTCTGCTACTGACCTGTAAGGACTACAAGAGCCGCTTCGCCGCCTCCGGCCGCGACATTAACGAGCGATTGTGAAGAAAGCCGGATGAGCCCGCCTTCTGCCTTTCCTCGAAAGAGAAACGGATCGAAATCGATTAAAAGCTCTTCCAAAAAAGCTTTCTTGCCATAGGTCGGAAACCGCACTTTTTCTACCGGCACGCGCTCCTGCACGACAAAAGGATCGGATAGGGCGCTTTCAATAGCGTCATCCCATTCGCTTTCGTTGCTTTCCCAACCGAAAATGATTCCCGAACCGCCGTAATCATCGTTCGGCTTGAGAATAAATCGATCGCGGTCACGACGGACGAGTTCAAGCAGGTCGTGCCTTTTACCCTGAAAACGCACCTCCCTGTCAGTCACAAGGCGCGTCCATGGTAAATGTCTCTCGATCACTTCAAGCTGTTCATCGGTGAAAAGATAGGCGAATCGATCGTTGCTCACTACGGCAAGGCTCGCCTTTTTGTGCGGAATCTTTGTTCGGAACGAGTTTGCCATGAAAACGTTCCCATCCTCATATGCTCGCCTGAGCGGGTGGTCGTCTGTCGAGCGTTCGAAAAATTCGTGGATCAATACCCGTTTGTAAAAAATATCGACCTCAAACTCGCCGATACGCAGCAGGGTGCCGTCATATTCCAGCTGTTCAGGGTCGGCGATAACGGTACTGTGGCCTTCTGATTCGAAAAACTCTCGCAAACTTTCAAATTCAGTCGCAGTTGAAACACCGGTCCAATCGACGATAGCGATATTAGGCATTTCTTTTTTCCCGCCAAATTCGCGATAACCCGAGACGAGTGCTC
>JBGSYT010000030.1:0-4544 GCA_041750855.1 Pyrinomonadaceae bacterium | reverse complement strand
GATGATTTCAATGAAGAACTCCCTGATGAATTTTGGGGGTTTGACAAAGCGTCATGAATCTTTTGTTGGATACCCACGCATTCGCTTGGTGGCGTGATTCTCCCGAAAGACTTTCGAAGTCAGCTCTCGCAGCAATTTGCGATCTGAATAACAAAGTTTATGTCAGCATCGTTTCAGCGTGGGAGATCCAGATCAAGATTGCGCTTGGAAAGTTTGAGTTAAGATCGACACTCGAAGAATCGATCAAGGGCGAACAATCTGCTAATGGATTTCAGATTCTAGACCTCACTCTAGAACATGTCTGCAACATTGAAAAACTTCCAACTTCTTCTTCCCATAAGGACCCGTTTGACAGAGCGCTGATCTCGCAAGCCATGGTCGAAGACCTTACGATCGTAACGGCTGATAGTCGATTTACTGAGTATGATGTCAGAGTTATTTGGTGAACCCAAAGTGGTGATCCGGCATTCAGATTTCCTCGCAGTTTGCTACGAAAATATCAATTGAATTTTTAAGCCCCGCCGCAAATATCTGCCAGGTCTTGCACGGCTTCGGGCTTCCGCTGCGACAGGTTACAAGTGCGCAAATCGACGGCCAATCATATCAGCCGGGCCTGTTCTGCGCGGCGAACGGCCTCGAGCCGATTCTTCGCATTCAGTTTTTTCAGAATGTGCTGAACGTGGTTATTGACCGTGGTACGGCTGATAAAGAGCTTTTCTGCGATCGCGGCAGAGGTGGCACCTTCGGACAAGAGCCTGAGTACTTCCTTCTCACGCGGAGTCAATTGAACCTCTACAGTGGGAGCCCGTTCGATCTTGAAAAGCTCTGACACGCTGGCTTCGGGAAGGTCGGCCTCGCGGGCGACGAAATCGCGTAGCACGTTTTCGAAACGTTTCTGGATGTCCACGGAACGCGCGATATGGATAGTAAATATCGGTGCCGCCGCAGGCCCGCCGGCGGTCGTGACGGCCATATTGAACCATCGCCGCTCTCCCTTTACATTGACGCGAATATCGTAGCTCTTTAGCGGCACGCCTTTTAACGCTTGCAGGTTTACGGTGCAGTCTCGCGAGCACTCACGCCCGCAATCATCCCTCCCGTGAAGCAGGTCACTGCAGAAAGATCCGAGGGCACTCTCACAGGCGATGCCGAACACCTCTTCGGCAGCAGCGTTCCATGCAGCAACCTTCCCGAGCCCGTCCAGTGCGAACGCGGGATCGGCCGTTCCATCGATAAGTTTCTTGACCTCTGACAGCTTCATTCGAGCAGTTTCATCATAAAAATGATACGAAATAATTATTGTCTGAATTTCCCATAAAGACAAGAATTTAAACGTGGCCGGTGGGGTCGATTATATCGGTCAAACGGCATGGCAATACTAAATATCGGAAGGGAAAATGATGATGGTCAGAATATATTTTGGATTGTGGGCGGCATTGGCGGCGCTGGCCGCCGCAGCGTTCTTTACCGGTAATCTTCAGGGTTACTCCGTCGTTGTTTTCGGTATGGCCGCGTTCGGGCTCGTTTTCATGGGCATGATGTCCGTTCTTCCATCGACCATTGGGCATGAGCCAATGCACACGCCGGTCGAAAGCGGACATCGTTTAACCCCAGACCGGGCCCGTACGGCCGTGAATACAGCAAAACCGCAATTCAACGGCATGGCCGTTCCGAAAGCGGTTTGATCCTAACTGGTAAGGCGGCGATAGATGTTCGGCATTCGCTCAGGAAGCGACAATACATCGTCTGTTCGCATTCGTCATTACAGGGGCAGTTTCGGCCGACGTAGTTCCCGAATAGGATCGATCGAGGTAGGCCGCAAAGGCTTGTGGCCCTTTTTCGGGCTTTGCCCGCCGATGTGCGGAAAGGCTCTGCCTTTCCCATACTATGGGTTCTTCCTTATCCCTCGATTCCTTTTTCTTCGGGCTTTGCCCGCCGATTTGCGGAAAGGCTCTGCCTTTCTGGCCCGGCCATTAAAGAATTCTCCACGGGTCGGCTCGGCAGCCGAGCCGACCCGTGGAGGGAATCTTAGGGCGTCCCTAACGTCTGAAGGCAAGTGCTGTCCTGCTGCAATGCCCGGAATGGAACCATCCCGCCGATCCCCTCTTCGGCGTCGTATGGTATCAGGATGCCGTCGTAATAGCTGTCCGGGCAGCAATTGGCACACGAATACGTGCTCGCCACGCCTTCAGAAACACTGATCTGCTCCGAACGGGCACTCAGCGTCTTGTTCTCGCCTCCTTTCACCGACCACGCGATCTGGCCATGTTCAAGATCGAGCGGTATGACCCTCCCGAGACGATCCGGCGTCTGTGCATCCCGGATCTCGCGAAAATCTATCGCGATCGTCTGACCCGCCTTTACTTCTGTCAGGCCGATGCCGTAGCTGACCCCGTCATAATACAGGTCCGCCGTAATTTTCCTTGCGGTGGCGGTCTCATTCTTTATATACACAAGCGTTCGGTAATCCCCATCCGCCTTCCACGGAAATCCGCCCGCGCTCGACGGTATATTCACCGCGGGGTTTTCATTTCGTCTTTATAAATTTATCAAAACTCTTTGCCAATTCTTCGGCCAATTCTAACGACGGAGCATTGACCTCAATATACACGTTTGCCTTGCGGAAACGAATACCCGCAGAATCGCCGCGGGGGCTTTCCCAAGAATACGCTTCGTCACCGAACTCCTTCCGTTTTGTTCCCGGGCCAACGGAGAGAATTTTGTTCTTGAGAGCCATTCTTTGGGCAGCCTCTTGTATGGAATCTCCGAAAAAGATGGTTATTCCGATTCCTTCCCGCGCAGATCCCCAACTGTAGGAAATCTGTTTTTCATACTCGATCTTTTTTAAAAGCGTCCAGTTGGGACGTTGGGCCTTAACGGTGTTTTCAGCTTCTTTACGAAGAGATTGAAAGTCCTGCCCCATGACGTCCATTGAAACACAGAATAAAATAACGACGAATGATAGCGACGCAATTTTCGTTGTCATAAGATAACCCCCAATTTAGTGACCGCATTCGAAACCAGAGAATGTTGAAGGCTCCGTCCAAAACGACGAACTTGTTTGTTGTGCAGTATTGTTAAAGGCGGTCTCGTTGAAAGATAAACTCGAGTACGACATTCCGTAAGACGGGTCATACCACGTGCCATTCGTGGACACCACAGCATGAAACTTAAAATGTGGATTCTGACCCGCGCTATCGTGAGCAGCACGAATGATCCGAAATGAAGGATTGGTATCTCCAGTGCTTCCGACCTTGTATCTGGTAAGGGTGTTGCTATCAGGCCCAGCCCAAATCAAAAGTCTTGTGCCGTCGATGCCAATAGTTCGGAGCAATCCTCTTAGTAAATTCGCATGATCCGAGCATTGACACCCACCAGGAGTAGAATAGGCTTCGAGCGGGTGCTTATCACCAATACTAATCGAAGGATTGTAATTGATGTCCAGATCAACCCCCTCATTGATGTTCCATATTATGCCCGCCGGAACCTCTTCTCCGAAGGAATATTCGCAGGCCCGCTTTAGCGCCTCGTCATAAGTGTGCGGCCATGAAACATCAATATCATTTTGGAAGGGGTAACTGAGCGGCGTACTGTAAGTCCAATACATCGTATGGGGGCCGCTGTTGCCAATTGACGACCAGCTAGAACCGTCGTTATAAGAAATCTCCCAAGTGAAGGTCGGCGTTGTTTTCTTAACGGTGCTTTCCAAAGCCGAGGTCGTGCTGATCCCCGTAATATTCGCCGAAGTGCCGGAGATTGCCACGTCTCTGCTTGCGATCCCGGTCGAACCGTTCTTGACTCGAATTTTTACATTTCGTTCGGGAATGGATGGACTAATGCTGAGCTTAGCGAACATCGTTATATTTGCGGATTTTGTATAAGCAACCGGATCGTTCGGATTGCCCGTACTTTTCCAGGTCGGGCTTGAGCCGTCAGGGTTATCGATCGCGGTACCGGGATGAGGCCACTTGTGAATTGGATGATCTCCGGTAAATCCAACCTCGGTGATAGTAACAGTCGGCCTTATCTCGATCGGCCCTGAGCCGTAGGCGGGGACTTGTTCGGAATTGCAGGGCTGACCCACATCCGGCTGGCTCCAGACGTATCCCGACCAGCCGGCCTGAATATATGAAGTGCCTGCTCCGACGGCGGTCGTGTCGCCCACGGAATCGACCTCCGCCACCTCAACATCGGTGCTGTCCCACCAATCGGCAACGACCTCGTACGGAGTTCCGAGCGTTTGGAAACAAGTCGAGTCCTGCTGCAATGCCCGAAACGGGACCACCCCGCCGATCCCCTCTTCGGCGTCGTATGGTATCAGGATGCCGTCGTAATAGCTGTCCGGGCAGCAATTGGCACACGAATACGTGCTCGCCACTCCTTCAGAAACACTGATCTGCTCAGAACGCGCACTCAGCGTCTTGTTATCGCCTCCTTTCACCGACCACGCGATCTGGCCATGCTCAAGACCAAGCGGTATGACCCCTCCGAGACGATCCGGCGTCTGCGCATCCCGGATCTCGCGAAAATCTATCGCGATCGTC
>JBGSYT010000029.1:0-5018 GCA_041750855.1 Pyrinomonadaceae bacterium | reverse complement strand
TTTCGCCCTTCGGTCAAATTCTGCTTGCAGCTCTTCGCGGTTAGCCGCTTCCCATTTCTTCCGGCTTTCGTGAATCGCGTTCACCTTGTCGCGTTCGGCATTCGCAACCGTCGAATCGATCACGGCCTCGCGTGCGTCGGACGCGGCTAATATCTCGCGGAGTTCTTTGTCGTTCGCATCTTTCACGGCTTGCTGGCCGCGTTGAATCTCGGCCTCATTCAGCTTGGCCCCGCGACTTGAACAGCCGCGATAGACCATCACCGAGAACACAACGAAAGCAAATATCGCAAGCCCGATCAGGATCGCCCGCTTGTATGCAACGATCCATCCTAAAATGTTTGCTAGAAATAGCGGTGGAACCATAGTCACCTCTTACGCTGGAAACCACGCAGTTGCTAAAATACGTCCTTCGCCTTTGCGATCTTTTTCTTGTTCTGCCGGTAGGCCCAATAATGCAAGACGCCTCCGGGCATCAGGAAAAACCCGGCCCAAAAGCGGTCATAGGTATCGTCGTTCCATTCGACGAAAAACGCGATGAGTACCAGCACGATCGGCAGTATCACGAATATCAACCCTTTGACCGGGCTGAAATTGCCGTTCTTGTCCGCAACGATCCAGTTCCGCTCCTTGATCCCGTAGCGCGTCATTTCGATGGAGGAAAGATAGTCGAGTATGACGCCAACGCCGAACACTCCGATCCCGATAAAAAGTACGATGTAGTCCATAAAATCTCCTTACGCTAACTGCGCCACACCTGCCACCATCGCTTCGGCTCTTCACCCGGCAGAATGTACGGGTTATGCTTTGTCGGATCGCTTCTCAGCGTCGCCTTCAATGCCAGCGTCTTGTAGCCGACGATCTTTTCCGTGATATACCAAACGACGAAGCCGATGAATCCAAAACCCAGCACCGTCGGAATTAAAAACTTGAGAAGCGTCACCGTCTGTTCGCCAAGCTGGACGCCGAGATATTCCTTCAACCCCGCGCCTCCGCCGATGAACGCCAACAATGCCGCCGCGTGAGTTTTCAGCTTCTGCATGAAACCCGTTGGCGGCGGTGCCGTCACCATGACCGGTTCGGGTACGAAGTCAGCGGGCAATGCGTCGCCCGTGTTTATGATGTTCTCGGCCGTCTGGTGCGTCGTGGTCGAGCCCTCCTGCACAACTTCCGGCAAACTATCCGGCGGCGGCTGCGTAGCGGATTCTGTTGTCCTATCGCTCGGAGTATCAGGTAGGCTGTCTGGGGGTTCCGCCGCCGAAAGATCAAGAATTAACTCTTGGGAAATGGCCTCTGCCAGAGCCGCGATGGTGTTCGGACCGACCATCCCGTCCGGCCTCAGCCCTTTGTCTAACTGAAAACCTTTGACCGCTCGTTCTGTTGCCGGGCCAAAGATATTATCAGCCTTCAATGAATAGCCAAGAGTTATAAGCTGGTTTTGAATCCGCCCGACAGCCAATCCCTTCGACCCGCGTTTTAAGAGGGCGTCCGGCACGACGGCGGAAATATCGTCGTCTACTCGGGCAACGTCATCCTCAAGACCTAAGTCCCACGGCGTGGCCGCGTCAAACAACTTAGGGTCTGGATCGACTGAAAGATGGAGGTGTCGTGTATGAGCATTGACCCCGCTGTAAGGCCGCCATTTCCAGGGTTGCGTTTTGCTGGAAAGAATTCGCTTGTTCCAGATGATGTACTTTATTCGCGGGTCTCGGCTGTTGATTAAGGCATCGGCAAGCTCGTTGCAATCCAATCCACCGGCCGGATCGTGGGTGTAATCGCGGGCTGTCACGATTCCCTTGCCCTTGTGCTGAATGTGAGGATTGTGGTCACTTGATTTTGACTTCTGGTGACGCAAATCGCCAATTCCACCATCGGACAACTTTGACCGATTCGGATAGGCTTCGTTTAACTGCCTTCGAAGCACTTCTAGGCTTTCAGCAACTCTCCACGACATATAAATCAAAAACGGCTCCGGGCCGTCGAGGTAGGTTCCTTCGACTAACCCAAAGCCGTAATAACTTTGGTCCGGCACCATATGTCCGGCAACTTCAAATTGTTACCCGCAAATTTAGTCCTTTTCATCCGTGATGTCAATAAGATTCCTGTCGCTCCGCCATTTGACCACGTATTTCTTGCAGTTCGTGCATATCCAATCGACGCGGACCGGGTTGGCCGGAACCTTGCGGCGGCCAAAGTACAGATCGCGGCCGTCGGAGTATGCCTGAATCGACTGACAACGCCTGCAGATCCAGGGAGTAAGTTGTGCCGAGACGTTTACCATTCGAGCGTGTGTGCTAAACCAATTCAACGCGATTCGGAGCGGGGCGGTCGGGGTCAAACTTCACCTTGCCGTCGAAATGAGCCTCGGACAGTAGCGAGTAGATCAGGTCGGTGTACTCGCGGTCGAAGCTGCGGTATAGATGCCCAACGCTGACCTGTTTGAGTTTCCGCTTGCGAAAATCGGCCAGCAGCCGGTCGAGTGCCTTTGACGCGAGCTTGCGGCGATGGTCGATGCGAATATCAAGATCCGAGTCAGGGGCTAATTGGTTCATGGTGTAGTTGCCGGGGTTGCTCATAATTTTCAAAACGGGATTCGGTCGTAATCCACAATATTCGGATAGGAAGTGCAATACTCGAACCTGGCCCGTTTCGCTTGTGTTGCTGCCTTTTTTAGCAGATATGATCCGCCATTCGGCGTGTCGGCCAGAGTTAGAAATCCGTCGTCGATCGTCCACATTGCAAGCGACTCGATCGGGGCTTTTCCGTATTCATCGTCCCATGCAAACCAGAGTCCGTAATTCTCGGCCGGCAGGCCATTAAATATCACAACATCATTCCCGGTGTAGAACTGTAATTTCCGGCATTTGCGTATCTCATCCTTTGTCGAATGTTGTCCTTTGATCTCGACGTAACAACCGATTCTTGGTAACCAAAAGTCCGGTAAGTACCAATCTCCGTCGTCGAGGTCATAGCCTTCTTTCTCGTATTCCCATGTCTCATTCAGAGCATCGAAGAACACCGCGTACCGCGCTTCGAGCCGCGAGCGGAAATAGTGTTCTGCATAATGTGTCTGAATAACTTTCATTCGGATACTGAACTCTCGATCACCCCGAATTCGTCAAAGCAAAGATTCTGGTGGTTGAGGTTGACGGCGATATGCTTCCCTTGCCCTTTGCCGTTTCGAGCCTTCCTGATCTGGATGGTCTGCTTATGCGTAACGGTTCGGGTGAGATACCCGTCCCACGCCCGAGACTCTTGAGACTGGTCTAAATTCCGAAGCCATAGGACGCACTGAGAGAACCGGGGATAGCTTGCGCCACCCGCGATACCTGAAAGCGACGGCTTGCCGGCCTGTCCGATCCTCGGGTGCGTCGTCAAGATCAATGACGCTCCGGTGCACTCAAGAACAGGCTTGACTTCGAATAAGAATTTCTGGTCCTCGATCCACGGCTTGTCTGTTGATTTCGCGGCCGTCACTGGATCGACGATGATGATGCGGACGCCGTTCTTTGCGTGGTTTATGACCCACTTTCCGATCTCAGGAAGGGTCATTTGCTCGTTCGCGATCTCAATATGCCGCGACACCGTTTCCAGCCGGTCCCTGAACGCATTCAGCGTATCTGCCGCTGTCTGAGGATTTTCCGCAACAAATTCCGGGTCGAGAAGGTCTGAGCAGCCCGACATCTGTGCGAGAACGCGGTTCTGGTGAAAGGCGGAGTCATCTTCGAGCATCATCAACTTCACACTTTCGCCGGCAAGAATCCATCGCCAGAAATCTTCGAGAACGAGAAAGCTCTTGCCCGCCCCCGGTTCGCCGACGATCGTTGTCAGACATCCTGGCATGACGGCCTTCGACCCGTCTGATAGTTGAGGCTTTTGCGGGAACGGGATTGATCTGAATTCACCTGCGATGATCCTCGTGAACTTATCTTCGAGCGCCGATGTGACATTCAAAGGTTCCGCATCGAACAGACATAACTCGACGGCGGCAACCTTCTCGGCGTTCGTCATCGACTCTTCGGAGATGTAATCAGCAACGTCCTGTTTCGGGTCGAGCCCGAGATCTTCTACGCGGACGCGATACACCTGAGTGTCTAGCTTCATCAACTCAGCAATGACATCGGCCTCGTACTTCTTGCCGGGCTCGTCGTTGTCGCGCCAGATATAACACTTCTTTCCCGTGAGCGGTGTCCAGTCGGCCTTCGCTGCATTCATCGCCCCGCCCGGAGATGTCGTGGCGGCGATGTTGGCAAGCCCTATTTTCGTGACCTCTCGGACGCACTTCTCGCCCTCGACGATTAGTACTCGCTCGCATTTTTCGATACGGCCTCGGTTGAATAGCGGGGCCCTCCCCGACAGTCCGGTCCATTGCCATCCTTGCTCAGACTTTGAGACCTGTCTGAAAGTTTTTTCTTTATCGGGCGGCTTGATCCTTAGCGTGTAAAAATCTGCGTGGCCAGTTGATGGG
Source organism: Pyrinomonadaceae bacterium (assembly GCA_041750855.1). GTDB lineage: Bacteria > Acidobacteriota > Blastocatellia > Pyrinomonadales > Pyrinomonadaceae > OLB17. The sequence continues at coordinate 553 of JBGSYT010000029.1, read as the reverse complement.
TCTGTATAAGCGTTGACTTCCTCGATTTGACTGTGCGGGTTGCGGCGCCGATAGGATTCGATCAGTTCATCGATCGTTGCGAAGTTTTCCGCCTGTGGTTTCGGTTGCCGGGCCGTCTGTGTCTGCTGCGGCCGTGACGATGGCAGTGCTTCTTTCAAAACCTCTCCGACCGGGATTCCCGTAACTCGTGATCTCAAAGCCCAAACGTCCTCATGGATGTCGCAAACAAAACAGTGGAAGTACCAGAACCCCGACGGGGCTTCGTTGATACTCGCCGACGGGTGTTTGTCATCGTGAAACGGACAGCAAAGTTGCTTGCGATGAACGTTCTTGGCTCCGCCCTGAGTTAAGATCGACTCAAGCTGTCTCCTGTCCCTCTTTTCGCTGTCTTTCTCTAAATTTAAAGCTACGCTCGTACTCATCGATCTCGTGTTCGTACCCTTTAGCCCAAGCGGTCTTGAGCCAGTTAGCCTTCATTTCTTCGTACCTTGTCATCGAGGCGTCGGGCATATTCCAGAAAGTTTCCACAGCCTCTGGAAAACTTGTTCGCACC
>JBGSYT010000028.1:0-2181 GCA_041750855.1 Pyrinomonadaceae bacterium | reverse complement strand
ACTGTTTCGTTCAGCGGCAACACGGAGCATCCCTATTAGCTCGTCCTCGGTTCCATCCTCGTTTTCAAATACGAGTGAAATTAACTTTATGACTTGTTTTGCATGGTCAAAGGCGACGATCGAACGGTAAAACATGAAGCCGGCGTCCTCAGCGTCGCGCGGGCCATTTTCAGTCCGTAAAGCCGGTTCGAACCATTCTGAGCTTCCGAAGCCCAGATAACCTATCGCTCCGCCAATAAACGCAGGAAGCTCGGCGTCTGCTTTGGCAGTCGTCTGGGCAAAATGGCCTCTCAGATAATCCAGCAGTGATGTAGAAAATTTTTCAACGTTATTCTTAGTCGCAACTGTGACCTGATGATAGTTACCCCCCAACACGAACTCCGGGTCGGCCCCTATGAACGAATAACGCGCAAGGCTTTCGCCGCCCTCAACAGATTCGAGCAGGAAGGAGTTCACGGACCCGGCCGATAGTTTGAGATAGACGCTGAGCGGCGTCAACAAGTCGGCGGGCATTGTCTCAACGACAGGTATTGCGTTTACCCGCGGTGCGATATCTGATTCTTTCGAAAAATCATTCATAAATTGCAAAACGCCGCCCGAAAATATAGTTTCGGGCGGCGCTTCGTGTGAAATAGAATCGATCTAAACTAACTATTTAGTCGACGGTAGATCAAAACCCAGAGGGCGCCATTGCACGCCACCAACTATGGCTGGTGTGCGATGCGGACGCCGCGTAGAGTTTTGATTTCTCGAAAACCATTGGTTTGTTTGTACCAAAATTAATCGATCTGTGTCAAATCACATCTTTTCCGGAACCTCGATGCCAAGAGTTTCTAATGCGGAAGCAAGGGCCCGGCGGGTCATATCGGCAACAACGACAAGTACGGCGCGTTTAGTATCATCCGGCTCGGCGATGATCTTGTGATTATGATAGAAAAGGTTGAAAGCCTTAGAGAGAGCAAATGTGTATTTCGCGAGGATCGCGGGTTCGTTGGCCGCCGCAGCTTGCTCGACCGTTTCCTCGAGCCTGGAGGCGAGAACAACCGTTGTCCATATATCGTCTCCGGACTCGTCTGCTAAGATCGCCCGAACTGCCTCGAGATCACCGATCCGACCCCTACAAGCTTCAAGGCTGTCCTTTTCAGATAGTTTTCTAAAGATCGAATTGGCCCGCACCGCTGAATACTGACAAAAACATCCGGTTTCGCCTTCAAACGCCAGAGCCTCCTTAAAATCGAAGACGATCACGGTATTCCTCGTAAATTTAAGCAGGAAATAGCGCAATGCCCCGACAGCAATTTGGTGAGCGATGAACTTCTTTTCTTCCTCGCTGGAATCAGCATGGCGGGCTTCGACCTCGGCGAGGGCATTCGTTTCGAGCCTGTCGATCAGGTCATCGGCCTTCACGCCGAGCCCTTTGCGTCCACTCATCTCGATAAAAGGGCGTTTCCGGTCCTCGTCCGAAAGTCTAAAGCCGAGTTCTTCGGCCGCAGCGGGCGAAAGCGCCACCATTTCATATGAAAGGTGGATACTGGCCTTTTCACCGCGTTCAGGCGAGATCGCGGCAACGCCCTTGCGAACGATATCCTGCGGATACGACTGTCGTGAATCGATCACGTTATAGATCGTTTCGCCGCCGCCGAATCTAGGCGCCGCCGGGTCGCTTTTCGCTTCCTCACCGGTGGTGATCCATACCTGTTGGCCGTCCTCATACGTATGGAACAAACGGTAATGGAAATCAAGGCCAAGGATGCCAAGCTTCCACATTTGATAGGCAATGTCTTTACCGGTGTATGTTACTGTGCCGTTTGATCTTACGAGGATCTTGTCATTCTCGTGATCGTCCGTGCCGGTATGTTCTTCAAAGGGCATTACCCAGCAGCCAGCGTGTTTGCCCTCGTTCTCGAAATGGATCACGCCGAGCTGCTTCATCTGCTCGAACGCCTTGTCCCAAAAGTGGAGGTGCAGGATCTCGGATTCCCTAGGCAGGAGGTCATAACGGATAGCAAGGCGTTCCATTGTGGCGAGGATGCACTCGACGTTACGGGTAGCGACATAATCAGCCAATTCAGCTGTCGGATTGCCGCCTTCCTCGATCAGGCGGAGCACCTCGGCCCGCTTTGCCTTAAGTTCTTCATTTGTCTGGTACTCAACACCGACCTTTGTGTAAAGGTCCCAGCA
>JBGSYT010000027.1:0-11352 GCA_041750855.1 Pyrinomonadaceae bacterium | reverse complement strand
ACATTCGACGCAAGATATGCCCCAACGGCGCCGAATAACGCCAGAAAAACAACTGCCCAGCTAAACTCACGGCGGAAAACGAATAGTGAAAGTATCTGAAATACCGCCGCAATGATCACCAGAACAATGGGAAAATGCACGACAAGCGGGTGCAGCGTCGGGAACTCCGTAAGACTGGGAGCATTCACCCCCGCCGCTGCAGGCGAAGAGGGCGATTCAACGTTAGCGTCGTTCGAGTTGGACGTCTGAGCTTTTACAGCCCCGGTATTTGACGCGGCCTTGTTGTGTGCCTCGTGAGCTTTCACGAACGCAACGGTCACCGCCAACACAACAACAACGATCAAGCAATGTAATACCTTATTCAATTCCGTAACCTCCGTCCTTTTTCATTTCGTATAACCTTAGCCAATAAAAGATCACCGGTGTAACGATCAGCACGTGAACCAAACTCGAGACCATTCCACCGAAGATCGGCGTTGCCAGCGGTTTCATTACCTCAGAGCCCGCTCCGGTGCTCCACATTATCGGCATCAACCCGAAGATGATCGTCGCCACGGTCATCACCTTTGGCCGTAGGCGAAGCAGTGCTCCTTCGGTCACAGCGTCGAGCAAGCTTTCTCGGTCGAGCTTTCCTAATTCCTCACGTTTTCGCCTTACCGCCTCTTCCAAATAAACGACCATCACGACCGTCGTCTGCACCGCCGCACCGAAAAGCGCAATAAACCCGACCCAGACCGCCACCGAAAAGTTATATTGCAGCATCCACAACAAGTAGAATCCGCCGGACAGGGCAAACGGAACGGCAAGAAGCACATGGGCCGCTTCCAGAAGCGAGTGGTATGTGAAATATAGTGTCGCAAAAATTATGAGTATCACGATCGGTATCACGATCATGAGCCGATCGCGTGCCCTGACCTGATTCTCATATTGGCCGCTCCAATTGAAGTAATAACCGGTCGGCATCTGCATCTTTTCGCGTAATAGCGCGTCTGCCTCGTCAACAAAGCTGCCGATGTCGCGGCCGCGAACGTTCAGCAGAACGGTTCCGCGAAGTAAGCCGTTCTCGCTCTGTATCATCGCCGGGCCTTCTACTTTGCGGATCTCGGCAAGCAGCGACAGTGGGATCGATTCACCCGTCGGCGATGTTATAGGTATCCGGCCGATCGCTTCTGGTGTCGAGCGAAACTCTTCGGCGTACCTCACCCTTATCGGAAAACGGTTTCGCCCCTCGATCGTCGTCGTCAGGTTGGTTTCGCCGATGCCTCGCTCGATGACTTCCTGAATTGTCGCTACCTCAATTCCGTAACGAGCCGCAGCCGACCTATTAATGTCTATATCGATATATGGAGCACCGCCGATCTGTTCGGGATAGACGTCCGCCGCACCGGGCACATCTCTGATGATCGCCGCGATCTCTTGCCCGGTCTTTTCGATCGTTTCGAGATCGTTGCCAAACACCTTAATGCCGAGCTGGGACCGTATGCCGGTCGCGAGCATCTCGATGCGGTTGATGATCGGCTGCGTCCATATATTCGTGACGCCCGGCATCCGGAGTTCAGCATCCATCTCTGCAATGAGCTTTTCGCGAGTCATCCCGGGGCGCCATTCGCTCTCCGGTTTGAGATGAACGACGGTCTCGTTCATGTTTATTGGTGCCGGATCGGTCGAGCTTTCCGCACGGCCGGCCTTGCCTACGGCCCATTTCACCTCGGGGAAACCGGCGATGATCTCGTCCTGTTTGCTTAAGATCCTTGTCGCCTCGTCAAGCGATATGCCCGGGTCTGTAACGGGCATATACATCAGGTCACCTTCATTCAGCGGCGGCATGAACTCGCTGCCGATCTGTGTCGTTACGAACATCGCTCCGGCGAAGAAGACAAATGCGATGGCGATGGTAGCGGGACGGTTGCGCAATGCGGCATTCAAAACCGGTTTATAGATCGCCCTGAGGAATCGCATCAGCGGATTCCACTCTTCAGGCCGCAATTTGCCGCGAAGCAGATAACCGCACAGAACCGGGACAAGGGTCACCGCCATGAAGGCGGCCGCGATCATCGCAAAAGTCTTTGTGAACGCCAGCGGGTGAAACAGCTTGCCTTCCTGGCCGGTCAACGCAAAGACCGGAGCAAAAGCTACGACGATGATCGCCATCGAGGCAAAGATGGGCCGTCCGACCATCTTTGTCGATTCGAGCACGATCTCCCACACGCGTTTACGGTCGGTAAAACTTACACCTTCCTTCTCTATTGCCCGATACGCATTCTCTGTAACAACAATGCCCGCGTCCACGAGGTCCGAGATGGCGATCGCGATACCAGCGAGCGACATGATATTCGACGTAATGCCGAAAAGGTACATGAAAAGGAATGAAAAGAGTGCGGCGAGCGGGAGCGGTATCGTGACGATAAAGATCGACCGGAAATGCAGCAGAAATATAAGATTTACAAGCGTTACGAGGATGAGTTCTTCGGTCAGAGCGATCTTCAGCGTGTCGGCAGTCCGATTGATCAGGTCCGTCCTGTCATAGAACGGGACGATCGAAACACCGGGCGGCAATCCCGGCTTTATCTCCTCGATCTTCTTTTTAATGTTCTCGATCGCGACCAGCGCGCTGACGCCGTAACGCATTATCACCACGCCACCGACCGCTTCCTTGCCATTCTTATCGAGCGAGCCAGTGCGGAATGCGTTGCCGATCTTTACCTCGCCGAGGTTTCGGACGTAGATGGGTGTGCCGCCTTGCGACCCGACGACTATCGTCTCAACATCGGCAACCGACTCGACCAGCCCGATGCCTCGTACGACAGCCCATTCGCCTGCCTGTTCGACGACGTTGCCGCCGACATTAGTATTCGAGCTTTCGACAGCTTGTAGCACCTTGGACAGCGGGATGTTATACGCGCGGAGTTTGTTCGGATCGATATCGACCTGATATTGATGGACATAACCGCCGACGGTCGCGACCTCAGAGATGCCGTCGGTCGAATTTAGCTGGTAACGCACGAACCAGTCCTGAATGGTACGCAGCTCTCGCAGATCGTGCTGTTCAGACTCAAGGGTGTACCAAAAGACCTGCCCGAGCCCGCTGGCGTCCGGCCCGAGCGTCGGCGTAACATCGGCCGGCAGTTGCGCGGCAACAAGGTTCAAACGTTCAAGAATTCGCGTTCGCGCCCAATACAGCTCGATGTTGTCCTCGAAGATCACGTTGATCATCGAGAAACTGAATGCGGAGCTTGCCCTTACGGTCCTGACGCCGGGAAGCCCCTGAAGATTTGAGACCAGCGGATAAGTTACCTGATCCTCGACCTCCTTCGGCGACCTCCCGGGCCAGTCGGTAAAAACGATCACCTGGTTATCCGAAACGTCCGGAATGGCGTCGATCGGCGTGTGGACAAGCGCAAAATAGCCCGCCACAGCCAAGACGATATAGACCGCGATCACGATCACGCGGTTCTTAAGCGACCATTCGATGAGCCAGTTGATCATTCAGCTATAGCGGCCTATTTGTTCCACTGGGCCTTCCATTCCCTCATCTTCTTGATCTCCGCTTCCTGTTCACGGATCACTTCATTGGACAGGGCTTTGATCTCAGCGTGCTCTGCTTTCTGCAGAGCGTCCTTTGCCATTACGATCGCACCCTCGTGATGCGGGATCATCATATCGATGAAATGTAGGTCAAAGTCCTTTGCTGCCATCGCTTGCATTTCCTTCTCGTGCGAGCTGGTGTTCATCTTCTCCGATCCCATCTTCATGCCGGGCATTTCCATGTTCAGAGCTGACGGCTTTCCCGGGTACCACTTTTCCCGCCATTCCTTCATGCGGGCGATCTCCTTGGCCTGGTCGTCGATGATCTGCTGAAGGAACGGCTTCAGCTCATCATTCTCCGTTTTTTGCAGTGCCATTTTGGACATCATCACCGCCCCCTGATGGTGATGGATCATCGTGTCGATGAACTGCAGGTCATAAGGTTGACTTGCGGCTCCCGGTGCCGACTCCATTCTCGACATATCGTGGTTCATGTTCGACATATCATGCGGCATATTCGCCATATCATGGTTGCCGTTTCCCATGGAATTGGTGCTCATGTTCCCGTGATCATGAGCTGTCGAGGAGTTCATGTTTACGTTAGAACTACTCTGGCACCCAAGGGTAAAACCGACCACCGAAGCCACGATCGCGAAACTTACGATCTTGATTCGTTTCATATTTCCTCCATTTCCGGGACATCCCGGATAATCTATTGAGCCACGATAGGCAAGTTTGCTTTGCCCGTACCGGCCGGCCCTTCGTAAGATATTTGTGCCTGCCATTCGCCGGCCATTTCGAGATCGGTCTTGCCGGCATAAACGCCCGCCGTTGCGGTAGTCGTGAATGTCGCCGGATTGTTCATCACTGCCATTGTTCCCATAGCCGGCATGTGAAAATTAAGTGCGACCGAGCCGACATCTACGGGCTTACCCGAAGCGTCGGTGAATGTCAGCGTAAAATCCTGCTTGCCTTTGCGCAGGACGCCGTCCTTGCTCGAAAGCGTCGCGGTCAGGTTGTTTCCGGCAGGCCCGCTCTTGATGGTCTTGCCGCTAGCCGCATCACCGCCTGTTGACGAACCACAAGCGGCCGCAAATGCGGAAATAATTGAAATGAGTAGTAGAACCGTAATTTTCTTCATCGATATTCTCCTTGAAATTAGTGATAGAAAACGAAATGTTTCCGGCCTGCGTCAGTAGACACAGACCGGAGCGCGCGAAAGAATCCTCCGGCTATTTCGCACAAATGCGAAGCCAAGGAGGATCAATTGACTAGATCAGAAATGATTGATGGTGGATGTAAAGGTTCGGCGGGCGAGGTATCTGGGCGCGCCAAATATGCAGCTTCTTATCAAATCCGGCCGACGAACTTTGATCAGGTGCGACCGGACAGAACTCCCAATTGACCGCTTCGCTAACAAATTTTGGAAGGGGCAGCTTTAACGACGAATCCGATTGTACGCGATGAGGGTTTACGAGCGATGTTTCGCCGCACTCCTCATCACAGCACGGTTTCGCCGACACTGCATCTCGTTCGGTTGGCTTACGGTCGCAGCACGAGGATCGCGGATGATCCGAGCCCTCAATACAGCCGCAAACCCCCGCCCAGACATTGCCGGTAATGGTCAGTAAGAACAATAATGCTGCAAAGCGTTTCAGCATAGCCCAACATTGGAATATGTACCTGAACTCATATGTTTGTCAAGTAATTCCCGATGCACCTTTTTGAAGGATTCGAGCGTTGGGCACATTCAAATGGTCTCTAGTTCAATAATGATCAGGCTATTCGCATCGCCGAAACGGAATAAACCAAGAAATCCCGGATGATGTCGGCGGGGTCTAAGTTGAGTGAACTCACAAACATTGCCGGCACTATCCATAAATGAACTACACCACTGTACCAAATGGAGGTTATAGAGTCGCGATAATGCTGCTGACTAAGATGGATTGACGCCCAAACTAGTCAACGACCTGGAAGCCCTGCATGGCGCTGCCGGGTTCGAGATCGCCGTGACTTAAATCTTCCTGTGGCAATAACAGTAAACGAATGCCTGCGTGGTGCCGAACGGCGTTTCGTGAGTCTCGTTCAAACTGCTGACCAACCTGAAATGGCTGCCGAATTCGTTATGCATCAGATCCGGGCTGTAGCGGACGACGTCAAGGCCGCTGCACTTTTGAGGTCCTTCAAGGCCAAACGACGCAACGATGATATGGCCTCCGGGCTTTACCGATCGCTCGACTTGCTCGACATACTTCCGCCGATCTTCGGCATTGGTCAGAAAGTGGAATACAGCCCGATCATGCCAAACATCAAAACGGTTCGGCGGCAGGTTGACGGTCGTAATGTCGGCTTCGATCCAGCTAACTTGAGCGCTTCGCTCACCCAAACGCGCTCTGCTCGCCTCAAGTGCCGCGTCTGAAATATCCAGTACGGTCACGTCGATGAAGCCGTTCCCCAATAGGTCGTCGACCAGTGTCGAACTCCCTCCACCGACGTCGATAATGGCGGCATCTCGCTCCACTTCGGTCTGCAATATCATCTTCAGCGAGTTATCGAGGTGTTCCCTGTACCAACTTACCTCCGTGCCCGGTTTAGACGTATAAACGTTTTCCCAATGAGCCTTTCGGTCCATAGCTTCACCTCAAACTGCACTGAGTGCGCGTGCGAGTCTTTCATTCACCTCTGCGGCCACGCTTTCGATCTCACCGCCGCCCACCACGGACATCATCGCTTTTGCATCGATCGCGGCGACGACCGAACTCGCATTGTCGTCTGCCTCATACACGACCACATTGCAGGGAAGCAGAAGCCCAATATTGATGTCCTCCTGTACGGTCTTATATGCCAGAGGCGGGTTGCAGGCTCCAAGTATTACGTACTTGCGAAAATCAACCCCGAGCTTCTCCTTGAACTTCTCGTCCAGCCGTATCTCGGATAGTACGCCGAACCCTTCGCTTTTCAGGGCTTCGCGGGTTCGTTCCACCGCGTCCTCAAAGCTCATCTGCACTTCGCGCAAGGTCCCGTATTTAAATTCATTTGTAGTTCGTTTCGTTGCTGAGTTTTCCATTATTCCTCCCTGTGTTCTTGTCTAAGATCGTCCCGTTCAACCTTATCGCGACGCCGACCGGTGTCACAAGCTCCACGAAGTCAGGTCGAAAAGCCGAGTCGCGGCAGAATGACTAACTGAAGCAGCAGCCATACACCGAGAAAAATTATGATCGTAAGTAATCCGTCCATCTATACTCCTTTTTTAATTCGGCCGGCCTCGTCCCGGCCCCCCGCTCTCGGCACACCGCGTGAACGCAGGAAGATGGTTATCACGCGAGGCCGCCTGCAAATACTTGAAGGCATCGATCACGTCCTGCTCCTTGACGAATTTGAAGTACCCCTCGTACATCTCGATGTTCTTTTTCTCGCTTTCCTCACCCACCCTGCACGCCTCCTGCCGAGACTCAGGCACCGGAATCTTCGCTGGGTCAAATCTATTCTCAGGAACGGCGATTCGGTACTTATGAAATAACGGAAGCAGCCTTTCCTCATGCCTTTTCTCTGCCTCTAGAATATTTATGAATGGGCGAGCTCCCGAAAACTTGTCCGCCATCGCCTGATATAAAGCGCGCGACCGGCGCTCGTCGTCGATCGCCTCGATCAATGCGTTTCGCGTTTTGTCATCCAGGCTCGACGGGTCGATGGCGGAAACTCCGCTTGCCATAGGCAGTCCCGCGGCCTGCCATGCGTTCGTGCCGCCGGCGATCACGACGATCTGTCCAAATCCGTTCGCCTCAAGGATCTTCGCCGCCTCGCGTGAACGGTTACTCGTCTGGCAGATCAAATAAACGGGCTCGTTCTTCTCCAGCTTGTCCAGATTTTCGGCCAGCGTCCCGAGCGGAATATTCCGCGCCCGATATGCGTGGCCCGCCGCGTATTCTGCCGGTTCACGAATATCGACCAATTGCGAGTACGCCGCCTCAACGGCCGGCCGCGCATCCGCGGGGATCATTTCGCTCACGCCCGGCTTTACTGCTGCCGTTGAATCTGTTTTTTGCAGTGGCGCCCTCTGGCAGCCCGCGAAAACGAGTGCGGACAGCACCACGATAATCATATGTTTCATTTCAAACCCCCTTAATTCGATGTCGCACACGCAGTCGCGGAAACTTCCGTTTCAAGCCCCGCCGCCTGCCACGCCGCGGTTCCGCCCGTAACGTTGTAGATCTTCTTGAACCCCGCGTTCTCCAGAATGCTGGCTCCGAGGCTCGAACGATACCCGCCCTGGCAAATAACATACGTCGGTGCCTCGGGATCGAGTCTTTCAAACTCGGTCGGCAGCTTGTCGAGCGGGATGTTTACGGTGCGAACGGCGCGCCCGTTGGCATGTTCGGCCGGGCGTCGGACATCGACAAATTGGAAGGACTTCTCGGTCTTTGCCAGTTCCGCGACCTCTTCCACCGGTACCTGCTCCACCTGCTTCGTCTCGCCCTGATACTCGTCAAAAAGGATATAGCCCGTGACCGTCTCGTGCCCGACACGTGCCAGGCGCATAAAGGCCTCATCGACGTGTTCCGCCGCTGCGGCAACGATCGCGATCGGCGTTCCGACCGGGATCATCGTTCCCGCCCACGATGCGAACTGCCCGCTAAGGCCGATGTTGATGGAATTCATAACATGGCCCGCACCATATTCGAAATTCGGCCGCACGTCGAGGACGACGCCGTCAAAAACGTCGATCTGTTCCGACCTAAACTCGGCCGGCTTCGGCAGGTCGGCAAGCGATGCAGAACCTTCCATGTTCTTTGCAGCGCTCTTCGGAAAATAGGCCGGAACCTCAGGCTGGTCAGCCGCGACTATCTTAACGAACTCTTCCTTCGACATTGGCTGCAGGGCGTAATTGAATCTCCGCTGCTCGCCAAGCGTGGACCACGTCTCTTTCGACAACGATTTCCCGCAAAGGCTTCCCGCACCATGGGCCGGATAAACCTCGGTTTCGTCCGGCATCTTCAGGATCTTTTCGTGGAGCGAGTCATACAACATCTCGCCCATTTGCTGAGCCGTGAACCCTTTCGACCCGACGAGGTCCGGCCGGCCCACGTCGCCGATGAAAAGCGTGTCACCGGTGAACATCTTCGGAGCGCGGACACTCTTGTCCGCATCCACAGTATCTTCGGCGATAATAGTTATCCCCTCCGGCGTATGCCCCGGCGTTTCCATAATTCGAAGTTTCACGTTGCCGACGGCAAGTTCGTCGCCGTCCTTCACCTTCAGCGTCGGAAACTGCGTATTCGCTCGCTGTCCATAGACGATCTCAGCACCCGTCTTCTCAGCCAATTCGATGTGCCCGCTGACGAAATCCGCATGCGAGTGCGTTTCTATTACGTATTTGATCTTCTGGTTGTGAGCCTCGGCCTCGTCCAGATATTGCTGGATGTCACGCTGCGGATCGATGATAGCCGCCTCGCCGCCGGAACCGATGTAATACGACGCGTGTGAAAGACAACCGAGATAAAATTGCTTGAACTGCATATCCATTTTTCTCCTTTAGAGATCCATTATCTATCTAAACCTAAAACAATACCGAATAATTCTTTGCGATCAGAAATCCTCCGACGCCGAGTACAAGCATCGCGAAAACTCGTTGAAGCCGATCTGCCGCCATCCGATGAGACAGCATCGTCCCGACTATGGCTCCGCCGACGGCCAACGCCATCACGATGCCCGTCAGGCCCCAATCAAACACATTTTGGCTGGCGTGGCCGACAAGCCCCGCAACACAGTTAAGGAATATGACGAACAGCGAAGTGCCGATCGCCTTTTTCATCGAAAGGCCGCCGAAATATACAAGTGCCGGAACGATCAGGAAACCGCCGCCGACGCCCAGAAAACCCGTCAAAATTCCGACGCCGAATCCGGCAAGAATGCCCTGGGCCAGATGCGGTGCGTGCGGTATTTCGTCCTCGGCCTTGGCACGCCGCCAGATCATCGAGGCCGCCACAACGAACATCAGCGCTCCGAAGATCAGCAGAAGTGCATCGGGCGAAACCAGCTTCGTCAGCGGTGAACCCGCCAATGCACCCACGACGCCGGCGGCTCCGAAGAGCAAGCCGCTCCGCAGGTCAACATTGTCCCGCCGATAATGCAGATAGGAGCCGAACAGGCTCGTCGCTCCGACCACTGCGAGCGACATACCCACCGCATTATGCGGCGAAACTCCCAAAAAATAGACCAGGATCGGCACGGTCAGGATCGACCCGCCGCCGCCGATAAGGCCTAGCGACAGGCCGATGACCGCGCTTAATATCAATCCTGCAATGAAGATCGCAGACATTCGTGCCGTCCTCTAATTCCCTAGTTCGTTGCTGCTTCGCCCGGTTCGCCCGTCTCGCATGAAGCCGGAGCCTTGTTCCACGGCATCCTCGCAAGGATCATTCCCATCCCGCAGGTATCTGTCACGGCTGAGAACACGAGCCCGGCCCCGACAAACGCCGACAACAAGTAAAGGTACGGAGTTACAAAAACGCCAAGCAAGATCCCCGTCAGGACAAACAGCCCCGCAGCGAACCGAACCTGCCGCTCCAGAGACCAGACCTTCGATTCGCCCTTTACGACGGGCAAATTTGCTCCGGCCCAAGCCACCATGCCGCCTTCGACCACGTGAATATCCGTGAAACCCTTCTTCGCCAGTTTCTCGGCGGCCTGCTTTGCACGGTTGCCCGAGCGGCACATTAGATAGACCGGCTTCGAGTGGTCGATCTCGTCGGCGTGCTTTTCAAAATTCGAAAGCGGCATCAACTGCGCATCGGCGATCCGCTCGCTGTTGAACTCTGAAAACTCACGCACGTCGATGACCTGGCATTCGCCGCCGCCATCCAACATCTCATTGATCTCGTGTACTGTTGCTTGTTTGATCATTCTGCTTGCATTGCTCCTTTGGACATACTATAATCCCTTAGTTAATAACTATATGCGTACTTAGTTATATTGTCAAGTATGGGAAGAAATAAGAAATGGAAAATGGCACCCGAGGTGCTATCTCATGTAGCGGCAAGATTTAAGGTGCTCGCCGAGCCGATGCGGCTTCAGATCCTTCAGGTATTGGAGACGGGAAAACTTAGTGTTGGCGAACTTGCAGAGGCTGTCGGTTCAACACAGCCTAATGTCAGCAAACATCTAAAGATCCTCCAGGATGAAGGCCTGATCGCCCGCCGTAAAGAAGGTAATGCGGTCTATTACTCGATTGCCGACCCCTCCGTGTTCGAGCTCTGCGACGTCGTCTGCGGAAGCCTCAAGGCCGAATTCGCCGGCCGAAACGCGATGTTCCACACGAACCGAGATAACGGGTCGTCTGCATAGCTCTGATCGTGAGCAACATGGCTGGATTCATAAGGTTCAACTTGCCGGTATTATATGAAGTACTTACTAGTCTTAACCTTCGCAATCGTTGCAGGATCGATGTACGTTTTTTCATCGAAAGGGGCGGTCGCTGACTCCTCGTTTTAGTCTATGAATGCAGAGGAAGTTGAACTGCGACAACTCTTAAAGGAGATAGGAAGTAGATATGACTGCTACTTTACGATGGAGATCGTTCCGAAATCTGAGAGTAATGCGTACACGCTAACAAGGGTTCGATTAGCCGCAGGACAGGCAGCGTTCTTATCTGGTCTCGACGGCAAAACTCTGCAGGATGGACTTGAATTGTAAGCCTCCCATAAAATAGTACCAGACAGAAATATAGTTTCCGGTCAAAATAGGAAGTAGGGAGGAGGACTGGAAATGACGAGATCGAAGTTCAGTGAGACGCAAGTGATAGGGATCCTGAAGCAGGTTGAAGGGGGA
>JBGSYT010000026.1:0-2297 GCA_041750855.1 Pyrinomonadaceae bacterium | reverse complement strand
AAGCACTGGAAGCCGCCGGTCTTGTCCTGCTGCTCACGGAGTTTTATGAAGTGGTCGATGCGGTCTTCGATAGACTCGATGTGGCCGTAGAGCATCGTCGCGTTGGTCTTGAGGCCGGCTTTGTGAACTTTACCTGCTAATTCTAACCATCGATCGCCGTCGCATTTGTGATCGCAGATCCGCGAACGCGTCGGCTCGGCAAATATCTCAGCTCCGCCGCCCGGACACGAGTCCATTCCCGCAGCCTTAAGTTTTTCGATAACGTCTTCATCGCTCATTTTGTAGAACCGAGCCATGAAGTCGAGCTCCACCATCGTCAGGGCTTTGAGGTGTAGTTTTGGGAACTCTCTTTTCAGCGACGAGAAAAGATCGGTGTAATACTCAAAGGGCAGCTTACTATTCAGCCCGCCGACGATATGCAGCTCGGTCGCACCTTCTTCGACCGCACGCCGTGCGATGTCGATGCCTTCCTGCACGGAATACGTGTATGCGTCTTCCTGCCTGGCACGTCGATAGAAACCGCAGAACTTACAATCGGCGACGCAGATGTTCGTATGATTGAAATGGCGGTTGACGTTGAAATACGTAGTTAGTGCGTGCTTCCGGCGGCGAACGATGTCGGCGAGCTTGCCCAGAGCGTTGAGATCGGTCGTGTTGTACAGCGCGATCCCTTCATCAAAGGTTAGCCGCTCGCCATCCTCCACCTTGAAGGCGATCTCTCGTAGTTTAGGATCAAATGAAAGTTCCATATCTTGTTAGATTCTAGCAAATCTGAAGGGCAGTAAACATCGCAGGAAATGCACAGTTTTGCGGGACTTCGGCCCGAGCTATTGATTAGGCGGAGCCTTAGAAAAGATATTCGTTTACAAAACCACCGTTAGATGCCAAACTTATCAAGTTCAAATAATTTTGCGCGTTCGCCGCTATTTGCGGTCGAGCGTTTTTACTTGCTTTTCCAGGAGGAATCAATGACTAGACGTTTTTCGTTTTCGCTCTTAGCGATCTTTTTGTTTGCGGCCGCCGCCAGTGCTCAAACCTTTACCGCTCACCTTAATAACTTGCAGGAAGTGCCTTCAAATGCCTCTACGGGAAGAGGTTACGGACGGGTTTTTGTAAACCCGACCACACTCGCTTATACCTTTTCGGTCACGTTCTACGGCCTAAGCAGCAATCAGGCGGCCGCCCATATTCATGCACCGGCGCCGGTCGGCGTTAACGCCGGGGTAATTATCAACCTAGGCAATCCAGGCGGGACAGCGAACACCATCACCGGCAGCGGGACAATGACGCTCGCGCAATTGAATCAATTGAAGGCCGGCCAGGCTTATATCAATGTACACTCGGCGAATTTTCCGAACGGCGAGATCCGCGGACAGCTTGCCCTTCGCCGCGTTCTTGATTACGACGGCGACGGAATGACGGATTACAGTGTTCTCCGTTTTCCGAATGTGACCCCTCCAGGTGTCTCGCAGATCACGTATTGGAATAAGAACAGCCAGGGGCTTGCATCAAACCAAACGGTTCAGTTTGGAAATGCCAACACCGATTTCCCGTGCCCGGGCGATTATGACGGCGATGCCAAGGACGATCTTTGCGTTTATCGCGCCGGAGCATCTGCCGGACAGCAGAGCTTTTTTATCATCACACGGTCTTCGGATCTCGCCGTTCAATGGATCCCATTTGGTAGTTTCGGTGATCAAGCGATCGCTCGCGACTACGATGGCGACGGCATTACCGATATTGCGGTATTCCGTCGGGGAGCTACTGCCGCGTCACAAACACGGTGGTTCATTCTGAATAGCTCAAACCAGTCGGTGCGAATACAGGATTTTGGCCTAACCGGGAATGGAACGACCAGTTTTGATTCACCAATTCCCGGAGACTACGACGGCGATGGAAAGTTTGATATTGCGGTTTACCGGTTTGGTTTAAGTCCGGCGAATAACTATATTATCCAACGAAGTTCAGACAACGTAGTGCAATTCCGTCAGTGGGGGAATTTCCAGACAGACTGGATCGCTCCGGGCGACTACGATGGCGATGGAATATGGGACCTGACCGCCGTTCGGACCGGAGCCTCGGCAAGTGCGCCTATGGTTTGGTGGATCCTTCAATCAACGAATGGGCAGGTCAGAACCCAGACATTTGGCATCAGTTCGGATTTCCCGACGCAAGGCGATTACGATGGCGATGGAACTACCGATATCGCAGTTTGGCGGCAGGGTGCCGCAGGTGCACAGAGCTTTTACCATGCTTTCGGCAGTCTGAACGGCTACATTCTGACCCCTTGGGGACTC
>JBGSYT010000025.1:0-28553 GCA_041750855.1 Pyrinomonadaceae bacterium | reverse complement strand
GATCGCGCTCGAGCGCGCAACTGCCGAGAATATCATCGAGTTGTGTAAGGCCTATCTTGAGCTGCTGAACCAGTATCGTGAACAGCTGCAGAATCTGGGTGGGCTGCCGGAAATTGATCTCGCACAGCGATCGAAGCTTGGCCGTGAGCTGGTCGAGCAGTCCAGAAAGGCGATTCGCGCCGCGATCGAGGCTACGACCAGCGAACGTAACCGGATCGAATCTCTGATCGAGATGTTCACGCTCATCAATGGCTGGGATGCGGCCATTACATTTAATCGCCTCAAGCATAAAGACTCGACCGCCTGGGAGCTGCATGGTTCGGAAGTTGGGATCGCGGGCAATGGTGAAAGAATGAAGGTCGAAGAAGCCGTCGCCGTCGCCGGGTTACTGCGAAGGCAGGCGTACATAGCCGATAAGACCATGTTTCTGCGATAAAGCAAGGGGTCGGCCATTAATCCGGTCCATCGAGATCCACGGACCGGCAATTCATCCCGCGAACTACTATCCTAAAAGGCATTGTTCTTTCGATTTTTTCTATCCTTAGTCCGGCCTCCGTAAACCTTTCCTGAAATTCCTCAGGCCTGAACCCCTTTCTGATCGACAGCGACCCGTCCTGCCGCACCAACGGGCTCATCCGATAGACAAGGCAGAATAGTTGGTAGAGAAGCCATGCGGTCACGCTGCGTTCGAGGTCTATGACAATGATGCCGCAGCGGGCGACGCGTGACATTTCCTTAAGGACAAAAGGTATCTGCTCGTCGGCTAAGTGATGAGTGAAAAGTGAGCAGATCGAGTAATCGAACGCTTTGTCGGCAAACGGCAACTGAAACGCGTCGCCACGGACGGGAGCGATCTCCGGGTGCCGAGCCGCCTCGACCGCAATTTCTTTCACGGACAGTTCATTGATGTCGAGGCCGACGAGTTGGGCCGTCCTGCCTTGAACAGCAGCGAATTTGGCGATAATTCCAAGCAACTCGCCGGTCCCGGCCCCTACATCGAGCACGCTGAATTCCTTCAGATCTTGGCTAGTGACCTCGACGAGCAAGGTTTTTTCCAGAGCATTTCGATCACCCAGCCGTTGATTAATAAAACGTATTTCCCGCAGAAACGTCGCATATTCCTCCGGCGTATAGTCACCCGTATCGATCCGTTCGGGTTTGGTGGCTCGTTTTCTGAACACAGAATGAGGATAGCAGACGGCTATGTGTCTTATAGAAGGGACACGGCAAAACAGCCGCTCAAACTGTCGAACGGCTGCTTAGTTCATGATCCAGTTGGGGGGAATCATGAAAGAAATCCGCGAAAGTTCCTCAAGTTAACCGAATACTTCGGGAACAAGGAATTCATATCCTTCACCCCGAGGTGATTCGACGCGGCCTCCGCAAAGACATCGCGAAAATCGGTCGTCACCGGCAGGTCGCGGCCTTCGTTTAGTTGATCGTTCCTCAAACCCTTCCATTCTCCGTAAACCTTGCCGCCTGTAACCGAGTTTCCGAGCACCAGCATTGCGTTGCCGTGGCCGTGGTCGGTACCGCGGCTGCCGTTCTCGCGGGCAGTGCGGCCGAATTCAGACATTGTCAGAAGAACAACGTCGTCCATTCGCTTTCCGAGATCGGTTGCGAATGCCGCGATCGAATTTGAAAAATCACGGAGCAGGTTTGCAAGCTGTCCGCGCGCACCGCCCTGATTGACATGCGTATCCCATCCGCCCGATTCGGCAAACGCTACCTGCAAACCGACACCCGCCTTTATCAATTGGGCGATCTGCATCAGCGAACGTCCGAACGGCGAAGCAGGGTAAACGGCTCCGTTTTCGGGCTTGTACTGAGCGGGATTTGCAGACCGCAAAAAGCCCATCGCTTCAAAAGTCTCTTTGCCCGCGTTTCCGAGGTCATCGCCCGCGTGCTGTTTATAAACGCCCTCAAAGCCGCCGCGAAGTTCGCTTGTAAATACGCCGGCCCTCACAGTAAAGTCTGCAAGGTTCGTCATCGCGATCGACGGTGCACGTCCGTACAGCGACCGCGGCAGCGAGCGGGTCATCGCAACGGCGCGAAAAGGTGAATCGTCTTTGCCGGAGCTGGACTGCATTGCCCGGTTCAGCCAGCCATCACGCGTCGCTTTGATGCCGGGTGTCCCTGACTCCATATAATCCTGTGCGTCAAAATGCGAACGCGTGTTGTCCGGCGAGCCCGATGCGTTGATCACCGCCATCTGTTTCGACTTCCAAAAAGGTTCGAGGGCGTTCATCGCAGGATGAAGGCCAAACTGGCCGTCGAGGTTGATGGCACCGTCCTGCCTTCCGGGCTGCGGAATTGCTATCGCCCGCCGCAAGTTGTAATACTCTGCGTCGCCGTGCGGAACGATCATATTCAGCCCATCGACAGCGCCGCGTTGGAAAATGGTGACCAGCACCTTTTTCTTTCCGTAGCCCTTTTTCAAGTCGGCGGCGGACGCAAACTGGTGGAGAAACTCAGGCGCCGACGCCATAAGGCCAAAACTTGCAAGCCCGATGCCGCTTTGCTTTAAGAAAAATCTTCTGTCCATACTTCTTTGTAAAGTCCAGCCCGAAGCCGGAAACGTCCTGCGCCTTTTTTCTATGCCTTAAGCCGCGGCATCCCAGCACTTCATTAGACGCAGGCAAAACCGGATTGGTCAGGTTTTTATCCTTTGCGTTTAGAAGTCCTTCATACTAGAGTTGGGAAAGATGAGCGAAATGCGGGAAAAACTTGTTCTGCTGATCCTTGACCGACTCGAACGCGACGCCGAGAAGATCCGTGCGGATTTCGGGTCGGACAGATCAATAAAGACAAAATATTGTGCTGTCGACGACTTGCTGCCCGAGGACATCGTCGGCCAGATCAGCGATGCCTTTCCGAACTCAGACGCGATGCGGCTGCTCGACAGCTTTCGCGAGAAAAAGTACACATCAAAATCGCTTGATCAATTTGACCCTTTGATCGCCGATATTACGTTCGCATTCCAGGACAAACGCGTAATCGAGAAGGTCGCCGAATTGACAGGCATTAAGGATGCTGTAGGCGACCCGCATCTTTACGCGGGTGGCATCAGCGCGATGGCCCGCGGACATTTTCTTCAGCCGCATCTCGACAACTCGCACGACGGCGAGCAGAAGAATTACCGTGTTCTCAACCTGCTTTACTACATAACGCCCGGTTGGAAGCCGGAGAACGGCGGGAATCTCGAGCTTTGGGATGAGGACGTTCGAAACAGGGTGGAAATTCCCAGCCTCTTTAACCGTCTCGTACTTATGTCAACGAACGACAGATCCTGGCATTCCGTCAATGAGGTGAAGGCCGACGGCACTCGCCGGTGCATCTCAAACTACTATTTCTCGCCGCATTCGCCGAACGGTTACGAGACCACACACGTCACCTATTTCATGGCCCGGCCCGAACAGAAGCTTCGACGCCTGATCACCCGGGCTGACAGCGGCCTGCGGACGTTTCTGCGAAAGATAAAGAGATCCGGATTTGCGAAGAAGGACGTTTATCAGGGACCAGCCGCATAATCCTCACCGCAGCATTGCCACGGTTCGCGGCGCCGAGATCTTCGCATCGCGAAGCGACATTTGTCCCATCCGCGTGAAATTTATCGATTCGGCCAGGATCCGTGCTGCCTCGGCCGGAGCGTGAAACCCCATCGAATTTTCCGCCTCGACAAAGTCAAGATAGAACTGGGCCTTTCGCTGGTAGTCACGAGCTGCGGCCAGCATCCCGTCGCCCACGCCGGCTTCGCGGGCAGCCTTTATGTCGTTGATCAACTGCACAAGCGCGTCCATCGCAAGCCCGCGAAGATCGTAGGTCCGCTGCTGTATCGTCTCGACCCGGTATTTAAGCTCGTCCTCTGAGGCCTTGTGGCATGTTTGGCACGAGGTGTTGATGCTTAGCAGCGGCGAACGGACGTGATGGCTGCTTACCTTCATCGCACCCTCGCGTTCATAGGGCATGTGACAGTCGGCGCACGACGCGCCCGCTCGTGCGTGTATGCCCTGGTTGTACATCTCGAATTCAGGATGTTGTGCCTTCAGCACCTCGGCACCGGTCTGTGCGTGGACCCAGTCCTTGTGTTTCACCTCGTCGAAATACTCGAGCATGTTCTCGACCTTCAGCCCTTTATGCCACGGATAGGTCAGCGTTTTTTCCGGGCCTTTGAAATAATATTCGACATGGCATTGCCCGCAAACATATGACCGCATTTCCTGCCGTGTGGCGTCGCGGTTTACGTCGTAATCCGGCTTGCCTTCGGCCGCCTTGACCAGCTTTATTCCTTCCATGAACGCGGGCCGCGTGATCCGCAGTGCCATCGTCTGCGAATCGTGGCAGTCGATGCACGCAACCGGGTGCGTCACCTCTTTTCGCGCTTCCTGATACGGCAATTTATTCAGCTCGTGAAAACCCTTGACGATGTCGCCGTCGCCGAGTTTTTTGTATGCACCGTATGCCGAAGCATGACAGTTTATGCAGGTTCCGGGCTGTTGAGTGACCATTTGCCGTTCGGTGAAGGTCTGATCCTCGAGCATGTAAGCATGGCCGCGTTCCTCGCGGAAATCGACAGCAAAGGCATAGCCGTCCCACATCGTTTTCAGCCTCGCGTCTTCCTCAAGCCGCGACTGTGCGACGACCGAGCGCGGATCGGCATCTGTGGGCGTCCTTGGCTTCGCCTCGCTTCCGCCAAAACGCGTGCGGACCTGATCGACGGTACGCAGATAGCTGTCGTACTGCATCGGGAAGTTCTTTCCCCAAATGGCCGGGTCATAGGTATCGTCCGTCAATTCCACCACGCGGAAAAAGGGATTCCGGGCCTCCTGCTTGCGCTCGAAAATATTCGTCAGCAAACCAAGACCGAGCAGAGCGGCGGCAAACGACGCAAAAGCAACCAACACAACGACCTTTGTGCTGAACACCCATTTTCGCTTTGGCGGGCTTTCGGGTTTTCCTTCGGCGGGCTGTTCTTCGTTTGTCGGCTTGGTCTCTTCGCTCATATGATCGCCTCCCTTTGTTCCCTGATCCCCTTCAATGCATGTGCCCGACATCGCGGTGGCAGCGGATGCACGACAATTCCTCAAGCGTGCCGATGTCTTCCGAAACCGTGATCGAATGCACAGTGGTCTGGTGGCATTCACGGCACGACGCTTCGGCGATCCGGCGATTAAGTTCGGTTATCTGGATCGGTTCGTGAAAACCGCCGGTCGTAAAGTAATAAGAATGCCAGAAACCGTTCCACGCCTTGGTCGCGTACTTCCCGGCGAAATTATGTGGCGTATGACAGTCGTTACAAGTGGCAACGGTCTTGTGGCTAGATTTAAGCCAGCCATCGTACTGCTCGTTCATTATGTGGCAGTTCGCACACGCCAGCGGGTCGTTGCTCATATACGAATAACCCTTGCCGTACCAAAAGGTATAGACCGCCACCCCGGCCGCTAGGCCGAGTCCGATACCCATGATCAAGAGCTTGGCGAGGTGTAACGACATCGCGAAATGGAAGTGTCCGAATACTATTCGATGGACGTAGCACGCGTCAAGAAAATCTGAGCGAATTCATTTGATAAATAGTTCATCGACGAAGATCCACGGGTCGCCGCCGGCACCCAGGTGCCACGACGGGATCTTGCCAAAATTGTAAGCGCGAACGCGAACGTATCTCGCTGAGATCGGTTCACTTAGGGTGCTGAAGAACTCCTTGATCTGCGGTATTTCGTCGCGGACGGAGACGTCCGTTTTTATCTCGGCGATCTTTCGGAACGTGACGCCGTAGTCCGAGGCTTCGAACTCAATGCGGTCCGGCATCCATATCCACGACCGAACGGTCTGTAAAAAACTTCCGCCAACGCGGCTGATCCGTGTCGGGCGTTTCAGATCGATCACCGCTTCGAATGGCCGCCCCCAAAAGCCCTGCCATTCGCCCGCCGCAAAATTTGCATTCCCGCGAAGCCCGTCGATGATCGTATCTTCACCATTGCCGGGATATTGCGAGTTGTATTCCGAGTTCAGCTTTACCGTCCAATCGTTTGTCCGCTTTTGAAATCTAGCCTCGACGGGCAGGCTGCGGTTTCCCTTTTGATCGACAGCGATCGCTTTTACAACGCTAGTTTTAGCGACCTCGAACGCCGCCGAATATTGCTTTGACTTTTCGTTCGGCTCGCTGCCGTCGGTCGTGTAAAAGATCTTCATTCCCGGCCAGATCGTGCGCATCGAAATGTTGGCCGTACCACGAAAAGTTCGCGGCCCATTGACGGTCGGTACCGCGACTATCTCGGCAGAACGATGCTGGAGCCTCTCGGGAAAGAGATCCATTTTTGGATTCGGGCCCATCTCGAATTCGAGTGTGCCGCCAGCAAGTATGTCCCAATGTGCCAAATATGCCATTTCAATAGCTTTTCCATTCAGCTTCACGGCTTGGACATAGATGTTCGTAGTTGAATTGTTCTTCGCTTTGATGGTGAATGTTTTGCCGTTTTCCAGATTGAACTTCATCTGCGGAAACAGCGGTGAGCCTATGTCGTATTGTGGAGCTCCGGGCGCTACGGGATAAAATCCTGCCGCCGACAAGATGTACCAGGCAGACATTTGTCCGCAGTCTTCGTTACCAATAAGGCCGTCGGGCGCGTTCTTGTAAAACTCGTCCATTATCCGGCGCACGTAAGCTTGCGTCTTCCACGGCTGGCCGGCGTAATTATATAAATACGGGATGTGATGCGACGGCTCGTTGCCGTGGGCATATTGTCCGATCAGGCCGGTGATGTCCGGCTGAAAGCGTCCAGTCAATTTTTGCTCGGTCGTGAAAAGTTCGTCGAGCTTAGCGGCGAATTTCTCTCGCCCGCCCATCAGCTCGATCAGCCGCGGCACATCATGCGGCACAAAGAACGAATACTGCCACGAATTGCCTTCAGTAAAATGAAACGTTACTTCGTTCGGGGCAAAAGGCTCGACGAAACCGCCGTTCTTCTTTGGTCGGAAGAAACCGGTTTTTGTGTCGAAGAGGTTTTCGAAGTAACGGGCGCGTTTCAGGAACACGAGGCCCTGATAACCGTACGTTGCTTCCATATCATCGCCGAAAGTCGTCCTGGGCGTTGGCCCTTTTTTTACGGCCATTTTGTACCGCTCTAATACTATTTCTGCCATCTGCGCAATGCACCAATCGTTGTAGGCGTATTCGAGCGTCTTTGACACCGATTCGTTGTCGTCCTCGCCGGAGATGTAGCCGCGTTTTTTGTACGCCGCAAGGCCGTGGTGGTCGAGGTTTGCAGAGTGTTTCGCGGCGGCGTACGCCTTTTCGTAATCGAAACCTTTAATGCCCTTCGCCATTGCATCGGCGATGACGGAGACCGAGTGGTACCCGATCATCGTGTCGGTCTCTTCGCCCCAAAGCTCCCAGACCGGCAGCCGCCCGCCTTGCTCATAAATCCGAATGAACGAATTGATGTAATCGACCGTCCGCTTCTGGTCGATGATCGTATAAAGCGGATGCGTCGCCCGGAACGTGTCCCAAAGCGAAAAGACGGTGTAGTGATCTTCCGAAACTCCCCTCCTTACGAAGGAGGGGTGGCTGCCGCTTTGGGCAGACGGGGTGGTTCTCCGCTCGGTCACGGTGCCTTCCCTGACGTTCGGGCTACTGACTCGCGGTAGCCGATGGATTTTCCCGTCATGTCCCTTGTACTGCCCGTCCACGTCGTTGAAGACGTTCGGGTGGATCATCGTGTGGTAGAGAGCGGTGTAGAAATTCGTCGTCTGCTCGTCCGTCCCGCCGGAGACCTCGATCTTGGACAGCTCTTTGTTCCATGCCGCCTTGGCTTCGGCCCTGACCTTGTCAAAATCCCAGTGCGGCAGCTCGGCCTCGAGATTCTTGCGGGCACCTTCGATGGAAACATACGAGATGGCAACTTTAAGCAAAATCTTCTCGTCGTTATTGGTTCGAAATCGCAATGAAACCCTTTGTCTGATCGGCCGAGGCCTTTCAGATAAATCGGGTCGGTATTTAATAGCGGGACTTCTGAAGGAATCAAAGTCGTTCGAGAATTGTGCAACGTAATAAACCGTCTGATCTTTCGCCCACGATGATGACTTCCGAAAGCCTTCGATTCGATTATTCGCAACAATTGACAACATCGAATCGATTGTCTTGTCGCGCCAAGTGAGATCGAGAACGATGTTGGCGGATTCCGATTTCGGAAATGTGTAACGATGTAATCCGACGCGCTTTGTAGCCGTTAACTCAGCGAGAATCCCATCGTCATCCAGCTTCACCGAGTAATATCCCGGCTCAGCTTTTTCATTCGCATGCGAGAATTTCGACGCGTAACCATTGACCGACTTATCGCCTTCCTTCGCGAAGAACTGAGGTTCGCCGACCGTCGGCATAAACAAGATGTCGCACCCATCCGGAATTCCCGTTCCGCTCAGGTGCGTGTGCGAAAAGCCGTAGATGATGTCGTCTGAGTAGTGATAGCCGCTGGAGCCGTCCCAGTTGTCGATGCGGGTATCGGGCGATAGTTGCACCATCCCGAAGGGCAACGTCGCCCCTGGAAACGTATGCCCGTGCCCGCCCGTGCCGATGAACGGATTGACCCAGCGGGTGTAGTCACGCGTCTGGGCGGTGAGCAGCGAGCAGTAAGCGGTGAGCAGTAAAAAAACAAAACCGCCGAGACGCCGAGAAGCTGAGAAGAGAGTATGCCTTTCGATCTGCGACATGAGCCTGCCAACTTCTGATCTGTGTTTATCTGTGTTCATCTGCGGTTACGTGAATTAGTTCGCTTCGCGAACTTTGCAAGCAGGGATGCGTGCACTCCAGTCCTAGTGCACAAATTCTCCGCCCCACGCTTGGGTTAGGCCGCGGCCTTTGATGCCCCAACGGAAGCGGAAAGACGAATCGCCGCCGCGATGATTGTAGCGGAGCGACATCTTGTGCAGGCCAGCTTTCAAGGGCACAATAACCGAGCGTATCTTGCGGTCTTTTGTTCCTGCCTCGTTGATGATCATCTCGCCGCCAAGCACGACGGTCGCGTCCCAGGTTGAATCGACTTGAAACTCATAAACGCCGGCCTCCGGCACTCGGAAATAGCCGTCAAAGGTGACCGTGAATGGCTTCTTCAGATCAGCACGCTGGGCGAATTGGTTAAGTGCCGTGGAACGGGTCGAGCCTGTGAGCCGTTCGCCTTCACCGGACGCGTCGCCGCGAGGGATAAAAAATTCGTAAGCAAGGCCCGGCTTGCTCGCGTCGGTTTCATTCGGCTCACGCATCTTGCCGCGGACGACGGTCGCGGCATAGACGACGCTCTTTCGGCCAGCATTGTTCAGAACCAATGTCTTTAGCGTCTTAATCTCTCCGGGCTTTAGCGAAAGCTCTATCGGCTCGTAATATTGTTCCGAGGTCCTAATGTTCGGATCGGAGCCATCGGTTGTGTATATCACTACAGTTCCGGATGCAGGTTGTAATCGAATCGAAACCTTATCATTCTCCGTAACGACGTTCGTCAGGCCACCGGGTTCGGGGATGCGGTAGTTGACGCCCTGTTTATCAAGCCGTGGAAGGATAGCGCTCAGCCGCCGCTGAAAATCTGCGAAGTCGCGATCCTCTTTCCTTGACCAAAGCACTTCGCTCAAAGCGAGCATCCGCGGGAACGCCATGTACTCGACGTACGACGCCGTTTTCATATATTCGGTCCAGATGTTCGCCTGGCCGCCGATGACGTATTTTGCCTCTTCCGCGGTCAGCTCGGGCGGAACTGGCTCGAACGAGTAAACCTTTGAGAGCGGAACGTAGCTGCCGATGTTGAGCGGCTCGTAGGCGGGATCGCCTTGGCCATAGTCAAAATAAACGAAATCGGTCGGCGTCATTATCACATCGTGTTTCGACTTTGCGGCTTCGATGCCGCCGCGCATACCTCGCCACGACATAACGGTCGCGTTCGGTGCCAGGCCGCCTTCGAGGATCTCGTCCCAGCCGATCATCTTTTTGCCGCGTTTGGACAGGTGACGCTCGATGCGGCGGATGAAATAACTCTGCACCTCGTTCTCATCTTTCAAGTTTTCGCGTTTTTTGAGCTCCTGAACAAACGCGGATTCTTTCCAGTGATCTTTCAACACCTCGTCGCCGCCGATATGGATGTATGGCGAATCGGGAAAGAGCTTTATTGTCTCGTCGAGGACGTCTTCGAGAAACTTAAACGTCTCTTCGGTCGGGCAAAAGACCTCCTTAAAAATGCCCCACGTCGTCTGCACCTTGTACTGATAATCGGTCTTGCAGCCAAATTGAGGATACGCCGCGAGCGCGGCCGAGGCGTGGCCCGGTAATTCGATCTCCGGGATGACGGTGATGTGCCGCGCCTTGGCGTACGCGACGACCTCCTTGATCTGCTCCTGCGTGTAAAAACCGCCGTGCGGAATGCCGTCGCCGATGTACGGCGAAAAATTGCGGTCCACCATCGTCTCCGGCCGCCGCGAGCCGACCTCGGTCAGCCTCGGATATTTCTTGATCTCGATTCGCCAACCCTGATCCTCCGTCAAATGCCAATGAAAATAATTGAACTTATACTGCGCCATCTGATCGATGAACTTCTTAACAAACTCCACCGGCTGAAAATGCCGCGCAACATCAAGATGCATTCCTCGGTATTTGAAACGAGGCCAGTCTTGTATTTCAACAGCAGAAATCTTTACTTCCTGTCTGGTTTGAGCGGGAAGAAGTTGAAAAAACGACTGAAGCCCATTAAACACGTCTTTTTCCTGACCTGAAATGAGTACCTGGGAAGGCGTCACCTTCAGCGTGTACGAATCCAATCTCCCACCGGTGAATCCTAACAATCCAGTTTCGGCTACCGCAAATTGAATGACATTACTAGCCAACGCTTGCGAAGTCGTTTCTAACTCGAATCCGTAGTTTCTTTTCAGATATTCATTGAGCAAGGCGGCCAATTTCCGGCTTTCATTCGACATCGCTAGGATCTTAGTCTTCTTGCTTAATGTGAACGCGCCTTTTCCTTGCGATACCGATTGCGGTTTCGGAATGATATTTACGTCATCTCTTTGAGCTAAAGAGAACGAAGAAATGAAAAGACATAACGCGACGGCGAAGAGCGAGTATTTCATTTTAGTGACCGGAGCTTTGGTGGTTTAAGACTTCGCTCCAATCATAACAAATCCAGAAACTCGTTCAATTCTTTTGGCAGCGGCTGGGTGAACGTGAGGCGTTCGCCGGTGTTTGGGTGGTCGAATGAAAGCTTTTCGGCGTGGAGGAAAAAGCGATCGAGGATGCGGATGGCGTTTTTGATATCGACGTCGTTGACGGTGTTGTCGCGGCCCTCGTTGTAGGTGCCATCGCCGACGACGGGGTGATTGATCGACGCGAGGTGGACACGGATCTGGTGGGTGCGGCCGGTCTTGATCTCGACCTCGAGCAGCGTAAATTTTTCGAATCGCTGCCGCACTTTCCACATCGTCAGCGCGTTGCGGCCGTTTGCGGCGACCGTCATTTTGGTGCGGTGCCAGCGGTCGCGGGACATCGGGCGATCGATCGTGCCCGTGTTCTCACGTGGGCTGCCGTGGACGAGCGCGACATACTGTTTAGTCACGCCGCGGTCGCGAAACTGGTTCGCCAAAGCCTCGTGCGTCTCCTCGTCCTTGGCGACGACGATCAGGCCGGAAGTATTTTTGTCGAGGCGGTGGACGATACCAACTCGGTCAGTGTTCGGAGTACCAACTTTAGTTGGCTCTCCTGATGTCAGGCCGCCGGCTAAAGCCGGAACTCCCGACCTGAAATGCCACGCGATCGCATTTGCCAGTGTGCCGGACGCGTTGCCTGCTCCGGGATGGACGACCATTCCGGCCGGCTTATTTATCACGGCAAGGTATTCGTCCTCGAAAACTATATCGAGCGGAATGTCTTCGGGTTCAAAAACCGCGGCCGGTGCCTCGACCAGATCGACATCTATTTCGTCGCCTTCGTGAAGCTTGTATGACGATTTAGCGCGCGCATCGTTGACCAGGACATCCTCATCCTCGATCAGCCGCCGCAGCCTCGACCTCGACCAACCGTCGATATGCAAAGCGAGAAACGAATCAAGGCGAGCCCCGGCGGAAGAACTATCGACGACGAATCGTTGCTGCTCAATCTCAACTGCCACTAATTGGCCACCGTTTCACGCGGCAATAGCTCGACGTATTGGGAAAGCGATCTCAACATATCGCGCAAGGTGACGGACGATTTTCTCGAACGGACCGAGACGATCAGTTTTGAACCCCAGTTTTTCCGGTTTTCCTCGATATACTGGCTGCGGAGACGAGACACCCGTTCGAATGCCTCGCGGTTGCGATCGTCCTGACTAAGCCGCCGGATCCGCTCATACTCGAGCTCGTTTCGCAGGAAGCTGGCCGCTCCCGGATTCGTTTCATGCTGCAGACGGCGCTCCAGCTCGGCTTCGCGGTCCGATCTGGCGACCGGCTGCGGTTCGGTGAGCCTTATTCCGCCAACTATCCAGTCCCGATCCGGCGAGCCGCCGCCGTCGAGATCGATCTCGATCCCCCTATTCGTGACGCGGACGCCGGTTATCGTGGCTCGCGTTCCCTTCTTAACGGAGATACCGAAGTCCTTGACAAGCTTGTTGTAACTGCCCTGGTCAAAACTTACCTTTTCGTCGTCAAAGAACATATAAATGCCTGCATCGATAGCCGGCATGTCCATTTTGACGAGTACGGAGCGGCCTTCCAGAGCCTTTCTGATACGCAGTTCGCTGTCGTCCTGAGAGCTGACGGTCTGAGTGAAAGCTGCCGCTATCGCTAAGGCCAGATAGAGAATTCGTCGCATACCTGTTCCTCCTGATCGATGCTTGGGGTCAGAGCCCTGTGGCCCTTTGCCCGCTGTTGTCATCGGATCGCAGCCTCCAGACCAGAAAAACAAGTGCGGCGGCCGCGACCACCAAGCTCAACAACTGAGACGTTGATAAGCCGGTCATGGTCGTCAGACCTAAGAGATCACCCCGAGGGTCATCTCGGATGAACTCGATTGAAAACCTGATGATCGCATACATAATACCGTAAGTTATCAGTACCTGACCAGAGAATTTTTTCCGGCGGTGAAGCCAGACAAGCAGGCCGAAGACCGTCAGCATTGCGAACGACTCGATCAATTGGGTCGGTTGAAGAAAGAGATCGCTTCCGTCTGGGCCATACATTGGAACTCCCGTGTATTCGTGGCCCTGCTCACCGAAATGCACGCCCCAGAACCAGTCAGTCGGCTTGCCCCAGCAGCAACCTGCGGCAAAACAGCCTTGTCGTCCGAGCGCCTGACCGAGAGCGAGTGCCGGCGCGAACGCGTCTGCTACCTTCCAAAACGGCAAGTTATAAACACGCATCAATACCGCGACCGTCAGAAAGCCACCGATGAGCCCGCCGTAAAAAACACCGCCCGAACGAAGAAAATCGAGCGAGAAGACCTGAACGCTATCTTCGACGAAGAACATCAGGACCTTTGACCCGACCAAACCGCCAAGCAGCGTCCACAGCCCAAGATCGTAGATCCGCTCGCGCGGCAGCCCGTCGCTAGCCGCGAGCCTTGACGCGACAAACAAGGCAAGCAGCATCCCGGCCGCCAGCCAGATACCGTAAGCCGTTATAGGGAAATCGCCGATTCTGAATAACTCTGGATACATTTACTTTGGCGTCGCCCAATATATCAAAATGCGCCGACCAAGCTCATAAATTCCCCATCCTGTTAGAACTGTTCCAATCGCAAACGATCCAAGCATGACGAGAAAAACTCGGCCATAAGCACAACGGAGACACACCGCGCCATCGTATAAAGATGCAATAGCCTCCGCGGTTTGCTCGTGAGCAGGAAGGACCGCACGAGCCTGATTCTCCATGACGGTTAACGCGATGATGCCGCCTAAGGTAGCGATAAGAAGGAAGACCGAGAGCATGAAAAATACTCGTCGAACATACGTCGTTCCCAACTCCTCTTCACTATTCACCGGGCACACTCCCTACCGGTCGTGTTTCTGCCTGTTTCTTCTTAGACAAAAACATATCAATTATCATCAGCCCGGCGCCGGTGACTATTGCCATATCCGCGACATTGAAGGTCGGGTAATGCCATGAACCGAACTGAACGTTAATAAAGTCAACCACGAAACCGAGCCGAATTCGGTCCGTTACGTTTCCGGCGATCCCAGCAAGAAGTAGGGCAAGGGCACCGAGAAGACGGTCGTCAGAGCGGGGTGTTTTCCAGAAGAAATAGAGCACCAGCGCAGCTGCAAATATCGCGACCGCAGAAAGCCCCCAGCGGCCCGGATCGCCATAATCGTCCAGCATAGAAAATGCGACCCCGGTGTTTTGGGCATAATCCAAATTAAGAAAGCCGGGTATAAGTATCACATTGTCGCCAAAACGCAGCCTTCGAACGGCCCACGCCTTTGTCGCCTGGTCGATCATAAAGACGGCCCCGGTGAGGCCGAGATACATTAACTTCCAAATAAGATCTCGTTTATTCACTGTGTTCGCGTGTTTCCGGCGGGCTGTTTAGGCTCCGCAAAAAAGGTCTTATTTACTATCTTCCACTCGCCGTTTATTTCCAGCAGCGTCATGTAGTCGATGAATTTTACCGCCGGGTAATCAAGAACTATCCTGGCAACAGCTGCATTTCCAGAGACATCGATCGCCTCGATCCTACGGCCTTCCTTCCGCTTTTCCTCGTCGGCTGCGGGTTTGCCTGTAAACGCACGTTTGATGAACGCGTCAAACGCCTCGCTCGTATATTTTCCGTCGCGTATCCAGGTCATGCTGCCTTCGATGTGAAAGGCCTTACGAGCATATTCAGGGTCGCCGGTCGCATGAGCTTTGATGTAATTCTCCAGCGGCACGCGCACCGCGTCCTTATCCGAAGGCTGGCCTGAAACGGCCAATGTGGCGAGGGCATATGCGAGAATGAATAGCGCGATTCTCATATTTGTAAGAACTCCTTTAGAGTGGGCTATCGACCCAAAGCAATTTCTACGACCCCGGTTAGCCGAGTTCAGGGCCCGCAGACTCAACCGCCTCGGCCAGTTCGACAAACTTTGCCCTGACCGAATCATCAAGTCGTTCGGAAAAGCTCTTGTCCAGGCCTTTTATCTTGATCAATTCCTGTACGTCAGCAAGATCTTTCAAGCGATGCGGAGCCGAGATACCTGAGGCCAACTTAAGCTCGATCAGCTTTTCAAGCGTGACCGTTCTCACTCCGTCGATATTGATCGAACAATCATTAGGCTCGGGAAAAACCACGGGTTTTGGAAGTCCGTCACCCGGATATTCTCCCGAGGTTATTATCTCGATAGGAATGTTCTCGCCAGTCGTCCTGAATTTCTTCCTCGCACCCTCAAACGCCGGCCGATAGCCCAACCCAACGAGCTTTTCTCGAAATACCTCCAGTCCTTCCCGCGTCAAAAGCAGGTCAATATCTTCGGTGAACCGTCTATAACCGTGACGATTCAGAGCCATTGCTCCAATTGCCACATAATCAATACCCTCCCGTTCAAGGTCAAATGCAAGTTTTCTTATCGCCTGATTGAGCATACCTCTGCCACGAAAAAATTCAAGCCCCTCGCCGTAAGCGGCATCCGGAGATGAAATCAACTGCAGGAAATCCACAACCATTGGCTATCATTCAGTATACGGAAATATTCTCCGAGGTGCCCGGTATCGCTGCCACCAGTCAGCGTAACAGACATCGGTGCAGCCAATCGCGTACGTCACGACACGCCATTTGCCACTCGATTTTCTCAACAGGGCAAAGAAGTTATTGTCGAACATGTCGTCCTGCACCGCGTCCCAGTATCGCGTGCCGCGATAATTCGGCCGGCCCCCGGTTGGAGTTTGCGGATCGCCGCTTACAAAAGCCCACGTGCCCATCACGTTGAAATCCTGTGCGTTGAAAACGATCTTCTGCTTTAGGTCGCGCTCGACCGGCACCCGAAGAGCGTCAAGGATCGCCTTGCGTTCAGCCGAGCCTCTTGCAGGCGTGTAGACGGTTTGTGCTGAAACACCTATTCCAAGACTGAAAACGAGGATCGCGGCCGATATTATATTTTTGAACATGTTATCACCCAACCTCTTGAAGTCTATTTCGAAACCGTACAGTGTTAGGGAGCCTGTGCCCCACTTGCTTTTTCGATCTCGCCAAGTGCAAATATGCATCTTTCACACACGGTCGGGTAGCTTTCAAACTCGCCGACACGGGTCGAATAGTTCCAGCAACGTTCGCATTTCTGGCCGTCGGCCCTCGTGATCTCAACCCTGAATGCATCGCCTTCGTGCACTTCCACCTGCGAGACGATAAAGGTGTAGCGGAGTTGATCATAGTAATCGAGCAGGAACCGTGTCGTCCCGGCGTCGGTAGTCACGACCACTTTCGCTTCGAGCGACGAGCCAATTCGTTTCGCGATGCGGGCCTCTTCAAGTGCTTTCAGCACCTCATCGCGTATTGCGAAGATGCGTTCCCAGCCATTAAGAAGTTTACTGTCGGGTTGTCCTTCTTGGCTCGGAAACTCAGCAAGATGCACGGAGTATACGGACTGGCCGGGAAGATTCTCCCAAGCCTCATCGCTAGTGAAAACCAGGATCGGAGCCAGCAGCCGACAGAGCGTGTCCGTTATCCGATAAAGAGCGGTCTGGGCCGATCGGCGTTCCGCTGATCTTGGCGCGAAGATGTAAAGCCTGTCCTTGATTATATCGAAGTACCGAGCCGACAAAGTGACAGTGCAGAAATGATACAGCGCCCCGTAGGCAGCCTGAAAGTCGTATGCGTTGTAACCACCTATGACCTTCTCCCTCACCTCGGCCAGATTGGCCAGCGCCCATCGGTCGATCGAGAGCATTTCGCTTTCAGCGACTGCGTCACCCACCGGGTCAAATCCGTCGACATTGCCGAGCGCATACCGCAATGTGTTGC
Organism: Pyrinomonadaceae bacterium; assembly: GCA_041750855.1. Taxonomy (GTDB): domain Bacteria; phylum Acidobacteriota; class Blastocatellia; order Pyrinomonadales; family Pyrinomonadaceae; genus OLB17. The sequence goes on along the minus strand of JBGSYT010000025.1, from coordinate 11,614 downwards.
GGAACTTTCGATACGAATCGACCACCCGCGACAAAATCTCATCCGAGCACCGCACATCTTCCGTGTAGTCGACCGCAGCCGCCCACAACCGCAATATTTCCGCACCCGATTTGTCGATGATCTCCTGCGGAGCGGTCACGTTGCCAAGCGATTTCGATTGTTTCTTGCCTTCACCATCAACGACCCACCCGTGCGTGACGATCTGCTTGTAAGGGGACCTGTCGTGAGCGGCGATACCGCAGCTCAATGAAGAATTAAACCAGCCGCGATACTGATCGCCGCCTTCGAGATAAAGATCCGCAGGGAAATGCAGGGTGTCTCCGCGAGTCTCAAGTACGGCCACACAGCTTGAGCCTGAATCGAACCAAACGTCGAGGATGTCGGTCTCCTTTCGGAAGTCAGCACTGTTGCATTTCGGGCAGACGAATCCTTCGGGCAGCAACTCGGATTCCGTTCGGTTGTACCACGCATCGGCTGTTTCGACCGCAAAGATATCCGCCACGTGATCGACAACTTTCGTGTCGGCAACCGGCTCGTCACAGTCCTGGCAATAAAATACCGGGATAGGTACGCCCCATGACCGCTGCCGCGATACGCACCAGTCGGGCCGGCCTTTGAACATATTTCGCATCCGGTCTTCTCCCCATGCCGGATGCCATTTCACCTTTTCGATCTCATTAAGGGCTTTTTGTCGGAGACCTTTGCTAGAAGGCTCACCTCCTACATTGTCCATAGAAATGAACCACTGCGGCGTGGCTCGAAAGACGACTGGATTCTTGCACCGCCAGCAATGTGGGTAACGATGCGAGTATTGCTCAGCGTATACCAGCATTCCCCTCTCGCGCAGAAATTCGACGATCTTTGGATTGGCCTCGAAAATATCCATTTCGCCAAAGTGTTCGACATCGGCGACGAACTTTCCTGCGGAATCGACAGGATTGTAGATCTCAAGACCATAAGCCTTGCCGATGTGGAAGTCGTCTGCACCGTGGCCGGGAGCCGTATGGACACAGCCAGTTCCGGACTTTTTAGAATTCTTGTCCTCAAAACGCACGTTCAGCTCAACCTCGGCGTCCGCCTCGCCGAGCGTGACGTGTTCGCCGTTCATTATTAACGACGTACGGTCAAGCCAAGCGTGCTTTGCTTCCATGCGGTCGAGTTTCGAGCCATTGAACCGAGCAAGTTCCCTCCTGGCCGCGAACCCGCATGTCTCCGCAAAACTGCCGGACAATTCAGACGCAACGATAAAAACCTCGTCACCGACCTCGATCGCTGAGTAGTCAAGATCCGGGTGAACGGCGATTCCGAGGTTTGCCGGAAGCGTCCACGGCGTCGTTGTCCATATGACGACGAAGACGTTTTTTCCAGCCAGAACAGGATCGATCTCGGCCGGATCGGTCATCATCGGAAATTTGACGTAGATCGACGGCGAAGTATGTTCCTTGTATTCCACTTCGGCCTCGGCGAGCGCCGTGCGATCGTGAATGCACCAGTAAACGGGCCTAAGGCCTTTGTAAACGTAACCGCGTTCGAGAAATCGGCCGAACAGCCGGGCCGTCGCAGATTCGTACTCTGCCGACATCGTTAGATACGGGTTGTCCCACTCACCAAGGATGCCTAGCCGCTTGAAATCGCGCGTCTGGTTATTCATCGCCGTGGAGGCATGCTCGCGGCAGATGCGACGAAAAGTCGAAACAGGGATGTCGGCTTTGTTCTTGCCCTTCTCTGTCAGTTTCCGCTCAACGTGAGTTTCGATCGGCAGGCCGTGGCAATCATAGCCGGGCACGTAGGGCGCGTCGAAACCCATCATTGAACGGCTCTTGACGACGAAATCCTTAAGTATCTTGTTCAGCGCCGTGCCGATGTGGATATCCGCATTCGCATACGGCGGCCCGTCGTGAAGGATGAATTTCTTACGGCCTTTTCGCGCCTCGGCAATCTGCCCGTAGAGGTCCGCTTCCTGCCATTTTTTCAATCGGGCAGGCTCGCTCTGGCCGAGATTGGCCTTCTGCGCGAAGTTCGTCTTCGGCAGGTTAACTGTTTTCTTCAACTCTAGCGGTTCCGTCATAAAAACTGTAAAATAGTGAAAGGTTTCGGGCTAAACTGCCGGGAAATAGTCGATTTTACCATTTCGCGTTGAAAATTTCGCCTACCGCCGCCCACCCGGGAGAACACCCGCCGCTAGTTGTCAAGCAAACGACATAGGAGGTATCCGACTAATGTCCGAAATGCTGCCAGGTGGTGTTGAACTCGTCAGGTTCGGTGGCCCGTTAGAACCGCCGAACGCTACACAAACCGTCGTTCTTAGGAGCACAGTTTCGCTTTTACCCGTCGCTCATCTTGCCGTGCTCAGCCGGATCGAAGCACGCCGGCCAAACCAACCTCCCGTTAAAGGCGGCGGTAATGATCCGCGAAACAAGATAACGCGACTAAGCTCAGTTAGTTTTAGTGAGAGCAAAAATTCACAAGTCAATATTACGTTTTTGCACGAAATGGGCCATATCGTCGATTATTATTTTCGGGTTACGGAAGAAGTACGACGAATGGCGAATGATGCACGCCACCCGCTTCGGGCGGACGCGGCCGATCTTTTAACAACTCCTCATACGGGCGCAACCCACGGACCAGGAGAAACCATAGCGGATTGTTATATGGTTCTCTTCCGTTCGCTTCGAGTTAGCCGCCCTTATGTGAGCCAGGCTTGCCCAACTCAGTACCTCGGAAATGAAGGACAGCGGCGTTTTCGGGTCCTGTTGGCAACATCAGCCTTCCGAAATATTACAATCGACCAGCTTCTGTCTGATTCGGACGCGGCGTCTTTCGATCGTCTAATCCGCAGCCTTGGTTAGGTCACTCTTCCTCGACCGTACATAAAAGCGGGTATTCCCTCGATTTCGCGAGGTTCATCGCCTTTTCGGCCTTCATATTCGCCACCTCGTATGGGTAGACTCCAGCCAGGCCGACGCCTTCGTTGTGGACCTTCAACATAATGGTAAACGCATCGATGGCGTCGCGCATAAAAACGTACTCGAGCACGAAAACAACAAACTCCATCGTCGTGAAGTCGTCGTTGTGCAGCAGTACCTTAAAAAGCCTCGGCTTTTCGAGTTTGGCTCGACGTTCGGTAAGTACGCCGGTCTCGCTATCGGTCATTTCGGCCATTCTTGAATGTTCGTTCTTCGGCGCGTCGATCTGTTCGCAAAGAAAATTATAGACTCTGAACCGTGTTTTTTGGTAGATTTCAGATGCGCTGTTTACTAAGTATTCAATTTGGCATTAAATCGGGCCCGGTCACTGAAATTACCGGCGTTATCCTAGTTTAATAGTTACACAACAGATTCTGATGAAGAAACAGTCGGTAAACACGGCCGAGAGAACAAGGCCGGTCCGCCTTTCCGCACCTCGCGGATCGGCCAAGCTGCGTCAAATCAACAGTGAAAGGCTGGACACCATTTTCGCGGGCGTGGGGCAGAAACTGCGCGACGGGCTTTCAAATGAAGCTGAGGCGATGCTGGTCGAGGCCATAGAAGGCTTCACCCATACGGACGACGATCTCGCAAACCTTAAAAGGCTGCTTTCGTTCACACTCGAAACGATCGGGCGTTACGCGGAGTCGCTTGAGATCTTAAAGCCTTTTGAAAACTCGGAGATTTTGGAGCGGCTCTCGGTCGAGACTAAGGTCAGGGTCACGACTCAGCTTGCCATTGCCTACAGCAACCTTTCCGACCAGCCAAAAGCGGCAACCCTTTTAAAGGAGAATCTCGCTGTCGCCCAGCAACACGATCTTACCCGTTTGACCGGGATGATCTATATCGGGCTTTCTCGGGTTTACAGAAAGCTCAATGAATACTCTATCGCGCGCGACTTTGCCGAAAAGGCTCTTGCGGTTTTTCGGGAGGAGGGCAACTGGATCGGGATGGCCGAGGCCTATCGCGAGATCGCCCTTGTATTCCATCTGGAAGGAGACAGCGAACGATCGCTCGACTATTTTGAGCAGGCAATTCAGATAATAGGGGAAAGGTCGGCCCCGTTTATGCTCGGTCGGCTATATACGGAAATGTCCGGAGCGTTCGTATACCTTCGCAAGCCCAAGGAAGGTATTGATTGCTTGGAAAAATCGATCCGATTTTTCGAACGTACCGAACATATTCTCAATTCGGTCATCGCCTATAACAACCTCGGGCTCAATCTGCTTCTCATCGGAAACTGGCCGCGTGCCGAGGAAATGATCACGCGATCGCTCGACTTGGCCTCTAAGAGCAACCACGTCCACGTGGCGGGCATACTGGATTCCCTGGGCGAACTAAAGATCTTGAAGGGCGAACTCGACGAAGCCGAATCACTTCTCATCCGGGCCGTCGCAATGGCGAGGGAAAAAAAGCATGGCTGGTATAGCGTTCAGGCCATGAGAAATCTTGCCCGCTGCCGGCTCGCTAAAGGCGAGCATGACAAAGCGGCCCGCGACGCGCTCGCGGCGATCGACCTCGCCCGCGAGATCGATGATAAGACCCACGCAAATCTTGCGGGCCTTATCCTTGCCGAATGCTACCTCTATACGAAGTCACCTTTGGATTGTGAGGAATATCTTCAAAAGATCGAAAAAACCGACCCGTCGTCGGATTTCTTCGTGCTCGGCAGTATTCAGCATATTCGTGGGATGGCCGCTCTCGTCGAAAACGATCCGGAACTCGCCGTCCATCATTTCTACCGAAGCCTGACGATCTTTGAGGCGGCCGAGGACCTTTTTCACACTGCCCTGGCGAATTTCCTTATCGGCGTTAATCTCGATGCGGCGCAGAACCCACGGGCGATCAAGCATTTGACGACGGCGGGAGAGATCTTTAAGAGGCTGGATATCAAAAGTTTTGTCAATTCCGTCCAGCAGAAGATCGTCGAACGCCAGCACTCACACCCGGCGGAGGAAAAGCCTGAAAGATACCGGCGGAAGAATTCGGTCGTCTCTCAACTTCTAATGGTTAGGCTTGCGGAGGCGACCGCTTCGCGTGAGCTCTTGTTTCGTGAGCTGGTTGCTGTTCTGCAACAAGAGAGCGGCGCTCGGAAGATCCTGATAGCACAGGCCAGCGAGAGTAATCGGGTTCGCCCGTTCATTACCCACGGATTTTCTCCGGACGAAGGTTCCGAGCTGCTCACAAAGTTCGAATCGGCCCGGCTAGACGGCAGTGAACGATCGTTCCTTGCTCGCAAGGACATTGCGTTTTTTCAGATGCGGCCATCGAATGCGGAACCGGCTTTTCTCTTGATCGGCCCGCGTTCCGGTGCGGCATTGAACGATGAAAGTTCGCTACAGCCGCTACTCCGTGTTGTCGAGCTGGGCTTAGACGTGATCTCTCTTCGCGAGAAAGACAGATCCGCACCGATCCAACGTGAATCGAGCCCCTATGCGTCGAACAGCCTAATGCCCGGCTTTATACATTCTTCTCCCGCAATGACCGCACTCGTTGAAGAAGTTTACAAGATCCGTTCTTCTGACGTTACCGTGCTCGTCACCGGCGAGTCCGGCACCGGAAAGGAGTTGGTGTCGCGTGCTATTCACGCCATTTCGAATCGTAAGGACAAGATATTTGTTCCGTTCAACTGCACGGCAGTACCCAAAGAATTAGCCGAAGGACACCTGTTTGGTTACCGGTAAGGCGCATTCACCGGCGCCGTGTACGATTCTCCGGGAATGATCAGATCGGCCGATGGCGGTACTTTATTTCTCGATGAGATAGGCGACCTTCCGCTCGACGTTCAGCCGAAGATCCTTAGGTTTTTGCAGGAAGGCGAGGTCCAGCCTATTGGTGAGAAACGCCCTATTAAGGTCGATGTTCGCGTGATCGCGGCGACCAATATGCCGCTTGAGGACAAAGTTGCCGACGGCTCGTTTCGCGAAGACCTTTACTATCGGCTCAACGTTATTCGCCTGCGCGTCCCGCCGCTGCGCGAACGAAGGTCGGAGATCCCGCCCATTGTGAACTATTATGTCAATCACTATTCAGAGCGATTCGGAAAACGAGATGTAACGTTTCTGCCGCAGACGATCGACCTTTTGATGGTCTGCGAGTGGGAAGGCAACGTGCGGCAGTTGTGCAATGAGATCCAGCGAATAATCGCTCGTGCCGTTGATAAAGAAGTAATCACGCCGGACCATCTTTCTCCGGAACTCAAGAGGACGGCACGGCCTCTCGTCAGCTATGAAGAGAGCAATAACATTACGCCGATAGCTTCCTACGACAACAATTTCTCGTTTAACGCTGCCTCATTGGGCAGCAGGCTCGAGGACGCCGTTGGCGAACTTGAGACCCAAATGATCAGAGCAGCACTGGCGAGGCACAATTGGAACATTTCGCGAGTTGCTAGTGAACTTGGACTAACAAGGCGGGGTTTATATCTAAAACTCGAGCGCTACGGGATCCAAAAGGCCGCTTGACGATTCATGCTCCGGCTGCCAGTTCCCTCAAACTCTCAATGATCGCAGGAAGGGCCGACGAAACTGCTTCGACATCGTCGCGGCTGTTATATCTGCCGAGCGAGAATCGGATCGCACCCATCGCGTATAAATACGGAATGTTCATCGCTTCTAGAACGGACGATGCCTTGTGGTCGATCGACGAGCACGCCGACCCTGTCGAAACATAAATTCCCCTCGTGTTTAGCCTTTCCTGGATCATTTCACCGTTCACGTTCGCAAAGGAGATGTTCGATGTGTTAGGCAATCGCCTGGACGGATCGGCCGTACCATTCAAACGAGAATTTGGAATTTTTTCCAATAAATCGTTTTCAAGTCGGTCGCGTAGTTCACGCGCAAACTCCATCGGCGAGAGGTCTGAAACAACCCGTGCAGCCGCACCCATTCCAGCTAGCTGGTGCACGGCTTCGGTGCCCGCACGTCGTCCCCCTTCCTGGCCGCCGCCAAAATGAAAAGGTGAAAGCTCGACGCCGTTTCGAATATACAAGGCACCGACCCCTTTTGGCCCGTGAAACTTATGGGCCGATACGGAATAAAGGTCCATGGCGGTGTTCTTTAAGTCGATCGGCACCTTTCCCGCAGCGTTTACGCCGTCCACGTGAAACAGAGCATTCGACCTTTCCTTTACTATGCCCGCGATCTCGGCGACGGGAAAGATAACGCCCGTTTCGTTGTTCGCATGCATGATCGAGACGATGGCCGTATCGGCACGCAGAGAGTTTCGCAGTTCGTCCAGATCGAGAGCCCCTTCGCCGTCAACGGATAGAACGGTAAGTTCGTGCCCTTGGTTTTTAAGCCTTTTGCAAATATTTCGTACCGCTTCGTGTTCAACCACCGTCGTTACGATGTGCGATCGTTCCCTTACACTACTCACTGCACCGATCACAGCCCAATTGTCGCTCTCCGTTCCTCCCGATGTGAAAACGATCTCGTCCGCTGAGGCCGCTCCAAGCAAATCTGCCAACGATTCCCGGGCACCATCGACTTCCTTTTTCGCTTCCCATCCTAATGTATGGTTTGAAGAAGGATTCCCGAACCTGCCGGATAGTACCCGCGTCATTGCTTCAGCGACTTCTGGTGCGAGGCTGGTCGTAGCGTTGTTATCCAGGTAAATCATGACGGTTTCGCAAATGGCAGAGCGCTCAATTTACCATTTAGGCTTTAGCCTTTACAATTACGTTTATCGTGAGAGCCTCACTCAGAATTACCGAACCGAACGGAGACGTTCGGAATTACGATCTCCTGCCCGATTCCGAAAAGTCTATCGGGCGGGCAAAAGAAAACGATATCGTCCTGAACGATCGGAGGGTATCGAGAAAACACGCGCGCGTCAGACCGGAAAATGGAGATTACAGTATTGTTGACGGCTATTTCGAAAACGGTAAACTTGTCCGCAGCGTCAACCACGTCTTTGTCAACGGCTCGCCGATGCTCGAAAAGAAGCTTGAGCCGGGCGACGTGATCGTAATCGGGGAAAGCCGGCTTGAGTTTGTCTTGGTTGAGCCGCCAAAACCGACCGGCCCTCTGCCCGAGGTTTTGAAGCGTTCTGTTTCCGGAGAGGATTACGACGCCGAGACCGTTGCCGTTGTAAACGAAGGAGTCAATTATGACGACAAACCGCTCGGGCAGACGCAGGTGCAGATCTCAGCAAACGAGATAATTGGCCGGCAAACCCATCTTTCCATCGAATCGCCCTCCATCACTCCCGAAGAGATAAAGGACCTTCGTCGGAAGGCGAAGATGTTCGACCTGCTCTACGAAATGAGTAAGTCGATTGGCACGATTTTTGACTTGAAAGAGATTTTTGAGAAGGCGACCGACCTTATCTTCCGCGGAACGCCGGCTGACAGGGTCGTAGCGTTGATCGCTGATGAAACTGTCGATGGCAAGATTCTCGATTACAGCCTCTTCCCGATCGCCGTAAAGACACGGGACGAGATAACCGACAAGCTGACCGAGAAGTTAACGATAAGCCGGACCATCACCCAGAAGGTCATGAAGGAAAAGGTCGCGATGCTGTCGCAGGATGCAAAGACGGACGAACAGTTCCTTGGCGCGGATTCGATAGTTTCACAGGGCGTTCGGTCCACGATCTGTGCCCCGTTGATAACTGAAGCGAACGTTCACGGAGTGCTTTATGCAGACCGCCTTGATCCCTTTGCGGCGTTTACGGCCGACCATCTCGAAATGATCAGCGCCGTCGCGGCTCAAACGGCTCTCACCGTCGAGACCGTTAAGGCCCACAAGCGTTTGGCCCGTGAGGAGGTCGCAAGGGCGAACTACAGCCGGTTCATGCCCGAATATGTCGTAAAGCAGCTCTTGAACAATCCTGACTCTTTCCGCCTCGGCGGAGCGAACCAGAAGGTGACCGTCTTATTCGCAGACATTCGAGGTTTTACGGCGATCTCAGAAAAGGAAAAACCTGAAAAGGTCGTCGGGCTTTTGAATCGCTATTTCTCGGTTATGACCGATATTATCTTCGAACATGGCGGAACGCTCGATAAATATATAGGTGATGGATTGATGGCCATTTTTGGTGCTCCGACGGCGGGCGAGGAAGATGCCCTCAATGCCGTGAAGGCCGCGGTTACGATGCAGAAGAAGGTCGACCAGTTGAATACTGAGCTGAACGCTGAAGGTTATGGCAGCATATCTATCGGCATCGGGCTGCACACCGGCGAAGCAACCATCGGATATATAGGCTCGAATAAGAGGTCGGAATATACGGCGATCGGCGACACGGTCAATCTAGCTTCCAGGCTTGAGTCGAACGCTGCCGGCGGTCAGATCTTGATGAGCGAGGCAACTGCTGCGGCAAGCGGTAATTTGATTCCTGTGAATGTTCGCGAACCCTTAGTGGTTAAAAATCGTGTCCAGCCTGTGAATGTGCTTGAAGTTCGCTGGAGTTGAATCGTACTTTTTGTTTGGAACAATATTTGTTGTCAGATAGATTTCAAAAAGAATATAATTTGAGAGCAGTATTACAACGATGTTAAGGATATCCTCCCTCAAGAAACTCGTCACTGACTCGATGGCGATAGATCTTGGAACCGCAAGCACGATCATTGCGGTCAAGGGACGCGGCGTTGTTCTGGATGAACCCTCGCTCGTCGCGATCAACGAAATCACCGAAGAAGTAGTTGCGTTTGGTCAGGAGGCCGGTGACATGGCCGGCCGCGAGGGGCGCGACGTTGCTGTCCGTCCGCCGCTTATCGGCGGGGTTGTCGGCGATTTTGAACGGACCAAAAAGATGCTCGCGCATTTCGTCAAGAAGGCGCGTACAGGAGGTTCAAACCTGTCGCTGCAGGCCGTGATAAGCATGGTCTCCGACGTAACTCAGGTCGAGCAGCGTGCATTATTGAACGCGGCCGAAGAGTCGTCGATCGGCAAGGTCTTTATGATGGAGGAAGGTTTGGCTGCTGCGTTCGGTGCGGGCGTTTTACCGACGGACAAGCGTGCAACGGCCATTATCGACATCGGTGCGGCGACAACCAACATTGCTATTGTTGCCAAAGGGACCATCGTCACGTCCACCTCGGAAAGATACGGCAGCAATGCGATCAATGAGGTTCTGGCCACACACCTTCGGCGTCATCGCGGATTGCAGGTAGGCGAGGAAACGGTCGAGTTTTTGAAAACGACGTTCGCGTCGGCCTTTCTTCCCGAAGACCTTGGAAAGACCATTGAGGTAAGGGGCCGCGATGTACAGACGGGAAGCCCGTCGGCCGTCGAAATAACGTCGGGTGAGGTTTATCCGATCGTCGAATCGATCGTTCGTCGCATAGCTGAAATGATACGGGACACTTTGACCGAGCTAAGGCCCGAGGTCGCCGCAGATATTTACGACCGCGGTGTCATCCTGACCGGTGGCGGGGCTTTGCTGGAAGGGATAGACCGATACCTAAGAAACTATATCAACTTGCCCGTCATTGTTTCCGACGAGCCTCGATATGCAACGGTCAATGGACTGCTAAAGATGTTCGATGACCCGAAATTGCTTGAACGCGTGTCGAGAAACGAGTTGAGCGTTCTTCAAAATGCCGAGATACCTTTCGAAGCCTGATCCTTTCGCCAGGCTCGATCAAAAACTGACAACATTCCCGCCCTCATATCCTTAACGGCATACCAAATTTTCCGAGACCTTCCGGCTAACATTTTTTACTTTTCAATCGCCGAACGTCTTTCAACAACGATTTTGATTCCGATTCAAGCTTGCGTTTCACTTTGCCGGCATCTTCCGCAGGCGGCAGGCTTTCTGGTCTCACTCCACGTTGCTTCAAAATATTCCTGACTGCTGCATTGTTGTCCACGTGTTCCTGCGAAATTGCTGTCTCGCCTCGCAAATCTTTGTCGATTACGTTGTGACTCGTGAGTTCGGTAGCAAAATCTTTAGCTTTTATAGTCAGTGTCGGAAGGAAATCAGCCAACGGTCTTCCTTTTGGAACGGCCAATCTGCGCTTCATGTCGTTTGTTGAATAACCCCCAAAGAGTGCATGATCTCCCTTACTTCGAATAATTCCAAATCCTCGATCATCAACACCGCGTTCGTAAATAATTATTCCAGAGAGGTTCTTTTCGGACTTTGAAAGCTTTTCACGAGCGGTAACCCTTTCGACATCGAGCAAGTGTTTTTCTATTGTTTCTTGTTTGCGGGTTTGCACAGCGAAATAAGTTTGTGCAAATGCAATCTGTGACTTTGACGGGTCCCCATTTTGGGCAACTAAGTACGATGCATACCTAGTTAATGCAATATCTTCAATTTCTCTAGACGCATTGTTTGCTAATTTAATGGTCCGACCCACCTTTAGAAAGTGATTCTCACAATCTTCGCCCGCGTTTCGACATGCTTCCTTTGCTTTATCAACAGTATTCTGAAAATTCTGCCACTTTGTATAGCCGAGTATTTCCTGGAGATCTCTAGCACTCCAGCATTCCGTACCGTATAGTTCGGTGCGTGCCTCTTCGAATCTCTCCAGAATCTCAGCAACAAGTTCCTTCTTCATCTTTCTCTGTGTGTCAAAAGACTGAGGCCGTCTGGAAAGTGATTTCAGGCGGCTTCTTTTTATTTTGATTCGAAGGGATCCATCTTTCAGTGATTGGCACTGAACCTTTGGAGGTTGTGGGCGAGGGCGATGAGGCCGAACT